>NZ_JAWRXA010000409.1:0-266 GCF_046535275.1 Chryseobacterium sp. SIMBA_029
GGGCGGTGGGCGAACCGCCGTCGGACACCCGGGCCTATTTCCGTGGTCGGTGTGTTTCCCGGTTCGGCAAGGACGTGGCCGGGGCCAGTTGGGACTCGGTGATTTTCGATGTTCCGGGGCTCGGCAAGCTGCAGCGGGTACCCACGCGGGAACCACTGAGGGGAACGAAGGCGCTCACTGGAGCCCTCTTTGACCGGCATCAGGAGGCGGCCACTTTCCTGGCCGAACTGCTGGGACAGGAGCCACCTCCGCCCAGGAATTCCGGC
>NZ_JAWRXA010000410.1:0-266 GCF_046535275.1 Chryseobacterium sp. SIMBA_029
GCAGCAGCTAATCCAATTGGTCCTCCTCCGATAATGACTACAGGCAAATGTCTGTTTTTATTGACTTCTTCTTTCATATTAACTGGAGAAGAATTAGTTTCTGTTGAACAACAAGACACAGTATTTAATGGAATATTATTAATAGGTTTCATAAGAAATCCTCCTTGTTTTTTAGTAATGAAATGCTCTAGTTAATTGGAATATCAAAAAAAATTGATTTATTAGTTATAAAAAAAGAACTGGTTATCTTCACCACCTTTTACGTC
>NZ_JAWRXA010000411.1:0-266 GCF_046535275.1 Chryseobacterium sp. SIMBA_029
GGCGGGCCGCGGCCAACTGCTCCACAACGGGTCCGCCCAGATCCATGATGGCCCTGACCGAAACGAACCGGGCGATCAGATCTTCCTCTGCCCGGATCCACCCGGTCCTCAGGCCGGCCCAGTGGGACTTGCTCAGTGAACCAATGGACACCACACCCGGCCCGAAAGAGGCCATCGGGGCTGTGCGGACGTCGTCGAGATTCAGGGCGCGCAGTGTCTCGTCGACCACAAGCACCGTACCGGCAGCAGCGGCGGCGCGCACCAAG
>NZ_JAWRXA010000412.1:0-266 GCF_046535275.1 Chryseobacterium sp. SIMBA_029
GCAACAGAAACTCAATTGAAAGGAGAGGCAGAGCCTATCACAGATCTTACTTACACACCAGGAAGCCCGTTTGGGGTGAGAGTAGGCGTGTACTATAAGTTTTCAGCAGAATGTCGGATGTATACTTTTTACATCCGACATTACACAAAACACTCAACATATTCAATTTCAGCATTCAATTTGTAATAATCAATTCATCATGGAAGTATTATCCAATTTTCAATACAAAAAACTGTTTCTCCCGAATATCGCAGAGAAAATATTAG
>NZ_JAWRXA010000413.1:0-266 GCF_046535275.1 Chryseobacterium sp. SIMBA_029
CTATCAAGAATCACCTCAGGAGTCAGCGCCTTGAGCCAGTAATCCACCCTGCGGCGGGATTTCCTCTTCGATTCATCCAGGACGGCAGCGGCCTTATCTCGGCTATGGACCGCCTGGCCATCGCCAAATGCACGCAACGTTTCCTCAGCAACACCGGAGGGCAAAAAGACATAATCTTCAACTTCATCGGCGCGCCTAGAAGCCACGCTAACCAGGCTAGCGGCTGACTGCATATCGGTCATTCCGTAGGATTTCCCTTCCTTGGG
>NZ_JAWRXA010000414.1:0-266 GCF_046535275.1 Chryseobacterium sp. SIMBA_029
GGTTCTCGGGGGCGCCCAGCTCGGCGCCGGAGCGCTGCTGGGACTTGGCAAGGTCTCCCGCTTTGCCGCGACCCTTTTGGCTGTGACGTCGGCGCTTAACTCCTACGTCGAATGGCGTTCGGCGGACATCAGCACCAAAGAAGGACGCAGCGCCCGCAAGTCACAGCTTTTGCGCAACGTGTCCTTGACCGGCGGGGCCCTCCTGGCGTCCGTAGACACAGCGGGACGTCCAGGCTTGGCTTGGCGTGCAGGGCCCGCGGCAGCCG
>NZ_JAWRXA010000415.1:0-266 GCF_046535275.1 Chryseobacterium sp. SIMBA_029
GGATTATTGGACAAGATCTTTACAAGGGTGGGAGCCACGGATAATATTTCGGCAGGTGAATCTACATTCATGGTAGAAATGAATGAGGCGGCCAACATTCTAAATAATATTTCTGAACGAAGCCTTATTCTTCTGGATGAGATTGGTCGTGGAACTTCAACTTATGATGGTGTTTCCATTGCGTGGGCAATTGCAGAATATCTTCACCAGCATCCTACCCAGGCGAAAACCTTATTTGCCACCCATTATCATGAGCTAAATGAAAT
>NZ_JAWRXA010000416.1:0-266 GCF_046535275.1 Chryseobacterium sp. SIMBA_029
GGCAAAACCGAACCGGAAGGGTGCGATCACCTGTGTTAACGGATCAGGCGGGCAATCGGGCGCAAGGGTACGCTCCGACCCCGGAAACCCCAGGCAATGACGCTCGGAATCCACTGCGGACCGGTGGCGAGCTGCTTCAGCTGGTCTCACCGAAGGGCGAACGCATCAGTCATCCGGAGTTCGACGTCTGGGTCAAGGACGTTGGGGATGAACAGCTGTGTGGCCTGTACGAGGACATGACGGTCATCAGGCGTATCGACGCCGAG
>NZ_JAWRXA010000417.1:0-266 GCF_046535275.1 Chryseobacterium sp. SIMBA_029
CTGGTGTTTCGTAAGCTAGCTTGAATCCATCATGACATGCCCAGTACGACGTGATGGCGGTCTGCGTCTGCCGGAAAGAGAACGCTGGCACGAGCATGTGGTGCCCGCTATACCGAATCGAAATGTAGGCTGAATACAGGAGCGCCAGTGCGGCGACAATAGCAGCAACGGCAAGGATAACCGATCGGTTTCGTTCTCGAACTTGGTTCATTTCGCCACTCTGTCAACATGAGCCGCGAATTATAGAACATATGAATCGGGAGTCG
>NZ_JAWRXA010000418.1:0-266 GCF_046535275.1 Chryseobacterium sp. SIMBA_029
GCGAATCACGTCAGCACAGCCGACCATGTCTGGCCCAACGTAAAATCCGAAGACTAATTTGTCCGTCGTATCCTTACTGGTTGGCTTGCCATTGAAGAAATCGTCAACATCTTCCTCGGAGGGCGGCCGACCTTCGACGAGTTCACTGTACGAAGGTGCCTCCAGAAAGATGCGCAACACGTTCGCGCAATCGCTGTGCGACTCACTGGTGAGTGGGCGGATTGTAAGCATCAGGAGCAGTTTCGAGGTGAGAGCAGCAATTCTAG
>NZ_JAWRXA010000419.1:0-266 GCF_046535275.1 Chryseobacterium sp. SIMBA_029
CTTTAAAAGTAGTTCCAAAATCCCATTCCAAGGGAGTTTATAGGCCGGAAACCATAGATTGGTCAATAGAAACAGAAAATATCTGCAATGTAGAAAAAGGTGGAATTATGCTGATGAAACCTCTCACGCTACATGGCTCAAACAGAACAACTAATGGAAAGAAAAGAAGAGTAATCCATATTGAATTTTCAGATATGGAACTTCCGGAAGTTCTTCAATGGGCTGAAAGAATGAATTCAAATATGGGGTAAATCAAAAGACAGCCT
>NZ_JAWRXA010000420.1:0-266 GCF_046535275.1 Chryseobacterium sp. SIMBA_029
CCTTTAGCAGCTTCCTTAAAGTCAATCTGCATCCCTTGCGGTATGATGCCAGCGGCACGATGGCCAATATCCATTACCGCCCGTAATAGCGTAAATTTCTCGTCTTCAGTCGCTCCCCCTGGATACGTCCCCAAGCGCATTGGCAGCCCGTAGATCTCCAAAAACTCAGCCAAATCTCGCACACTATAGTTTTTAAAAAATGTATGGCCAGGCAAGGATACGATGCAGACCACCACGCACGATATAGCCACTCTTAGCTTTGTGGG
>NZ_JAWRXA010000421.1:0-266 GCF_046535275.1 Chryseobacterium sp. SIMBA_029
CTGATATTCTTCTGTATGATATGTCCGGAAGACAGCTTCAAAGTATAAAAACTAAGAACAGAGTGACCAAGCTTAATACCCAATCACTTATAAAGGGCGCTTATCTAGTTTCTGTAAAAACAAATGAAGGTAAAACGACAGCTGCTAAACTCATTAAACAATAACTATAATGAAAAAGATATATAAAAACTTTTTTATCCTGCTGTTCTTTTTACTATTGGGATTAAGGCAAGGATATGCACAGAGTGGTATGGCATTAGAAAAAT
>NZ_JAWRXA010000422.1:0-265 GCF_046535275.1 Chryseobacterium sp. SIMBA_029
GCCGTCGAAGGGAGTGTAAGCGGCCCCACGGAACAGGGAGCCTGCCGAATGGAGGATGGCCAACTGCTTGGGGTCGGTTGCATCAAGGGTCCGCAGATACTCGCCATAGCTCACCTGGCCGTCCCAAGGCTTGCCGAGGGCCTGTGTTTGCCTCTTGAAATGCAGCAGCGAGCGTTCGTCAGGGGCCGGCATGGTCCGGAGGATCCCCACCTTGCCCGCCAGCATCAGTTGCGCAGCAGCCATCCCTGTCATGAGGGAAATCTGC
>NZ_JAWRXA010000059.1:0-397 GCF_046535275.1 Chryseobacterium sp. SIMBA_029
GTGATGGGCAAGCTGACCTTCAACTGGTGAGGAAACGGCAGAACCGCGTCCGCATCCTTACGGCGCGGGCTGGCCGCCGAAGAAGTTGAAATAGCCCCAGGCGGCCGCAAAAAGCACCAGGATGGTCAGGACCACGATGAGCTTGCGCAGCGCCGGATTGATCTGGCGCGGCGGCTTCGGCTTGTTCGGTTTCTTAAACTTGATGACGTTGTCGTTCATGCTGCTCTTCTAACCCGATTGCCGCGCCAAGCACAATTGCCGCTCACAACAAGCCGCGCCTTGCGAGACTTTTGAAGAGGGCCGAGATGCCGAATGTCCAGGGCGGGCATTGCGTCGACAGTCGCATGGTGTTGCTAAGCGTTCCGAGCCCGGCCGAAGAGATCTCCACGACATCGCC
>NZ_JAWRXA010000423.1:0-265 GCF_046535275.1 Chryseobacterium sp. SIMBA_029
GCCTGCGTACCACTACGCCTTGGTGACCGGCGATACCGAGTTCCTGCGCCTGACCCTGAAGCTCGCCAAGGAGATCGGCGTAGACCAGGCATCGCTGGTCCACGCGCTCCAAAACCATGACGAACTCACCTACGAGCTCCTTCATTTTGCCGCGGGCCACCGCGACGACGTGTTCGAGCTTGGCGGCGAGGAACTGACGGGCGCCGAAGTGGCCGAAAAGGTCCAGAACACACTGCGGGAACGCCTCACTGGCGAAAACGGCCCG
>NZ_JAWRXA010000424.1:0-265 GCF_046535275.1 Chryseobacterium sp. SIMBA_029
TGATGGGATCAATTTGTCCGGTTACTTCTACATGTTTATAAGTGTCTCCTATAAAAGATTGTGTAGCGTTAAGATCCGGAGAGTGGAATGAGCTTCCTGCAGTATTGAAAAACTCAATGTTGTTCGTGTCTGTTGTATTCGGAACTACACCATACGCAATGTGTACCTTGCTCATTTGAGCGCTGGTGGTATTGTTGTAAATGTCAAAACCCACCATAAAGCCTATGGCATTCTGTGGAATCCCAAGCCCGGATCCCTGCTGGCT
>NZ_JAWRXA010000425.1:0-265 GCF_046535275.1 Chryseobacterium sp. SIMBA_029
GGGTGTAGATCGGGTTACCCTCTTTGATGACCCAGTCGACGCCGTTGACGGTGACGCAACGGTCTGTGGTCGGCCCGGGGACATTGACGCCGCATCGCAGGATGACTTGCGACGGGTCTCCCCAAGCGGCAGTGGCCTGGCTGTTGGTCTTGCGCAGGGCAGAATCGCCAATCTGGTCCGGCAGTGCCACCATCATCGCAGCGCAGGCCGGGTTGGCGGCGTCGGCGGCGGCACTGACATCAACGGTGGCTGCACAGCCGGACAG
>NZ_JAWRXA010000426.1:0-265 GCF_046535275.1 Chryseobacterium sp. SIMBA_029
GTTCGAATGGCTTCGCAGTGTCGCGTTCACCGGCTTTCCGTGGAATGCAGTCGGTTACGGCATGATGCCGGTGCCGCTGATGATGCAATCGGCCCATGTGCTTGGCGTCATGGGCGTCACGGCGCTTTCCGTCTTCGTCTTTGCAGCACCGGCGCTGCTTGGGACCCGCCAGGGCGCCAGGACGGGTGTCTTTGCCGCTGCCCTGCTGTTTGCCGCGCATATCGGTTACGGCGGCTACATCCTCTACTATCTACCGAAGCCAACG
>NZ_JAWRXA010000427.1:0-265 GCF_046535275.1 Chryseobacterium sp. SIMBA_029
CTGCTAATGCTCATCAAAAGACTTAACGGTGTTGATATGCAAAAAGAGGGTCTACAGCTAACGCCTGAGGAAATTTATTCAGTAAATAATTCCAGCTTAAAGGATGCTATCGTAAGCTTCGGTGGTTTCTGTACAGGTGAAATTGTTTCTGATAAAGGACTTTTATTCACGAACCACCACTGCGGTTATGGTGCCGTTGCTGCTGCTTCTACTCCAGAGAAAGACTATTTAAAAAATGGTTTCTGGGCAACGAAACAGAAAGACG
>NZ_JAWRXA010000428.1:0-265 GCF_046535275.1 Chryseobacterium sp. SIMBA_029
GCCTGACACATCTGAAATCAGACCGCTGATCAATTCAGAGAGCGGCGCATTTTGATTCTGCTCAGCCATCGAGAGACCCCTCCGTCAAATCCTGAGACGACCCTGCCTTTAGCCCAGACCTGCGAGCGGTCGGGTCCATGTCAGACGGGGCTTTGCGCTTGGCCGAAGCGGTGAGAAAGCGGCTGGCCGTCAGTCCAGCCAGTGCGGCGGCGCCAAGGAATGCCAGTGGCTGCTTACGACCGAAGTCCTCGGCCATCCCAGCAAG
>NZ_JAWRXA010000429.1:0-265 GCF_046535275.1 Chryseobacterium sp. SIMBA_029
GGCCCATCAAGGGCTGACCCATTGGGGGCCGCCCCACGGCGGGTTTGCGGTGCATGCCCGGGTGTCGTGCTCGACGAACGCGCGCCCGAGCGAGCGTCCGATTCTGGCTCGACCCCCTTAAGCGAAAATTAATTTCCACCTGCGGGACTCGCCCCGATGCCGCCGTCGCGCGGGCAGCGGAGCATGCCGCCGAGGCAAGGCTCCTGCGGCATCCGGTCTCGGCATTGTGCCAGAGCGGCGCGCGGCCATATTGATGAATCGAAAG
>NZ_JAWRXA010000430.1:0-265 GCF_046535275.1 Chryseobacterium sp. SIMBA_029
TGCGGCGTGGCATTGATGACTATTGGCGGTAGGACTTTTTGATGGAGGGGAACCGGTTCGCTCCTTTCTCCCACAGAGCCAGTATAGGGAAATGCAGATTATCCAGGAGGGTAATAAAAACGTTCTGTTATTTGAGAAAAAACCATGAATGCTTCAGCCCTAACTGCGCCGGTCACTGCATCCCAAATTGCGTCGGTCTTGACCTCGCTCATCGCTCCCCAGCCCGCGCCAACGCCGACCAACGCTGGAACTGCCGACCTAAGTG
>NZ_JAWRXA010000431.1:0-265 GCF_046535275.1 Chryseobacterium sp. SIMBA_029
CGTTAACGTCACCGTGCCACCCGTCACCAGTGTGGGCACCATTCAACCTTTCCAGATCTCCGGTGTGTTCGATGATCGTACCGGTACCGTATTCGCCAACTACGTCACGGCGGACGATAGCGGCACGATCTCGTTCCTTGATTTCTTTCCCGACTACCTTAACGAGCAGGGTACGCTGCCGCGCACTGTGGGTTCGTATTCAGTGAAACAGAAATCTACCGTGTTGAGCGTCGGTGCGAACGGAAATACTTCTTTCCGCGATGTG
>NZ_JAWRXA010000060.1:0-396 GCF_046535275.1 Chryseobacterium sp. SIMBA_029
AGATTCGTCTTTCAGGAAACGGCTTACAAGCTTGGTCATATCTAACTCCTAACTCCAGTTGATGTTCAGCACGTCCGCCAACGGTTTGCCGTTGATCGGATTGGCTCAACCTAGCGAGGCGCTGTTTCAATCGGCTTAAAGAAGAGGGTTACCAGAGTGTTAATGCTAAAGTAGAGCCGCTCATGGTAATCAGTTTCTTAGCGGATATATTATCATTTTATCTATACATGAAAGACGTTCACCGCCAAGCATTCACGGCGTTACATTTCAATACAACGGCCGGTCCCGGAATGATGCGTCTCCCGCTGGCGCCGGCGAAAACGTCCTATTTCGGGATGCCGGGGGCCGCGATTTGGGGAAATCAGAGACTTTTAAGTCTTCATTCACCAATTTTTT
>NZ_JAWRXA010000432.1:0-265 GCF_046535275.1 Chryseobacterium sp. SIMBA_029
CTCCATGGGAAACTACCGGAGCTAAGGATAAAAGTGGAAATAGCGTAGCTTTAAATGATGCCAGTGTGGCTGGTTATGTAGGATATTCTTACTTTAAAGCCAATGGTACTTTTAAAATCTTCGGATTAAACGATGCGTTGAGATCTCAGGGAACATGGTCTATTTCTCCTGATGGAAAGAAAAGAACCCTTGTTGGTTTAGATAATAATGGTAATGTTACTTTCACCCGTGTTGTGGATATTCTTCTGCTGAACGAAACTACGTT
>NZ_JAWRXA010000433.1:0-264 GCF_046535275.1 Chryseobacterium sp. SIMBA_029
GGCGTTGCAGGCAATGACAAAAACTTGGTGTTCGACGGCGCGCGCTGAGGTGAGCAGCCTCCAGTGCTCCCTGCGCGTGGCGGGCCAGGCGGCGGGAACGATCACGATCTCTGCACCGCGGAGGCTCAGCTCTGACCAAAGCCCCGGAAAACGGAGGTCGTAGCAGGTGATTCCTGCCGTCTTTCCGAACGGTGTGTCGGCAACCGGCAACGAGGTGCCTGGCGTGAGGAGATCAGCTTCCAGGGACTGGTAGCCAAAAACGTG
>NZ_JAWRXA010000434.1:0-264 GCF_046535275.1 Chryseobacterium sp. SIMBA_029
GGGCTGACCGGCCTGGAAATGAATGCCACGGACGCGCTCTATGCCGGGCTTGCCGACGTCAAGATTGCCTCCGCCCGCTTGCCCGAGATGATCGATGCGCTGGCCCGCATGCCAGTCGGATCGTCGTCGACCACCGTCGATGCCATGCTGAAACATCTCGCCAATCATCCCCATGCCGGCCATCTGGAGCACAACCGGGCGATCATCGACCGCGCTTTCCGCTTCGACAGCGTCGAGGACATTCTGGCGGCACTGGAGGCAGAG
>NZ_JAWRXA010000435.1:0-264 GCF_046535275.1 Chryseobacterium sp. SIMBA_029
GTCCGGGTATCAGGTTGACCTTGGTTCCAACTGGGATGGGCCGGTCCGCGGCCAGGGACGGGTTGTACTGCAGCAGCTGCGCGGTCGTACTCCTGAATTTGTAACCGATGCTGTCGAATGAATCGCCGGCGACCGTGGTGTAGAAGATGGTCCGGCCGAACGAATTGTTGACCGCTGTTCCGGTACCGGATGTACTGTCGACGGGATTTTTCTGTAGTTGGATATGGTTCCCTGCACGGACAAAGTAGGTGGTTCCCTTTGTGT
>NZ_JAWRXA010000436.1:0-264 GCF_046535275.1 Chryseobacterium sp. SIMBA_029
GCAAGCCGGAGGGGACGTCCCTGGCCGGCTTGGTCCGTGAGTCAGGGTTGACCCGCCCCACCGTGCACCGGTTGCTGTCATCGCTGGCAGCTGAGGGCCTCCTTGAACACAATTCCGCCACCGGCAAGTGGGCCCTGGGCTCAGAAATCTTCTTGCTCGGATCCGTGGCGGCGGCCCGCTTCCCGATGGAGGAGATCGCCCGTCCATCCCTCCGCCGGTTGGCCGCTGAAACAGGGGAGAGCGCGTTCTTCTCCATCCGTCGAG
>NZ_JAWRXA010000013.1:0-133157 GCF_046535275.1 Chryseobacterium sp. SIMBA_029
AATCTCTCTGTGTACGCTTGACATACTGGGTTTCTAAATGTTCTTCCATAACGATTCTTTTTTTGTGTATCGATATTTCAGGACTAGACATTGATATTAAAATAAAACCTTCAGATCATGTCTGAAGGTTTTTTATTGAGGAAATATTTTATAGAACTTGTCAAAACTTAAATCAATTAAAGTGTTGATAGTATTTCACACAGCTTTTGTGACTTTTGTGGTTATAAGATAAGAATATACAATTTCCACTAGGCTTTATTGCTAATTATTCTGCTGTCATTCAGAATGCAACGAAGTGAAATGAAGAATCTAATCTATAAATGAGATTCCTCCTTTGTCGGAATGACAATACAAGTGAAGTTCATAAATACGTTCAACTAGTACTTAACATATCTAAATTTTAAAATTATTCTGCGTTCAGATATCTTTTAATGGTGTTCAGTACCCCAAAGTTATCATTGGAACCCGCTTCAAAGCTTGCTGCTGCTTTTACGGCAGGGTGCGCATTTTCCATCGCATAAGAATACTGAGCTTTTTTAAGCATTTCGATATCATTCATATAATCTCCGAAGACCATGGTCTGTGCGGGAGTAATATTAAGGGTTTTCTGCAATTTTTCCAATGCATTTCCTTTGTTGATGTTTTTATTCATAATATCCATCCAATGCTGGCCAGAAATGACGACTTCAAGACCAAACTGATCAAAGTCTTTTACAACCGGATATAAATATTTTTCAGAGCTTTCAGGATGGTAAACAGCAATTTTAAAAATACTGTCATCTACCGGCTCCGTGAGGTCCTCTCTCCTTTCGTTATCGGTATAGAACCGAGCAATATAGTCTATGAAATCCTGGTTATCTGTTTCGTAATAGGCTTTTTTCTTCCCGGATAAAACGGCGGTTGCGGCTGGAACCGTACGGATAGAACGGATAATTTCCGCAATATTTTCCTGGTTCAGCTGATCAGCAAATAATTCCTGATTCTTGTACACCATATACCCTCCGTTTTCAGCAATAAAACCAATTTCATTTTCAATCGCTCCGAAATATTTGGTGATCCCCAGCATCTGCCTTCCGCTTGCCGGTACGAAGAGAATATTTCTTCTTTTCAGCTCTTCATAGATTTCCGGAAACTCCGGGCTTACTTCATATTGAGAATTCAGGAATGTTCCGTCCATATCGGTTACGATCAGCTTAATATCATTCATACAACATTTTTTTGGTTACAAAATTGTCAATCAAGGCACAAAGATACCACATATAGTTGTAACGGGTGACTTTCGGAGGATTGTAAAATTGTCAATATTGCATGAACCAGGTCTTAAAAACACTACAGATTAATTTTAGTTATGATGTTTCATATCCAGTTTGATTTTTTTAAGATCTTCCAGCTCATGAACAGGGCGTTCTATATCGTAAGGAACCGGCATCTTCGAATAGGTCTGAAAATAAAGCAGGCAGGCATCTTTCCACCACACGGCATCTTTCGACTGAATTTTTAACCTGGATTGAACATGATGGAATCTCTCTGCATCCACATACGGTTCCATTCTATCCCATGTTTTTTGATATTCACGAACGTTTTTCACGCCTTTATCATAGGTGTAGCAGAGTTCATCCCACAGGCTTTTCCCGTCTTTCATAGTATATTTCCAAGGAACATGATGGAACCAGAGGATGAGATTTTCAGGACAGGTTTCTATATTTCCATAGGTCTGGTTTAAAGGTGAAAAATACTGGGCAACCGCATTACTGCCTGTTTGCGTTCTGTTGAATCCCAGTCCGTTTTCATCGGCTTTATGATAATATACGGGCATCCAGTCCGGCCTTCCACCGGGAATATCTCCCCAGGGTTCAGGCCCATAATGATGGTCAAAAGCAAAAATATGGTGCAAACCAAGCGGCATCATGTAGTCTACAGCTGTTTCCCGGGAAGAAAGCATCATTTCTTTCACCGGATTTACAAAATTCCGGTCATTGGTGAACGTCATTTTTATCCACTCTGCGGCAATCTGATCGGAACTCAGCTGATGATTCCATGCCAGTCTTCCGAAGGCATACCAATTGGCCTGGGCAAAATGACTTCCGGTCCAGTTGGTTTCATCACCAATATTGGCTACGGCGGAAATAGCTGTTAATTTTGCAGGTCTCAATGTACCGTCTGTTATTTTTGAAACCGTAGATCCTTTTCCATAGGCATAGGTATCACTGTCCAGAGTTTCTTTAAACAGCGGGGCAAGAAAAACGAGATGGTTGGAAAACCCCAGATATTCCTGTGTAATTTGAAATTCCACCATTTCAGAGGTTTTTTTTAACGCTCCGAATAAGGGATTAAAAGGTTCGCGGGGCTGGAAATCAATCGGACCGTTTTTGATCTGAATAATCACATTATCCCTGAATTTTCCGTCCAGAGGCAGAAACTCCAGATAGGCCTGTTTGGCTCGGTCTTCCGGGCTCGGACTGTATACAAAAGCACGCCACATCACTATTCCGCCATGAGCTTTCAATACATCAGCCATCATATTGGCACCATCAGCATGGGTTCTTCCATAATCCTGAGGTCCGGGCTGCCCTTCTGAATTGGCTTTCACCAAAAAGCCTCCAAAATCCGGTATTATCTTATAAATTTCATTGGTTTTCTCCTTCCACCATTCCTGAACTTTTTTATTCAGTGGATCAGAATTTTCAAGTCCGCCAATGACTTTTGGGGAGGAAAAGTTCACTGAAAGATAGACCTTAATTCCATACGGACGAAAAATATCGGCCAGTGTTTTTACCTTGATCAGATATTCATTCTTCAGCATATTCGGTGAAGCATTGACATTATTCAGCACGACAGCGTTAATTCCGATCGAAGCATTGGCTCTTGCATAGGCTTCATAACGCGGGGAAATTGTGCCGGGCAGATCTTCCCATTTCCATAACGAATGTCCTGCATATCCTCTTTCTATACTTCCGTCCAGATTATCCCAATGGTTGAGAATTCTTACGTCATAAGAAGGCTTTTCTGTAATATTCAGGTGAGTAAGATCCGATTGCGTCTGCTGTAGGCGGAGAATATGATACACTCCATACAGCAAGCCCGTTTCTTTAGCTGAAGAAATAATGATTTTCTCCGGTCCGGATGTAATGGTGTATCCATCTTTAAGATTTTTCAATGATTTTTCTGTACGCAGTTCAACAGTCTGTCCCTGCCAATAAGTAGTAAGCTCTTTTTTCGCAATATCAAGCGTCGGATTTTTCCCTTTGGAAATAATCTTTTCTGCACTGATTCCATTTTTTACGTTTGGAAACCGAAGCCAGAGCTGGCTACCATCTTCTGCAAATACACAAAATGGAAAGAGAAAAAGAAACAGTATACAGGTTCGAAGATAAAACATACAGGAAATTTTCATAGATTTTTTATTTTTTATGAAAGGATAAAAACGACCTTATCGGTGACTTTAACCTTCTAATCCGTCAATGGTTTTGATGGTTCCGTCCGGATGATACTCCATTTCAATCATTTTCATGCTTCGTAACCAGGTTTTTCCACCGCTGGGAACACTGTCATGAAAAAATAAATACCATTTTCCTTTATATTCGGCAATGCTGTGATGCGTGGTCCATCCTACCACCGGGGTCAGGATAACGCCCTGATAAGTAAACGGTCCGTAAGGAGTATCCCCTGTAGCATAGCATAAAAGATGAGTATCTCCCGTGGAATAAGAAAAATAATATTTTCCATTGTATTTATGCATCCATGAGGCTTCAAAAAATCGGTGTTCATCGCCCTGAAGCAAAGGTTTTCCATCGGCATCGAGAATGATAAGATCTTTTGGTTCTTCTGCGAATTCCAACATATCATCACTCAATAAAGCAACTTTAGAATGAATTGCGGGTTCATCATCATTTGGAATGACTGCATATTCCAGTGCTTTATTGTTGCGGTAGCGTTGAAGCTGTCCACCCCAGATTCCGCCAAAATACATATAATGCTTCCCGTCTTCTTCAAAAATACAGGGATCAATACTGTAACTTCCCAACATCGGGTGTTTTTCAGGAATAAAAGGACCATAAGGTCTGTCGGCAACGGCCACTCCTATCCTGAAAATATCATTTTTATCTTTCAAAGGATAATACATATAATATTTCCCATTTTTAAATGCTACATCACAATCCCACAACTGACGCCCTGCCCATGGAATATCCTTTACCGAAAGGACAACTCCATGATCCGTTACCGCTCCGTTCTCTATGTCATCAATGGAAAATACATGGTAATCATTCATATCAAAATGATCTCCGTTGTCATTTTCCTCAATGCCGCTTTCTCTGTCGTGGGATGGATAAATATAGAGTTTACCTTCGAATACATGAACGGATGGATCTGCCATATAATCACTCGGGAATAGATATTTTGCTTTTTTCATGATCGTAAAATTTATCTTTTTTTATTTAGTTGTTGGTTGTCAGTTGCTAGTGTTTGGTCTTTAACCTGTGTGTTAAGCTGATAGTCTGATGTCTGATGTCTGATGTCTGAAATCTAACATCTTGTCTATTCCCTACTTTCCCGCCAGTTTGACGATCTTCTCAATCACCGGTTTTGCCTGATCTTGACGGTCAAAAAGTAAGGGATAATCTGTTCTTCCTTTTATCGGAAAATCATTTTTCCAGGACTGCGTATCGGTAACTCCCCACAAGGTAACTCTTCTGATTTTATCCGAATGTTTTAAAAACAGGCCAAAGAAATCCACATACCGCTTTTCCCATTGTGACTGTACATTCGCGGGAAGTCCCTGAGTATAGGGATTCATTTCTTTTTTATAAGCAACCGTGTCTGAAATGTTGGCGGAATTTCCTCCGGGTGAAGGAAGTGCGCTGATTTCCATCTCTGTCACATTCACTTTTACTCCGGTTTCAGCATAGGCAAGAATGGCTTTTTCATACTCGTCTATGGAAGGAGCGTCCATTCCGACATGGGCCTGCATTCCCACTCCGTCAATCCGGATTCCCTGAGATTTCAGCTTTTTCACCATTCTGGAAACAGCCTGTATTTTGCCAGGATACCATTCATTATAATCGTTGTAATAGAGTTCTGCGTCGGGATCTGCTTCATGTGCATATTGAAATGCCAGTGGAACAAATTCTTCGCCCAGTATTTCGTAAAACTTAGATTTCCGGTACGAACCGTCTTCCAAAATAGCCTCGTTCACCACATCCCAGCCTTTTACTCTTCCTTTGTACCTGGAAACAACAGTGGTAATGTGGTTTTTCATTCTCTGTTTCAATACTTCCGGAGATACATTGTTGCCATTACTGTCTGTGAAAAACCATTTCGGAGCCTGAGAGTGCCATATCAGGGTATGTCCAATAATAAACATTTTATTTTTCTCTCCGAAAGCAACAAACTGATCAGCGTCGTCAAAAAAGAATTTTCCTTCAGCAGGTTGCAGGAACATGCTTTTCATACAGTTTTCTGCAACAATAGAACTGAACTGTTGTTTGATAATTTCTACTGATTTCTGATCTGTTCCATGGATCTGCTGAAGATTCATGGCTGTTCCGATGTAGAATTTTTTATTAAAAGCTTCTTTCAATGAAGCATCGGAAGTACTCTGTTTTACTTGTGTGCAGGAAACGGCAAAAGCCATAAGGCCTACTAGGATAATACGATTCATATATTTGGTTTTTATTTTCTTCTTTCTGACAGATCTTTCTCAATCTGCACTTCCATTTCTTTATTGATTTTATAGAGGAAAAGCAGTCCGCATGCGATAAAAAACGGAATCGCAGGAAATACACTGACTAGCATTTTGGCGCCTTCTGCCACGGTTTCAGGCTGAATAACCTGCTGGGTCCCTTCGGTTGAAATATAACCGTATTTACCGATAATCATGGCAACCAATGAACTTCCAATGCTTAATCCCACTTTTAACCCTACCATCATGGCAGAAAAAATAATGGCTGTGGCTCTCCGGTTATTTTTCCATTCTGAATAGTCGGCTACATCAGCAATCATGGCCCAAAGTATGGGTGTACTGATTCCATAGAAAAAGCCGTGGCAGATCTGTGATAAAAACATCAGTTCAACTGATTTCGGCGGGTAAAAAATAAAGACTACAATAAATAAGGTTGAGATAAAAAGTGACAGGACAAATACATCTCTTTTTCCGTAACGGTCGGCAAACTTCTTTGAAAATGTAATTCCTACAATCATCATGATAATTCCACCGGCATTAAAAAGTCCAAATCCTGCAGATTTCACATTCTCTCCAAAAAAGTTCATCCCAATGGAGTCAAAGAAATGGGTAATCGGAGCAATGAAGCTTTTCAATGCTGCTTCGTCTACATAATTATTAAAATAATAGACATAGGAACCTCCTTTCATGGCCAATGTAATGAATATCAACGCTGTTACCGTCAGCATAATGACCCAGGGTTTATTCTGAAACAGATCTTTTACATCTTCTTTTACACTTGATTTTTGCTCCGGCTTAGGAATAACTCTTTCTTTCGTTGTAAAAAACGTGATTAAAAGCATCACAGAACCGATGATGGCCAGCCAGGTCATTACTTCTTCAATTCCCACTGCTTTATCTCCATTACCTACTGATAAAATAATCGGAAGCATGAAAACCTGTACAAAAAACTGCGCAAACATCACCGCTACGAAACGGTAGGAAGATATACTGTTTCTTTCACTCATATCCCCGGTAATGACTCCGCTCAAAGCTGAATAAGGAAGATTGTTGGAAGAGTATAATAATAACAGTAACGTGTAGGTAACAGCAGCATACACCATCTTGCCTTTATAAGAAAAATCCGGGGTACTGAAAGCCAGCAAGGCGGCAATTCCTAACGGAACGGCTGTAAACAGAATCCAAGGACGGAATTTCCCCCATTTTGTAACGGTACGATCTGCCAGGGCGCCAATCAACGGATTGAATCCAAAACCGGCTACCAGGCCTACAATCAGAGTGATGACCGAAGCATCTTTGGCTTTTAATCCATAAATATCTGTGTAAAAATACGCCAGATAAGTCACCAGAGTCTGGAATACTAAATTGGCAGCCAGATCGCCTAAACTGTAGCCTATTTTTTCAAGGACCGATATTTTTTGAGATTGATTATTCATAAGTAGTTGTAATTTCAGATAGGATAATGGATATTTTATGTTTTTTTATTCCGTGGTAAAAGGGGAAGCCGGAAGCCCGTTTTTATTTTTCAGGTTGGCCTGATCCGGATTGTCTGCCCAGGCATATCTTACAGCAGTTGGATTTTTAGCAGCATCGCTCCATACCATGATTTTATTTCCTTCTATTGCTGCATTGGCCCATACAAAATTTCCGTTTTCATTTTTAACGGCAAAACCTTTCAGTGAGGAAACCGGAGAAAAGTCATCGGTTCCTTTTTTAAACGAAAGAATGATGGTATTCCCCTCTTTTTTGAATGATTCATAGACAGGGCCGTCTGCCACTATGTTTTCTTTATAGGCGATTTTCAGTGCCTGAAGAGCAAGCCTGTCACCAATTGTTTTCTTGTGTAAAGGATGGATATCGTTCCATTCTCCGGCGTCGATGGCCACGGCAAGTCCGGTATTGGGAACGGTAAGGGAAACATTGCGCTGCTGTTCGCGCAGTTGTGCCCAACTGCTTTCTACAGGCTGGGATTTCGCTTCCATAAAATTGGCAAGCTGTACAATGAGAAAAGGAAGATCCTTTTGATTCCATTGGGAACGCCAATCCTTAATCATCGTGGAAAGCAGATCTTCATATTCATTAGGTTTTGCAGTATTGCTTTCTCCCTGGTACCATATTACTCCTTTTATCGCATATCCTGTAAGCGGATGAATCATGGCATTATACAATCCCGTTGGTTTCCAGCGGATGAAAGTCTGCCCGGGAGCATTTCCATTCATTTTGTACCCTATTTTGTATTTCCATTCACCTTTCAGGTCTATTGTCTGATCTCCAATATGTAGTTCATAAGGTTTGTCTTTAATAAACTCTCCTTTTCCACTCCCGTTGAGTACACGTACCGTAATGATGTTTTTCCCTTCTTTTAATACCCCTGCCGGAATATCATACCAGCGGGGTGGATATTCATAGGTCACATTTCCAGCTTTTATCCCGTTGATATAGGTGATATCGGCATCTTTTATTCTTCCCAGGTTGAGAAAAGCAGCTTTAGCTCCTGCTCCTTTGGGAAGTGTTATCTCTTTCCTAAACCACACAGACCCTTCAAAAGCCCCTTCTTTATCTTCCCAGGAGCCCGGAATATTCATGGTGCTCCACCCGGAATCATTCCATTGAGACTGTTCCCAGTGTTCGCTCACTCCTTTGTCATTCTTATCTAGTTCAGAATACCAGGCTTTGCTTAGAGCCTGTTCAGAAGATTCTGTGGTTTGTATGAGTTGGTCATTCTGCCATTTTTTGGCTTCTGAAAGGTATTCCGGATATTTTTTAAGGGAATTTTCACCCATCCAAGCCTGAACGGGTGAACCGCCTAAACTTGCATTGATAATTCCTACCGGAACATTCATTTTTTCTTGTATTGATTTGGCAAAAAAATAGGCCACTGCAGAGAAATTTAAAATGGTCTGCTGGTTGGTCGTTTCCCATACTCCACCGTCCAGGTCTTCCTGCGGCGATTTGAAATCGTATTTTTGAGGAACAGTAAAGAAACGGATGTTCTGATTATTCGCGCTTTGGATTTCCTCCTGATACAAAGGTTTTACCCTCCGCATCGGAAGCTCCATATTGGATTGCCCTGATGCCAGCCATACTTCACCAATCATGATATTATGCAATGTTATTTCATTCACGGTCATGGTAAAAGGGCCTCCTGCTTTCATGGCAGGCAGCATTAGATTCCAGTTTCCTGTTGTATTGGCTGTGGTGCTGTATTTTTTATTCTGAAAGGTTATATTCACTTTTTCACCTACATCTGCTTTGCCCCATATTTTTATGTTCTGATCTCTTTGCAATACCATTCCATCTGAAACCAAAGCCGGAAGTTTCACTTTGGCATTAACCATATCGGTCACCCAAAAAGCAGTGAACAGGATCAATATTTTTAAAACATTACAGGTACTCATTTTTATAGATTTGTATACAATATTGTTAATAGAAGTTCTTCAGTAAGCTCATCCAGTCTATTGATATTCATATAATCTGACGTGAAGAATCGCAAACTCATCAACACCAATCCGTACATGTCTTCCCTGATGGGTTTGGTCGCCATTCAGTCTTCTTATTGGAATGAAATTTCCTTTCTCATCGATTCTTATTTCATCCACAGGACCAATTCCTGCCCTTTTTCCGCCCGTCCATTGATTTTGAGTATTTTGAGTCTGCGTTTTTCCACCTTGCGCGGCAAAACCATCTTCTCCCAAATCTTTAGCCTGAATTTCTTTTTTTTCATTGAGTTTTTCAAACTCCACCACGATCCCGCTTCCGGCAATAAGGTATTCGTCTTTAGCCAACCGGAGAATGATTCCGCCTCCTTCAGGCCACACACTTCCGTCTTTTGCTCTTGGATCCCAAGGAAGAGTGAAAAAGTGTTTTGCCGTAAGGGTAAGATCATCAAAACTGATTTTACGTTCTGAATTGTTCTGATCGAATAAAAGTCCTTTGGACCATCCCTGGCCCTGATATTTTGTAAGAACCGGAATCAGCTGTTTCAATTTGGAGTAGGCATCTGCCAGCCTTTTGCTCCCTGTTTCGGAATTATTCTCTATGGAAAACGGACTGTATCCAATGGCATCATGTTCCCCGAAAGCATAGAAAGCCTGCACCCCGTTATTAGCCGTCATTTTTACTTCCGGTACAAAAAGCGGATTATTATGAAGTCTGTATTTAGATACCCATTCGGCAAAATTCCCGTCATATAAATCAGGGGAAAGTATATCTATGTTGGGTGCTGCTGCATGCCAGATATCAATCAGATGAGCCAGCGGACCACCTGCAGGATATTCTCCCGGCTGTCTGTTCCGGCTGTTCATAGCCGCATTTACATATAAAGGAATATGATAAATGGATTTGGATGTTTTAGCCAGTTTTTCTACATACTGAGCATATGACCAGGCCGTAAAAAGTTCATCGGTATACAGGTCATTTCCAAAGATTTCCTGCCAGTTTCCTTTGGTTTTAAACCCTTGTTTCCCCCATTTCTCTGCCAGGGAGGAATGAAGTTCTTTTTTATTGTTAATTAAAAATTTGATCAGTGTTTCAGGAACCTGGGCATTGAAGGAAGCATTGGCTTCTTTAGAATAATCACGAGCACCTTCCAGCATTCCGATTTCGTTTTCTACCTGTACCATAATGACCGTTCCCTGTTTGGAATCTACGGAAGCAATATGTTTCATTACTTCAGAGAAGGCTTTGTGATCGGCATTCAGGACGTTTTGTGAGAAAGAGCTTGCTATTTCCATAGGTTTTCCGGCTTTGGAATAGGCTCTGGGATATTTTTTATAGTCTTTTTTAAACCACAACGGAGCATAGCAGCTCATTGAGTTTTTCCAGGCTCCGAACCATAAGAAAACAATTTTAAGATCATTTTTCCTGGCCTGATCAATAGCTTTGTCAAGTAAACTAAAATCTAATTTCCCTTCTTCGGGTTCTATCATATCCCAATAGGCAGGCACTAAAACGGTGTTCAATCCCATCTGCTGAAGTTTTGGAAAATGCGTTTCAATATCCTGAGCGGAAGATGCGGAAGAATTTCCCAACTCACCGCCTATGATAAGAAATGGTTTCTGCTCTACGACAAGCTGGGTTGCCGTACCTTTTTTCTGCAAATGAGGAATGTTATCCTGCGCCTGTAAACAGAACGAAAGGGCTATTCCTGAAAGAATCAACGCTTTATGTATCGTCATCATCAATTGATTGATTTTTAGTTCATATGTATTGTATTATTTACAAGACAAATGGTATATTATGTACCGTTTTAAAAACAAATAAAACTGAATGTTAAAATATTCTCACCATAGATTGTATTAACCTACCAATATCTTTGTGATCGTTTTTAAAAATATAAGAAACAATCTATATAGCAAAGGAATCCTGAGAGTACCAGCTCTCCGTTTGTCAAAGTGAGCCGTAACACTTTAGTATTTCTTAGAAAAAAACAACACCCTTATCATAGATTGTACGATTATAAAAATGGAGTCTTTTTCATTTCCGGATCCTGCACCAACCTCAGCATACAGCATAAAAATATTCCGGGCCAATTCTTTACACTTTCAACACAGGGCTTATCATATTTTTGACAATAACTATACTGTTGTTTATTTTTAAAATTAAATCTGCAATATTAATAAACTTTAACATATGTTTAACATTAATTTTGCTTTATTTCCGCCTATTTTTTACATAAAACACAAATATTCACTTGATTGTATTGCCTGAAATGAGATCCAACATCGTTTATTAATGAAAACCTTTTCTCAAATGTTCAAAAAGCAAAATTTCCAATGAGTAAAAAAGCAAACTTTACCTTTATCCTACTGAAAATTTATAGATCGTTTTTGTCTGATATTTTTCTCCAGGAAAAAGCTTTACAGATGGAAAATGAACCTGATTGGGAGCATCGGGATAATGTTGCGTTTCTAAACAAATTCCTGTTCTTGCCGTATTTTTACCTCCTGTTTTTGTAGTATGTTTTCCATCTAAAAAATTCCCGGAATAGACTTGCATACCCGGCTGATCGGTAAAAGCCTCCATTTTCCGTCCGCTTTCCGGGTGATATAATGTTCCGGTCCGCCTCATCCCGCTTCCTCTAAGGACAAAGCAATGGTCATATCCGTTGGCTCTCTTTAGCTGCTCATTTTCGGTATCGATATCTTTTCCTATGAGTTTGGAAATCCTGAAATCAAAGGGGCTACCTTCAACATCCTGAAATCCTCCTTCGGGAATAGAAAAGGTGTCAATAGGAATAAACTGGTCTGCTTCCAACTGTAATTCATGATCGGTAATGGGCTTTGTAAACCGACCGGAAAGATTGAAATAGGAATGATGCGTCAGATTGATAATAGTCGCATGATCAGTTACCGCTTCATAAGAAATAATGAGTTCATTATCGTCGGTCAGGCTGTAAAAAACCTTCGCTATAAGTGTCCCCGGATATCCTTCTTCACCATCAGGACTTTCATAAGTTAATTGTAAAGTGGGGATTTCAGTCTTCTGTACCACTTCAGCAGTCCAAATCTTGTTAAAAAATCCTTCTTTCCCGCCATGAAGATGATTGGGGCCATTATTTTCTGCCAGGTGATAGCTTTTACCTTCCAATTGAAAAACAGCATTTGCAATCCTGTTCGCAAATCTCCCAATAATGGCTCCGTAGAAATATGAATTCTGGTTAAAATAATCCTGTGGTTCTACAAAACCCAGCACCACATCTTCATAGTTCCCGTTTTTATCCGGAGCGGTTAATGAAGTAACAATCGCTCCATAGTTGATGATTTCAGCGGTCATTCCATTTTTATTCGTGAGGGTGTATTTTTTGATGTTCTCCCCTTTATCTGTGGTTCCATATTCTGAAATCTGAATATTTTCCATATTGTTTTGTCTTTTCGTTTTTTTATTATTAGATGTCAGATATGAGATTTCAGATATCAGACGTCAAACTTGCTTATAAGAATGTTTCTATTAAAATGTATAATTATGTAAGGTTATTATATACAATTTTTTATGTATTGTTATTCCGGCGAAGGAGGAATCCCATTCATCGATTAGATTCTTCATTTCACTACGTTACATTCTGAATGACAGCAGAATGAAGACAATAAAGTCCGTGTAAAATTGTATATTTTTACTTAATTTTATATTAATATTATTCATAGTCACTTTCGGGAGGGCCTAAATAGGATGGCTGTAATCCTCCTGTATTGATGAGTATTTTTTCGATGACAATTCCGGAATCCAGCACCCGGAAACGCAGGGTATGTTTTCCTGGTATCGTTATGGTATGCTTTGTCATTGATTTTATAATATGCTCAGACTGCCATTGTCCCAGTTCGCCCCGGTAATTTCCGTTAAAATTAATGATTTGCGGTTGTTGTCCGTCAAAAGAAATTTCATACCGCAAGCCTTTATTGCTGTTAAAATTAAGGGTAGGCGCCAATAAAAGCTGGACTTCAAATAGTCCTGTTGAGGTAACATTCATATCATATTCGAGATAGATATTGTCCTCATTCTTAAGCTGACTCTTCTGCGGAAAGGTAGTTACACCGGACTTTGTTTTTCCGAAATCGGGAATTACTTTCCACTGTATATTGTCTGAAGTATGCTGATCTGCAAAATTCTCCGCTTCTATTGAAATATAGCCCTCTTTTTCTTTGAACGTTTTATTTTTTTGAGTGGATGTTTTTGAAACATAAACTACTTCCGGCATTATATTTTGATCGGGCTGGTTCCAGCCTGTATATCCGATGTGAGGCTGATCCATCATATGTTTCCATTTTCCGCCTGCAATTTCAGTGTTGTATTGCTGCTGCAGCAAAGCGTCATATGCAAAGTTCTTTTTTACTTTATCGGCATATTCGTTGGCACTAGGATCATTTTTCGCCGCCAGCTGCTTGTTTTTTGCCACGTTATAATACATTTCATACAGAGTACTGCAAGCCTCGATCGGATAGAGCACCAACTGGAAATAAGCATCCTTATATTCCTGCGGGAGTTCTCTGGACAAGCGTATTGCATCAAGAGCCAGAGTACGGTACTCATTTACCACCGTTTCAAATTCATTATAATTATCGAGGCTGTACGTGGTACTGTTAAGCGTTTCAGGTGTTACTCTGCGGTTGTATTTTGCATACAGATTGATCATTCTTGCAATTTCTTTGGAATGCTTCTCACCAAACTGCTCTGATGCCCATTTTTGGGTATATTCCATTAGATTATCCGCAGTAAACTGTTTGGGATTCCAGGCCATATCCATAAAGAAACTGATCGGAAATTCCATAGGTTTTAAATCGCCTACGTTGACTACCCATACCTTATTCACCTGATGTTCGTAGGTCAGGTTCATCTGTTCCCAAACCCGCTGAATAGGACTGATGTTGATCCATTTTGAATTTCTCGGTCCACCCACATAATCAAAATGATAATACATTCCATAGCCGCCTTTGTGAAGCGGTTTTGACAGATCGGGAAGTTTGCGGACATTTCCCCAGTTGTCATCACAAAACAGCAGAATGACATCATCAGGAACTTTCATTCCTTCATCATAATAGTCCTGGACTTCTTTGTACAATGCCCAGATCTGAGGTATTTTTCTGGCCTGCTTTCCTGTTTCGTTTTCTATAATCTTCCGCTGATCTTTTACAATCTTCTCTAAAAGAGAAATATTCGTTTTCTCTCCCATGGCTTCGTCCCCGTCACCACGCATTCCTATGGTGATCAACTTTTCCCAGTTTTTACTTCTCTTGATCCCCGTTTTCCAGAATTGCTGCAATACATCAGCATTTTTGTTATAATCCCAGATATTGGAAAGGTCATTTTTCTTGATATATCGATGCCAGTCAGTTTGTGCCAGTGCCATCGGCTCATGATGGGAAGTTCCCATGATAATTCCCATTTCATCCGCCAACACTCCATTTTGAGGATCATCATCATAGAAAGCTTTTCCCCACATTGCAGGCCAGAGGTAATTACCTTTAAGGCGAAGGATTAACTCAAAAACCTTTTCATAAAACTGGCTGTTGATTCCACCAAAGCTGTTTCTCGCCCAGGTTCCCAAAGAAGGTTCTTCGTCGTTCAGGAAAATACCCCTATACTCTACTGCTGGCTCTCCGTCGGTATATGTTCCTTTTTTAAAATATAGATTTTCTTTTTTTTGTACCGGAACATCCGCCCAATAATACCATGGTGAAACGCCGATCTGTTTTGAAAATTCATAAATCCCGTAGATCGTCCCGCGTTTGTCACTGCCGGCAATCACAACAGCTTCTGAAACTCCTTCGAAGGGATTTTTAATATTCTGAATGATGAATTTTTCCCGTTTTCCGTTTAGTTCTTTACCATCCAGTTTATGTTGTCTGATCAGAAGATCAATGATTGAATTCGTTCCTGCACTTCCAATAATAATCAGCGGAGAAGATCGATTTGGATTTTGATGAATCGTATCAGGTAATTCTCCGGTTACTTTCTGAAGATCAGTACTTAGCGTATGAACGGCTCTTGCAATACCTTTATCAATTCCCTGATCGGTATACAAGGCCAGCTTTACGGATTGATTTTTTAACAGCAATCCTTCTGCACTTGTTTCAGTAGTGATAAAGGATCCAACAGACTGAGCCGTCCCGCTAACGCAGAATATAAAGGCTGTGATGATGATTACTTTTGATAAAACTTTCATTGGATTGACTATGTACGTTGATTAAAGAATTTTTCACCAGTTCATATCATTGGATACTGTACTGTACAATCCGATCAGGCTACCTGTAAATCCCCCTGCAATATCGGTTGACAGGATATCTCCTGAAACTTTTCCGCCCAGATTTTTAAAAGTTTTCCCGTCAAGAGAATAATTAAAGGTATAATCATCCCCTTCGGCGATTACCTTAAGTTGCATCGTCTTAGAAAGCTCAATTTTTTCATGGGCAACAATGGTTGAGTTTCCTTTTTCTGTTCTTTCCAATACCAGATAATAATCTTTATCTTTTTTCGTCAGTCCAAATACGTAGTTAAATTTTTCATTTTGATAACACGTAATTCCGGCCAATTCCTTCTCAGATTTCGGGGTAAAATCTAAAGTAACGGCCGCCTCAAATGATGCATGCTGCTGCCTGTGAAATAATGCTGAAATGGGAGCTTTTGCTTTAACATTGGTGGCAAAAGAATTTATTTTCAATCCTTTTTTAGTGATGGTGATAAAATTTTCACGCGGACCTCTCATCGCAATCCACCTCTGATCGAGATCAGGATTCGTTAAAGCATCTGAAAACGTAAAATTCCCATTCGGAAAAAATCCGGTTTCCCCGGTTTGATTTTTAACTCCTTTCGGCATCTTAAGTGCAGGTTTCATAGGAACTAATCCATTTTGAAATACAGGATATGTTCCGCTCCAGTCTACAGGGAGGATAAAAGTTTCTCTTCCCGTATTTACCCGGTTCTTTTCATTGGGACGGATGGCTAAAAATACTCCGTAATAGTCACCTTCAGGGGTTTCTACCAGATCGGCATGTCCTGCCCAATCCACTTTATCTTTTCTGTCTTTCGGAAAATAGCGCTGGGTAAGAATGGGATTATTTCCTGCGGGAATAAAGGGACCTTTTGGACTGTCGCTCACAAAAATAACTTCACTGTGATTGCCTCCTGTACCTCCTTCCGCGCACATCAGATAATATTTTCCACCTTTTTTATAGAGATGCGGACCTTCTATCCAGATTGGTTTCTGGCTGAGGTCTACTCCACCATTCACAATGATTTTATCCGTGCCCGCTACCACCTGATCTTTCTCGAGATCATAATCCCATATTTTAATCACACGGTGACCACTGTATTGTTCCGTTCCTTTTGGTGGTGCATCGTTATGAATAATATATGCTTTTCCGTTGTCATCAAAGAAAATGGAAGGATCAATCCCATCAAAATTAAGTTTTTGAACTTCACTCCAACCTTTTTCAGGATCTTTGGTTTTGACAATCATATTTCCGATTCCGCTGGCAATCTGAGTGGTCACCATATAAAACGTATCGTTGTATGGGTTGTATTTAATATCCGGAGCATAGATTCCTTCTGAAACACCCGATTTTTCCACTTTCAGCTGTGAAGGCCTGTCTAAAACATGCCCAATCTGCTTCCAGTTGACCAGATCTTTAGACTGAAAGATCGGAACTCCCGGAAACATTGAAAATGAGGAATTCACGAGATAATAATCGCTTCCTTTTCGCGTGATACTGGGATCGGGATAACAACCCTGAAGCACCGGTGAATAGAATTCATCGTCTTTGAGTGGGTTATCCGTGTATATTTTATCATTTCCCTTGTACGTAAAGCCGGAAAAAACCTGGGCTGAAATATTCAGGGAAAGTAATACTGTAACAGCTAAGGCCGTTTTATTTTTAAAAACAATTGGATTGATTAGTCTTCTTTTCATAATTATTATCAATTCGTTTTTATCTTATTTTCTGGCTTTCGGTTAATGAAACGGATAATTAGCCAGGCAGCGATATAGGATATTCCGGCAATAAAAAAGATAATATTGTATCCTCCGTTGATATTTCCGGCTTTTTTAAAAGTATCCAGTATAATTCCAATAAACAAAGGAAAGATAATCCCGGCAACAGAGCCTAGCATTCCGCCGAATCCAATCACTGAGCTTACATATTTATTCGGCAGCCTGTCTCCAACCGTTGTCATCAGATTGGCTCCCCAACCCTGATGCGCTGCTGTAGCAAAAGCAATCACAATGGTAATAACCCACATATTTCCAAGATATTTCGAAAACATCACGGGCACAACCATCAATGCAAAAAGCAGCATCGTTACATTTCTTGCTTTGTTGATTTCCCATCCTTTTTTGATGAGCCACGATGAAAGGTAGCCGCCACCGATACTTCCGATGGTTGTTCCGCTGTAAATAAGGATCAGAGGAAGGGATGGTTTCGTAAGGTCCATTTTAAAAACATCGACAAAATAAGCGGGAAGCCAGAACATAAAGAAATACCATATTGGATCGGTCATGATTTTCCCGATGGCAAATGACCAGGTTACTTTGTATTTGAATAATTCGGAAAGAGGGACTTTAGACTGTTCTTCTGGCTGTGCATCCTGATCGCTTTTTATATATTGGTATTCTTCATGGGTTAGTTTTTTTGATTGTTCAGGAGCGCGATAAAATTTCCACCAAAGAACAATCCAGATCAGTCCGGCTGCTCCAATCCACACAAAAGTCTGCTGCCATCCATAATGTCCGAGAATCCATGGAACTAAAAGAGGGGCCAAAATAGCTCCTACCGTCGCTCCGGAATTAAAAAGACCTGTCGCCAGCGCTCTTTCTTTTTTGGGGAACCATTCTGCTACGGATTTTATAGCTGCAGGAAAATTTCCGGCCTCGCTTAGTCCAAGAGCTGTTCTTGCGAGAATAAATCCGAAGGTATTTTTCACAAAACCATGTCCGATAGACGCCAGACTCCAGATGATTAAAGAAACAGCATATCCTATTTTTGTACCCACTCTATCGATAAAACGCCCCATTGCGAGGTATCCTAATGCGTAAGAAGCGGTAAAAGCCATCACAATATAACTGTAATCTTTTTCTGTCCAGTGAAAGTCTGCTTCCAGGGTTGGCTTCAGCAATCCCATTACCTGACGGTCTAAATAATTGATCGTAGTGGCCAGGAAAACCAAAGACAGCATCCACCATCTCATATTTTGTTTTTTAGGAGGATGTATTTTGATCATGGTTGTATTAATGATTAATTGAGATTTTTACTTTACTTTTTTATAGATGATTTCAAACTAAAAAACAGGGCCTTTCAATCCAATGAATGGCTCCAAGCCCCGTCTACTAAGTATATGAAACTATATGAAACGTGTTTATTTACACTCCGCTGAATGCACTGAAACCGCCGTCAACAGGCAGCAGTGCACCAGTAATGAAGCTTGCTGCATCTGAACACAGGAACTGTACCGCTCCGTTGAGTTCTTCGGCATCTCCAAAACGGCCCATCGGAGTTTTTGCAATGACTTTTACGCTTCGTTCTGTTAATGATCCGTCAGGATTCAATAAAATGTTACGGTTCTGATCACCGATAAAAAATCCGGGAGCAATGGCATTTACTCTTATTGTATCGCCATATTTTAAGGCTAAATCGGAGGCCAGCCATTGGGTAAAATTGGTAATTGCCGCTTTTGCCGCTGAATATCCGGCTACTCTTGTAATGGCTGAATAGGCTGCCATAGAAGAGATGTTGACGATACTTCCACTTCCGTGCTGTGCCATTACTTTTCCGAAAACGTAGCTTGGATATACTGTTCCATTGATGTTAAGATCAGTGACCTGGTTCCATCCTTCGATGTTCATATCAAGAAAAGACTGGTCGGGAGATAAGGTGGCCGCTGGAATATTTCCGCCGGCTATATTGAGTAGAATATCAATTTTACCATATTTTTCCACGATCTTATTTGCTGCGGCTTCTAAGCTTTCTACATCCATCACATTGGCTTCCACAGCAAATGCCTCACCTCCTGAATCCGTAAGTTTTTTCACACGAGCATCCAGGGTTTCCTGGTTTCTTCCTAGTGCGACAACGGTAGCGCCTGCTTTTACGAAACTTTCGGCAAGACTTCCGCCTAATACCCCTGAAGCTCCTGTAATGACAGCTATTTTCCCTTGTATACTAAATATTTCGTTCATTTCTTTTAATTCATTTAATAGCATTTCATTCTATGATTTATTAAGATATTCCACCGGAAATTGTCTTAATTTTCATTTCATTTTGTACGGTTGCCATCACTCCTTCAATTTGGCCAAGTGCTAGCATTCTTCCCAGAAATGAATAACCGGGATTGTATCCTTTATCCATATCATCGGTTAAAAGACGGCCGTGATCGATACGCATCGGCAGGGATGGATTTTCTTTTTCAAATATCCGGATGACGTCGATAAGTTTTCCTCTTCCTCCGAGGTGATGGGCTTCGATAAAGTCTCCGTTCTCAAAAACATTGGTACTTCTGAGGTGCACAAATCTGGTACGTAAAGCGTATTTCTGAGCAAGCTTAGGAACATCATTCTGCAATCCTGCACTGAGTGAACCGGTACAGAATGTGAGTCCGTTGTGGGGATTATCTACAGCATTCAGGAACCAGTCGATATCTTCTTCACAGGTGACAATCCGAGGTAATCCTAACAGGGAAAATGGCGGATCATCAGGATGTACGCACATTTGAATATTCCATTCTTCACATATGGGCAGGATCTTTTCAAGGAAATATTTCATATTCTGACGGAGCTGTTCTTTGTCAATACCATCATACAGCGCCAATAAACTTTTAAAAATCGCTACGGGATCCTGATCGCCTTCTTTAATGTTTCCATTGACGAATCCCTGGGTTTTAACAATTATGGAATCGATCAGATCATTTTTTTCTTCTTCTGTAATGATGTTTTTAAGCTGTTCAACTTTTTCAAGAATCTCTGACGAATAGTCTTTTTCTGCTCCTTTTCTTTCAAGAATATGAATTTCAAAATAGGCAAACTTTGCTTTATCAAAATAAAGCGATGATGAACCATCTTCCCATGGATAATACAAATCTGTTCTTGCCCAGTCGAGAACCGGCATGAAGTTGTAACAAACCGTTGTAATGCCTGCTTTCCCTAAGTTTTCTAGGCTTTTACCATAGTTTTCTATCAGCTGATCCCGGTCTTCTCCTCCATATTTGATGGATTCACTTACCGGAAGACTTTCCACGACCGACCAGCGGAGCCCGGAGCTTTCTATGTGATTTTTATAGTCATTGATGGCTTCCAGCGGCCAGATTTCTCCGTTCGGAATATCATGAAGAGCGGACACAATGCCTTCTACCCCAATCTGCCGAAGCATTTCAAGTTTTATTTTATCCTTTTTTCCAAACCAGCGCCAAGTTTTTTCCATAGCTTTTTTAGATATTTTTCATGAAAACAAAGCAGGTGTTGTAAGCACCTACTTTGTCGTTAATATGAATGTAAAATTGTCTTTTAAATATTAATATCCCGGATTCTGATAGGCCGCCAATGCTGTTGCACTCATTTCCATCGCATCCAGCTGGGATTGAGGAATTGGTCTTAAATACAGGTAATTGGCAATATTTCTGGTATAGACTTTTGGAGTATGATCTCCCACTGCTGTCCCTGCGATGGTATAAGTCTGAGCCAGCTCACCCCATTTTTGGGTTCTTACAAGATCAAACCATCTGTGCCCTTCTCCGTAGTATTCTCTGGATCTTTCTGCCAAGATGTAATCAACGGTGATTGTAGCTGGAGTTGCAGCTGTCATTGCTGCGCTGTTGTCTTCATTTTTGGCAACGTTTCCATTGTTGTCCCAACGCCATTTTCCGGCTCTGCTTCTGATCACATTTACCAGGTCTCTTGCGGTCATTGATCCTGAAGCTCCTTTTACTGCTGCTTCTGCTGCAATGAAATACAGTTCTGAAAACTTAGCAATAGGAAAAGGACGGGTGATTCCACCGTTAGGCTGTCCAAGCCCTGTTCCGTTGTCTGTTCTGTACGTTCCAATTTTCCATAGGTTTGGATAGGCGTATCTGCTGATTCCGCTCGGGGCAATTACATAATCTGCTCTGCCCGGTAAAAACCCTGCGCCAACATTGCTTTTGTACATTGAGTTGGTATAATCTATGGTTTGTGCCGGATCATCATTCAGGAAGGTAAGAATTGCACTTCCGGGTTGTACCGGAAGGCCGTTAGCATTGTATAATGTAGCATTTGAAATTCCTGCTTTATTCCAATTTGCACGGAACGTCGTTACAAAAGTACCGTCGTATCTTGAATCCTGTGTTTTATTAGCGAATGTATTTTTTACGGCTTCAATGGTAGGAGCCATTGTTTTCCATGGTCTTCCGTAAGCCTGAGCGGCTTCTCTCTGTACAGACCGTACTGAAGTACCTGTCCATTGCGGATTTTGAGAACTTTCAAGGAATGTATAATCCCAGGTTGTCATCCATGCCGCAAAATTTCCAGGAGAAGATCCTGTATTATACGAGTGGCTGGATCCGTCATAATATTCACTGGATTCTGTGTGGTCTGCATACAGCAGCATTTCTTTATTTCGGTCGTTCTGAGCAAGATTTACATCATAATAAGTTGCCTGTAATCCGTAAGCTCCGGGACTATTGATCCCTGCTAAAGCAATATCATAAGCCTGTTGGAAGTACCACTGAGCGTTGTGCCCGTCAAGGTCTACCCTTGGCGCCTGCGGATACGTGGGAATTCCGTTGGGATTCTGAAGCCACCATCCGTAGGTAAGATACGCTTTTGCTAAAAATAATCTAGCCACTGTTTTAGTAACACCACCGGTAACACGGGCTCCGGTCGGCAGATCCTGTACTGCCTTTAGCAGATCGGGAAAGATGACTTTTGAATAGACTTCAGGAACGGTATTTCGTACAGACCCTCTGACCGTACTGGTATTAAATTGTAATTCTCCGGACCCCAGATCCAACGGTACTCCTCCAAACGTCTGAGCCAGCATAAAGTAATCAAAAGCCCTGAAAAACCTGGCTTCCGCGATAATACCATCAGAAACTCCTACTCCAGAACCTTTTTGAATAACTCCGTTGGCAGTATTGATATTTCTGAATGCATTGTTCCACAAAACGTCAGCACGGCTGGATGAAGGGGTAAGATTCCCCACTCCGGACATATCCATATCTTTAAAGTTGGCGTCTGCCGCATAACCATAGGTATATTCGTCGGTTCCTGTTTCACAGGCATTCAGCCAGTATCCGTTTCCGTAAATGTATCGTAAATGGGCATACATTGAGGTAATTCCACCCAGTACCCCAGCTTCCGTTTCAAAGTATTCTGGGGTATAAATATTACGGGGTTCTTCATCCAACAGGTTAGAGCAGCTGGAAAGCACCACAGTACACAGTAAAATTTTTGCTGTCGTATGTATTCTGAACTTTTTCATGTGAGTCAATTTTTAGAAGGTTAAGTTGACACCGATCATATAGTTTCTAAGTGATGGTGTATTAGTTCCTATGGTTAAAAATCTTGATGGATAAACATCTGATACAGCCTGGTTTTCATTACCATATGAGTTGGTTTCAGGGTCCATGCCTGATTGTTTATGGTAAGGAGAGAAAAATACAAACGGATTGGTAACAGTAGTATACACTCTCAGTTTGCTGATTCCTGCTTTTTTGAAAACTCCCTGCGTAAAATTATATCCCAACGTGATGGTTCTTATTTTAAGATAAGAGGCATCAAAATAGGCTAATGTACTTCCGTATTTAGGGTTATTGTTACTTTGTACACTTCCGGGTCTTGGATAGTAAGCGCCTGTATTTTCCGGAGTCCAGTAGTCAACATCCACGTTGTTTCGTCTTCCGTTCATCATGTTCAGGTAACTGGTATTTCCGTAAAGCGTACTGATCAGGATTCCGCCGCTTTTGAACGCTCCGATGATACTTAAATCAAAATTCTTGTACGCCAGTCTTGTATTGAAACCTCCCTGGAAGTCAGGATCGGCATTCAGGATCTGTCGGTCATCGGCATTGATAGCTCTCACCGGACTTCCGTCAGCATTATAACCTCCGGTATATTTTACTTTGATAGAACCTTCCACCGATTTAGGATCTCCCGGTTCCAAAATACTCATATAAGGATCTCCCGGCTGCCATAATCCTACATACTGATAATCGTAGATGGAATTGATGGAATGTCCCACAAACCACCAGTTGGCAACGTCTCTTGTCGCTCCTGAAGATAATGAAGTGATCTTGTTTTTATTCGCATAAAAGTTAACCCCGAAATCCCAGGAAAATCCGTCAGGATTATGGATGATGGCTCCGTTTAATGAGATTTCAATTCCTTTATTGCTTGTTGAACCTACATTTCCGGTGTAGCTTCCTACTCCTGAGGTTGCAGGCAGTTTAACATCAAGTAATAAATTTTTTGTATTGGTGGTATAATATTCTACTGTACCCGTTAACCGGTTATTAAATAATCCGAAATCCAATCCGTAATTCAGTGTTTCTGAAAATTCCCATCCTAATTTTGAATTAGGCAGCGTAGATACATACGTTCCGATTGCATAGGTATCTCCAAAATTATACGGTTCAGTTGTTAATCGGCCAAAAGTAGAATAAGGTGCCACAGCCTGATTGGAAGTTTCCCCGTATCCGAAACGCAATTTCATGGTATTAATGACTTTGGAATCTTTAAGGAATTTTTCTTTTGCAATATTCCAGCCTGCTGAAAAGGCATTATAGATATTCCATTGGTATCCCGGAGCCAATACGGAGGAAGCATCTCCCCTGATCGAGGCAGTAAACATATAACGTCCGTCATATTCATACATTACCCTTCCCATCCAGGATTTAAGCCCTCTTTTATAGTATCCCTGGCTATCAGGATTGATCGTAATTTCTCCCTGCGCCTGTCCCAGGTTATAAAACTGAAACTGGTCTGCCGGAATATCCCTGGCTGTGATGTAAGAACTGTTGAAAGTTCTCTGTTCCTGAGACTGTAAAGCCACCACATTCACTTTATGTTTCTCTGCAAAAGTCCTGTCAAACGTTAAAATATTTTCGTTCACCCAATGCGTTGTTAAAGAATTTCCAATAGATGCTGTAGACAGGTTATTCGGTTCTGAACTGAACACTCCTTTCCCGGTATAACTTCCTGTATTGGTGGTTTTAAAATTCAGTCCGACATTGGTTCTTAATGTCAATCCCTGTACCCACGGAATTTTGAATTCCCCAAAGAAATTGTTGTAAGAACTGAACGCAATCGCTTTATCTACCCACGCATCTCCTAGGTTATCAATTACATCTCTTGAATAGACATATTGCGTATCCGCAGACATCACTACCCGCTCTTTCCAGCTTCCATCTGCATTGTAAGGATTGGTAACAGGCGTTGTACTTAATGTATTGTACAGCCCTAGGTTGCTTCCTTTATTTACAGTATAAGCATTATTCGTCGTCATCCCGACCCGGAAATATTTTCCTAATTCCTGATCAAGGCTTCCTCTGATATTGAACCTTTCAAAATTTTGCCCCGGCAATACAGACTGCTCATTGTAATAGCTCATCCCAAAGTTGTAGGAACCTTTTTCTGTTCCTCCGGAAATCCCGATATCGTGGTTGGTAAGAATGCCGTTTTTATACATTAAATCCTGCCAGTCTGTATTCACGTTTTTGGATTCATCCACGCCATATTGGGTGAAAAGTCCGGCATCCTGACGCAGTTTAATAAATTTTTGAGCATCCATCATCGGATATTTAGCAAAAACCGATGTAATCCCGGTATAGGTATTATACGTGAAAGTAGCTTTCTGGCGCTTTCTTCCTGTTTTTGTACTGATTAAAATTACACCGTTTGCTCCACGGGATCCATAAATCGCGGTAGACGATGCATCTTTAAGGATATCCATACTTTGGATATCGTTCGGGCTGATATCAGCAAGTGATCCTGGAAAAGGAATTCCATCCAGTACAATCAAAGGATCGTTATCTGCCGTTAAAGAACGGGTTCCTCTGATCCTGATCTGCATGGGAGCTCCCGGCTTACTTGAAGTCTGTGAAATATCTACTCCTGCTACCCTGCCCTGTAATGCCTGGCTGACATTCGCGGAGGGAACTTCTCTCATTACATCTCCTTTTACAGAGGCTACAGATCCGGTTACTGCTTCTTTTCTCTGTTTTCCATATCCTATCACCACCACCTCATCTATCTTCTTCTCCTTTTCAACAGTATCATTTTTAACCTGGGAATACGCTAAGCCTGAAGGCAGTAAAGCCATTGCAAAAAACAATGCAGCTCTATTACTTTTGGCAAAATAAAGTCGGTTCATAATTATTCTTTTTAAGTATTAAGGGGGAAACGAAAAGGCTGGTGCGGATGATTACGGCAGCAGCCTTCCCGTTTTTTTAGATATACATGTTCACGATCGCTTCAAACAGTTCCTGTTTTCCGCTTTTGGTCTGAGGTTCTCCTACCTCGTGAGCAATTCTCTGAAGATCTTCAAGGGTAAGACTTCCTTCTTCAAAAGCTTTTCCGTTGCCACTATCAAAAGAAGCATATCGTTCTGTACGTAATTTTTTGTAATCGGAGTTTTCAAGAATATCTGCAGCCACTAACAAGCCTTTTGCAAAAACATCCATCCCTGAAATATGAGAGATAAATAAATCTTCCGGATCAGTAGAATTTCTTCTGATCTTTGCATCAAAATTAACTCCGCCATTTCCTAATCCTCCTGCCGGAAGCAATACCAGCCATGCCTGAGCCAGATCACGGTAATCCACAGGGAACTGATCGGTATCCCAACCGTTTTGATAATCTCCTCTGTTGGCATCGATGCTTCCTAATAAACCTGCATCTACCGCAGCCTGAAGTTCATGCTCAAAAGTATGTCCTGCCAGCGTAGCGTGGTTCACTTCGATATTCAGTTTAAAATCTTTGTCTAAACCGTAATGTCTTAAGAAACCAATCACGGTTTCAGAATCGTAATCATACTGGTGTTTGGTTGGTTCCATCGGCTTTGGCTCAATCAGGAAAGTTCCTTTGAAGCCCTGGCTGCGTGCATAATCTCTGGACATAGAAAGGAAACGGGCAAGGTGATCTTTTTCACGTTTCATTTCGGTATTCAGCAAGCTCATGTATCCTTCTCTACCACCCCAGAACACGTAGTTTTCTCCTCCAAGTGCGATCGTTGCATCGATGGAGTTTTTCACCTGTGTTCCTGCGCAGGCTACCACATCAAAATTAGGATTGGTAGAAGCTCCGTTCATATACCTTTCATGCGTGAAAACATTTGCAGTTCCCCATAAAAGCTTGATTCCTGATTCTTTTTGTTTTTCTTTGGCGTATTCCACCACTGCCTGAAGATTGCTTTCATAATTTTTCCAGTTATCAGCGGGTGCCACTAGGTCTACATCATGGAAACAGTAGTATTGAAATCCTATTTTAGACATAAATTCAAAACCTGCATCCATTTTATGTTTCGCTCTGGAAACAGCATCATTTCCAATATCCCATGGATGATGAATCGTTGCTCCTCCGAACGGATCACTACCGTCTGCACACAAGGTATGCCACCATGCCATGGCAAACCGCATCCATTCTTTCATTGGTTTTCCCATTACTACCCTGTCTGCATCGTAATATCGGAATGCCATTGGATTTCTACTTTCTTTACCTTCAAATTTGATGGTATCAACACCCGGGAAAAACGCTTTCTTTTCTGTTAAAATGTTCATATGTATTTGATTTTTATTTTTAGTTTGTTTTTTATAATTTGGCATAAGAATCCCCTGCCTGCCGGGTTTTTATAAGTCCGCAGGTACTATGAAAAGCTTTATTCTAGGGTGATTACATTATTTCGTTAAGATGTTGTTTCCATCTGGTATAGGCTTCTAAATATTGTTCTCTTTTTTCTGTTTCCGGCTCTATCACAGCAATTTTTTCGAGGGAAGAAAATGCTTCTTTAGAATCTGCATAGAATCCGATTCCCATTCCGGCTGCCCTGGCCGCTCCTACTGCTCCGTCCGTATCGTAAAGTTCAATCACTGCATTGCTGACACTGGCAAGAGACTGCCGGAAAATTGAACTTAAAAACATATTGGCGTTTCCTGCCCGGATAACCTGAATATCCATACCCATATTTCTCATGATATTCATTCCGTATTCGTAAGAAAAGACGATTCCTTCCTGTGCGGCACGCAAAATATCTCCTTTTGAATGAATATTGAAATTAATGCCATGCATAGAACAGCTGGTATCTCTATTTTCCAGTACTCTTTCTGCCCCGTTTCCGAAAGGAATGATGCTTAATCCTTTTGATCCTACCGGAGAAAGTGAGGCCAGATCATTCATATCACCGTAAGAGGAAAGTGAAGTGGCAAAATTATGTTTTAGCCATGAATTTAAGATTCCGGTTCCATTGATGCACAATAATACGCCTAACCTGATCTGTTCAGGGGTATAATTGACGTGGGCAAATGTATTGACTCTTGAAAGAGGATCATATTCCAATTGGTCCAGTACTCCATATACCACTCCTGAAGTTCCGGCTGTTGAAGCGATTTCTCCGGGATTGAAAACATTCAGGGAAAGTGCGTTATTGGGCTGATCTCCTGCCCGGTATGAAATCGGTGTTCCTTCTTTTAATCCCAGTTCCTGAGCAGCAGATGCAGAAACGGTAGACTGGATCCCGAATGTAGGGATGATTTCCGGGAAAAAACTTTTAGGAATTCCGTAATAATTAATCACATCTTCGGAAATACAGTTGTTTTTAAAATCCCAGAATATTCCTTCAGAAAGCCCTTCAATGGTTATTCCTATTTCTCCTGAAAGCTTCATCGCGATATAATCCCCGGGAAGCATTATTTTATCAATTTTTTCAAAAATTTCGGGCTCATTATCTTTTACCCAAGCTAGTTTTGATGCCGTAAAATTCCCCGGTGAATTCAATAAATGGGATAAACATTTTTCTGTTCCTATTGCCTGAAAAGCCTTTTCCCCATAAGATACGGCACGGCTGTCGCACCATATAATAGAGGGACGCAGCAGGTTTTGGTCTTTATCTACCAGGATCAATCCATGCATCTGCCAGGTAATACCGATTCCTTTTATATCTTCAGGATGGATTCCAGATTCATGCATTACAGATTCGTGGGCGAGTTTTAAATTCAGCCACCATTCTGCAGGGTTCTGCTCAGCCCAACCCGGGTTGGCTGCCATGATTTTCATTTCTTTTTTAGGAGAAAAATCTGATGCAATAATTTTCCCACTGGATGCCTCTATGAGACAAACTTTAACAGAAGAACTGCCTATGTCATATCCTAGCAAATACATAATTTCAAAAGGGGGTGTTTATTTGATGAGTTTGGTATTGTTTTTCTTAAATATTTTAGCATCGAATTTATAATATCTTGCCGCCCGATGCGATACATTCGTTTCTATCTCTTCTAAAGGAATGATATAATTGAATGACGAGATCTTCTTGTGAAAATTCTTGATGTCGATCTGTTTTTCGCTTAATGCACTGTACAGCTGATACAATTGTCTTATGATAAATTTTTTCGGCAGCAGTTCAAAAATAATAGAGAAATCGGATTCTATCCATTTTCTGATCTCTGTTAACGATTCGTTGATGATCTTATTGTGGTCAAATGGCAGTGTCGGTACTTTATCTATAGGACACCAGTCTACCGTATCATATTTTGTGCTGTTGATTTTATGATCAATCTTGCAAAGAGAAAGATAGGCTACCGTAATAATCCTGTCGATATCATGCTCATACTCCTTCCCCATCCATTTGATATCCTCCTGATTGCTTGCCCGCACGGGATCTGCAAAACACTTAAACTGTTTGAGAACCATTTTTTTGATTCCGGTTAATTCATACAGCACCCGTTGTGCAGCATCATCTACATCTTCATCACTCAGAATTAAACTTCCTGGCAATTTTTTCTGCTTCTCCTTCGGAAAATCATCAAGACGGCGCTGTACCAATAAAATATTCAATTGGTTTTCATGGTCAAATCCAAAAACAACACAATCGACAGAAACATAAGTATGAATAAAATTTGGGCTCATTGATATGTTAACATTTGCGTAACATCACAAATATAAAAATTCAATCGAGATAAAAAAATAAATCTAACATTATCAACTGCATATCAACAGTTTACATATCTATTTTTTATGATAAGAATGACATACATTTTATGATAAGGTTATCGTAAAAGTGATGATATAAAATGCTAAAGAAATTCATTAAGAGTGATTTAACTCTAAAAAAAGACTGTAAAAAGTGAATCGTTTTTAAAACAAAAAATATGATAAGAGAAATTTTAAAATTCTTTAATTTTTTTTCAAAATATGGCAAAAAAAAGCATTTTTAAGTGTAAAATAATTATAAAAATGGAAAATGTTTTACCCATTTACCAGCTCAATTTCCCAATTTTATCAAAATGAGAGAATAATTCATAAAAAATGATCAAAAATTGATCATACTGTGAGCTAGTATTTCACCGGACGATATAAAAAGTCATGAAATAAGCATAAAAATTTGATTTAATGGATGTTAAAACAATATTAATAATACGTTTTACTCCTGTACAAACCTTTTGATGGAATCTGCTCTTGCGGGTAAAATTTCATTGGCTCAAAAATCTCATTTGAATTTGCCCGTAGAAAATACAATAAGTTGTTTCCGTTCCGATTCGTCTCAGCTGTTTTGAAACATTTTGCCATGAATCAATAAGATTCCAATCTTTACTAAATGCTGAATCTGATACAGTAAATGCTGTATTTGATAAGAACCGGATGTTTTTTTTAAAATATGCAGTATTAAGAAATGATCACTAGAAGGCTAACCGCCTTATTCATAGCTATTTGATTTGGGTATAAATATAATCCACTTCTAAAAAATTTTTAATTATTTTTATAAGGTGTTTTTATAGGGATAAACCTATAAAGCTCACATCACTATAAAGCTCATGAAAATTTCAAAAATTATTAAACAGGTAGGCTGGAAAGAAGTCCTGGCTATTATTATTTTGCTGCTGGCATTTGTGTTTTTCAGGAGTGAAAGACATGAAATGGCTTCCATTGGTCCGGAACTTCAAAATGCAGATCTATGGTGGATCGTATCCGGAATTATACTGACGTTTTTTTATGTTCTTCTGCAGGGATTGATGTATGTAACGAGCTTTCGGAGTACCGGATTGAATATAAAGCTGGCTGATGCAGTCGGCTTATTTCTTAAGCGAAATTTTCTGAGTATTTTTCTTCCGGCCGGAGGAGTAAGTTCCCTGGCCTATCTTCCGAGGAATATCAGAACCAAAGGCTATAAGTCGTCTAAAATTCATCAGGCAAGTGCGGTTTACGGCTTTGTAGGATTACTGACGGTTTTAATGGTAGGTATTCCGTTGATTGGTTATGCTGTATTTATCAATAAAAATTTTGGTGACAGCTGGATCGGAATTTCTATACTTTCTGTTGTACTTGCGGGATGTTATTGTATTTTTATTTCATTCAGAAAGAAAAATTCTTTCTATCTGTTTTTCGAGAAAAAATTCCCCAAACTGATCAGTTCTGCTGAGGAAATTTTCAGCAGTGACATTGATAAAAAACAATTCTGGCTCACCGTCCTGGTTTCGATAGCTATTGAATTTTGTGGTGTTTTTCACCTTTTAATAGCCATGTATGCTTTTGGTGTTCCGGCTTCTTTTTCTGCAGCGGCAATTTCATATGTCGTTTCTGTATTACTGATGATCGTATCACCATTTCTGCGCGGATTGGGAGCTGTAGAATTTTCTCTCACTTTTATCCTTGCTAATTTCGGATATAGCCACGCTGATGGTTTAGGAGTTACGCTGTTATATCGTGTCTTTGAATTCTGGCTTCCTTTGGTATTGGGAATTTTTTCTTATTTGTGGAGCGGAAGAAAGCTTTTCGCCAGGGTACTTCCGGTTTTCATGATTTTTTCTTTAGGGATTATAAATCTCCTTTCCGTTATTACTCCGGCACTTACCAACAGAATTCATATCCTAAAAAATTATCTTCCTCTGGAGGCAATTCATCTCTCTAAAATACTGACGCTTATTTCGGGAATCCTGCTGCTGGTAACTTCAGCTAATCTTTTTCGTGGTTCTAAAAGAGCATGGTATTTTGCGGTAGTGCTTACCATAACTTCGGCTGTATTCAATGTATTAAAGGCATTAGATTATGAAGAAGCGTTATTTGCTTTATTTACTTTAGGGTTATTGATATACAGCAGGAAGGAATATATTTTAAAGGCAAAAAGAATATCTATACATCGTGGATTCAGCTGGTTTTTAGGAATTTTCATTATTATATTTATTTTTGACTGTCTTGCTTTTTACTTTATCAGTGAACGGCATTTTGGAATTAACTTCACCAAAGAACAGGCAGTATATTATACGTTACACACCTTTCTTCTGTTTAAAGATTCAGGGCTCGTTGCCAACACTGCGTTTGGAAGGGATTTTCAAAACCTGAATTATATTTTAGGAATTACTTCCTGGCTTTTCCTTATATTTTCATTTTACAGAATGAATATTCACAGGGAACAGGATGATACTGAAAACCGCAGTAATGCGGAGAATCTTGTAAAAGAATACGGAAATTCTTCATTGGATTATTTTAAACTTACCCAGGAAAAGCAGTTCTATTTTTCCGAAGATGTTCACGGATTTGTTTCATTCAGGACAGCTAATGGGTTTGCAGTGGTACTGGAAGAACCCGTATGTCTGGAAAGGGATAAAACAGACCTTATCCGCGAATTTGATCATTACTGTCAGCAAAATAATTTAAAAACCTGCTATTACCGGATAGATGAAAGTGGGTTAATTTACTTTAATCCCCTGAAAAAGCAAAAACTTTTCATCGGCCAGGATGCTATAGTAGATACTGAAAAATTCAGTCTGACCGGCAAGGATAAAAAATCAATCCGGAACAGCATTAACGGATTAGAAAAATCCGGATATTATGCAGAGATACTCTATGCTCCTCATCCGGAAGAGATTATTGCCCAGATAAAAAATGTGTCCGATCTTTGGCTGACAGAATCTGATAAAAAAGAAATCGTTTTTGCTGAAGGAATGTTCAATGCTGAAACGGTACAATCTGAAGATCTTATCCTTATATGGAATGCTGAACGGAAATGTGTTGCTTTCCTGAATATCATTCCACACTGCGCTCCTGATGAATGCAGCTATGATATGGTGAGAAAAACTGAAGCTGCTCCCAGCGGCAGTATCGATCTGCTTATTGTAAAGTTGGTAGAATATGCCAAAAGCAAGAATCTTCAATACATCAATATGGGAATGACTCCTATGGCCGGAATGCAGCAGCCCAGCAATACGGCAGAAGATGTCTTACAGTTTGCGTATCAGAGAGTCGGCAGTTTTAAATCGTATCAGACGCTTAGAAATTTTAAAGAAAAATATGCCAGTACCTGGGAAAATAAATATCTGGTCTACAACAGTGATTTTGATCTGTTACAAATTCCAGCCTCACTTAATAAGGTTATGAAGCCATGAAAAATGCAGTATTATTCCTCCTGAAACTACTTCCTGTTGCCGCATTGTTGCTGTTGCAGGCCTGCAGTTCTAAAAATGATTTTGAAATATCTGTATGGAATTCGCATACTGATAAGCCTATTATTTTTTACATCAGTGGAGATGCAGGGTTTAATTCTTTTTCAAAAGGGTTAAACAATGACTTTCATACGTTAGGATATGATGTTTTTGCTTTAAATACAAAAACGTATTTCTGGAATAAAAAAACACCGAAACAAACTTCTGCAGAGATCGAATGGTATATCAATCAGCAGCTTAACGGACGAAAAAATCAAAAAGTTATTTTAGTAGGTTATTCTTTCGGTGCGGACGTCACCCCTTTTGTGTACAATCATTTTACCGGTCATTTAAAAAAGAAAATTCAGCATATTTTCATTATTGGTCCTTCAAAAACTACTGATTTTAAAATCCATCTCAACGAATATTTCGGTATGGAACCTAAAGGCAGTATGGCTGTAGTCCCTGAAATCAATAAAATACATACGGTTCCGGTAACCTTGATCCTGAGTAATTTTGAATTTCTCCACTTTCCTTACCAGCAAATTACACTGGGTTCCAATTATCAGATGAAACATATTCAGGGAAATCATCATTATAGCGGGAATACAAAGCTCCTGTCCGGGTATATTCAGAAGGTTCTTGAAAATAAAACGGCACATTAGCAGTAGTTTAGAAAAAATCCCCGATACACAATGTACAGGGGAAAATTTCATTTAACCTTTGATCCACTCTTCACAGGTCTGAATAACAGCGTGTCTGGGAAGTATTTTTTCCATCAACATCTGATGAACATCAAGCTGTTGGTCCTGGCAACCATCGGACAAAATGGTCAGCTGATAATCTTTATCAGCCGCTTCCAGTGCCGTAGACAGAATAACACCGCTTGTAACGACCCCGCACATGACCAGATGTTTGATTTGCTGTGACCTTACAATAACTTCCAGATCACTGCCCACAAAAGCACTGAATCTTTTTTTGATAACAACGGGCTCATTTTCAACCGGGGCCAATTGAGGTACGATGGTCATAAAGTCTTCCATTCTCGTTTTTTCCAACATGGATGCTAAATTCCCAAAGGTTTTGTTGTGGATATTAATTTCCGGAAGGCCTTTTTTAAATCCTACCACTGCATAGATCACCGGAATGGTATTCTCCCTGGCATATTGTATGGCTTTTGACACGTTATCAATCAGTTTTTCACTTCCCTCCAATCTCTGCAGCAGATTTTCCTGCATGTCGAGAACTAGCAATGCTGTTGAATTGTTGTTTTGCATTTTTATCGTATTTATGGGTTTAAAATAATATCTTTTTTATGTTGAATCTCCAGATCGCCTTCACAGGAATCCGGTTTCTTTTCCCCTTTTAAAAATTTGTAGAAAAACATCACAATAATAAGACAGAGAATTCCCTGCGCCAATTGGCAATGCTGTGCGCTGATGTATTTAGAAATCCAGCCAATAATCAGACTTCCCAAAGGCAATGTTCCCAGCGTAGCCATGGCAAAGAAACCAATCACACGTCCACGCATTTCCACTACAGAAACGGTTTGAATAATGGTATTACAGATCGGCATAATAGACATGGTTCCAAATCCGCAGATGAAACAGAATATGATATAAACGGGAAATATTTTTACAAATGACATGGCTATAAGCCCTGCTCCCAGTAGCAAAAGATTGAAAAAAAGTATTGTTTTAAGATTGCTTACTTTTTTCTGTGACGCTATGAATAAAGTACTGGTAAAAGCACCCAGTCCTGTCGCCGCAGTCATATACCCGTAGGTAGCGGCATCTCCATGAAACACCGATTTGGCAAAATAAGGCTGCAATGTATTATAGGTAATTACAAAAAAACTGACCAGGCTGCAGAGCAAAAGTGTTTTAGAAATCTCCGGCTGTTTTTTCATATAATCGAAGCCTTCTTTAAAGTCTGTCCACGGTTTTTTTCTTTTCAGAGGAGCTTTATAGGCCGGAAAATGGATCATATTTAAACAAATAATCACTGCAATAAAACTGATGGCATTGGTTCCAAAACAAATGGCTGCACCATAGTTGGCAATAACAATTCCCGCTAGCGCAGGTCCCGCAAGACGGGTTAGGTTATTGAGGGAGGAATTCATGGCGATAGCGGCCGGCAGATCTTCATTGGATTTTACCAGATCATTGACCATAGCCTGTCGAGCCGGAATATCGTAGGCATTGGCGATCCCAAGCATTAGACTTAACAATAGCAGTATGGTTACAGAATGGTATCCGTACACATAAGAAACAGTTAATAAAACAGCTTGCAGTGCGGAGATAATTTGCGTCGCCATCAGAATTTTGTAGCGGTTGTACCGGTCGGCGGTAATTCCTCCCGCCGGAGATAATAAAAAGGAAGGAAACTGCTCGGCAAAAGTGGCAACTCCTACCATCAGAACAGAGTTCGTCATGGTGTAGATTACCCAGATTACCGCGGTACGCTGCATCCACATTCCTATTCTTGAAATTAACTGTCCGGTAAAAAACAACCGGTAATCACGGGATTTAAAGACTCTGAAGGCGTTAGCAAAATTCATATTATTTTTTATAGACTAAAATTAAAATTGGGTCGAAAAATGAATAAAAAAATATTATCGGATTCCCCGATAATATAATTCACAGAATTGGTTAAGAACATCTTTTCCATCATCATCAGGATTTCCATGAACAACAAACTCTCTGTTGATCCCACGTATCGCGGAAAGAAAGAGAAAAATATTCTTTTCAATCTGATTAATATCCATGTCAGGAATTTCATTCCGTTGTATGGCATTAAAAAATACCTGTTGTAAAATAAGAATCTCTTTCTGCAGATATTTTTGGTGAATCTGTTTTTTAGCTTCCATATACTGGGAAAATGCCTCAGCATCCATACCGGCTTCCATGGCTTTATATAAGGATTTACGCTTTTGAACCATCTCAAATTTTGTATGGGTAAAAGCTTTCAGTTTATCCAGGAAAATATCATGTATGCTGAGCCTTTTTAATGTTTCAGTAACTACATCACTGATCTCAGAATCCAAAACTGCATTGAAGATTTCTTCTTTGCTTTTAAAATAATAATAAAGGGTACTTTTCCCTTTTCCTACCGCTTTTGCGACATCTTCCATGGTCACCATACCTAATCCGTGTTCCTGGAAAAGCTTTTGAGCAGCAGTAATTACCTGATTTTTAAAATTCTCGTTGGCCATACTTATAATCCTGATGCAAATGTACATATTTTTCGACTACATTTTAATATTGGTCTAAAATTTATATTATTTTTAACTAAAAAGAAATTCTTTCCCATTTTTGAAGATTATTTTTCAGGTAATTCCCCTTGTAATCTTAATAATAGTCTATTTATTTATCTGTTTTTGTAGAACCAAGAGCCCAGGCTATTAAAACCGGCTGAAAGAATAATCTCAGCAGTCTTTTATTATCAGTATCCAGACCGAAACCATCTTTCCGGTCTTTATACTGCGCAATATTTCCTGGGAATACCGCAGCGAAAAAAGTTCCTGCCACTTTTCCTACGATATCCTGTTGTTTTTCAGAAGCTCCAATTAATGCAGTTCCCAAAGCAATTTCAGCAATACCTGAGTAGAATACAGTATCATCTTTTTCAAGAGGTACCCATTCCGGCACCTGTGCTTTAAATTCTTTTCGGGCAAAGGTTAAATGTCCTATACCGGCTGATATTAAAAATCCGCCTAATGCATATCTTCCTATTTTTTTGATGAGTTGCGTATCCATGTGATTAATGTTTAAGTTTAACTGTCTTTTTTATCAGTGTGGCTTTTCAGCAGTATATAAGTTAATCCAATTCCAAGTCCTGCCAACAATGCCATTTTAGTATTTCGGGAAGGTACGGGAAGCATGGTTTCTCCATAAATTCTGTGGGGATTTTTGGATTCCTGCAGAACATTTCCGGGATCAGAGGGCGCATTTTTCATCTTCATCATGAGACGCATTCCTGCTGAAGCGATATTAATAATAGGTTTTGGGAATAGGCCGTATACGGTTTTAAGAACGAGTGAAGTGGTATCGGGAAAGAGGTCTTTTTGCGGACTTCTTGCGAGTTGTACTATTTTAGCGGCAGTATCGCGTGGATCGGCTGCAAATGGCGGTATTTTAAAATCCAGTCCGGAATATTTTGCGGAATGCATATTTCCTGTAGACTGCTGGATTTGCGGATAGAGATTACAGATGTGAATATCTTTAGAATCGGAAATTTCTCCATTCAGGCATTCCATCATTCCCCGGATCCCAAATTTTGTAGCGGAATAAACGGCACTGTAAGGCGCCGGCATAAAGCCTCCAATGGATACATTATTGATAAGAATTCCTTCCTGCTGTTTTTTAAAAATCGGCAGCACGCTGTAGGCACCATGCATGTATCCAAATAAATTGGTTTTTATGACCTGTTCATGAAGTTCCATGGGAATTTCCTCAAATTTTCCACTGGCCATGACGCCTGCATTATTAACCCAGATATCAATTCTTCCATTGAACTGTAAGGCTTCTTTGGCCAGATTTTCAACCTCTGATGCTATGGAAACATCGGTAACAACACCAATGACTATGGCTCCTAAATCTCTGCATAATGCTACGGTTTCATCCAGAGCTTCTTTTCCTCTGGCGGCAATAACGATATTACATCCTTCTAATGCAAATGCTTCAGCAGCAGCTCTTCCTACTCCGCTGCTTCCTCCTGTAATAACAACGGTTTTCCCGCTTATTTTTTGTGGTAATTGATCCTGTGATTTCATTTTGTGAGTGGTTTTAAAGTTTCAAGTAGTTAGTTATAATGAACCTATTATTGTGCCACAAAAATGAATATTATTCTTAAAATGTATAATTTTTGATTTAAAATTTACCAATAGACAGTAAATTCATTTATTTATTTCACTCCTTGTTTTTAATAATATCGGGAAGTTTGGAGCCGGAACTGGGAGGTTATTGTTGCTTCTAAACTCACATTATTTATGTATTTTCTTTTCCCTTTTGCGTAATTCTTCAGTTTTTTTTAATTCACGCATTTTTATGTTCAGCAGCTTGCGGAGATCGTTATTATATTTTCTGTAATTTTTTATAGTCTGCTCCAGTTTTCTTTTGGTAATCAGATAGTCTTCATACAATCCACCCAGTTCTGAAGCCCGGGAAATAATATCTCCGGACTGTCCATCAGCATCATCAGCGATTTGTTTTACTAACCAGCGGTAATGCTCCATCCTTTCGGTCAGGTTGCTGTGAAATTTAGGTTCTATTCCCTGCATAATTATATTTATTGATTAGTTTTCAATACTGATCAGCGGTGCATCACTTTGAAATATAATTTTCATTTTCTCACCGGATATTTCTTTGCTTCCCTGTTTTGAATAAATCGAATTGAGCACTGATGAAAGCAAAACCTCATCGGGATTTCCTAAAGGAAGTAAGGGCAACGATGCATATTCACTGACCGGTTTCTGTGGGGTAATTCCACTGCTGTATCCGCCTTCGTCATTGGCATTGAAAACTTTATAAATAACGGGATGAATCTGCCAGGAGATTTTACGCGGTTTTCGTTTATCTTCTACGGTAAATCCTGCCATATCTTTTCCCAGCGTGATGTCACCAACCTGTACGACCTGCATATACGGTTTAAGATTATTGATCACGATTTCAGAGGCTGATGCGGTACTGCCGGATGTGAGAATATATACTTTATTTATTCCCAATGCATTGGCCCGTAATGTAGTGAAACCCAGAGCACCGGGATCATAGGCAATCTGCTGAGAGAAGGTTCTCTTTACTTCTCCGCCGTTTTTATTTCCTTTATAGGTAATGAAATGGGAGCCGGAGGTGATGCCTGAAGGAATCAGTGTACAAAGTGCAGCCGCAGAGGCAACGGAACCGCCATAGTTGTAGCGGAGATCCAGAATTAAATCCTGTATTCCTGCTGCTTTAAATTCTGCAAATTTCTGATTGAGTATGGGAGTCATTCCATCAGGAAAATCATACACATACAGGTATCCTGTTTTTTTTCCGTTTTCTTCAAAAATTTTCGACATCACGGGCTGATCTAAAGAAAACCCGTAATAAATAGTCATATTTTTTTCGTTAATGACAGTGTCGTCTTTCCAGTCTCCCACGGTAAGTGTAAGGATGGTTTGCTCAGGAATGGAGGTGGTCAACTGTTCTGCATTAGAAGCTGTGACAGATGTTCCATTAATTTTCGTAATGATTTTTCCTCTTTCCAGTCCGGCATTCTGGGCCGGAGAATTTTTAAGGACAAGCTTGATAACAGTGACCACTTTACCCCCCGGTATTTGAAGAGTGGCATAATCAAAACCGTACATATTCCGTACTGAACGGGGATATGTCGAGGGATCATCTGTATTGACAATGAAGGAGAAACGGTCCTGGGAAGAGAGCAAACTTTTAAAGAAGTCTTTGACCGGCAGGTGATAATCCGGTTTTGCAGGCATCTGCTCTGCCCAATAGTAATACCGCCTCATACTGTCCTGAACCCAGACATTCACTGATTCTGTACTTCCTTCCGGAAAGTTGGGAATATCTTCATCCCTATCTTTGCAGGAAATGATAAAGACAGCGATTACTGCAAGTACCGGTACAGCATTTTTAAAAAAACGTATCATATTTTGAGTTGGCATACAATTCAATTCTTTATAAGTAATCGGCTACATCAATGTCGCCTTTAACAACTAATTTTCCGTTCTCCAATACTTCCTGAAGAACGATCATATTGGCGCCGATATCCTGTTTGATTTTAACTTTAATGATTTCAGAACCGATGTATGGATCTGTAGTTCCGGGTTTGTATAATTCCAGATATACGGGTGCTGAAGCGCTGAAAAAATTATATATTTTCACAGCCGTAAAATGATCTTTTCCGATGTTGTCGAATTCTGCAAGGACAACTCCGTTTTCTCTTTTCAACACTCCTTTTATATTTGTCAATTGGGAACCGGAATATTCCCCGAGATTTGGGAAAATAAATTCAAATCCTACTTTCCCAAGATTGACCTGAGGTTTTACAGCATAGGTTTGCAGAAAAACACCCGGAAGATTGAAGAAATTCAGATCTTTGAAATCCTGTATATTATGATAATTGATGGTGTATCTGGCTATTTCCGTATGGGTCTGATTATTATGAATGGTAAGCTGATCGGTTTCATTTTCGTCTACCACAAAACTCAGCCTGGTTTCTATTTTATTGGTATAGGAGGTATTTCCATTAATGGATACGGGAACTCCGTTCAGCCTGAGCTGAATGATATCCGGTTTGGAATATCCTATAATATTGATGTCCGCAGGCTTCTGCGCTTTGTCGTACGGCTGCATCACACTGCTGTCTGTACAGGAAAACAGGATGAACAGTACGATCAGTGTTACAATCTTTTTCATGGGTATTATATTAAATTATAGTGTATCGGTTTAAAACTATTGCCCTACCCAATCGCAGGACAATAGAACAATTATAAAAAAAACTATGTTGGATATATTTTTGAGTCAAAGTTTTTGCGGTCAGGCGTTTAACTTATCTTTATATAAATTGTATTTCATGGCAATTCCAGCGGAATTAGTTTTAAGGATAAAAAGACTTACTTTTTGATAAATTTCAGTCTTTCTGTGATAATTCCATCAGACACTTCCAGCATATACGTTCCGGTATACAGCATCATAACATTGATACTTTTTAAATATTGCGTCATCAAAACTTTTTGTCCGGCCATATTATATACGGCAACCTTTGTATTATTTTCTTTCAATGCTGGATTGAGTTTCAGCTGTAAAAATGCTGTTACAGGATTCTCCGCTACCTGTGTTTTGTTTTTATTTGCTTTGGTATCTTTTGTTACTAACAATGAAGTGGAAAAAATAGCCATCTCATCAATATTGATATTCTGCGAATTGGAAGCGGCTCCAGATGAAACTCTGTTGGACCAAAGTCCGATGTAAATTTTCTTTCCGGCGAAAGTTGAGATATCAATTAATGATTCAGCAAACTGAGTTAGGTCTGTAGGCAAAACAGCACTAGTTGCACTGAATTTATATAATGCCCCGCCTGTATTTTGTGCCTCTGTTGCCAATTGCTGGAAGTCAGACAATCCGGGAACCTGTTTTTGGGGAGTGCTCACAAAAATATACACATCTCTGCTCACACTGTTATGGGTAGATCTTTGTCTTCCGATGTATCCGGCTAATGTGATGGTTCCGCCCACTCCTGTAAGATCAATTTCAGGGGAAATGATCCAGTCATTTTCTGTGGCAAAATTTGTAGCATTTCCCGTAGGAACCAAATTGATAGAATGACGAAGAACGCCCGATGTTCCGTAGGTTAGTGCGGTACCGTTATGGTAAATATTCTGTCCCTGCATCCATCCGTTTCCGTTGCTGTTCAAATCATGGAACGTCCATCCCTGTAAAGCTGCTGCAGAATCAAAAGAATTACTCCAAACCACATACTGTGCAGCGATTGATTCTGATAAAAATACAATAGATAATAAAATTATTTTTTTCATAATACCAATTATTAAAGTTTTTGTTTGTAATAAAAGCAGGGAATAACAAGACTGCCTTCCCTGCTTTTTAAGTAAGTTTATTGTACTACTGAGAAATCATATTTTGTCCAGATTCCCTGGAAATTTCCACAGTTTCTTGGCGATACATTCCATCCTCCGTTGTTAAAGAATGGCTGTGACATTCCCCAAACTGAAGATGCTCCTGTTAATAAATTAGCAACAGGAATTCCCGCTGTTCCTGTTCCCAGAACAGCTGTTGAAAATCCGTGTACTTTAATCGTACTGTAAGCAGAGGCAGAAGATAATTCTGAACCTGAACCTTCTACTCTGATTCCTGTAGGATATCCTGTAACGACCGCATCATTTAACGTTAATCTACCATTTCTTCTGATATGGATTCCGTTTTCATATACTGCTCCGTTAGCTGTACTTGAAGCTCCTATAATCGTAAGGTTATTGATGACAGGATGAGTAAGCAATGCAGTAGAGGTACCACCGGCATTGTTATCTAGCTCGATACCGTTGGAATCAGGACTTCCACCACTTACGGTATGTGTAGAATTATAATCCGCTAAAGAAAGTGCACAGGTAATTGTTCCGGTGTACCCATTGTCAAAATCGAAGTTATCATCTTCTGCAGCAAAAGAAACCAGGTTGGAAGCGTTAACCGTACCTCCGAAGAATTCGAAAGAATCATCCTGACCGTAAGATACCTGGATATGGTCTAATGTTGTTCCGTTTCCGACACCTCCTAATGACAAGGCATTTACTTCGTTACCAGAATTAGCGCCTACAAAATCGTATCCGGCAAATTCAATACGAACATATTTTAATGTACCTGCATTATGGGCAGCATTGGTACCTCCAAAATAATAATCGCTACCTGTTAAACCTTCGATAGTCGTTGTAGTCGGTACATTGGTTGGTGCATCTCCCAAAATAACAACTCCTCCGAAATCTCCCGGCGTAGCTGTGGTATCTTCGTTTCCATCCAATAACTTATAACTTGTAAAAATAATAGGCTGAGATTCTGTTCCGGTAGCATTGATTTTACCTGTTTTAGTAATCACCAATATTCCTGAACCTTCTCCTATAGCGTTTGGTTTTGCCTTAATAAATGTACCTGGCTGTATGGTAAGCGTTGCTCCATCTTTAACGGTAACAATCCCGTTGATTTCTACCACTCCACTCCATGTCGTATTGGACGTAATGGCACCACTAACAGTAGTTACAGGAAGTGCAGAAGCCGTAATATATTCAGCAGAAGCTGATTTCATTTCAAACGGAGTTGATGAATCTGCTAATGAATCATGTTGACACGCAGTAAGTGATAATGTTGCTGCAGCGATCAAAGTTAGTTTTCTCATAGTTAAAGATTTTAGAATAATCAGATCGGTTGTTGATGTTTCAGACCTGATGATTTTTATTTTAGAAATACCCACCTCAGCATTTCTACGATTTGGTTAATTTTTTTTACCCTGCAATACCGGAGGAGCTGTAGTGCAACGTTTCCCAATTGATCTGTCCGTATCCGGGAACCACAACGGACATCCGGTTTTGCCTGAATCTGTACTGTTTTGCGCATGAACAGTAACTATTTGATTCATTCTCAGGGTACCGAAACCTGTACATTGCTATTCTGAGCTCTTTTCTTTATTGTATGTTTTAAAAAGTATAATTCACACTTACTCCCAATACCCTTCCGCTGTAGGCCCGAAAAAGTATTTTATCAATTCCTTTGTCGTATTTATCAGTAGCACCGGGCAGTAATCCCCACAATTCCCTTTCTGTTTGGGAAGCACCGCCTTTTGACACTGAGTAGGAATTGTAATTGTTGTAGTATTCCTTCACTCTGTTGAACAGATTTTTGACATTGAATTTCAGCTCCAGATTTTTATTTCTCAGGAATTTATAAGAGATCTGTGCATCTGCCACGGCATAGGCACGCTGTATTTCTTCTCCGTTGTACGCATAGCCTACAGTAATGTACTGGTCGCCTTTTGCATTGTATAAAAAGCTTAGTCCCAAACGATCTCCATCGTACATCAGGCCCAGGTTATAGGCATACGGTGTCTGCCCGTACAGAGGTCTTTCCACTTCATAGGTATCATCGGTGTCCATTGTTTTTTCCCTGTCTTTGAAAGCAATGACCTTCGTATTGTTGTAGGTAAAATTTCCGCTTATAAAAAGTTTCTCCAGGAAAGAATCCGTTGCAATGAATCCCAGGTTTTTTCTTATTTCCGCTTCAAACCCTTTCAGTTTGGCATTTTTTGAATTTCCGTTATAGAGGTATAAATTTCCTTCGTTGGAAATATATCCTTCCCGTTCAATGGGACGGTCGATATTTTTATAGTATAATCCTGCAGAGAATATCTCTCCCAATCCCGGAAACCACTCGAATTTAAAATCATAATTATTTACCACCGATGAAACCATTTCAGTATTGTAGATGAGGCCGTTGGCTACCGGATCAAAATAAGGTAATCCCGTTCTTTCATTAAACTGAGGACGGATTACCGTTCTGCTGTAGGCCAGCCTCAGATTTATTGTATTTGTGGGGCTGTATGTAAAATTGGCCGAAGGCATCCATTGCCAGGGTTTATCTTCAACCTCAGTTTTATTTACATTCCTTGAATCTTTGGGATCCAGCTGCTGGGAAATAAGATCATACTTGAAATATTCTGCCCGGACTCCCCAGACCAGCCTCAGTTTATTTTTCCAGCGGTTGTCAAACATCACATACATCGCATGCTGTTTCACTTTCCCTTCATATTTTTCGTTTTTATAGAGCGGTCTTGTCTGCCATCCAATTCCTCCCGGTACATAATGAGAGCCGTTAAACCACTCAGCAAGTGAGCCGTCCAGGGTCAGCATATTGTTTCCGCCGTTCGGTACGTCCCTGTTTTCATCTACCCGTAATAAAAATTTCTGCTGCTGATTGGTATTGCTTTTTGAAGCTCCTGCATATCCAATTTTCAGATCATTTTTAAAGTTGCCTGTATTTCTGTTCCATTTAAGGGACCCGCCGTAATTATAATCTATTTCTTTGCTTTCGATATACCCTCTGGAGAAATCACTTGAGGAATTATTAATCTGATGATAGGTTAAAATTTCGCTTCCTATGAAATCATAAAAAGTCTGATGTTGTGTATAATCTTTGGTATCCGAAGAAACTCCCGTTCTTGCTGCAAACCAATCGACATCCAGATTTCCTATTTTGTGATTGCCTTCCAGCTTATTCTGTAAAAGGGTCTGGTAGATAGGATAATCCGTATTGTCTGTATAAGGTTTGTCTAAAGATTTTATTTGGGAAGGGTCATTGTTCGGGATGACTCCGTTATAAAAATAATTATAGGAAGTTTCGGCATTGGCAGGCATTCCGCTTCCGCCGGTATATTCATTCCAGCCTGTAATTCTCGTTAGGGTATTGTCATAAATATGCGTGTACGAGTTTCGGAAAGAAAGCCTGTTTTTACCAAGCTGCAATCCGAAATTCAGCATGCCCGCTACCGTAGAATTATAGGTGTAGGAAGCTCCTTTATTTTTAAAATTGTAAAATTTAACGGGTGCTGCTCCTTTTTCCTGCCAGTCATTGATAAGTTCAGTCGTATCCAGCCAGTTTCCTCTTCCTGTATGATCAATATCCAGCTTATTCTGTTCATTTCTTATCGTAAAAGCTCCTGCAAAGCCCCATTTGTTATTGCTTTTAAGCTTAAAGCTTCTTCCCAGGGCCAACTGCATATTGGAACCCAGATCTGCTTTTGTTCCGTAGGTTGTGAAATTATCATTGACAAATTGTTTAGACTGGGTAAAAAATAAAGGATTGTTCCAGTCCATGGGTTCGAGTCCTTTAGGGAAATTCCTCGTTCCGTCATCATACCCGAAATAATCATATTTACCCTGTTTACGCGTCAGAAATTCTTTAAATGTTGAAAGGTCATTATAAGAGGAACCCACACTTACCGTCGTAAAGTTTTCATTAGGAATATCTTTTGTTTTTACTTCCACATACCCCCCGGCAAAATTGGCATTCATATCAGGAGTGGCTGTTTTGCTTACCACAATACTCTCCACCATCGCGGTAGGAATAATATCAAATGAAAAATTCTGGTTATACGCTTCCGTACTCGGCAAACTGATTCCGTCCATTGCTGCCGTATTCCAACGTTCTCCCATGGAACGCACCACTACATATTTGTTATCAATGGTTGTGATTCCCGTCACTCTTTTCAGCGTTCCGCCCACGTCATTATCAGGGGTTTTGGAGATCTGTTCCGCAGAAATACCGTCACTCATCTGGGCCGCTCTTTTCTGCTGGGCGAGTAATCCTGCCTGGGTATCAGTCTTTCTGTTTCCCGTAATGACTACTTCTTTGATATCTGTTATTTTATCTGAAGCGGGCTTTAACGCAAATGAAATCATATTTGTTTCATGAGTACGTACTGACAGCTTTTCTACCCGTAAACTGTTGAATTTTGTAGCTTTTATCATCAAAACATATACTCCGGAAGGCAAATCCACCACAAAATCACCATTATTATCCGTTACTACAGTCTTTCCTGCCACTGTAATCTGTGCTCCCACTACCGGGTTTCCAACTTCATCTACAATTTTCCCTGAAATTCTACCTTCTCCCGCTACGGAAACAGTTGCTCCTTCATATTTAATTGAAATAAGATCCCCACGAAGGCGAAACGCCACCGGAAGTCCGTTTACGATATCTTTCAGACAGTTATTCACAGGAATATTTTCACATTTCACTCCTTTTACTTTCAATTCTTTAATATCCATTTTTGAATAGGCCAGCCGCATTCCTGTTTTACCAGCAAAGTCTTCCAGGACTTCAATCAGCGGTTTGCTGGCAGGGACCGAAAACGATACCTTTTGTATCAGTTCCTGTGCTTCTGCTGTCACCGTAAAAAATAGTACCGCGGTGGTAAACCCGCATTTCAAACTTTTCATCTTCACTTTCTCTTTTTAATTTTATGTATCTGATTATTGTTTTTTGATGATCGGATCTTATTTTTTCAGGGTATAGATGCGTTTTTCTTTTTGTACCTCCAGCCCCAGTATAAAGGCCAGTGCGTCCATATTTTCATCCGTACTGCCTCCCGTAAAATCTGCGGTGATCTTCTTTTCTGCTGCTTCCGAAGGATACAGGATACGTATTTCATCATTTTTCTGTAAAATATCAACGACTTGTTTTAACGGAACATCATTAAAGCTTAAGGACAACACTACCGGATGTTTTTTACCGGATATTTTTGGTACGATCAGAGAAACAACTGCTGATGTATGGGCTATCCCGAAGTTGGTCCATTTCTGATGAGGTGTAAGATAAGATACTGGAGTTCCGGACGAGGATACTGCCACTTTCCCTTCGTAAAGCTCTACAGCCTTGGTGATTCCCGATTGGGAAATTTTAAAAACCGTTCCCAATACTTTGGTGCTGAAACCATCAGCACGAACGATAAAAGGATGGATTTTAGATTTGGCTACAGAAAAGATAGCATCTCCCTTTAAGTTGACCACCCGGGTTTCTGCAGGAAAAGACTTTTCTACCGTAAGTTCAGCACCCCGTAAAAGTGTTACGACTGAACCATCTTCTAAATGTACAGTACGCGTCCCGGATTCTGCAGTATAAATATCTGCTTTAAAGAATGTTTGGTACGCAAAAATACCTCCCAACGAAAGGAGTAAAATAATGACTGCAGCAACTTTATATGCATAGTTCCTAAAAGTAAGACGTGGAGCTATGGTAACGGGCTGTATAAAATAAGGTTCCAGCAATGATAGAACCCTTTCTCTGGATTCCTCCAAATGGGTTTGGTCAAGGCTTTTTTCTGCATGTGCTTTCCAGATGGTTAAAACTTCCGTTTCTTTTTCAGAAATGGTCTCGCCTGATATTTCCCGCTTCCAGAGTTTGAAGACAAAAGCTTCGGTATTTTTATATTTTAAACTTTTCATACAGTATTTCATTGGCATCCACAGATGCTGCTATCTATAAGACTATGAAAATGAAATACTTCCCTAAGCTATTCGTAACATTCTATTAACTTTACACGAGCTTATCAACAATTTTGAGGGATTTTATCTGTTTTATCAACATTCCCGTCATATTTACCTGCTGATTTTCAGAAATAATTAATCTTACCTTATTGAAAGTTCACAAAAAGTTAATTTTTCTTTAGGTAATTTTGCGGTACAACTATGACACCTACAGATTATACTTTATTAAAGAAAATAAAATCAGGCGACCGGCCTGCCTTTATGCTATTGTATGAACGGTACTGGGCCCATCTCTACCGCTTTGTTTTCGTAAGAACCAAAGACAAAGAGATCTCAGAAGAACTTCTGCAAAACCTTTGGATAAAGATCCTTGAGGATACGGCCACGATACAGACAGATGAATCGGAAAGCGCCAAAGGTTATCTGCTTCGTTACCTGCATTACAGGGTAATTGATCATTATAACAGCTATAAAAAAACGCCTTCAACAGTAAGTATTGATGAGTTTGATATTCCAGCGGTGGCAGAGAGTACGGATACCGAATATTTTGAAATCCTTGAAGGAAATGAAATCTCTGAACTGCTGTCTATGATTGATGAGGTAGTTAGTCAGCTTTCTTCTACCGAACAGCAGGTTTATGATATGAGGATCCGGAAAAACATGTCTGTGAATGATACGGCAGAAGCTTTAGGAATAAGCAGCAAAACCGTCAGTAATAAGCTTAGCAAAGCTCTTGGAGAAATCCGGGAACAGCTCAACCCAGAATATCAGTCTTCTAAAAAACTGGTTTCTATATTGATGCTGATGGAGGTGCTGACTAGGTATTGATTATAATAAAAAAAGATAGAAATTATAATCCATCAGAAAATTTATTGCCAATGAATTGATAGAAAAGAGAAAGATAAAACAGATTTTTCACCTACCCTAAAGCCAAAAGTTCCTTCCCTTTAAAAACCCACTTGTCATTTACCTGCTTAAAATAATAAATTTCATATTTTGCTCCGCTTCCTAAAGATTTAACAACCTCAACAGCAGCATATTGACTGTTTTTGCTAATAACCAGATTAACAAAAGAAACATTGATTACGTCATTGCGGCTTTTAGAAGTATTATCACTGTTAAAAAAAAGTCGATACTCACCAATCTTTTTTTGGGGTATTTCTGCCAGCTTTATAGGATCATTATCTATTTTTTCATTGCTTAATTTAAACTTATCCTGAAATTTTTTAATTACAGTTTCTTGGTCAGCCTTAATCTCGCCTACATATTGATAAATGGAAACATCCAAAGGATTACCAGATAATTTGAAATAATCTAAATGATCTAACAGTATTGTGAAATTTTGTGTAATTAATTGTTTTCCCAGCTGCGTTTTTTGTTTATTATTCTGACATGAAAAAAGTAAAAAAAGCAGCAGATACTTAAAATTTCCAAGTATGTCTATTTGTTTCATATTATTACTATTAATTTAATCATAATCAATTCATTACCATCGTAAACACTTTCACTTTTAGATTTTCTTTCGATATTCCCCCGGCGTCATTCCTTTATGTTTTTTAAAGAGCCTTGAAAGGTGGCTTTCATCACTGAACTGAAGGTCATAGGCGATTTCAGCAAGCCTTACACTGCTGTACCTCAAATAGGTTTCTACAAGTTTGAGACGGTAATCCAGCAGATAGTCCTGATAAGCTACGCCAGTCTGCTGTTTAAAATATTCTCCAAAATAATTTTTGGAAATCCCAAAATGAGCAGCAACTTCCTGAATACGTGTTTTCTCTTTATCTTTTATGTGCTGTTGAATATAGGTGATGATTTTCATGATAGAAAAAGCCTTGGTGTTTTTCTGCAGATCGGAAGTTTCACTTTCTATAAGATTTCTGGCGATAAGATTTAAAAGTATGGAAATGCAGTTCCGGATAATCAGATAATCATCAGCAGCACTTCTATATTCTCTTGCAATTTGCAGGATAAGCATTTCCGCCAATCTTTCATCATCCCGGTTCCGGAATATACATCCAGCCCTGGCATGATAATGATTACTAATGTACTGGAGTTTGTAAAGATTTTCACAGCTTTCTATACGATCTGCTTCCATCCTGATCCTGTCGATAAATTCTACCGGACATTCTATAACGATCAGTTCCGCATCTTCACTGGTAAAATGATACAACTGATGCTGAGGAATCATAAAAAGCTTGTTTTTTGTAAAAGTAATGGTATGGTCTTCGTACACCAGCTTTCCGGTTCCGGCAGCTACATATACAAAGGAAAGAAAAGCCTTTGTTTTCAAAGCAATTGCTTCATTCTTTACCCTGAGTTCTTTTACTTCAATACGTTCAACAGATAAAACCTTCATCTAATCATACTAATTATTCCTCCAAAAGTACAATTTAAATAGTATAATTGAAGGTTAATTTTGCAAAAAAAAAGATGAATTTGTATCCAAAAAGATGGCATGCGCTGGGATATCTGATTGCCGGGGCCTTTCTTTCCCCACTGGATTATTTTATTGTTAATATGGCACTGCCTTCCATACAAAAAGCATTCAGAGCCAGTGATCAGCAGCTTCAAATGGTCATTGCCATTTATGGCCTCACCTATGCTGCTCTGGTTGTTTGCGGAGGACGCCTGGGAGATCTGTATGGGCGGAAGAAGATATTTACTTTGGGGCTATACCTCTTTTTATTGTCTTCCATTGCCTGCGCCTGTTCTCCCGACATTGGATTTCTGATTATTTCCCGACTGTTTCAGGGTATCGGAGCTTCGCTTCTTGCCCCGCAGGTATTGGCTTCAATCCGTATTTTATTCAGTACCGGGGAACAGCCTAAAGCAGTAAGTTTCTTCAGTTCTGTATTCGGGCTCGCTTCCGTTGCAGGGCAGCTTCTCGGTGGTCTGCTGCTTAATCTTCATTGGATGAAGTTGTCATGGGAAATGGTATTTCTTGTGAATGTGCCTATTACCCTTATTTGCATTACAGGTATTCATTTTACTATGGATAATACACCTGAAGAGAAAAAACAGAGTATTGATTATAGAGGAGCATTATTATTAATATCAGGATTGCTGGTCCTGATCTGTCCTCTTATTTTCGGACAGAAATACCATTGGGCATGGTGGATATTTGGTCTTATTTCTCTTGGTTTATTGTTACTGATTATATTTTTAAAATATGAAGTACAACTGCAGCAACAAGGAAAACCTGTTTTGATTGACCCTGTGCTGCTGCGACACAGGCCCTTTGCCTTATGCCTCTCCGTTATTTTCTTTTATAATTTCACATCAGGCTTATTTATATGCTATCCCTATTATTTGCAGCAATTTCTTTACTTAAACCCTGTTGAAACAGGACTAGCCATTATTCCCTATGGAGCTTCTTTTTTCCTCGGCCCCTTCCTTATTCCAAGAATACAATACCCGCCCAGTGCCATGATATTTTTAGGACTGGGATTCCTGATCAGCGGATTCTCGCTGACCGCTTTATATTTTTATTTCTATCAGCAACCCGGCTTTACAACCAATATCACCTTATTTTTAGCGGGTTTGGGTCATGGAATTATCATGCCTGTCATCATGCGGGAATCCATTTCTCTTGTGACAAAGGATAAAGCAGGCCAGGCATCAGGACTGATCAGCATTGCTATTCAGGTGGGAAGTGTGACGGGAGGTACTGTTATTGGGACGCTATTTTTCGGTACTATAGAAATTTTCGGATTTTCCAAAGCTTTTGCGCTGGCTATAGGCATGATCGCTGTCTTTCAGGTAGCTGGAATATTCAGTACGACTCAGCTTCTCAAATACAATAAAAGCCTCTAAAACTTGATGAATTACCCCTAAATATTATAATTTTAACCTTATGAATACTACAGAAAAAATTAGTAAAGAAGTGAAAGGATTCCATGAAGATATTGAAAAATGGTTCCACGGACAGGAAAAAGATCAGGATAGTCTGTATGAAAAGCTTTTGTCCGGTTTTGCACCCGATTTTACAATGGTGAATGGTAATGATGATATTATTTCTTTATCTGCCTTTGCTGAATGGCTACCAGGAGTATACGGTAAGTTTCCTGAGCGTCGTATTATTCTTGAAAATATTGAAATAACCCATACCGAAAGCCATGGACTGGCTTCCTATATTGAGATCCAGATCACGGGTGATGCTACGACGAGACGTCAGTCGTCCGCAGTATTTCTGGTGAATGAGGAAAAAGCAGTATGGCTTCACCTTATCGAACACTGGATTTAGTGCTTGTTCCGGAAAAGTTATCCCGTAAGATAAAGGTCCGGAAACAATATTATTGTAAAGAAAGTTTATAATTTACTGAGTGATTTTATACACACAACGCTGTGCTCCTGAAAGAATATGCTTCACGCGGTCTACTTTGTAAGGGCTGCCGATCAGGTTTTGAAAATTAGATAATTCGGCACGGCAAAATCCCTGACATTCAGCAGCAGCGGCACATATCGGACAGTGATTTTCAATAAGGAAATATTCACCCTCTTCTTTTTTCCATTCTGCCATATATCCTTCTTCCGTTCTGATATTAGCCAAAATTTCCAGGCGCTGTTCCAGTGATTCTGCTTTTTCCAGTAGTTTTTCATACCGTTCATAGGTATTCTTTTCACGGTCATTGATTAACAAATTCAATGCATTTTCACCCAACAGATTTTTTACCGATCTCAGCAGCTGAACGGTTACATCGGCGTGCATATCGGGAAATTGTGCAAAGCCTTTTTCTGTCAGGGTATAATAGGTAGAAGGTCTTCCGACTCCTTCACTTTTAGCAACAGATCTGATCAAACCTTCTTGTGAAAGATTCAGTAAATGTTTTCTCGCCCCTTCCTTTGTTATGGCTAATTCTTCAGAGATTAAAAGCGAAGTCGCCTCTCCTCTCATCTTTAAAAACATTAAAATGCGTTCTGCTGCCGGTTTTTTCATTTGACAATACTTACGTTGTTTTATTTTAAGACAACAAATATAGTCATTTTCTATAATCTCCAATTTACAAGCATAAATCAATATTGTACAGCCAGTTATCAAATGACTGCATAATTTAATTAAACAACTTAAAGGTTGCTTAATTAAATTATAGTATTACCTTTGTCACCTACTAATCAAATAAACTACGTTATGAAACCATTTACATTACCACAGCTGCCTTATGCTTATGATGCACTGGAACCTTTTATTGATCAGGAAACGATGACCATTCATCATCAGCGTCATCATCAGGCCTATGTTGATAATCTGAACGCAGCTTTAGAAAAAAGCAATGAAACCACTACTGATCTGGAGGCTCTATTACAAAGAATAAGTGAATACAGCCCGGCAGTAAGAAACAACGGCGGCGGACATTATAATCATTCTTTATTCTGGGAACTTCTTTCTCCTGAACCGAAGCATATTCCTGAAGGAAAATTGGCAGAAGCTATTGATTCAGCTTTTGAAAGTTTAGAAAACCTAAAAGCAGAAATGAAGAAAGGCGGTTTGGGACAATTCGGATCTGGATGGGTGTGGCTGTATGTAAAATTCAGCGGTACTCTTGCCGTAAGCTCAACACCGAATCAGGACAATCCTATGATGGATATACAGTCAACAAACAGAGGTTTTCCCATTCTGGGAATTGATGTATGGGAGCATGCCTATTATTTAGCATATCAGAACAAAAGAGCCGATTATTTAGAAGCTTTCTGGTCCGTACTGGATTGGTCTGTTGTTGAGAAAAAATATGAAGAAGCTCTTTCAAAAATCAAATAACAGATCGGTATCTGATTAAAATATATATCATGGATCAAGTATTCGTTAACAAAGCAGCAGCCTCGGGAATTATAGCCATTGACCTGTTACTCTATAAACCTTCGATTGAAGTACTGGAATTAGATATTAAAGATCATCTTTTCATGGGAATGATTGTGAAAGAAAAGGAGTTTAAAGATTCCGTTTCGGCAGTAGATTTTTCTATGTATCAAGGGAGAGCAGTGGCTGTATGCTGTTCCGTAGATGCTATCATTCCGCCCTGGGTATATATGATGCTGATGGAAAAGCTGTATCCACATGCCATTTATACTGATCTGAACACTTCTGACATCGTAATTCTGGATCTATGGAAACAAAATCTTATCCGTGCAAATCTGGAACCGTATAAAAATCAGAAAGTGGTAGTCCGGGCAGGAACAGATATCCCTCCTGCCCTATACCTTCTGGCTACCCAACTGTTGAAACCGTTAGTCAAAAGTCTGATGTACGGCGAAATTGGCCTGCCAAAGATAATTTTCAAAAATTAAAACAAAATGAAAGCACTTATATTTAACGGAGCGTTAGAAAGAAGACCATTTTCTACGTCAGGGCTCCTTACTACCTATTTTACAGAGAAACTCAAAATGCTGGGGATTACTCATGAAACTTTTGCGCTAGCAGATTCAGGTATTCCTCTTTATGATATCACCCTTACCAAAACGCCGCTGGCCGTAGAGCGTATGACTCAATTGTTTCTGGATGCAGATATTCATTTCTGGCTGGCACCGCTTTATCATGGAAGCATTCCGGGAGTAATGAAAAACTGTCTGGACTGGCTTGAAGTCACTGCGGATGCACCACAGCCTTATTTAACCGACAAAACGGTAGGAATGGTATGCTGGGCGGATGGTCTTCAAGCCATGCAGGGCATTAATACAATGGACGCTATTGCCAAGTCATTACGGGCATGGCCGCTTCCCTTCAGTGTTGCTATGATTCGAACGTCTTTATTCGATCAGGAAAATAGAATTACCCCGATGTATGCTGATAAACTCGACCGGCTGATTGACATTGCAACCACCAAGAAAATAGAAAAAATTGTACTTGCGGATAGTTTATAGATAAGATAAACAGAACTCCGTAGCTATTGTTCATTATTTTTGATTACATTTAGTAAAGGGATTCTAAAACAAAATCCTGTTGAAAGAATCCCTTTTTGAACAATTAAGATTCGGAGCATTGTTCATCATCTCTTCAAATTAAAAAAGTAACTGAGCCTAAATAATTAACAGCATGGCAATAAAAATAACAGACGATTGCATTAACTGCGGTGCATGTGAGCCTGAATGTCCTAATTCAGCTATTTATGAAGGTGCCATTGACTGGCGGTGGCAGGACAAAACAAAACTTTCCGGAAAAGTAATTTTTCCTGACGGTACAGAAAAAGATACCAGTGCTTTCAACGAGGCTGTTTCAGATGATGTCTATTACATCGTTGCCGGAAAATGTACGGAGTGTAAAGGATTTCATGAGGAACCGCAGTGTAAAGCGGTATGCCCGGTAGATTGCTGCGTTGACGATCCTGACCATCGTGAAACAGAGGAAGTCCTGCTGAGCCGGCAGAGATTCCTTCATACCTAATCAAATTTATAGTTACCTGTCTCATCATAATATAACCACTGTTTTGCAGTGGTTAATTTGTGTAAATAAATAGGTAAAGCAATATATTCCCGCAAAAACAGCTCCTTACCGAACTTCTTTAGGATTGGCTAAAGCGGTTATCCTGAATTTTGCATAATTAATCTGCTCTTTTTCTTTTTCCTGATCCGGTTTGTTTTTCAGGTACATCGTATAATAATTGACTGCATTTTTAGGCTGTTTTAAATTGAGGTCATACAACAGGCCCAGCCGATAATAAATAACATTACTGGTTGTAAAAGTCAGACCTCTTTTATACGCAGCGAGAGCATCTGGAAATTGATTTTTAGCCTCGTAAATTCCTGCCAATGCAGCATAATAGACCGAAATGTGATCTGAAACAGCTTCATCTATCGTTTTCTGGGCATACAGAGCAGCCTTATCATATTCTTTCAGTTCGCGATAACTCAAAGCCATATAATATAAAGTTCCTTCATTCTGAATATCCAAAGCTTCTAACATGCTATAAAAACTGATACATTTCTGATAGTCTTTAAGATAAAAATAAGCCTGTCCCATATCATTCATTACATTCGGATCAGCATTTACTTTCATTAGTTTTTCTCCTGTTTCAACAACTTCCTGGTATTTGCCCAATTGATTTGCCAGTGATAATTGACTCTGCTGCAATGTGAAATTTTCCGGATCCGCAGCAATGGCAGTTTTCAGCACATCATATCCCTGCTGATATTGTCTGAGATCACGGTACAGCATCGCCAGATCATAGGCCGCATCTGGATCTGCAGGATTCAGGGTATTGGCTTTTTTGAGGTAAGAAAGTTTTGTTCCAGGCTTATCTTCAAATACCGCCAGTTGTTTATAGGCATTGAAATTGAGGCTGTCCAGCTGGATAATCTGCTGAAGATAGGATTTGGCTTTCGTGGCATTCTTCCGTCTGGAATTGATATGAGCCAAACTAAAGAGAACCGGGAGGTTGCTGGGTTCTATAGCATTTACTTTCAGGTAGTTTTTTTCTGCTTCCTGTAATTTTCCGGCCATCATATTGCAGTAGGCCATTTGGGTTAATGCTTTTATATCCTGTGTGTTTTCAGGGTAGATGCTTTGCAGGTATTGGGCAGCATCCGCGTAACGCTGTGTTTCGTAATATCCGAGGAGTTTTTCTTTATCTATATCTGCTTTTTGTGCAGCTGCATTATGAAAAATGCATACCATAAAAAGCAAGGGAAGCCCGATTTTCATATGCTGTGATTTTTAACCAAATTATCAGTTATTTATTAAGCCACCAAATTTTTCTGTTATATTATGATCTATATTCAGCTCATTTTAAGAAAATTTGGTGGCTTAAACAGCACTCCTTTATTTTGCTTTTACTTCATCGTATATCTTTTGAGTATTAGGTGTATCTACATGAAGTTTCGCACCCAGTTGTAAGACGGCACCGCCTAACAATTCCAATTCATTATTTTCTTTTCCTGAGTTGACATCCAGTTGTAACGATGTAGGAGTTTCAGGAGGAAATCCGGCTGCTTTTTCAAATGTCTTTTCAATAATATCCTTTTGAAGAGGAATATTTTTACGGTCAGCAATCTGCTGTATTTCCTTCATGATTTCCTTGGCTTCCTGTTTCTGCAATTCGTCCGTACAAACTGTACCAATGGAAGAATTATGCTTTGCCGTTACCAGTCCGAAGCTTGATATGAAAATAAACTTTGTCCAGATATCCGTTAATGAATTGTCCTTAAAATCAAGATCAATTTTACTTTCTCTTAATAAACTGACAATCCAGTCCACATCTGCCGAAAAATGCTCCGGATCTCGTCCTACGATCATCTTTCCAGCCTTTCCTTTATGTTCTACCACTCCTTTTTCTTTGATATGGGAAGCTACATAAATACAGGTTGGCAAAATAACGTTATCAGGAATTACTTTTCGTATTCTTTCGTAAATATCAGCCCCATTCATCATTGGAAGCAATACTGTATCTTTATTGATAACCTGCAACAACTGGCTGCAGACATTCTCCAGATCATATTCTTTCACACAGATCAGAACCAGATCAGGATTTTTAATATCACTGATATGCTGCACTACGGCATCGGGATGCGTCTGGCTTACGGGATGCTCAGGAGAAAGTAAGGTTAATCCTTCTTCTTTTACTTTTTTATAGGTTTCTCCTCTTGCAATAAAGGAAATGGTATGGTGTTGCAGAGTTTCATTAGTTTGGTTAATTTTAAAACCAAAATATCCGCCTACGCCACCAAGTCCGGCGATAACAACATGTTTCTTATTCATTAATTTATTTTTAAAATGCTTCCAGTTCTGAAAGCAAAAAGTTGATGATCTTTATTTCGGTTCCCACAATTCTATTTTGTTGCCTTCCGCATCAAGAATGTGAACAAATTTTCCAAAATCATAGGTTTCTATCTTGTCTACAATGGTTACGCCTTCTTTTTTGAGCTCTTCCACCAATCCTTCCAGATCTGCAACTCTATAATTGATCATAAAATCTTTTGAAGAAGGCTCAAAATATTTTGTATCGGCAGCAAAAGGAGTCCATTGGGTAGCTCCTTCCTTTGTCGTATCGGATGCTTCCCGCCACTCAAAAGTTGCTCCATAATCGTTGGTGTCTAAACCAAGATGCGTTTTATACCATTCTTTCATTTTGTTTGGATCTTTGCATTTAAAAAAAATACCTCCAATTCCTGTTACTTTTTCCATATTTTCTGTTGTAATTAAAATTTCAGGCAGCATCATCACCGAATGATACCAACACAATTGATAAAATTATTACTATTTTTTTATTTTCAGGCAATATTTTATGCTTTACATAGTTTTTATGTAGAATTCCGGACCACCTTTTATTCAAACTTAGAATCCTTAATTAAAGGTAAACGATATCTCTGAAAAACAATTATACTGGCTTACTTATTTAAAGTGTGGTATTAATGAATGATCAAAATATCAAAATGAATAATGACTCATTTGCTTAAAAATTAAACAATGATCATTTATTATTTCACAATACATTGAAAAATATCAAATAAAAATACAGTAATGCAATCCAATAATTAAGGTTTAATCCCGTTTAAAACATAAAAATTAACATATCCGAATCTTTTTTAAAAATTAAAATACCTATTTTCGCGCTACTTATTTTAGGTATAAAAAAATTTAAACACCATCACCTTATAAAAAACTATTTAGCCTTGACTTATCTATATATTTTCTTCTCTGTTCTTTCGATAGACCACTCAACATAAGTTTTATCTTTTAAAACACGATATTTTCTATTTTCTTTAACCCTAATCCACATCCTATTATTCTTAGATTTTTACTATTTTAAACATCAACTGAATGCAAACATCTTTTTTAAAAATTGCTACTGCCACAGCTGCGCTCTGTTTCAGCACGTTCGCAATAGCACAACAGAAGTATTCCGTAAGCGGAACCATTAAAGACAAAAAAAATGGGGAATTGCTAATCGGAGTAACTGTAAAAGTGGCTGAGGATCCAACGATTAACGTTGTTGCTAATGAGTACGGCTTTTACTCGCTGTCATTACCAGAGGGTAATTATACGATGATCATTTCGTATCCGGGTTACAGAGATTTTGAACAGCAGGTAAAAGTGGATCAGAATATTAAACTGGATCTGCCGCTCAACCAGGAAGAACAAAGCGTAGGAAAGATTGATGAAGTCGTTATTTCCGGGATTAAAAAAGATAAAAACCTGACGTCTGCCCAAATGGGTACTGAGACGTTAAGCATCAAAAATATAGAAAAACTGCCTGTCTTGTTCGGGGAAAAGGACGTTATGAAGACGATACAGCTGTTGCCGGGTATTAAAAGCAACGGTGAAGGAAGCAGCGGATTCAGTGTAAGAGGTGGTGCTACGGATCAGAATTTAATATTATTAGATGAAGCGCCTGTTTACAATGCGTCTCACCTATTAGGATTTTTCAGCACATTCAACAGTGATGCATTAAAAGATGCCAGCATCATCAAAGGAAATAGCCCGGCACAATACGGAGGCCGTCTTTCTTCGGTGATGGATGTAAAAATGAAGGACGGAAATAATCAGGATTATAACGTCAACGGAGGAATCGGTCTTATCAGCAGCAGGCTGAGTGTGGAAGGACCCATTCAAAAAGAGAAATCATCATTTATTGTATCGGGAAGAAGAACCTATGCCGATTTGTTTCTGAAATCAACGGATGATTTTAAAGACAGCAAATTGTATTTTTATGATCTTAACCTGAAAGCCAATTATCAGATCAATGATAATAACCGCCTTTATCTGTCCGGATATTTTGGAAGAGATGTGCTGGGTATCGGGAAAACGTTCTCAACAGATTGGGGAAATACTACCGCGACATTGAGATGGAACAGTATTATCAACAGTAAATTGTTCTCCAATACTTCATTCATCTACAGCAATTACAATTATAAAATCAGCTTAGAAAGCAACGATAATACCTTTGGCTTAAATTCCCAGATTGAAGACTGGAATCTTAAGCAGGATTTTACATGGTTTGCAGGAAATAAACATTCCGTTCGTTTTGGTTTCCAGTCTATTTACCATACCCTGACGCCAAGCAGTGCTTCCGGTACCAGCGTAAGCAGTTTTCCAAGAAATCCAAGATATTCATGGGAAAATGCGGTGTATATGAATGACGATTTTAAAGCTTCAGATAAGCTTACCGTTAATTATGGACTAAGACTTTCTACCTTCAGTGTGCTGGGTGGTGACACATTCAATACGTATGAAAATGGAATTCTTACAGGCAGCCAATATTTAGAAAAAGGGAAATTCGGAAAGACGTATGTTAATCTTGAACCGCGTATTACTGCCAATTACCGTATCAATGAAGTAAGCAGTGTAAAAGGTGGCTATTCCCGTAACACTCAAAATCTCCATCTCCTAAGCAACAGCAGCAGCGGAAATCCTACCGACCAGTGGATCGGAAGCAGCTATACCGTAAAACCGGAAATTGCAGACCAGGTAAGTTTGGGATACAGCCGAAATTTCAATCATAACAATTATGAGATTAATGCAGAGATTTATTATAAATCCATGCAAAACCAGATTGATTTTAAAAATGGTGCTCAAATCACCTTTGATACAGCCGCAGATGTAGAAAGTGAATTGCTGTTTGGGAAAGGAAGAGCTTATGGTCTGGAACTGATCGCCAAAAAGAAATCCGGGAAACTGACAGGCTGGATCTCTTATACGTTATCTAAAACGGAAAGAAAAATCAATGGTATCAATGATAATGAATGGTACGATGCAAGAATGGATAAAACCCATGATCTTTCGATCGTTGCAACGTATGAACTGAATAAAAAGTGGTCTGTTTCAGGGTTGTTCCTTTACAGCACCGGAAATGCCGTTACGTTTCCTACCGGGAAATATGAGCTGAACGGGCAAACGATCTTCCAGTACAGCAGCCGGAATGCAGACAGAATGCCTGCATACCACAGAATGGATCTGAGTGCTACGTATGAGCCGGAAACCACCAAACGTTTCCGTGGATCATGGTCATTCGGTATTTATAATCTGTATGGACGCGAAAATGCCTATACGATCACTTTTGAAGACAATCCGAATAACCCGGGGACTACCCGTGCTATGCAGACATCATTATTCCGTTGGGTACCAAACATCACTTACAATTTCAAATTTTAAATCATGAAGAATACATTTTTTATCATATTATCGCTGTTTTTATTAACGTCTTGTGAAAAAGAAATCGACCTGGATCTTGCCGACAAAAGCGGAAACATCGTTATCGAAGGAAATATCACCGACCAGCCCGGACCTTATTATGTGAAAATAACAAAATCCGTAGCTTTTACTCAAAACAATCAGTATCCTGCTGTTACAGGTGCAGAAGTTATTTTAAGTGATAACACCGGACAAACCGAAACCTTGCAGTATGTAGGCGACGGAAAATACAGAACGTCAACCTTCACAGCGGTTACCGGGAGAACGTATACATTGAAAGTTCAGGCGGAAGGAAAACAATATACTGCCCAGAGTACAATGCCGGCGGCAGTAAATTTCGATGGTCTTACGCAGGACTCTTTTGTTTTCGGTGGCGTAACGACTTATACCCTTTTACCTGTTTTTACGGATCCTGCAGCATTAGGCAACCGTTATCTCTTTAATTTTACGGTTAATGATAAACCTAAAAAGACCTTTGAAGTATTTTCGGATAACGTTAATAACGGATTAGTTAATCAGCGTCCTCTTTTCCTTCCTAATGATGATGGCGACGATCCTGATGATGTTAAAGTAGTCCCTGGAGATACCATCCACGTTGAAATGCAGTGTATTGATAACAACATTTTTACGTTTTACAGTGCTCTCCTTCAGATCAGCGGAGATAATGGCGGCGGTGTCACTCCCTCCAATCCTCCAAGTAATGTAAGCAATGGAGCTTTAGGTTATTTTTCTGCCCATACAACGAGCACGAAAAATTTTGTGATTCAATAAGAAGTTATACACTTACATCTTATATAAAATAACAGGCTATTAAATAACAGGCTATTCCTAATGATTGAGAATAGCCTGTTTCTATTGAAATGAAACGTGATTTTATTTTTTAAAGCCAGATCCTCTATTGACTGGACTCAAGTACTTTTAATAATTCTGTTTGCTGGATCACCTCATTTTTACTGCTGATAAGATTATAATTGGCCTGAAGCCAGCCGTTACGTACCACAAAAAAGGTGTAGGCATCCATCAATCCTTCTTTATATTTTTCCTCAGATTTCTGAAAAGAAAGTTTCTGATTTTCGAAATTGGCATCCAGCAGAGTATATTTTTCCTGAGCATTTAAAAACTGGGCTTTAATGGCATTAATGCTCTGGGTAAGGGTATTAACAATCAATTCTTTATCATACTCCGAATAGATTGTGTTCAGTTTTGCCATTTCGCTATTGATTTTCACCTGTAACTTATTGAAAACAGGAATACTGAGTCCAAAAGAAAGTGACTGGTTTTTATTCTGGGTAAACTGATCCGAGAAACTGATCGCAGGAACATCATTTTTACCCAGCACTTTATTATAAAAACTCGACCAGCTGTAACTTCCATTCAGCGTTGGCCAATACCCTGCTCTCGCGATATCTTCTCTTTTTTTCTGGGCATTGATTTCTGCCATCACCGATTGATAGGCAGGATTTTTTTCCAGCAGCTTTCGGGTAAAATCAGGATCCTGAAATTCATTTTCGGAAAGAACTTCTCCATCCGTCATCACAAAGTCCAGAGAATCCTGAGTAACCGCCAAAGCATTCAGAAGATTAATTTTTGACAGATCACGCTGATTTTTTGCGGATACCCACTGTTCCTGCAACGTTCCAAGATTCGCTTTGATATCGTACACATCGCTTTTGGGACGGTTGCCGATTTCCACTTCTTTTTCGGTACGCCTGATCTGTTCTTCAATCCCTGAAATCTGTGTTTCCAGTACATTCAACCAGCTTCTGCTGTTCTGGTAAGTAAAAAACATTTGAATTACGCTCAATTTCACTTCATTCTGCGCTTGTTTGAGCTTGTAAGTACTGGTTTCTTTATTAAGCTTAGACAGGGAAATATTCAGAAAATTTTTCCAGTTGAAAAGTTCCCAATCTGCTCTTGCATAAAATTGGTCATATTGCGTATTGAGCGTTTCCCTTTGATTGCTCGACTGGTTGATGGAAGATCCAAAGCTGTTCGTGTGATTGACACCTGCTTCTACAGAAGGAAGCAGCATTCCTTTTGAGCCAACCACCAGCCTCTCATTCTTTGTAACGGTAACCGTAGCCTGCTTAATCAACGGATGATGCGCCGTGGCATAGTCGAGACACTGTTGCAGGTTCCATGATTGCTGTGCCGGAAAAAGGCCAACAAAAAATATGAAAATGAAATTTTTCATGAGTTCGTTCTGGTTTTAATACATAGTAAAAGTAATAGGATAATCCGGTTACTCATACTTCAGGTAGGTGACAAGATTAACTTTGGTTGCTTTATAGGCTTTAATGCTTACCACAGCAAACGTCAGCACAAGCAGTACACAGAAACTGACGATAAACGGCCAGACCGGCATATCAATTCTGTAGGCAAAATCTTTTAGCCACTCATTCATCAGATAATAACAGATAGGAATGCTGATGAACACGGCTATCACAGTAATCCATAAGAACTGGCGGGTAAGCCCGAATATCAGCATATTGTCTGATGCTCCCAGTGTTTTTCTGATGGCTACATCCTTCAGTTTCTGCTCGATCATTAAGGAAGAAAGTGCAAAAAGCCCCAGTAAAGCTACCATAAGTACCATGGCATTCAGAATGGTAAATAAGGTCTGCTGTTTTTGATAGGTAACAAAGGTTTTTGCAAACTTCTGATCGATAAAAGAATATTCAAAAGGATAGCCTGATTCTGCTGTGGTTCCCCAGAATTTTTTAATCCTATTTACGGTTTCATCAATATCATTCGCTTTTAATTTCACCTGAATATTATATACTGTAAATCTTTTCCAATCGGTAACTTTATAATGAAAAAATAATACCGGATCAATCTTATAATTAAGACTCTTAAGATTAAAATCTTTAACAATACCTACAATTCTATATTTTTTATTATCAAATCCAGGATCAAAACTACGCTCTAATACCTGCTCATCTGTAAAACCAAATTTTTTAACAAATGCTTCATTAACGATTGCATTGCTTATTGTATCCGATGCCAAAGAGGGATTCAACCAACGTCCTTTTAATAATTTCACCCCCATAAACTGGAGATAATTATAATCCATAGAGCCCATTTGTATACCCACAACATCTTGTTTATACTTTATATCCGAGCTACTTATCCGTTCATCTCCTGCCACTGCTTCACCAAAAGAAACAGCTTCCACTCCATTAATTTTTGAAAGTTCGGTCTTAAGTCTTTCATATTTCAGCCATGGTTTAGGATGATTTCCTCTAAAGTCGATCATCATAACCTGCTTTCCATTAAAGCTAAGGTCTTTATTCATCATGTATTTAACTTGACTGTTAACAATGAGCCCGCCAATAATAAAAAATGAAGAAATAACAAGCTGAAGCGTAAGAATTCCGTTTCTGAGCCATATGCCGTTCTTGCTTCCTGCAAAATTTCCTTTCAGAGTTTCAATAGCCTTAAAACTGGAGAGATAAAAAGCAGGAATTGATCCGGACAGTAAAGTGACCATCATCACCATCGCGAATGAATAAGCATAGACATGCCAATCATTGAGCTTTATTTCTTTATTAAAGAACTTATTGAAAGAGGGAATTAAAAACTCGGTCATTGCCAAAGAAAGAAGATACGACAGCAAACAAATAATAAAAGTTTCCAAAAAGAACTGTATCATCAGAGAAGATCTTGTTCCGCCAATCGCTTTTCGTACTCCAACCTCTTTAGCCCGTTGTGATGCTTCCGCCGTTTTCAGGTTGATAAAATTAATAGCTGATAAAACAACAATCAAAACAGATAATGTAAATAAAATCATAATTGTCTTGAGATCCCCTACTCCGAACCATGATGCTTTTGAATGGAGTTTCATCTTATCCAATGGTGTGAGTAAAATTCCGTTAGGACCATACATATACCTAAATTGCTCCAGGGTTATTCCTGTGTTTTTAGCACCAACCGCCACTCTTAATTCTATAATATCGTTTTTTAATTTCTCTTGTATTACCTTAGGATCAGCCCCTTTTTTAAGCATGAAAAGACATCCATAATTATAATTTCCCCATTCTTCTTTATCATTTTTCAGTTGTTCAGAAGGAAGGATAACAAATTGAGGTTTTATCTGACTGTTACCTTCAGCAAGTTCATAGACAGCTGTAATAATAAAATTTTTATCATCAACTTTTATGGTCTCGCCTGCCACTTCAGTTTTTCCGAACAGTCTTTTTGCAGTCTGCGTAGAAATAGCGATTGAAGTCTCTGATTTTAAAGCATCTTTAGCACTTCCTGAAACAATTTTAAATGGAAAAAAATTAAAAAAACTATCTGACACTGTGAAACCTTCCTTCTGAAAAACAGTTGTCGATTTTGTCATTATCTTACATCCTAACTTTGGATTGTTAAAAAGAAGAAAATCTTCCACTTCAGGAATCTTTTTTACAGCATTAAAAGCTATAGGATAGGATATTCCTCCTCCATACGTTTTATCTTTTTTATAATAAGTCTGATAGATATAGATCTGATCTTTTTTGGGATTCCATTTTTCATAGGATTCCTCGTCATTCCAATGCATCAGGATCAGCATAAATCCCGTAAGTCCTATCGTAAGTCCAAAGAGATTAATGAGGGTGGACAACGCTTTTTTTTTATAATTGATCAGAGCAATTTTGAGCCAGTTTTTGAGCATATTTGTAGTGTTGTAATGAGTGATACTTAACCTTAATCCTTCTTAATGTATTCGAATTCTTTAGCATCCGCTTTTGCAAAAACATCCTTTCTCTGGGAAGCATGTTCTTCGTTAAAAATTTCGCCATCTTTCATATTGATGATCCTGGACGCAAATCCTGCATCGTATGAAGAGTGGGTCACCATGACAATGGTAGATCCTTCCCGGTGAAGTTCTGCCAGAACATTCATCACTTCATTTCCGTTGGAGCTGTCAAGATTTCCGGTCGGCTCATCAGCAAGGATGAGTCTTGGTTTCGTCACCAAAGCTCTTGCTACCGCTGCCCTTTGCTGCTGCCCTCCTGAAAGCTGTTGAGGATAATGCTTGGCACGGTGGGAAATATTTATCTTTTCCATAATTTCTTCCACTTTTCTTTTTCTTTCTGAGGAAGAAACGCCGTTATAAATCAAAGGCAGTTCGATGTTTTCATACACAGTAAGCTCATCAATCAGGTTAAAATTCTGGAAAATAAAACCTATATTTTTTTTACGGACATCAGATTTCTTTCTTTCACTCAGTCCTATCATTTCAGCTCCTTCAAACTGATAAGAACCGGCAGAAGCTGAGTCGAGAAGTCCAAGGATACTTAAAAAAGTAGATTTCCCACAACCCGAAGGTCCCATTATGCCCAAAAATTCGCCTTCTGTAATACTGAGATTCACTTTGTTTAAGGCATGGGTCTGTACATCTTCTGCTTTATAAATTTTTGAAAGATTATGGATATTGATCATTGTATGTATGTTTAAGGGTAATGTTTAATGATATTGTTGATAGCTTTTTATGGCTGATGGTTATCAAGGTCTAAAAATATTCATCTTTTTACTTTTTAATGGTAAGGATTTCATATTTTTTCAGATCTGAATAATCTGAAGTAATAACGGTTTCTCCGGCCTTTAGCCCTGATATCACTTCATAATACAGAGGGTTTTCTCTTCCAAGGCTGATGGTTCTTTTTTCAGCCTGATTTCCTTTGACCACAAATATCCATTTCCCGTTAGTGTCTTTGGAGAAACTCCCTTTAGGAATCATCATGCTTTGGGTATCGGCTGAAAGTTTTAATTTCACCCCGAAAGTCATTCCTATTTTCAGGTTTTCCGGCTTTCTTTCGGTAAAGGTAAGCTCTGCTGAAAACTGTCCGTCTTTTACCTCCGGCAGAATTTTCGTAATCATTACTTCGTCGGATTTACTGTTATTATCAAGCGTTCCTTTGATCCCGATATGAAGTTTGTTGATATAATACTCATCTACCTTCGCTACGAGTTTATATCCGTCCATCAGGTCGATTTTCCCGATGCTCAATCCGCCCGTCAGGTTCTCTCCGAGTGAAATATTGAATGATGAAAGTCTTCCGGAAGCCGGTGCCGTGATCAGGAAATTATTTGTATTGGAACGTAAAATCTGAAGACTTTTCTCCATCTGTCCTATGGATGTATTCACCGACGACATCTGGGCATTTCTGGAGTTTTTCTCCGTTGAAAATCCTTTTTCTACAATTGATTTTCTTTGTTTCTGGTAGGTAAGGTTCTGCATACTGATATCGTAATCTGTTTTTTTACCGATCTCGGCATCGTAAAGACGTTTCTGAAGATTAAAGTTCTGCAATGCCGTATTGTAATCATTCTGGGCTTGCAGTAATTCTTTATCCTGAGCGAACTCCTGATTCTTCATTTCAAGAAGGGTACTCCGCATCTGGCTGATCTGCTGCATAATCCCCGTTTCCTGGTTCATATAATTAAACTCCGTATTGGGATTGTAGACCCTGGCAATAGGCTGGCCTTTGATCAACATAGCTCCGTCCTCGGCAAAAATTTCCTTCACGACTCCCCCTTCCAGTACATTCACCAGTGAAGAATTAAGAGATTGTGTCTGTGCGGTAACCATAAGCATATCTTCAAATTTCCCATGGGTTACCTGGTCTGTCTGGATGTCTTCTGCGGAGACATTGTACGTTTTTTTCTGTCTTATAAAATACAAACTGGAGGCTGGTATGATCACCATTACTGCCAATCCGATTAAAACAAATTTTAATTTCGATTTCTTTTTTACTATTTTCGTATCCATATTGAAGATAACTCATTTTGTCACAATGAATTACACAAGGCAAGTGCCAGAAAATTATAAACGCGTAAGTCTCTGACAATCTGCAATACTCATGTAAGCAGCAGAAAGCTCACTGTTCATTATCGGACACTTTTTGTCCGAAAGTGAACACTTTAATTAAAAAAGAATTAGTTTTAATACAGTCAATACAAAACATGCGTAAAAAAGAAGCCCACATTCTGATTGTGGATGATGAAGAAGATATTCTATTCTCTGCAAGAGTCTGGCTTAAAAAGTTTTTTTCAGAAGTGAGCTGTCTCAGTAAGCCTGCCCAGATTCTGAAATTCATGACCGAAAACCAAGTGGATGCTGTCGTTCTGGATATGAATTTCAGAAAAGGATTTGAAAGCGGACAGGATGGTCTTTACTGGATGAACGAGATCAAAACCCTCGACCCCAACCTTCCTATTATCCTGATGACGGCTTATGGCGAAGTGGAATTGGCTGTAGAAGCGTTAAAAAATGGTGCCTCTGATTTCATTCTAAAACCCTGGAACAATGAAAAACTTTATGCTTCGGTAAACCTTGCTGTAGATATTTCAAGAAAAAACAGAAAGCTCAGCCAATGGGTGAATGTGAGCCAGAAAAGTAATCAATATCAGCTGGACACTTATTCTTTAAAAATGAAGGAAGTGCTTGAGCAACTCAGAAAAGTAGCCCCCACAGAAGCCAATGTTCTGCTGTTGGGAGAAAATGGAACCGGAAAATATGTGCTGGCGGAATCGATTCATGAACAGTCGGACAGGAAGAACCAGCCTTTTGTTCATATTGATCTGGGCAGTATTTCTGAAGGGCTCTTTGAATCTGAATTGTTTGGATATAAAAAAGGAGCTTTTACGGATGCCCATCAGGATTACGCCGGAAAAATTGAAAATGCCCAAAACGGAACCGTATTTCTAGATGAGATCGGAAACCTGTCAATTCAGCTGCAGACCAAACTTTTAAGTTTAATTCAAAACAGAAAATTATCGAGGTTAGGAGAATCGAAAGAGCGTTTATTGGATGTCCGCTTTATTTTTGCGACTAATGAAAACCTTAAAAAAGCGGTTGCTGAAAATCGTTTCCGGCAGGATCTCTATTACAGGATCAATACGGTAGAGATTCAGATTCCGGCTTTAAGGGAAAGACCGGAGGACATTGGCTTATTAGCTCATTATTTCCTCGACCGCTACAAGCAGAAATACCATCAGCCGAATCTTGAACTTACGGATGATTTACTGCTGACCTTAAAAAATTATCCATGGCCGGGAAATATCCGCGAATTGGATCACTGTCTGGAAAGAAGTGTTATCCTGTCTAATGATAATCATCTTCAGCTGCTTATGCCGCAACCGGAAGAGTTTGAAAATACCATCGTCAACCTCAACATTGAGGAAATGGAAGAAATCCTGATCAAAAAAGCGTTAAAAAAACATACGGGAAATATTTCTTTAGCCGCTGAAGACCTAGGACTTTCACGGGCTGCGCTGTACAGAAGAATGGAGAAGTTTGGGTTGTAGGGAGAAGCCAAGATTTTAGATGTCAGATATCAGATATCAGATGTCAGATGTCAGATGTCAGATTGTTGGTTAAGGAAAGTATTGTTACATTGTTACATTGTTACATTTAAAAAATATACAGAATTTATGGGTAAAAACAGGTATCTGTGGGTGATTTACAATCTTCTTACCATCGCCAGTGGTATTACAGCATATCATTTCTTTTCAGAAGGAAAATGGTTTAATGCCCTGCTTTTTGTTGGTTTTATCGTTGTTTTTCTGGTTATGGTGTATTCCTCACTTACTTCGCAGATTTCTAAAGCGGAAAAAATCATTCTTTCCATCAGGAGAAAAGATTTTTCGTTATTTCCAACGGAGGAAGGCAATGAACTTGTGGACAGCAGTATCCGTTTATATTACCAGAGCAAAGAGGAACAGCTTTCCCTATCTTCCTATAAACTCCTGTATGAAACTATCCTTGATCATATGGAAACAGGGCTGATGATTCTTTCCGCACAGCATGAAAAGTGGGATGTATTTTATGTGAACGGTGCTTTTCTTGAGATTTTACAGGTTCCCAAGTACAACAGCTGGGAGTTGTATGCCACAAAAGTTCCGGAGTTTTATAAGATTATTGAGGACACGGGCTATAACAATTCTCAGGAATTTTTTGACATTTCGATTCATGGAAATTCCAAACAGTCTTTTTCATTACGGACAAAACAGGTGAAAAATACACAGCATCATTTCTATATTATCACCCTTGAATCGGTCCAGAAAATCATCGAACAGAAAGAAAAAATGGCATGGAACAACCTGATGAAAGTAATTTCGCATGAGCTTCTTAACACCTTAACCCCAGTTAACAGCCTGATCCAGAACCTGGAATATATCAGCAACCAGGAAACCATTGATAAAGAGGATCAGCAGGAGATGAAAGAAAGTCTGATGATCATTAATTCCAAATCAAAACAGCTTTTGAATTTCGTGGATGATTACCGCCAGGTAGCCGAACTTCCCAAACCTGTCCTGGCTCCTGTTTCGCTGAAAAATGTGATAGAATCTGCTGCCAGTATTTTAAAATCTACGCTTACACAACAAAATATTCAAATGATGATGGATATTGAAGATTTCAGAGTTTTTGCAGATGAGAAAATGATAGAACGCAGTCTTATTAATCTTTATCTGAATGCGATCTTTGCCGTTTCCGAAAAGGAACACAAAGCTATCAAAACAAGTGTCAGATCACACAATAACAGGATTGTGGTAAGTATTACGGATAATGGGTCTGGTATTATACCTGAAATTAAGGACAAAATATTCCTGCCTTTTTTTACCACAAGAGCCGGCGGCTCCGGAATTGGATTAACGCTGACCAAAAGCATTATGGAAGCACATGGCGGATACCTCAACTATCAGGCACTGGAAGAAGGAAGCACTTTTGAGTTATGGTTTTTGAAATAAATATTCAGCGTTTCTATTGATTTCCAATCAATAGAAATAGGCATTAAAATTCTATTAATTTGTTGGAAATCGCAAAGGCGCAAAGTCATACTAACCTAATGAATTTTTTTAAGACGCAAGAAAATCAAAGATTTTCAGCAAAAGGTTTATGTAAATTTGTAGATATGTTCAATTAATCTCTGATACAATTTTTACTTTTAAAACTAGTTTCAACAAAAATCTATGACCCTGCTGACATGCTGTTGTCATAGCTCTGCCCTACTTTTGTATTATTATTTACATGATCTATTTCAAAGCGTATGAAACTAACTTCATTAAGAATTATTACAAAAGACATCCAACAATCTGTTGCATTTTATGAAAAGGCAATTGGATTAACAGCTCAGTGGTATACCGAAGATTTTGCAGAGCTTTCTGCCAGCTCCATTACCTTAGCCATTGGAAGCACCCGTACCATGAAAATGTTTGGTGAAAATCTAACAGGGTCAACTGGTGGTAAAAACAGTATTATCGAATTTCTGGTTGCCAATGTTGATGATGAATATGAAAGAATTAAAGAGATGACAACCGACATCATTCAGCAGCCAACTACTATGCCTTGGGGCAACCGATCGCTGCTGTTTTGTGATCCGGATGGAAATTTAATTAACTTTTTCACTCCTGTAAGTGTTGAAGCAATTAAAAAATTTAGCTAGTATTTTAGTCTCTTATGAAAATTCCGCTTCAGTTGTGAGGCGGAATTATTTATTAATATAAAAGAGACAATTGCTTGGAGTTCATATGATAATGCAATTTAAGTACTGAGTTTTCTCAACGCTTCCATCGCCCTTCCGGCATCCCCTTTCGCTACAAAAATATGATCATGAAAATAGGCGGCAATTACATTACAGCTAATGTTTTCGCGCTTCAGTGCATTGGCAAAAGCAGCTGTTAATCCTACCGCTTCCAGTGAAGAATGCACACTGAGGGTAATCCAGGATGAAATATAATTGTATTTTAAATTCCATTCATCAGCAATAGATTTTTCCAACACTACCGTAACAGCCTCTTTTTCCCGAAAGAAAAACAACAACTTTTCCATATTTGGGATTTGGCTCAGATTTTCTACGGTAGAGAAAACATAGTCGCCTGAATTCAATACAGGTTCCATGTTTTGAAGCAATATGGTAAGATTTTTTTCTCCTGACATTTTTTCTGTAAAACTAAAAGTTATGAACCAAAATTTATTTATCAATTGATAAAAAATATAGTTCTGATTTCTAAAAAAAATATTCAGCTTATCCTTTACATCAGTACTATACTTTACTGATACTGTTCAATCTTAGCTTTAGGTCTGTACTTTTTATCCAGCTCACGAACAAGTTCCATTGTCGTTGCAGAGAGAACATAGGCATTTTTGTCTTTTTTCGATGCTTCATCATACAGATAGATAAACTTGAAAGGATCTTCAATATGTTTGATCAGTTCTTTTTTATAACCTCCTTTTTCGATGATATTGGACATATAATATCCCGGAACGTGACCGCTGGTGTTCCAGTTATTAATGAGTTTATTCATCTTTAGCTTAGACCGGTCTAAAGGTTTTACAGATAATAAAGAATCAATATTTTTAAGCACGCTTGCTCCGTCTGTAATGAATTCTGCAGCAGTTTCCCGCTGAAATGCCAATAGCTTTACCGCGTCTTTGCCCATATATCTTTTATCTGTTAAATCAGCACTTCCTTCATTCAGTATTTTCTGAAGCAGGTTTATGATAACAGCATCCTGATCTTCCACTTCAAATACAAGTTGGGGCCTCAAAACATGATGGAATTCGTGACCTCCCATTGCACCCATCTTATTAGAATCTTGAAAATAAGCTGCTATAAGGGTGAATACCATCCAACCATTCTCAATGTGGGCATCATTATGTATCGGAATGATGGTCACTTTGTATTCAGGGACTGTTTTGTGGCTTTGCTTGGGAAGCATCTGATAGGTATATTGATAACACGTTTCAAAATAATGTTTAGGATCTTTTTTGATATCGGTGAGATAAGTTTTCATCTGGTCTTCGTTCACCTTATATTCATTCACAATATAGATCCACCAGTTTTTTAGAGGATCTTTTAGCCTTTCCTGTAATGCCACACTGTTTTTTGGCATATAGACTATTTCCATGCTCCTCCTATAATTTTCTATATAAGCACTGTCGACACCCTGATCTTTCAGATATACCTGTATGGCTTCATTTTTTAAAAAGGTATTCCATGTTTTTTTGTCAAGAGGCTTATTATTTTTTAAGTCTGCCGTAATTTTAAAATATTCCCAGCAGGAAGTATCATCAAAAGTTTGAGAATACATCATCTGAGAAGATAAAAAAGCAAACAAAATGAATATAATTTGTTTAATCATTGATTTATTTTTTAATGAAATGTTATGTAGTTAAAGTATAATAAAACACACTGAGACTGTAAGTATGTTATCTGAAATCCAGCATCTGACATCTAAAATCTATTACAATCTTTTTAAAACGTTAGCAGCGTTCGTGTTGTTGGGATTGATGTCCAGTACTTTTTGGTAATTCCGTTTGGCTTTTTCCTTTTCTCCGGCTTCCAGATACGCTTCCCCCAAACTGTCAAATACATTTTCACTGTTAGGATATAGCAGGGTATTCACACGAAATATGTCAATTGCTTTTGTAAGTTCTTTCTGTTGAAGTAAAGCGTAGCCTACTCCATTCAGATAGTTTTCAGAAAGAAGATGATGATAAGGATCTTCTGTTTTTGCTTTACGGTATGCTTCTGATCCTTTCTCAAAATGGCCTTCCAGAATCATTTCTAACGGAGTTTTTTCATTATCATTCATCAGCGGATTTGATGAGCGAATTGTTTTATCATTCAGGATCTGCACCAACTCCTTCTTTCCTGTTTTTTTGTTTTTTTCAAATTTCACAGTATAGTCCCAATCACGAAGGGCAAATGTATTATTTCCTACTTTAATCAATTCTGCAGGAGTTTCTGCATTATTCACTGCCATTAGCTTTCCTTTTTCACGGTAGATTTTGTAAAAGCCATAGATATCAGATTGGTACCGCCCTACATTGTTGCTAAAGTCTTGGGGAGTTACCGACATCACTTTATAAACTGGAGCTACAAAATTCGGCCATTCATAAACCGTTGCCACAGAACGGATCAGCTCTTCAATAAACATAGGCTTATTGGTATTGGTTAAAATCACCATTCCATCACCGTTAGTTTTATTTCCGATGAATTTGCCGGAAAAACCTTCATTATCGCCTCCATGGCTGAAATATACCTGTCCACTTTTATTTTCGATGAAAATACCTAATCCCATAAACGGATCGATAAAAGGAGTGGTAAATTCTTCTGCCATTTTTTTTGAAATAATGGTATGGCTTTTATCGCTCAGCGTATTTTGAATATCAATAACAAACTTTGCGTAATCTTCAGCAGTAGTCCATAATCCCGCAGGTGCCATCTCAGGATAGGTATGATATTTCCCCTGAACTTTCGCCCCGTTTGCAGAATATGCGGTAGCTGCCCATTGGGACTGAGCTTCTGGCAAAGGCTGGGTATAGGTACTGTTTTTCATATCCAGCGGCACCAGCACTTTCTCTTTCATGATGGTGGCGAAATCTTTCCCTTCAATGTCTATAAGCATTTGCTGCATGACACAATATCCGCCGCCGCCGTACCGGAAAGGACTTCCGGGTATTTTATCAACTACAATTCCCGGGGAATTGGCCGGACTTTGTCCGTTCAGAACCTGAAGCAAGGTAGGAACAGGCTGGCCGGCTTCATATCCTAAAAACCCACCTACTGTAAGACCTGCAGTATGGCTTATTATATTTTTAAGGGTAACTTTCTTTTCTTTTGTAAATTCATTTTCGGGGACTTTCCAGGATTTCAAATAGGAATTTACATCAGCATCAGGATTTATTTTTCCCATTTCAACTTCCTTTAATGCGGCGTAGGCACTTACCGGTTTGCTCATTGATGCAGCCTGAAAAAGGGTTTTTGAATTAACCGGAACCTTAGTGTCCTCATCTGCTACACCATATGTTTTGCTCCAGATTACTTTAGAATCTTTAATAACGGCGATGCTCACTCCGGGAATATGATAATATTTCATCCGTGATTCAATCGTCCAGACCGGATCGCCTTCAAAGCGTACAGCAGGCACTAATCCGGATTCTACTTTAGAAATTTCGTTTTTTAATGAAGACTCTTTCTGTCCAGAAACTAGGTTCACCATCATTCCAAAAACGAGCGTAATATAAAAAGGAGTTTTAGCCTTCATTGTATTTCATGGTTTGTTGGGCTAAAAGTAGATAAGTTTTATGGATATATCTATATACAATTTAATAACTGGTAATGAATTAATAGTATGGATGTTATCTATTCAAAAACAGAGCAATTTGGATAACCATAAGTGAAAAAGTTCACTTTACAAGGATAATTAACACAACTTTAACTTCTATTGTTAGGTATTTCAGCACTTATATCAATACATAAAACCATACTTTTGTAATCTAATAAAAGAATGAAAAAGATGGGGTTATTTGATATGTTTACCCAAGAGATCGCAATGGATCTTGGAACCGCTAATACACTAATTATACATAATAATAAGATCGTTATCGATCAACCCTCTATCGTCGCTATTGACCGTACTACAGGAAAGCCCATTGCAGTTGGCGAGCAAGCCAAGCTTATGCAGGGGAAAACCCATGAAAATATTAAAACCATACGTCCGCTAAAAGATGGAGTGATTGCAGACTTTCATGCTTCAGAGCATATGATTAAGGAATTCATAAAACAGATTCCCGGTATCAGAGGCCGGTTTATACAGCCTGCACTCAGAATTGTCATCTGTATTCCTTCCGGAATTACCGAAGTTGAAAAAAGAGCTGTAAAAGATTCTGCATTGAAGGTAAACGCCAAAGAGGTAAAACTGATCTATGAACCTATGGCTGCTGCAATTGGAGCAGGAATTGACGTTCAGAATCCTGAAGGAAATATGATTATTGATATAGGGGGTGGAACAACTGAAATTGCAGTAATAGCGCTTGGAGGAATCGTTTGCGATAAATCTCTGAAAATAGCAGGAGATGTATTTACCAACGATATTGCTTATTTTTTAAGATCGAATTACAATCTGTATGTCGGGGAAAGAACCGCCGAAAGAATAAAAATCGAGATAGGTTCGGCTCTGGAAGAACTGGATTATCCTTTGGAAGATATTCCTGTACAGGGAAGAGACCTCATTACGGGTAAGCCAAAAGAAATCATGGTGAATTATAAGGAAATCTTCAAAGCGCTGGACAAATCTATCATGAGAATTGAGGATGCCGTGCTGGAAACGCTTTCGCTTACTCCACCAGAACTTGCCGCAGACATCTATAAAACAGGGATTTATCTTGCAGGAGGAGGTGCCCTTCTTAATGGTTTAGCCGATAGAATACACCGAAAAACAGGATTGCCTGTATGTGTAGCTGAAGATCCTTTAAGAGCTGTAGTCCGTGGAACGGGTATTGCCCTTAAAAATATCAACAAGTTCAGGTTTTTGATGAGCAGTTAAAGCTCGTATCATTAAAACAGTACTAAAAATCATCATCTCATCGGATATCCCCTATCCGATGAGATGTTCTGGATACCTATATCATCTGTTTTCAAACCTCAAAAAACACCTTTATTTCTGCTGATAAGAAGTGTTTAAAAAACCCTTTTATGCCCGCTCATTGAAGGATATTAATTATCTTTGTGTACTTTTTTAATCTATTATGAATTCTCCAGATTATATTCTTCCTGAACAGTTATTGAGTATACTTTTCAGGTCACCCAATGCAACAGCGGTATATACTGGTGATGACATTGCCATAATCAGCGCCAATGAGGCTATGCTGAAATTCTGGGGAAAAGATCGTAACGTTATTGGTGAACATTTCATTAACGCTCTTCCAGAACTTTCAGGACAGCCTTTTCTTGATATTTTAAAGCAGGTATGGAGATCCGGAGAAACGTATATTGCAAAAGACTATCCTGCCATTATTGAAATTGATGGCGAGCTTCAACACTTTTATTTTGATTTCGAGTACAAAGCAATAGGTAATGACAATGGTAAAACGGCTTATATCCTGCATACCGCTTCTGAAGTATCAGAAAGGATGGAAGCCAGAAAAATGGTCAAAGAGAAATCAAAAGCAGAACAACAACTCACTCAGGATCTCGTAGACCTGAACGAAGAATATATCGTAACCAACGAAGAACTTTTACACATCAATGCCAAGCTTGAGGCAGCTAACAAAGAACTCGTCTATTTTAAAAACCAGCTGCAGGAGGCTAATAATACACTGGTTGAAAGTGAAAATCGTTTCAGATCGCTTGTAGAACATTCTCCCGTTGCCATGGCATCACTTAAAGGAGAAGACTTTACAGTAGATGTAGTGAATGGTACCATATTGGAAATTTGGGGTAAAGACCGCTCTGTAGTAGGCCTTCCTTTACGTATAGCACTCCCTGAATTAGAAAAACAGCCTTTTTTGGGTATTCTCAAAGAAGTTTATGAAACAGGTAAGGAATTCTATGGACAGGAGCTCAAAGTACAACTGATGGTAGGCGAAAATCTTACTGAACGTTATATTAATTTTGTATACAAACCGATCTCGGGTACAGATGGAAAAACGACTACCATTCTGGTGGTAGCCTCAGATGTCACCGATCAGATCAATGCCCGGGAATCCGTTCGTGAAATCAATACCCGTCTGGAAATTGCAATGGATGCAAGCAGCCTGGGATCTACCGAAGTAAATCTTGCAACAGGCATCATGCTGAGCACCGATCAGTTTAAGCGTAACTACGGTTTTTCTCCGGAAGAAAATTTCACATACGCAGACCTGTTTGAAGCAATATTCCCAGAACACAGAGAAAGAGTCAGAGGACTGGTGCAGGAAGCCATCAGAGTAAACGGTATTTATAAAACTGAATACCCTATCAAATGGCGGGACGGCTCTTTGCATTGGATAGAAGCCCACGGACGTCCAAGATACGACGAAAATGGAAATGCTGACCGAATGGTCGGGATGACGGCTATTATCACAGAAAAAAAGCTGTTTGAACAGCGTAAAGATGATTTTCTAAGTATTGCAAGCCATGAACTGAAAACTCCGATCACTTCTCTTAAAGCATCGCTTCAATTGCTGGACCGTATGAAAAATAAACCTTTTTCAGAGACCCATATCAGACTCATTGAACAGTCCGGAAAGAGTGTAGAAAAAATCGTGGTGCTTATCGACGATCTTTTAAACATGAGCAGACTGAGTGAAGATCAGCTAAAACTTGAAAAAACAAGGTTTAACCTTCATGATATGCTTTCTATGAGCTGCAATCATATAAGAATGGAAGGTAACTATGAGCTTATGATCCAGGGAGATCAACATCTGGAAGTGTATGCCGATGAACACAGAATTGACCAAGTGGTGATCAACTTCGTGAATAACGCTGTAAAATATGCTCCGCATTCTCAACACATCCACATCACAACAGAATTACTGGAAGGTTATGTGAAGGTGTCTGTCCGGGATTTTGGAAACGGAATCGATGCCAAGGTTCTTCCCAATCTTTTTGACCGTTATTTCCGGGTAGATCATTCAGGGAAATCCTATTCAGGGCTTGGTTTAGGGCTGTATATCTGTTCAGAAATTATCCGGAAGCATCAAGGCCAGATTGGTGCTGAAAGTGTAATTGGTGAAGGAAGTACATTTTGGTTCACGATTCCTGTTTAAAAAACACCATTCATTTTTATAATTTTAGGACTCTCAAAATTTATCCTTCTATCCAGAATAAATTTCGTAGACTTGTCTATCCCGGAAAACTCAGGTAAAGAGGCGGGTTCTAAACTATAACTATGAAAAAAATAATTTTCTTTCTCCTGTTTTTTTCTCTGATCACAACAGTAAAAAGTGCGGTATCCGATAAGGACAATCCTTTGAAAATCGACACCACAGAGATCGTACAGATCGGTGGAATCAAACAGTTTATTAAATTACAGGGAACAGACAATGCAAAACCTTTATTACTTTTCCTTCATGGCGGACCCGGAACATCATTAATTCCTGTGGCAGATTCATTTACCAATAAGCTTAAAGAACATTTTGTAGTGATTCAATGGGATCAGAGAGAAGCTGGTGAAACCTTAAAACTGAATCATTCTCCTGAACAGCTTTCTCTGAGTTTATTACAGAAAGATACCGAAGAAATTATCCACTATTTACTAAAAAAATTCAATCGTAAAAAGCTATTCCTGGTTTCCCATTCGTTCGGATCTATGCTAGGCTTTAATGTTGCCGAAAAACATCCTGAATTATTGTATGCATACATTCCCATCAGTGCTATTGTGGATCAGCTGAAAAGTGAAAAACTGACCATGAAAATGCTTACTCAATGGGCAAAAGAAACCCATAACGCCGAGGCTGCAAAAGAACTGGCATTGGTGAAAATCCCATTTGAAAAAGAAGACGATCTGTTCTATTCACAAAAGTGGTTATTCATTCATAATGGAGTGGATTTCGCCAAGGAACCCGGTTTCAAAGCAAAATACCACGAGTGGCTGGCCGTTTGGTTTCCTATGTGGAAGAAGGCGGTAACCAACAATCTTTTCAAGACCTTACCGGCACTGCAATGTCCGGTATATTTTATAGAAGGAAACGGCGATCAGCAAAAATCCCATTACCTTGTTGAAGATTATTATAAGTTGTTAAAAGCACCCAAAAAAGATCTTTTTTGGTTTGAAAAATCAGGACATACTGTTTTTAACAGCGAACCGGATAAACTCCAGCAGGTCATCATTGAAAAAATACTTCCTGAGACTTTTCAATAACTCTTTCAATATTCAATAATAAAGAAATTCACTATTGTGGCATTGGCGGCGGAATAAGTCTTTGGGTTTTGGTCGATAATGTTCCAAGAAATGCCTCTAACTGTCTCATTTCTTCATCTGTCAGTTCCAAAAGCCTTACGATCTCAGATTTATGAGAGGTCAGCGTAATTCCGTCGTGAACCGTCGAACGATATGGAGAGGGTTCAGGATTTCCTTTATTATACAGCTGTATCACTTCTGCAAGTGAAACCATAGATCCGTTATGCATCCACGGTCCTGTTTTCGTTACTTCTCTTAAACTAGGCACCCGGAATTTCCCGGCATCTTCAGGATTTTTTGTCACGAGATATCTTCCCAAATCTTCCTGTGCTGAGCCTAATAAAGAAGTTCCTACATTCTCAAAACGGCTGTTGGAAAAATATCCGGAATTGTGACAGCTGATACAATTCGCTTTGGTACGAAAGATATGAAGTCCCATTACCTCATCATCAGAATAACGATCTATTTTACCATCTATAAACTCATCAAATTTAGTCGGCGGGCTTTTAACCGTTCGTTCAAAAGTAGCAATAGCCTGGGCAATCTTCTCTTTGGTAACGGTTTTACTGCCAAAAGCTTTCTCAAATAAACTTTCGTATCCTTTGATCCTGGCAATTTTTCCGGCGGCTATTTCAATATGTCCATTCATTTCCCGCTGATCCTGGATCGGCATATGAGACTGCTCTTCCAACGAGCTGGCACGTCCATCCCAGAATAATGATGTGGCATAGGCAGCATTAAGAATCGTCATTGAATTTCTTGTTCCCAACTGCCTGTCATGGCCATAAGATAAAGCTCTGTTATCGGTCCAGCCCAGTTCGGGATCATGGCATGAGGCACAGGCAATCTGATTGGAACCTGAAAGACGCGGATCAAAGAAAAGGGTTTTCCCTAGAAATGCTTTCTCACTGGAGTACGGATTATCCTCCGGAAACTGAATTTCCGGCAGATGTCCGATTTCCTGAAAATAAGGTTTCGCTTCGGGATCTATTAATGGTTTAGGCCATTTTGAAGCATCTCCTGAAGCATATAACTTTCTGAGTTCGGCAATAAAAGAAGCTTTTTGGGTAATGTCTTTCTGAACCTTACTACTAAAACAGTTGTTGAGGAAGAAAACCATAATTAATAAAACCAAAACCCAGCTTAATATATTCTTCATTTGAGTTTCGCAAAAAAGGAGTTATTTTTAAAATTAAATTTTAACAAAGAAAAGCATTTTAAAGGATAATCATTGGTGTAAGAATATACAATTTTGCACTAGACTTTATGGCCTGCCTATTCTGCTGTCATTCTGAATCTAACGAAGTGAAATGAAGAATCTAATCTATGAAAGAGTTTCCTCCTTCATCGGAATGACAATCCATGTAAATAACCTTATTGATTATTTTAATCAGTTATTTTTACTTACACTGTACCCTGACACCATAAAAAATCCCTCCGCTATTGTAGGAGGGATTCTTTTTACTGCATCTCTATAAGGATGCTTTTAAGCTGTCTGATGTATTTTCCAAAATAGAACGTAAAGGTATAGCTGCTCACCACATAATGGAGTCCAAAAATTCCGGCATAGATCAGCACCCGTAACGGGAAAACAGTATTTTTCATGATTTCAAGCCCCGGAACTAAATCCAATCTGTTATTTCTGAGCAAGCCTTCAACACCTATGATCAACAAGGCAAAAACGACCCGTGTGACCATCAGATACACCCGGTTGGTGTTGATGAGTTTTTTTATTTTATTTTGAATATCATCTTTTACAGAGCCACTCACCTCTTCCAAATCATTTATTAATTTTAGATTGAAATAATAATATACCGTTGTTAAAGGCAGAATCACTAAGCCCATCCAAATCAGAATATTATGTTGGGCTTCGGGCATTTTAACGGCTATCACCACTAAGAAAGCGAATAAAAGCGGTAAAATTTTAATTTGCTTCTGGACTTTTTTCTTCAGGCCGGCTAAGGGAGATTTCATTTCTTTTTTGGTGGCAGAAATGATGTCGAATTGATCCCGGTTCACATCTACGGAAAGGGTATTCCAGCTATTTTTTAAGGTATCTAATTCCATATTATTTATTGTTGGTAAGGGTTCTTAATTTGTCTTTAATTCTGTTCATTTTTACTCTCAGGGTAGCATTGCTGATTCCTAAAATTTCTTCCATCGCATCATAAGATTTATCTTCCAGATATAGGATCACGATGGATTTTTCAACATCATTCAGCTGTTGGATAGCGGTATCTAATTGCTGATGCTGCTCTTCTTTGACTCCAATATCTTCTTCATAAGGCATTTGGATATTGTACAATTCTACTTCGCTGGTTTGTATAACCCTTTTTTTCCGGGTAAAACTTGCCAGGGCTGTATTAATGGCAATCCGATAGAGCCAGGTACTGAATTTTGCTTCGCCTCTGAATTTGGGATACGACTTCCATAACTGTATGATAATATCCTGATATAAATCCTGAATATCATTGGGATCATTTTTATACATCCGGCAGACTTTATAGATTACAAGTTTGTATTCTTTGAGCCTGGCTTCGAATTCTAGTTCTAGATCTGTCTTTTTCAAAAGATATTGATTTGGCTATTTGTTCCCCATTCTGAAAAAATGTTACAGGATTGGGAAAATTAATGAAATAATTATTCATTAAATTAAAACTTCAGAATCTTTTACATCAATTTCAAAGCAACAAAAAAACCTTTACTTAATTGCTAAAGGCTTTATATATTCCGAAAATTTCCAATCAGTAATTTTTATGATTATTCTGAATCAAGATATTTTTTAAGGTCTGATATATTTTTGATATGGAGTTCTGCAGCCTGTTTTTTACGCATCATCAGGGCATACGAATTATTAAATCCCAGTGGTTGCAGCCATTGAATCCCATACTGTTTCTGAAATTCTTCGCTGACATACTGATACGTCTTTTCGGGACTTTGAGTAACGGTATGAATGGTTTTTTCTGTGGGTTTCAGCAAAACCAATAGCCCTGTCCCGGTATATTCGGGATAAAAATCTATCCCGTCATTCTGTAAAGCATCGAAACAGATTTTCGTACCTCCCAGGCCTGTTTTTGTTTCTACTTTATATTCTGTATAGCCTTCAATCAGCATCTTATAAATTTCTGTGAGAATATATTGCTCGCCAAAAATCTTTGATCCAATCCGTACCGTTCCGGCATTTCCCTGACGGGATATTTTGTATAGTTTGGTTTTCAGTAAGAAGTCTTTGGCTGTTTTTTCAGGAGTCTGATGAAGATAATCGGCTCTGTAATTGAGATCTGTCATCACGGCATCGTTGAACTGACCTGCCAGCAGGTTCAGTGTTTTTTCGAGACCAGGAAACTTCTGTAATGTCTTCGTTTTAATGATTGGGGCTGCAAAATAGGGAGGAAAGATCTTTTTATCATCTTCCAGCACATACAGATCAAAGGCTTTGATCCTGCCATCCGTAGAATATCCGCTGATGAGATCCAGCTTATTTTCATAGGCTGCTTTGTACATTACGGCATCATTCACAACCTTTGGATGGGCATTGAGTCCGTACACAGACCGTAATCCCAGATCACCGTCCTGTCTGCCCATAAATTCAGGGGTAAATCCGGCTTTAAGCTTATCTTCCGAGCGTGTTGTCAGCCAATACGCTGCTCCTACGATTACAAGAACCAATGGCACGATATACCACAGTTTACGGAATTTCTGATATCCTGACCGCTGCAATAATGCAATCATCTGGTCCAATATAATCGCAAGTAATGCTGCTGGAATAGCTCCTGCAAGGATCATATTGGTATTGTTAAGGGAGATTCCTCCAAAAATAAATTCTCCTAATCCGCCTGCGGCTACAAAAGATGCTAAGGTTGCTACTCCAACATTAATAACTGCCGCCGTTCTTATGCCGGCTATAATAACGGGCATTGCCAAAGGGAGCTCTACTTTTAAAAGCATCTGCTTTTTGTTCATTCCCATTGCTTTTGCCGCTTCAATCACGGCAGGATCTACTCCTTTTATTCCTGTGTAGGTATTCCGGATGATGGGGAGAAGTGCATAAATCAATAATGCAGCAATGGCAGGTGCGGCACCGATTCCCAACACCGGTATCATAAAACCCAGCAATGCAATGCTTGGAATGGTCTGCAAAACACCGGCTATTCCAAGCACGGAACTGGATATTTTTTGTTTTCTTGCAATGAGGATTCCTAGAGGCAGCCCGACAACAACTGCCAGCAATAAGGATAAAAAAGTAAGCCCAAGATGTTGAATAATCTGGGTTCCTAATTTTTCCTGCTGTTCGGCAATAAAGGTCCAAAGGCTTTGATTTGTCATGCTACCTGTAATTTTCTGTACTCACTGAATGCTTTGGTCAAAGTATCATACCACTCTATATTGTCATGATCTGCGCTCAGCTTTTGTAAAGCGGCCCAGACACTTGTATCCTTAGTGAATTTATAGGTATCATACAATTGTTGCCCATTGATAAGAAAAGGATGCAGATCCTGTAAAGCAGCCACCTTATATTCAAGTAAAAGCCGGCTTTCCGCAAAAAATTCTTTTACAAAATCATTTTTGGGATGATAAAGCATTTCTTTTGGAGTGCCGATCTGTACAATTTTCCCTTTATCCATCAGGCATATTTTATGACCGAGCTCAAAGGCTTCCTGCACATCGTGAGTAACGAGTACGATGGTTTTGTTTTTAAGTTCTTCCAGGGATTTGAATTCTGAATGAATTTCAGCTTTCGTAATATTATCTAATGCTCCAAAGGGTTCATCCATTAGCAGAACAGGAGTATTGGCAATCAATGCCCTTGCAATGCCTACGCGCTGTTGCTGTCCTCCGCTCAATTCATGAGGAAACCGGCTGAGAAGATCACCGGAAAGATGCAGTTTATCCATCAGTTCTTCAGTTCTTCTCCGGATATCTTTTTGATTCCACTTTAATAATTCCGGAACGACACTGATATTCCTGCCAATGGTATAATGGGGAAACAGTCCTGAGTGCTGCATCACAAAACCGATACTCATGCGAAGGTCTTCAATTTTTTTATCACGGATGTTTTCACCGTCAATCAAAATAGTCCCGGCATCTGATTCTATCAGGCGATTGATCATTTTAAGGGTTGTTGTTTTCCCACAGCCACTGGTGCCCAGCAATACCATTATTTCCTTATCATTGGCCTGAAAGGAAATGGTATCTACGGCAGCTCTTCCACCAAAATATTTAGAAACAGATTCTACTGTAATCATACGCTGATATTATCTGGCAAGCCTGATTCCCGTAAACTGCCACTGCAGCCTGGCATGAAAGAAATTACGGTAGGTATTTCTGCTGTGTCCGGCAGGCGTTGCATCTGATGCACCGCGCAATACCATTTGATTGATCATAAATTTTCCGTTGTATTCTCCTACTGCTCCGGCTTCTTTTTTGAAACCGGGATAAGGCAAGTAGGCACTTCCTGTCCATTCCCAACGGTTTCCCCAGTTAAAATGGTCCGATGCTACCTCCCACTCTGCTTCTGTAGGCAAACGCATCCCTTTCCAGGAGGCATATGCTGATGCTTCATAGAAATTGATATGACAAAGGGCTTGCTCAAGATCGAGTTCCTGCAATCCATATAAGGTATACTGCATCCATTTTCCGTCTATGAAATGCCAATACAACGGGGATTCTGCTTTGTTTTCTTTTACCCAATCCCAGCCTTCTGCATGCCAGTGTTTAAAATCATGATAGCCGCCAGCTTCCATAAATTCCAGATATTCTCCATTGGTTACGGGACGGGCTGCGATTTCGAAATCATGAAGGAATACTTTATGTCTTCCCAATTCATTATCAAAACAAAACCCTTCTCCCTGGAAACCAATTTCATAAATACCTTCGGAAAACGGGATCATTCCGGAAGCTTTGCTGATTTCTGCTTCAGTACTTTTTTCTTTTGTATAGGCTGGAAACAGAGGATTATGTCCTAAAATATATTTAATATCAGTCAATAATAATTCCTGATGCTGCTGTTCGTGATTGAGTCCCAGTTCCAGTAAAGGTTCAAGGGCTTGTTTCATGTGCTCGCTTTGAAGAAATATTTCCATTTGCTCATCGACATATTTCCGGTAACGATAAACCTCAGAAACAGAAGGACGGCTTAAATTCCCCCTATCGGTACGGATTACCCTAGCCCCGATGGTTTCATAATAGCTGTTGAATACAAAATTATATTGAGGATCAAAAACCATATACCCCGGAAAATTCGGAAGCAATATGAACGTTTCAAAAAACCAGGTTGTGTGGCCTAAATGCCATTTTGGAGGACTTACATCTACCATGGGCTGTACGACGTAATCTTCAATTTCCAGAGGAGCACAAATGGCTAGAGAATGATTACGGACCGCTGTATATTTTTTTACGGCATCAATATTTTTGGGACTTGCTATCATCTTTTTATATTTAATTGTTTACTGTACTTTCCATACGGAATCTATGAACCATTTTTTAGAGTCTTTTATTTCTCCTGCGATGGTAAAGCCTGACCTTTCTGCCAGTTCTTCTATATCTGATTCGGAGAATTTCTGGGAAACTTCCATATCGATAAGTTCGTTTTCCATGAATGATATGATTGTATCATCAATGGTTACCTGTTGGTCTGTAAGGCTTACCAGATAGCTTCTGCAGGCTCCGCTCACCGGATCATACGTCTGGTAATGCTGAAAGTTTTTCAGATCAAAATCTGCTTCCAGTTCACGATTGATACGGGTCAAAAGGTTAAGATTAAAATCTGCAGTGATCCCGGTTGTATCATTATAAGCATCTAAAATGGTATGAGGATTTTTTTTAAGATCAAAACCTACCAGTACACGGTCTCCGGAAGTGAGACTGCGGTTCAGGTGTGTACAGAAATCATGGCCTTCCTGTACTTCCATATTCCCTATATTGCCTCCTAAAAACAGGACTACTTTTCTTCTGGAAGATAGTGCTGCTGCTTTATCAAGCATGTCAAAATACTCACCTTCTAAGCAGACAATGTCTAAACCGGGTATTTCCTTTTTTAATTTCTGATCCAGAATTGATAAAATATTTCCTGAAATATCAATCGGCATATAGGTATAGTCTACTCCATTATCAACAAGGTATTTCAGCAGATAGGAGGACTTCATGGCATCGCCTGCTCCAAGCTCGATCAGATCAAAAGGTTCATTATCTATCGTGATAAGACTGGCAATTTCGGCTGTTTTATTTTTGAATATATCCAGCTCGCACTGGGTGAGATAATATTCGGGCATTGCCATAATTTTCTGGAACAGATGGTCACCTTTCTTATCATAAAAGTACTTTGAAGACAGTCGCTTAGGATCTCTTGTTAAACCTTCCAGTATATCCAGACGAAAGTTGGTAACGGCAGGACTGCTATTTTCTATTTGAGAATTTATATTTCGTTTCAAATTCATTTTTTGCGATTTTCATATGGTTTGGTAAGTACTACTACAATCTTGCCATCCCCTTCATTACTTCGATAAAAGTATACCGCTACATTCTCATTAAGTTAAATATACGTTTTATTCCTGAAGTCGTACAGCTGTTTTAACTTTAATATAAAATTCTGATTATCAACACATATAAAAATAAACCTTCTGTATTTCTAATATTTTTCAATGTTAATTACCTTCTGTTCCTAATGGTATTCATCATTAAAATAATCGGACCTGATGATATAGAAATAAAAAATCCCTGCTAGAGATTTTCAAAAAGCTTTTCAAGCAATGAATTAAACTTTCAAGCAAAAATATAATTCCTTTTGCTTAAAATATTGTTTTGTTATGAAAAAACTTAAACTTTTTTACGACATATCAGATACGAGTTACTATGTTCTTTCTAAAGCTCCTTGCAAAGATTTATTTTTAAAGTAGATCAGGTTAATCGAACAATGCTTTCCAGAGAAATAGAGCATGCAATGTTTTTAACAAAACATGAAAGAGATAAAGTAATTGAAGAAATGGAAGAGTTTGTTAAAAATGAATTTGAAAAATTAAAAGATGGATTTTAAAATTAAAGCACCTACTAAGGTGCTTTAATTTTATTTTTTTAATAGATCAAGTTCAATTATATTATTGTCTTTTTTTATTCTTTCTTTATTTAGCTTTTCCACTAACATCATATGTTCAATTCTTTTTTCTTCAGATTCATAATATATTTTACCACTCACGGCATTTTGTTTAAATTCTTTTACAGGATCTTTTCTATACTCCTTATAAAATTTAACAAAATCGCTAAAACTAAGATTTTTAGTATTTGTTCCTTTATCTACCTTACTTTCATATGGGTTGTTATTATTCTTTTGTACTCCTTTTAATTGGAAAACATGATACTCTTTTGAATCTCCAATTTGAACAATTAATCCCGGTAAGCCTCTAAATTTATATGGACCATCACTAAATGGTATTTCCTCAGTAAACCAAGCCGTCCATTGTCTACCTGCAAAATCTAGTACTGCTTTTTGGCATTGATACTCCCCAATCATCTTTTTTTCAGGGAGAATTTTCCAATTTAAAGGTCTTTCATCAACTATTACAAATTTATAAGAAGTGGAAAATTCTTCTGTAATTAATCTTGTCTTTACATCTGAATATTCTTTTGTAACAATATATTTAGTCTGAATACTAGGGTCTGGCATGGTCATAATCCCTTTTTTAGCATCAGCAATCATTACAGAATCAGAAATGATTTTTTTTTGACTTAGAAAAACAGATTTATTGTCTCTAACCTCTAGAATCATATCTTCATTTATTATATTATTTTTATTGAGAGTATCTGGTATTGATCTATAATTATAGGTAAAACGATAGTTTTGACCATAAATAATAGAAAAAGAACAAAAGATTCCAAGTATTAGACATTTCAAAAATTTCATATTTACTTTCTATTAAAAACACCCTAAAAAAAATTCTAGGGTGTTAGTGTTAATTTTTTAGCATGCTACCGCATATGATCCTGTACTACAAACAGGATTACTATTAATATGGACACAAGCGCTACACGCATCACTATTGTTTGAGCAGCATTTATAATTCCCTCCCTGCCCTTCTAAACCAGCTCTTGGTCCTCCATTAATAATTTCACCACCACTTAAATTTTTAAGTTGAGATCTAGATAGTTTTTTTAAATTTTTCATAATAATTCTGTTTTTGAATTCTGGATAAATATATATATAAAATTTTATTCTCCACTACGGGAATCCGTATTTACTAAAACTTTGTTATTGTGTAGAATACAAGCAAGTTGAAATAACGTTTTTGCTTTATATTTTTCTTTAATTTGATTTAATTTCTTTTCAACTGAACTTTGACTATTTGGGTTAATAGCACTTTTTTTTAACTGATTTGCAATTTTAGCTTGATTTAATCCTTTCTGCATGTGCTTAATTCTTCTATTTCATCTATGAAATAAAATTATTAATGTCTTACACAATATCCTTACGGTTAACCTCATACAATAAAAAAATCCCTGCTGTTTCCAGCAAGGATCATAAGGAATAACTGACCTTTTTTATGTATTCAAAAGACAGATCAGTAGATTTTTTACTGTAGAATTAGTCTTTCATGTATTTTGCCACCTTTTCTTCCAGATCATCAAGATTGAATGGTTTTGCAATATAATCATCTGCCTGAGCACTTTCCGCCAATGCAGTGATATCGCTATTGGCTGTAATGTAGATCACCGGAATTTTCTTAAATTCTTCATTACTTTTCAACAACTTTGTTGCTTCTACCCCACCAATATTAGGAATCCAGTTGTCCATCAGAATAACATCCGGCTGAAACTGAGAAACTTTCTGTATAATATCGTGTGACGTTTCTGAGATTTCCACTTCGTAACCACCCTCTTCAAAAATGATCGTTATTACTTCCAGAATAACTTTGTCATCGTCAAAAATTAAAATTTTCTTCTTGCTCATATCAGGCTATTTTTAAATCTTTAGGTATATTATATTGTTTGTAACTGATTAATGTGTGCTGCCAGCTCATCGGGCATAATAATAAGGTCGTGGATGCCTGCTGCTACAGCATGTTTTGGCATATACCCTACTTCTGCTGTCTCCGGATCCTGGATCCAGACTCTTCCATTATTTTTTTTAATGTATTCCAAACCTTCCACACCATCAGCGTTGGCACCAGACAACAGGATTCCGACAAGGCTTTCGCCATATATCTCTGCCGCAGATTTGAAAGTGACATCAATAGAGGGACGGGAATAGTTTACTTTTTCTGAACTATCCAGGGAGATGATTTTTTTATCTTCAAATAAGACATGATAATCAGCAGGGACTATATAGATCTTGTTTTTCTGAATTTCTGTTTTGTCTTCAGCTTCAATGACCTCCATGTATGAGAACTGCTGTAACAGCGTGGGCAAAATACTTACCGACTGTGCCTTCCGGTGCATCACCAGCAGAATAGGAAAACCGATCTCTTTATTGAGTTTTCTGGCCATATCCAAAATGACCTGCAGACTTCCTGCAGACCCTCCTATTACAACCAATTCGGTATTCTTCGTTTCCATTTTTTATTAATAATTAACTATGATCTGCTTTTTTCCATATTTTCTGGTCTTCAATCTGATGGTAAAATTTCCCTAAATTCGAGAATCTCAGGGTTTCTTTGGAACCTAAAGCCAGATAACCTAAGTTTTCCAAACTTGCGTCAAAAAGATTGAATACGCGCTCCTGCAGTTCTTTATCAAAATAAATCAATACGTTTCTGCAGATAATCAGCTGAAAGCTGTTAAAAGAGCTGTCTGAAACCAGATTATGGGTAGATAAGATCAGTTTTTCCTGCAGGCTTTTGTCAAACCTCACACTGTCATAATTGGCAGTATAATAGTCTGAAAAATCCTGTTTACCTCCTGAAAGCATATAGTTTTCCGAATACAGTTTCATCTGTTGCAAAGGAAAAACTCCGGCTCTTGCTGTTTCCAGAACGGAGGGATTGATATCTGTTCCGTAGATCAGTGATTTGTGGTACAAATTGGCTTCTTTCAATAAAATTGCCATGGAATAGGCTTCTTCTCCTGTAGAACATCCGGCTACCCAAATTCTGATAAGCGGATAAGTTCCTAATTGCGGCAATATTTTCTCGCGTAATACTTTGAAAAAATAAGGATCACGAAACATTTCGGTGACATTCACTGTGATTTCTTCCACAAAATGTTTCAGGTATTCCGGGTCATTGAGGATGGTATACCGCAGCTCTGCAAAACTGGTGAATTTATCAATCAGACAGATACGGTTAACCCTTCTTTTAAAGGAAGCTCTGCTGTACAGGGAAAAATCATACCCATACAGTCCGTAAACGTCTTTTATCAGGCATTCTACCTCTTCATCTTTTACAATACTAGGCTCCAGCATCTAGGATAGTTTTTGGATAGCAGTTATCAACTGATCTACATCAATCGGTTTTTTCACATAATCCTGTGCTCCTGCATCCAGGCATTTCTGACGGTCTTCCGGCATTGCCTGTGCAGTTACTGAAATAATCGATACATGACTGATTTCCGGTGTATTGCGAATGATACGGATCGCTTCATAGCCATCCATTTCGGGCATCATCATATCCATCAGCACGACCCCAATCTGGGGATCTTCATGCAAAAGCTTAATGGCTTCCTGAGCCATTGTACAGCTTTCCATTTGATAACCCCGGGCTTTCAGGGTTAATTTCAGGGCAAATATATTACGTGGATCATCGTCCACAATCAAAATTTTCTTATTCATCAGAATTGATCTGTTTAACTTTCATATAACCAAACACGCAGCAATGATAACAGCTGATCGAGATCTACAGGCTTCGAGATATAATCTGAAGCTCCTGCTGTAATGCATTTCTGGCGGTCACCAATCATCGATTTTGCAGTTACGGCAATAATCGGCAATTTGGCAAACATCGGTTTTTTTCTTATTTCCTGTATGGTTTCGTAGCCATCCATTTCCGGCATCATCATATCCATCAAAATAACATCAATATCCGGATGGGCTTTGATCTGCTCCAGCGCCTGTTTTCCGTCCATTGCCAATACAACCTCTACTTTGTATTTTTCGAGTGCTTTGGTGAGTGAAAATATATTGCGGACATCGTCATCGGTGATGAGTATTTTCTTTCCACTCAAGACTTCTGTTAATGATCCTAATGTTTTATTTTTAATGGTTTCTATCGAGCTGTTCTTTTCCTCCACCAAGTGTAAAAATAATCCTACTTCATCCAGGATACGCTGATAAGAATGTGCTGTTTTTACCACAATAGAATCTGCATACTGCTTGATTTTAAGCTCTTCTGCCTGGGATAAATTATTTTCGGTAAAGATGATAATCGGAAGGTTTTCTAATCCTTCATAGCTTTTAATGGATTCTACAATCTGATAGCCATGTCCTTTGGAAGCTCCCACTTCTAAAATCACGCAATCCACATCGTTGGAAGTTAATGCTTTTACACTGTCTTCTACATTATTTTCTACTGCTAATGAAATATTGAAATTGCTTAAGAAATAGGATAAAGCACTGGCATGTTTAGAATTTTCCTCTACAATTAAAACTTTTTGAGGGGATCTGCGAAGGGCTTCTTCAATTTTCCTGAAGACATCCGTCATCTGCTCTAAAGCCACCGGTTTGTTGATGAAATCAATAGCTCCTTTCATCAGACTTTCTTCTTTTACATGCAGTGACGACATCATATGCACCGGAATATGTTTGGTTTGGGCGTTGGATTTTAATGCATCCATTACCTGCCATCCGTCTTTTACCGGCAACTGAACATCGAGTAAAATGGCCAACGGATGATATTGCAATGCAGCGGACAAGGCATAATCTCCTCTTACCACCACTACTCCTTTATAATCCTGTCGGTGAGCGTATTTTAATAGTGCTTTAGCGAAATTGGTATCGTCTTCTACAATTAAAATGACTTTGTCTCCATCCTGTATATTGTCGCGGTCATCTGCTACATCTTCCGGTATTTCCAATACATTGACAGAAAGTGAAGTTTCAGTATTCGGATAATCGATGATGTTTTTGATTTCTTCTACATCTTCGCGTATAATTTCAACCAATTCCTGGTCCTGCTGGATGTGAACAGGCTCTAATTTCCCGTCAACCGGAATGATCAAACTAAACTCACTTCCTTCATCAACCTTGCTTTTCAGCAGTAATTCGCCGCCTAATAGTTTCGCAATTTCACGACTGATGGACAGTCCTAATCCTGTTCCCCCGAATTTTCGTCGGGTAGATCCGTCTGCCTGCTGGAATGCTTCAAAAATGATTTTCTGTTTGTCTTCTGCAATTCCGATTCCTGTATCTTTTACACTAAAAATTATAAAATCTTTATTCTTAGGGTCTTTTTTAATATTCAGGGCAATGCTGCCTTCGGTTGTGAATTTCAATGCGTTTGACATCAAATTGAGCAATACCTGGTTTAGTCGTAATGGATCTGTTTCAATTCTTTTTCCCACCTGCTCTTCTATCTGAATATCAAACTGAATTCCTTTTTCTTTCACTAAAGGATTGAATAAATTCTGAAGATCTTTTACAACATCCTCAATCACGACGTTTTGATATTCCAGGGTCATTTTCCCTGATTCTATTTTAGCAAGGTCTAATATTTCATCGATCAACGTTAACAGACTGCTTCCGGAGCTTTGAATTACTTTCGCTGATTCTATCTGGTCTTCGTTCAGGTTCTCGTCAGGATTTTCAGCCATTAAACGGGAAAGAAGAAGGATCGAGTTCAGCGGAGTACGCAATTCGTGTGACATATTCGCCAAAAACTCAGATTTGTACTTGGTACTTAATGCCAGTTCTTCTGCTTTTTTCTGGATTTCTATATTTCGTTCGGCGATCAGATGATTTTTTTCTTCTAATAATTTCGAACGTTCTTCCAGTTCAGCATTGGTCTGCATCAGCTCTTCCTGCTGTACTTTTAATTCTTCTTCTGATGCCTGTAATTTTTGAGTTTGTGCTTCTAATTCGGTATTCAGATTTTCCAGTTCAGAATGCTGTACCTGCAGTTCTTCAGACTGAGCCTGTGTTTCTTCTAATAGGCGCTGTTCTTTTTCACGGCCTTTTGCGGCATTCAAAGCAATGGCAATATTCCTACAGCCTTCCGTGAAGTAGTTAATTTTATCTTCATCAAAATTATCTGCGGAACTTACTTCCAACACACCGATGCTTTGCCCGTCCAAAATAATCGGAACCAATAGAATTCCGTTAACCTTCACTCTGCTGCTGGCAAAAGTAATGGCGAAATCATTTTCGTTAAGGTCATTGTATACTTTTGACTTTCCTTTGATAAAGGTTTGGCCTACCATTCCTTCTCCCGGTTCGAAGAATTTTTTCATGGTATTTTCCAGACCGAAAGCAGATTCCAGTTTTAGTTTTCCATCGTCCAGCAAATAAATGGCTCCATTGCTGCAATTTGTATATTCAATGATTTGAAGTAGAGAATCATTCGTAACGTCTTTTACGGATCTGTTTCCTACTAAAGATTCATTCAACAAAGCAAGACCTTTCTGATGCCAGTCACTTTTATTGATTTTATCGAAAGATTTTTTCAGAGAGTCGGTCATATGGTTAAGAGAATCTACCAGATCTCCAAGATCATCCTGTGAGTTGTCTTCGGCTCTCTGGCTATAATCGCCATTCGCCACTCTATTGGCAACCTGCTGAATAACACTTACTCTTCTGCTAATTTCCAGATCCTTCGCTTTTAATGCTTTTTCAAGCTTGTCTCTACGGATCAGATCTTTACGTAACTTAATGTATAAAAACAGAGTCACCGCGATTGCCGCTAATGCAGAAAAAATGATAAACAGAACGGTTGTATCGGATGAAGTATTGAGGTTTTTATTCTTTTTATCAACCTGTTCTTCTTCATATTTTACAAAATCCCGGACCAGCATACGGCATTTGTCCATATAGGATTTACTCAACAACATCTGCTCCTGAGTCATTACCGCACCTTTTCGTTTATTTTCGACAAGCTGTTTCAGGTTATCAACACTGGTAACCACATTTTGCTCTAAGGCATTGATTCTGCCCAGCTGACTTTTATCTGTAATTCCTATCGTTTTGGCACGTTCAATTGCTTTAGGAAATTCTGCTAAACTTCGGTTATAAGGTTCTAAAAAACTATCTTTTCCTGTTAACTGATATCCCCTGTTACCCGTTTCAGCATCTAAAAGAGCGATTAACACATCTTTTACAGCGGTTACCGAGCGTCGGCTTTTGGATAGGCTCTCCCTATGATCCATCTGCCTTTGGATACTAATATATGATGCGGTTGAACTTGCTATTAAGATTAATAAAGACAGTCCAACCCCAATTTGTAGATTTCTTATGATTTTTTTCGGCATAAAAAATTAGTTTAATGGTAAGGTAAAATAAAATGTAGACCCTTCACCTACGATACTGGATAGACCTATGGTCCCGTGATGTTGTTTGATAATTTCGGAACAGATATACAGCCCTATTCCCATACCCTGAAATTGTAAAGATGATTCTTCTACCCGGTAAAATTTACGGAATACGGCATCTTGTTTAAAATCCGGGATCCCAATTCCGAAGTCGGTGATACTTACCTTCACTTCATCTTCATCTGCAAATGTTGTTACAATAACCTGGTTATTCTCAGGTGAATATTTAATTGCATTCGTTAGAAAGTTGATCAGAACCTGTTCTATGCGTATTTCATCGAAAGGGATAAGAAGATCCGGTACTACCGCATGGTGCTGGATTCTGACTTTATTTTCTTCGTGGGTCTGCAGGATGGTTTCGATGGCATTATCGATCACCTTTTCAATGTTGGTAGGCTTTTTATTGATCTTTAGTTTGCCGTTTTCTATTTTGGAAACATCCAGTAAATCGGTAATTAAAACATTCAGTTTTTCAATCTGATCCTGCACCTTTGTTACGTAGTTTCCTTCTGCGCTGTCTTTATCTAGTTTCAGTTTACGGTCCAGCAGCTGCATATAAGCTTTAATACTTGTAAGGGGTGTTTTCAGTTCGTGGCTGGCAATACTCAGGAATTCGTCCTTTTCTTTTTCCACCTTCTTTTGATCATCAATATCCGTAAAGGTTCCTACCCAATTTTTAACAATATCACCCTCGTAAACAGGAGACATTCTTAGTAAATGGTACCGGTAATCACCAGTTTCAATATTTTTGATCCGGGCCTCCAATTCCAGGGCTTTACCTTTCTTTCTGCATCGTTCAAATTCGTCTCTGATATTAAGATCATCGGGATGAGCTTCAGGAAAGTCCTTATCGGTAGCTGAATATTGGTACCATCTGCCATTCACAAAATCTACGATGCCTTCTTCGTTTAAAGTAAACGCTATTTGCGGCAGCCCTTCCAGCATTAAATGAAAATGGTCAATTTCAGACTTCATGGTTACCTGAGATTCTCTTCGCCCCTGTACTTCCAGTTCTAAACTTTGCTGAGTTTTTTTCATTGCAAGACTTTGTTCCTGCAAATTGTAGAATGTTTTGACTTTGAGTAAAAGAATTTCCGGATCTACCGGTTTGGTTACATAATCCATCCCCCCGGATGCATATCCGCGCGTGATGAATCTTTTTTCGGTATTTACCGCAGATAAAAATATAATGGGTATTTCTTTCGTCTTACTATAGCCTGCAAACGTTTCTGCAACCTCAAATCCATCCATACCAGGCATTTGAACATCTAAAATAATCAATGCATAATTATTTTTTAATGCTTTACCCAGTGCTTCTTCACCAGAATTAGCTGTATCAACAGGAAAATCTTTGGATTCTAATAATTTCTTTAACGAATAAATATTGTTCTGGTTATCATCAACAATTAAGACCATAAAACGTAAAATAATCTAGTGAATAGTTCATACTTCCTTAAGACATCAAAAATACTGACAAAATTCCAAAAAACGGATTATTTATTCAATATTATTAATCATAAAAGAATATAATGCAATAAAAAATACTAGTAACTATTTTATTCACCGAAATCAATTTAAAACAATGATTATTTAATCGAAATAAGTGCAAATATTTGCCAATACAATCTTTAATGATCACTGCAAAGTATTCAGCCCAAGATCACATATCCGCCATTCTTATATTTCTCAGTTTGTTTCACCAAGTTTCATTCCCAGAAACAAATCTGTTGAAATAAATTCCGAAAAAATTAAAGTTTATACGTTATTTATTTGGGTTGAATTCAAATTCAATCTCATCATTTTCCAACAATACCGTTCTCCTGAAATTAAGCCGTTCAAGAAGCTGAATTGCTTTTGTATTCTGCTGGCTGGTTGCCGCCCAAACCCTTTGTAATCCAATGTTTTTCAATCCAAAATCAATGGCTAACGACATCGCAGCAGTCATGTATCCTTTCCCATAATACTGAGGCAACATTACACATCCTAATTCCCCATTTCCGTTATCAAATCCACGGTAGTAGCCACAAGTACCTACAACTTTTTGGGTTGTATTATCTATAATCGCCCAATGAATTGAATTTCCATTGGTGTAATCTTTATTAATTTTAGACTGCATTTCCGCTGCCTGCTCTACTGTTTCCGCCTGAATGGCATCGTAGAATGAAATTTCAATCAGATCCTGAAGATCTGAGTCAAGAATTTGTCTGAGAGGCACTCCTTCCCCAGTTACCGTTGGAAAACTATCATATTGAGGTAACGTCATAGTAGTTTTAAAATGTTTGCACCTAAACAAATCATTGAATAGCTTTTTCATAACAGTTGAATATCCCCTTGCGAAAAGTCACTGTTCCTACAAATTCATATCCTTTTTTCAGATAGACTAAATTGGCCGTTTCATTAAGAGAGAATGCATCTAACCGAATTGAGTGATAGTTATTCTCAGATGCATACTGTTCTGCGTATTTTATCATGATACTGGAAACTCCCTTTCCCTGGGCTGACGGGCTAACAAACAGACGGTGGATAATAAGAAAAGGTGACGAGTACTTCCAGCTCAAAAGATTGTATTCCTCATCACAGAACTCATTCAAAACCATATAAGATAAGATGTCTCCATTTTCAACAGATACCCATCCTACCTGAGATTCAATATCCCTTTTAAGTATTTCCTTATTGGGATATTCTGCATCCCATTGATCAATGTTATTGTTGTGCATATCCGCTTTTACAGCTTCTAATACTTTTTCGATTTGAACCAAATCAGCGGGTACTGCTTTTCTTATCATAGATTGTCAGGTAACTTAATTAATATTATCCTATTTGTATCAGCTAATTTAGTGAATAATTAAATGCTCACCATTCATATCCAGTCATTATCAAAACAAAAGCAGGATGTATAGCAATACAGCTATTCCATAAAAAAGCTGGTGTATTTCTACGCCAGCTTTATCATTCATCTAAAAAACCTACATTAAAATAATAGGTCTCTTCGAAAAAGCATTTGTTTTACGCTCTGCTGTATGTTGAGGGAACATCATCTGTGAATTTAGAATCTAAATTATGCGTTGAAAAGTCAGAGAGTAAAACAGTGCCATCAATTATTTACAGCCAGAAATCATTATCAATTTTGTTTAATTACCTGCTGTATCGCCATATAAAATACCATGTATTCAGAATTTGAAAAAGAATAAACGAAGGAAGAATATAGGGATATTGCTCAAGAGGTTTCAGCATATCACCGTGGCCTAGCATGAGTGGTAAATCCATAATATTAAATACCACAATAACTATAAGCAAGTTTTTGTTGCCTTTAAAATACCACCAACAAAATATTCCATACATCAGCTCGAGTACAAAATTCAAAAGAGGATGATCAATAATCCCCCACCCCCAAACAGGAGTTTCTGAAAATGGTGAAAGGCGGATATCTTTTTCGTGAAATATCATATCAATAATAATGTGCGAGAAAACACCGATTGAAAATGCAATAGCCAGCTTCCGATTATTATAGAGGCCATTTTTTGTAATGCCGTCTCAAAAATATAACTAATTGTTTTAAGTGAACTTATAAATCATCAATGGAAATTAAACAGAATTACAGTAATATCGTACAAAATTTTGATAACCTGCAGGAAACATAAAATTGTTTAGTCTCTAAAGTTTACGGGATTTATTACTATTTTTTGCATTTTGAATATATCCAAAAATGCAGTTGAAAGCAATCGTCTGATTATGATTATAATTGGTCAACAAGAGTAAACTTTTAGAAATAAAATGTAAATTTGTATCACGATTAATTATTAAAAATGTATTTTTCTTAGAACGAGGCATTATGCTTCATAATTTATACAATTTAAAAAAAAGATTTGAATACGCGTTATCTAAAAATTTTTTCCGCCCTTGTTATTATCGCATTTATTTTTGTTGCAAGGTTAGCTTATTTGCAGTTATTTACTGACCGATATGCATTGAATGCAGCTAATACTTCCATAAAAACCGAATACGTTATTCCTCAACGTGGTGTTATTTTTGACCGTAATGGGAAAATCATGGTGGGAAATCAACCTGCTTATGAAATTTCTTTCACACAGGCTCTAATGAAACCTGATTTTGATACTTTGTCTTTTTGTAGCTTAATGAACATCGACAAAAAAGATTTTATCAAAAGAATCAATCTGATTAAAGGTGAGAAATATTATTCAAAACTGACTCCGATGACTTTCATCAAAGATCTTAGCAGAGAAGAAGTTGCCAGAGTTCAGGAAATAATATTTAAATATCCCGCTTTCACTATTGTTCAGCGTCCACAAAGACAATATGAGGTTTCCACATCCGGAAATCTTTTGGGTTACACAAGTGAAGTTAACGACAAAGAAATCAAAAAGGATTCTATCTATTATCTTCCGGGTGACCTCATCGGAAAAACGGGGATTGAAAAATCCTATGAAAAGGAGCTTCGTGGAATTAAAGGGATAAAATACATTCAGAAAGATATTAGACTTAGAAATGTAGGACCATATAAAAATGGAACATTAGACCGTGACGTGGTTACAGGAAAAGACATTACCTTAACCATTGATTACGATCTACAAAGAATTGCTGAAGAAATGCTCGTCAACAAACATGGTGCTATCATTGCTATTGATCCAAATAATGGTGAAATTTTAGTTTCAGCTACCGGGCCAGATATTGATCCAAATCTCTTTACCGGACCTAATAAATCTAAAAATTTATATGCTCTTTCAAAAGATACGATTTACGAAAACAAACCTACTTTTGATCGATCTTTACAAGCGGGTTATCCGCCAGGTTCAACATTTAAGCTACTGACTGGTTTAGCTGCAATGCAAATGGGTGTGATAGATGAGAATACAGTTTTCCCTTGTGGTGGTGGTTTCAATTACAGAGGATTAAGGATTAAAGGCCATGGAGGGGCAGATCCATTAATCCCGTCAATTCAGGTTTCCAGTAACTGTTTTTTTTCTTATACTTATTTAGCAATCATCAATAAATATCCCGGAAATCCTTCAAAAGGAGTTGATGAATGGAAAGCAATCATGAGTAGCTTTGGTGTAGGTGAATTCTTAAATAATGATTTTGCTGTAGGCGCAAAAGGAAGAATCCCGTCTGGAGAATTTTATGAAAAAAGAATGAAGTCCATTCTGAAAGCAAGCGGGTCAAAAAAAGATTATAAAAACTGGGATGCTTTGGCAACAGGAGCCATATTCAACGGAATGGGTCAAGGTGATGTAATGGTAACCCCTTTGCAATTGGCAAATTATGTTTCTGCGATAGCAAATAAAGGCTGGTACTACACACCTCATATTGTGAAATTGATTGACGGAAAGGCCAATCCTGATCCGAGATTTAAAAAGAAACACCAAACTTTAGTTAATCCAAAGCATTTTGAACCAATTCTTAAAGGTATGGAAGCTGTGATTTTAAGGGGAACCGCAAGAGGATTAAGATCAAATGATTTTACGCAATTGGCTAAAACCGGAACAGCACAGGTTCCACAGGGAAAAGATAACTCAATTTTCGTTTTAATTGCTCCTGCTGATAAACCTAAAATAGTTGTTGCAGCTGTTATGGAACATGCGGGTGTAGGAGCCGCATGGGCAGGCCCTGCTTGTACCCTGATTGCAGAAAAATATATCACTGGCGACTTGAAACGAGAGCAATTATATAAAAAAATGGTGACCTCTAGTTTTATGCCAGAGTATAAAAGGCAATGGGAGGTAGACCTTAAAAGAAAAGGATTATATAAACAAATAAAACCTGACTCCGCTAAATTAAAAAAAATACAGGATAGTCTGAATTCTATAAAACAAAAAAAGGAAAAATTAATAAAAAATAGTGCGGTTAAAAAATAAAATCTTCAGAAAAAAAATGGTTAATATAGGTTTGGGAGACTATCGGATTTAGCTTATTCATTATTGTAAATGTATATAAATTAGCCCTATAAGCACTATTTCTATTCTTATTGATTTTAATATCTATCTCATTTTTTTTAAACACTACTTTTAGTGGTTTTTAATGATCTTCATAGTTATTCCTATTACTTCAATCAAATTATTAAAATTTCTTATATATGGAAATTTTTACTCGGTAGCTATATACTCTAAATGTATATATTCAAATGCCTTTCTGATATTATGAAAAACGTTTATTCATATCACAATTTAAACTTTCGATAGCCATTTTTTGAGGTTTCTGATTACTTAAATAAGCAAATGTCTATAAAGATATTTTCAGATTCCCAGCTTTATTTTAGCAAGATCAACGCATTACCGTTGATCTTGCTAAAACTAAATTTTTATATTATAAATCATCCATTTGCAACCGTTTTTAGCTACAACACACAACTGATCAAATAATAATGAATGATTCCAATAGATAAAAATATAATAACATATAAAGGAATATTGTTTTTAAATACTTTAATTAATGTAATAATGAAAGTAATGATAGAAAATATTATTGATACTTTATATACTAAAAACACAAACTTCCATTTTGACGGCAACCCAAATGCCAATAAATAAAAATTATCGTTAAGAACACTATTAATTCCAAGTCCTAAAGAAATAGTAAATAATAATAATGCTAATGAAGTTAAAAACAATCCAAGAATAGCTAAGTCTGATTTCTTCTTTTTAGAAATAATAATACTTAAACTTCCTATAAACACTACTAGAACGACTAATAAAGATATTATCAAGGGAATAAAATAGTACCATTGTTTTGAACTAATATCTCCTGTCATTTTAACAACGCCTTTGTTTAAGGTAATGTCTGTTTTAAAAGCTACATCCTTCTTATTAAAATATTGCTTTAAAGAATCTGTTATTGGTTTATTTTCGACAAAATTTCTAATTATATTGGCTCCTGAATAGGTATATCCTAAACCATGACCATAAATATACCCATTAATAATCTGAACATTTTTATTGAAATTTTGAGATGTTTCATTTGCAAAATATGTAGGTGTTATCGGATCAAATCCTCCTGAAAGTATCAATACTTTAAATGCATTGTCATTTTTTAATGACATCCTATTTTCTGATGTGGAAGTTTGGCCCTCATTCCATTTACTACATACATTAAAGTCTGATCGGTAAAAAGATAATCCTCCCTTCAATTTTTTAAATTTTAACGAAATTGAATCATATTTCTGCAAATTGTTATAAGGGATAACTTCATTACATGTAAAACAAAAATAGTTTCCGTAATTCAACGATAGTGCTCCTGAAAAGGCCTGAACTAATCCTGCCAATGTAGCGGTATTTTTTGCTTTAAATTGATAAATCAGTAATGGTAATACTTCCACCAATTTTTTGTCATAAAATGATTGTTGTATTGCTATTTTATAATCCTCACTATTGTAAGTAAACTTTCCTGAAGAAACAATCGACTTGTCTACTTCTACAGTAATAGGTGCCTTTTCTAATTCAGAAATATTATTGTAGTAAACTTCTTCCAGATTTGGATATTCTTTATTACACTTTGAATCTTCCTGACAGCTTTTAAAAAGTTTACCTAAGCTTAACATATAGTTTTGAGTATTATTAGTATAGTACTCTGAAATATTAGGTATGGAAGAATCTAATGTTAGTGTTTGAATATCATTTGGAAAAATTTTAGCATAGTTCTGACTAATGTATGTTCCGTAGGAAACTCCATAAACATTCCATTTTGCAATTTTCAAAGCATTTTTTAAAGCATGTAAATCACTTGCTACAGATATGCTACTGTATGAATTTAAATCTATTCCTTGATTAATCATATCTTGTTTACATTCAAACGAAACCTGAACTTTATCTTTTACATCTTGTTCGTCAGTCTGGTTTTTAGATAATATTTCAAAAAACTTTTTGCCTAAATCAGGACATAATCTTGGTGTTGAAAATCCTGTCCCTCTCAAATCCACTAATATAATATCATGATTCTTTCTCAAAGGATTATCTGCCCAAAACATGGTTTCTTCAATCGTATTTCCACCAGGCCCTCCCTGAATGAACACAATAGGTTCTTGTTTTGATTTTGTCTTTGATTTTAATCGGGCAACCGCAAGAGAAATTTTTCTTTCATTTATTTTGTCCCAATTTTCAGGTACTGAAAAACGATACCAATCTATATTATCCTTTTTTAATTCTTTTGAGTCAGGAAAATACGATTTCACTTTTTCCAGTTTTGTTTGAGCACTTAAAACAATCGAAATAAACAGTGCTATAAGGGTTAAAAGACGAAAATTTCTCATTTATAATTTGTTCATATTTATTTGTTCTATATCAATTTTTTGTTGTCGAATATCTTTGTTTGCAGCTATACAGCATTGATATTCTTCATGTATAAAAATTTCTTTTAAATAAAATTTTTCATTTTCGATTACGGCTTGATTTTGAAAAATCTCAAAGGATTGCAATGGGATTAATAATCCTTTTCCATGAGCCTTAATAACAGCTTCTTTTTCTGTCCAATATTTAAAAAAACTTCTGACATGGTCTTTCGAAAAGTGTACTTTATCAAATTCGTTCAGGGTCATTTGAAATTTAAAGTCCATGTATTTTGTTTTATGGTCTAGATATTCTATATCAATTCCTAGGGGAAAATCCCCCATACAACAAACTACTAAATTTCCTGCATGTGATATATTAAAGTGTAAATCCTGATTTACTACAAATGGTTTATGATTTGATTCACGACCTATTTCAAAATCTTTTAAATGAAAGTAGTGATTTAAACCATATTTCAACAGTACTCTTCCTACCAAAGATAATTGAGCATCTTGCCATCTTCTATATTTTAGGATTTTTGCATTGAACTCTTCAGAACAAATTGAAGAATATCTATTTAATAAATATTGATGTTTCTCCTCTTCTATGAAAGTATATAAAATTATCATCAGAAATTAAAATCAATGTCTAAAGAATTTTTCATTTGTGTTTCCTGGACTGTAGATAAATCAGCTCCTTCAATAACTTTATTTGCATATTCATAAACCCAATCGATTAATAATAATAGCTTTTCCCAAAAGAGATTAATGAAATTCTCATCCGTAATTTCACTATATTCTACTTCGCATTTTAATTCATTTGATTCAAAGAAATTGAACACGATCGGAAATCTTGATTGTGTAGAATGTATCTTTTGTTTTTTTAATATAAATGAACCAAAGTCTATACGTTCTTTTGATAGTGTATCTGAATGTTGGTATATAACTAAAAAATCAGTAAATTCATTAAGATTACCCATAAATGGCAGATTTATATTCTCTTCTAATGTAATTAACGAATTGTGATTCATTTTTGCCAAAGACTCAAAATCAGAATTTTTACTTACAAGTAGACTTACAGGTAAGGTCTTTACAAACATTCCCACCGCCTCTTCCAGTTGCTCATTATTCCTACCACTAAAAACAGTTCCCAAACAAATTGAATCTTGCTGATATATTTTATGAAGTACAATACTGAGTAAGGTAAGAATAGAGGAAAATACCGTCGTTTTATTTTTATTTGAAATTTTTTTTAATTTATAATAATGGTCTACGGATAATTGAAAGGTATTACTGCGGGTAATTCCTTGTATTTCATTATTCCCGAAAATTTTTGTTTTTACACTCGGGTCTACATGAAATTTAGGTACATCCGTTTTTGGGTTATTCATTTGAGCCTGTTGCCATTCAGAATAATCTTTGAACTTAAGATTATTAACAGTTTCTACAGTTTCATTATTATAAATCCTTATAAGTTTGTTCAATAAAATTTCCAAAGAAATTCCATCAACAATAATATGATGAGTAAGAAGAATTAATTCTTTTTTGTTTTTAACGTTAATGATGGCTGCTTTAAGAAGCAAGTCTGTTTCTAAATTAAATACTTGAGAGACGTATTTATTCTTAATTGTAGATGAAATTTCCGTTTCATTTGCATCAAAAACATCTAATCTGAAATTTTTTATTTTTCCAATTGTCTGGAATATTTTCCCACCTTTTTCTATAAAGTTACTTCTTAATATTTCATTTTCTAAAATGATTTTTTGAATAGATTTTTCCATTAAAATCATATCAAAATTTCCTTCTATTTCAAAAATAGAATACATATTATAGGCGTTTAAAAAATTTCCTTTTTGAGAGTCTAACCAAATTTTCATCTGATCAAAAGTTAATGCATAAAAATCTTTTTCTTCTGCTTTAGGAATAATTATTTTTTCTTTAGGACTATCTGTAATTACTTTCACCAAAGACTCTATGGTTTGATTCTGAAAAATATATTTTAATGATATCTCTTTATTTAATTCTTTGGAAATACTATTGATTATTTTCCCTGCCACCAAACTGTGTCCTCCCAATTCGAAAAAGTTATCCGTGATTCCTAATTTCTCTATTCCAAGCGTTTTCTGCCAAATTTCTACAAGCTTCCTTTCTATTTCATTTCTCGAAGCCACATATTCTCTCTTAATGATGTCTTCGCTTGTAACGTCTGGCAATCCCTTTCGATCAATCTTACCATTTGGTGTCAAGGGAATATTTTCTAGCTCAACAAAGAAGCTGGGAATCATATATTCCGGCAACTTATTTTGAAGGTATTCTCTTACATCTACTTTGTTGATCTTATTTTGTTTCACCACCTCGTTGTGGCTTGTATTTGTTATGTTTGTAATATAATAAGCAACTAATACTTTTTCTTCATTTACTTCTATAGCATCCACAATTGCTTGTTTGATGCTAAAATGTTCCATGAGTTTAGTCTCTATCTCATGCAATTCTATTCGAAAACCTCTCACTTTAACTTGAAAATCATTCCTACCTAAAAATTCTATCTCTCCTTCTTCATTCCATTTTCCTAAATCTCCGGTTTCATACATTTTAGCGTTATTATTTTCCATTGTTGAAAATGGATTGTCAGTGAATTTTTCTTTGGTAAGGGATTCGCTTTTGTAATAGCCTTTTGCTAATCCGTCTCCTGCAATAAAGATTCTCCCAACAGTATTTTGTGGTAGTAGATTAAGTTGTTTATCTACAATATAGATTTGAGTATTGTTAATCGGATTTCCTATATTGGAAGCATCTGATGATTTTTCTAGTTGTTTTATACTAGACCATATGGTAGTTTCAGTTGGCCCATACATATTCCATACTTCTTTGCTATGGGTAATGAGCTTTTCTGCTAAAGATTCGTTCAGACTGTCTCCCCCACAAAGTATTTTTAGGTCTTTACTTCCACTCCAGCCCGCATTGAATAACATTTGGTAGAAGCTTGGAGTTGCCTGAATGATGGTAGGTTTTATTTGTTCTAACTGCTCTTTTAGAAACTCAACATTGTTTAGTGTATCTCTACTCGCTATAAATACGCTTGCTCCTGATATTAATGGTGCTAAAAATTCTAAAATAGAAATATCGAAAGAGTAAGTGGTAACTGAGTATAGAATATCATGAGCCTGAACTTTTGGTTTGGTTTGAATACTGATTAAAAAGTTGGCTAATGCCTGATGTCCTATTTCTACCCCTTTTGGACTTCCGGTAGATCCTGAGGTATAAATAATGTAAGCAGTATCGTTAGGAGTAACTTTAAGGTTAGAATTAATTATTGAGGCAGATCCAAGCTCCAGGAATTTGTCTTTGCTAATAAAATGTACTTTCCTTTGATTATCATTATTTGTTACTTCAAATTTCTGTAAAAATGCATCTTCAGTTATGATAACTGATACCTGACTGTGATTGATAATATATTCAATTCTTTCTTTCGGAAGCATAGGATCAATCGGGATATAGTATTTTCCCGCTTTGAAAATGCCTAAAAGAAATATAATAAGCTCAACTGAGCGATTAATCAATATTCCCACAGGCTCACTACCTTCTCCAAAATTATAAGTTAAATATTTTGCTACTCTGTCTGATTCTTCTTTTATTTGTTCGTAGGTCAATATTCTTTTGGAATCACGTACGGCCATATTATCAGGAGTTTTTTCTACTTGCTCCTCAAAAAGCTGTATGATGGTTTTATCGCTTGGGTAATCCATCTTTGTATCATTGAACTCTACAAGCAACTGGTTGCGCTCCTCAGGTGTAAGGAAGTTTAAATTTTTTATTTTTTGATCAGGATTATTCAAAACTTCCCCCATAAGAATTAGAAAGTGTTCTGTAATCTTACAAATAATTTCTTCTGTAAAGTAATTCAGATTATAATCAAAATCTATTTTTACATCTTTTGTTTCATCAAATTCTCTTATGTATAATGCAAGTGCTACTCTTTCTGATTCATGGCTCAAAGGAACTACTTTAGTAATTGTATTATTAAAATGAGATGAATAGTCCTGCTTTTCATAAGACAATGTGATATTGAATATTCTTTCTTTTTGATTAAATCCTCCCAACTCTTTTACCAATTGTCCCAAAGGAAAACGCTGATGACGATAGTCTTGTTTGAGCTGGTTTTTAATTTTTCCAATTAATTCGGTAAATGTTTCGTCACCATCAGGTGATAACAATAAAGAATTGACTCCCATGAATAGGCCCACAGTCTTTTTGAACTTAGCACCATATCTATTTAAAACAGGCAACCCTATCGAAACTGATTCATTCTGTGATTTTTTTCCCAAATAAACATATAAAATAGCCAATATAATATGGAACGTGCTCGATTTTGTTACCAGAGCCAACTCTGTTAGATCATTATAAACAATTCTCTTTATAATAAGTTCCTTTCTGGAGCTTACGTTAATTGTTTTCGAAGAGTCAAGCTTTTGGAATAAATTTTCGGGTAACGTTTTGAATTTTTCTGCCCAATACTGTTGATCAATATTAAATTCTTCTGAATTGAAATACCCCCTATCTTCACTGACAAAATTCTCATAAGAATACGGATATTCAGAAACAATTTTTCCATTTTCTAAAATCTCATTATAGTTTTTCACCAAACGGGTGAACATCAATGAAGTACCCCATCCATCCGTTATTATGTGGTGATACACAGAAAACAGATAATGAAATTTCTCACTAACTTTTATAAGAACAAAACGGTATAAGAATTTATCTTTTTCAATATTAAAAGATTTTTTAAATTCTTTTTGCATGAATTCCAATACCGATTTTTCACTATCTTTTTTATTCGAAAAGTCAATACATTCAAGTGGCCGGATTTTATTTGAAATCAACATTTGGGCTTCCTCCATATCTCCTTGTAAAAAGCACCTATAGGCGTCATGCTGCTGTATTAAAGCAATATAACTTTGTTCAAATAATTCTTTATTTAAATAGCCATGTATAGAAATTCTTGCACCAATATTGTAAATAGGTTCATCAGGAAATAAAAGCTGTTCAAAATAAATATCTTGTTGAGGAAGTGTAAGTCTCATTTTTTATCTGAAAATTATAACATGGATAAATTAAAATCAGAATCAATTTTTATGTCACGAACAATTTGACCATAATCAAACTTAATAATTCTGTCTGCCTGCTTAAAATAGGCATCATCGTGAGTTACAGCAATTATTGTTTTACCTTCTTTTTTAAATTTTGGAATTAGAACTTCGTAGAAATATTTTCTGAAATGCGGATCCTGATCTGCTGCCCATTCATCTAAAACTAAAATTGGTTTCTCTTCTAGTAGCGCAAATATCAAAGACATTCTCTTGCTTTGCCCTTTTGAAAAATTACGTCTTGCTGATTCTTCTTTACTATCTTCAACCACTTCCTGCATTTCCATTATTTCCAACAAAGATTGGTATTGCGAATTATTTTCTAACCGGTAATTATCATAATTGTTAGAGAAAACATAATTATCTGTGAATACCGGAGATACCTGATGCTGTAAAGTTTTTTTTGAATTCAAGATTTCATCGTTCAGGCTAATTTCTCCTCCCTTATAATCATATAACCCTGTTAATATATTGATAAAAGTACTTTTGCCACTTCCATTGCCTCCTACAACAAAAATAACTTCTCCCTTTTGAACATTAAAGTTAATTTTATCTAAAGCAAAGGATTGTTCACCAGAGGAATTTTCATATTGAAACGAAATATTTTTTAAATTTAATGACTGAAAGTCATCATTCATATCCTTTTCATTCTCAACAATTTCCGATTCTTCAAGAAAGTCTTTTAAAAAGTTATTGATTCTTCGGTTAGCAACAGAAAACCTTGTATAGATATTCTGCATATTAATCAAATTACTGATTGGTCCTGTAATAAACAAAAGAATAACAACATAAGAAACAACATCTTCTTTTGGAAGTAAATTAAACTTTGGCAAAACAAACAATATTGCACCAATTATCAAGTATAAACCATACTGACTAATAAGATTAATTGATAGAAAAACATAGTTGATATTATAATCCAATGCTTTTGCCTGGTCACGGTTTGGAAATAAATTTTTAGACAATAGATTTTGGGAAAGTATCGAATTTATCTTAAGATTTTTAAATCCTTTTATTACATCATTTACATAATTGTAATAATGTTCATTGAACTTTCTTAAAACAGCGATTCTATCATTCATCATATTGATCACCATAAAATAAATCACTGCAATAATTAATATTAACCCTAAAATTGTTAATCCTGCATATAAAGACAAACTAAACATATATAACAAACAAAGCAATAACATCAGCAATGAATTTATCGTATGGGTTATTATTTCAGGTAAAGAAGAGAATATCCTTAGATCTTCTATCGCTGTATAAAATCTTTGAGTTCCATATTTTTCTAATACGATTAATCTTGTCTTTAATATCCTCTTAAAAATATTTTTCTCATTTTCATACAATATATCGTAGGAATACTGATTAAGTTTCTTTTGAAAAATAATATTTAGTAAATAGGTAAAAATAATAATAACTAAGAAGCTCCAGCCTAAATAGGGCTCCTCATAGCTTTTATTACCCGATATAACATTATTAATAATAAATACAATACCAAAACTTAATACGGTATTAGGAAGTGCAAATAGGATTAAAAAAAATATATTTCTTACTGAAATTTTTAACATTATTATTTATATAGATTTCAAAACAGTTTCTAAAGCGCTTCAAATTATTGAAACTAAATTACTATTTACTTTTAGCCATTGTTAGTGTTCTCCTTCATTTATTTCAGCAAAATTATTTTCCGTTTCATATAGTATTACTGATAAAATAAGTTCTTGGGCTATTTCTTTTCGGAGTTTATCATATATAACTTTTAATATATTTTCTAATGTTGGATTCAAAGTTTGAAATTCGAGAATCTCTATATTTAGATTTTTATGATCAAAATAATTAATAATTTTGTCATCTATTATTTTTTTAAGCTCGTTTAAATCAATAACATATCCTGATTCTTCACAAATTTGGCCTAGTACTGATACAAAAAGAGTATAGTTATGCCCATGGTAATGGGGATTATTACATTTTCCAAAAAAAATTTTATTCTTTTCTTCTGACCAATTATTGTTGTGGAGTCTATGCGCTGCATTAAAAGTCGCCTTTCTTGATACTTTAACTTTCATTGTTATTTAATTATTTTCTTATGGTGTTGATATAGCAATAGGAATTATTTTTCCATTAAATAAATTTCTGTAATTCTGCGAAAAATTGCAGATAAATTGAGCAATTTCTTCACTTGATACGGAAGCATGATACGATGGAAAAGCCGCTCTAAACATCTCTGTATCTACTGATCCCAGTGATAAACAATTACAATGGATATTATCATCCATAAATTCTTCAGCTAAACATTCTGTTAAGTTTACAAGTGCTGCTTTACTCGAAGAATAAGAAGATAATCCAGAAAATTTTTGTGTTCTTTCAATTCCTCCCATGCTACTAATATTAATTATATGTGCAGATTTACTATTTTTTAGTTTAGGATATAACAATCTAATTAAATTGACAGGGGCTAAAAAATTGATATCGAATGTAGTTATCCAATCCTCTTGTGTTAAATCTATAAATTTTTTATTTATTAATATTCCTGCATTATTAATAAAAATATCCACAAATTCAATGTTTTCTAATATATCCAATAAATTCTGGTTTTCGATATGTGATGTAGTTATATCATACTGAATAATCTTAATTTCATTATTATACTTTTCATAGCATACTTTTTTTAAATCATTTAATTTATTAATATTTCTAGAAATTGCTATGATTTTATTTTCTTTGTTTTTACTAAACTCCAGAACTGTATCATAGCCAATACCTTTGCTAGCGCCTGTTACTATTATATTCATATTATGTAATGTTAAAATTAGAAAGAAAAGTTATTCTTTCATAATTGTTTCGGGATGTTACAAGAAATTCTCTTTGCTTTTGCGACTGTTCTATATTCATTCTCTCTTTAAAACTTCAGTAGAGGGGATAAGTGTTAAAGATATTGTATCAGTAAATCTTATAGAATGATAAAAAATTAATTGTTAATTAAAGTATTACTTTTAATTAAACTTTTAAAATATTCAATGAAATAATCTACATGATTAAATATAAAAAAATGGTTCCCCTCCATACTTTTTATTACAACTTGCTGGTTACTTTCATTTTCCCATTCCGTTATTTCAAATTCAGTGGCATTTTCTTTGGTTCCGAAAAACACATCAATCGGTATATCCAGTTTCTCTGTTATTATATGATTATAACTATAAACAACTTCAAAATCTGCCTTTAAAATTGGGATATAAAACTCCATAAGTTCAGAATGTTCCTTCAATTCGTCAGGAATTCCCCCCAATTTAATTACTTCTTGCCAGAATAAGTCATCAGATAAATCAGATATTATTTTCCCTATTTTACTAGAAGGAGCCCTCCTACCACTTACTATTAGTTTTAATGGTTTTTTTGCTTTCAATTGCTGTAACCTTTGACAAATGACATATCCTACCAAAGCTCCCATGCTGTGCCCATAAATAACATACTCCTGACAATTCCTAATTTCTTCAATAACTTTTGGAAGTAAGTCCTCTACAAGCGTATCAATATTAGTTATTAATTTTTCATTGAATCGACTTCCTCTTCCAGGGTATTCTAAAACAACAAAATCAGTAATACCTTTAGAAAGTTTTGTGAAAGAATATTTATTTCCCCCTGCAAAAACCAGTGCTATTATTTTCATTTTATTTAAAAAAGTTTGTAAATATATAATTTAAAATCATATTGATTATTTCTTAATACTTCTAATAGGTGTATTCCCAATTTTCAAGAGTATTAATTTCTTTTGGGTTATCCTTATATAAACATAATTTTAGACCTGAAAAACTAATGTACACTCACTAATTTATTTATGTATTTTCAAGTCTAAAATCATGAATTTCTTATAACTGATGTATTATCCTATTTTTTGTAGATAATAATTTAATATTTTTTTCAAAGGAATCCATTAATTCAGTTATGAGCCTTTCACTATATTGTTTTTGGTTAAATTCCACTGTAATTCCAAGCTGATTATTCGTAATACGGGTTGTCATCATAATGTCAAATCTTTGCTTTCTATTTTGACTTATATGATACTTATTTACATCTTCAATTATATATTCAAAATCTCCATCAGAAGAATTAAATCTTCCTTGATGATTCAATAAGATATTAGGTTGTAATCCATTAACTAAATTATTATCATAATGATTATTCAAATATTTTAACATGCCATATCCAATTCCTTTATCTGGTATATTGTTAAAATCCATACATACTTTTTCAGCTATATCTTCTATATTATCAGATATTGAAGTGTCAATAACGAATGGATACATACAGGTAAACCATCCTATACTTCTACTTATATTAAGATTTGTAAATGGTTCATCTCTACCTATACCATAAATATTCAATCCTATTTTATTTAATTTAAAAATATTTTTAACTGCAGCTCCAAAAGCAGGAAGTATAATATTCTTTAAATCGCCGTCTATTTTTATTTTCGGAAGCTCTATTTCACTTCTTATAAATACAGAATCATAATTGAAACACGTATTTTCTATCTGGTCCTTTGGTAGGTTTTCTACATTTGTTTTTGCAGCATCTTTCCAATATTGGGATGTCAGAGAGAACTCATCAGTATTGGAATAATGATATAACTGATCTACCCAGTCTTTATAAGAATCTGTTTTTGAAGACAATTCAAGAGCTTGGTTTCGTTTTAACTGTAAATAAAGGGTTTCTATATCTTCCAATAATATTCCCCAGGAATAAGCATCACATATTAAATGGTGCATACTTATAAATATCTTGTCACAATCTTCAAACTTGAATAAACCTATTTTGATTAATAACCCTTCTTCTAAAGTGATACTTTGCTGGATTAATAGCATTTTATCATAATAAGAGGATTCATTTACAGAAAATGGATGCTGGGAATAGTCAAAAACTTCGACGTCAGTACCCAAAGGAGATGCTATAATATATTGTCTTATTTCATTATTGCTGTCTAATCTGAATACAGCCCTTAGCTGATCATGATGTTCTACAATCTTTGTAAATATCTTTTTTATATCTTTTTCATCTACTTTATTAAAAACCTTCAATACCATTGACTGATTAAAGTAATGAGAATCAACACTTTCTCTAGAAAAGAATTCTTTTTGAATTGGTGACAACCTTAATTCTCCTTCAATTGCTGTTTGAGTAACAGAATCGGTATTTAATGAATGAATAGAAGAGAGCTTCGCTATAGTGGGGTTGGAAAATAGCTCATTAACTGGGAAATGATATCCTTTTTTTCCAAGCTGTGCCAAAAGTTGTAATACTTTTATTGAATCCATGCCTAAGTCATAAAAACTGTCATGGATGCTAACTTTATCCAGTCCCTTTAATTCTTTGATAATAGTTGCTAATTCCAACTCTAGCTCATTTTGTGGATCTTCGTGTTTATTTTGGTTTTTTATTAAATTTTGTTGAACATCTGGAAGAGAATTTACATCTATTTTTCCGTTTATATTGATATTAAATCTTTTAGCTTTAACCAAATAGCTAGGTATCATAAACTCCGGCAGATATTTTTCTAATCTATATCGGAAGTCTTCTAAATTAAGATCAGTCTTTAGAATAAGGTAGGCAATAATTTGTCCTTCTACATTCCCTTTTTTACCAACGGTGACAAAACAGTCTGAAACTTCATCAATATTTAAAATAACTTTTCTTATTTCGTCTAATTCTACTCTATAACCTCTAATCTTAACCTGATTATCATTTCTACTTAAAAATTCAAGGGTATTATCATAGTTTAGCTTTCCTAAGTCACCTGTTTTATATAATCTGCAGTCGCTAAATGGGAGCTGAACAAAACTTTCATATGTTAACTCTTCTTTATTAATATATCCTCTTCCAACTCCATCTCCCCCAATATAGATTTCTCCGATTATTCCTGTAGGAACAGGTTTCTGCCGATCATTCAGTATATAAATAACAGTATTTTGAAGTGGATATCCAATAGGAGCATTTGCTGATTTTAATTTTGTATCTGGATCTATAACATAATATGTAGCATCGACACAACATTCCGTTGGACCATAGAGATTAACAATAGTAGTCTTTGGATATTTTTTATGTAATAAATTTACTGTTTTTGTTTGCAGCTGCTGCCCCCCGCACAAGAAGTATTTAATACCAATCTCCGGTAATGCTATGTTATCAATTAATAAAGCATCTAAATACATTGGAGTGATATCAGTAATATCAATTTTATTATCAACAAAATATTGAATTAAAGATGTTCCATCTCTTTTAATCTCGTCAGGAATTATATGCAAAGTATGTCCCAATAAAAGGGAGGAAAAAATTTGTTTAATTGAACCATCAAATGAAAAAGAAGCAATTAGACCTATATTTAATTCCTTTTCATTCTCCTGATAGATCACTTTATCCAAGCTATTAACAAGACTATGAAGATTTCTATGCTCAATCATTACTCCTTTTGGGTTTCCTGTGGAACCGGAAGTATAGATTACATAAACCATATCATGCACCTCGTTAATATCATTAATGGCATTAATTATATCATTCTCTTCTTTTAATAATTCATCAACAAATATCGGATTATCATTATATTTTTCATATGCTATTGGTAACTCACTACTTGTCAACAGCAGTATCTTTACACTACTATCTTTGAGCATATATTTAATTCTCTCTTCAGGATAAGACAGATCAATTGGTAAAAAGGCACCACCTGCTTTTATAATTCCAAGGATACTGACAATCATATTAAGAGAACGATCTCCTAAAATAGCTACAACATCATTGGCTATTACTCCTAATTTTCTTAGCTTAACAGCGATTTTATCAGCTTTATTATTCAGTTCACGATATGTTAACCATTTATTATCATAAACGACTGCTACTTTATCAGGGTTTAGATATACCTGTTGCAGAAAAAGAGCTGAAATTGTTGTGTACGAATCTGTACTCTTGAAGCTATCAATAATTAGTTCAGTATTTTCAATCCGGTCACTTTTAAAGCCGGACAAATCAGACAAAGATTTTGATAAATTGCTTAATGCGTACGTTAATAAATCAATATAATTTTCATGAAATTTATAAATTTCATCCTTTTTAAAAACATATTTGTTAAAAAAATAATTTAATTTTAAATCTTTATCAGACTCTATAAATCCTAGTTTTAATTTATAAAATTCATTATTGCAGTCAATATCTTTTATTTCAAAACTAATATCATTATTGACTAACTGATCACCGATATTAATGTATTCTGTAATTAAAGAATAGCTACTAAGTTCGTTATTAAGCTTGGGAGAAAATTCGGTCGGAGAGAAATAATCCTGTAAAGAAGAAGCTTCATCAATAAAGTTCTCTATATAAAGTATTAATTCTTTAAAATTAAAATCTTCAGGATTATTCAATCCAAAAGGTATTGTTTTAGATATCAGCCCATAAGTATGCTCTAACTCTTCGTGGGCTCTTTCTGATAATGTAAGTCCTATAAGTCCTTTAGTCTTTGAACTAAGATAATTCAATGTCAACAGTCCCGAAAGTAAAACTGAAAATGTACTACATTTCAGTTCCTTTGCTATATTTTCTATTGTTATTCTAGTTTGATCACTAATATCTACCGTAACTCTAGATGACTGGTTAAGATCTTTATAATTATTGAATAGGTGATCAAATGAATTATCATAATTATTGGTATTCCAAAAATAAATTGCGTCCTTTTCAGGATCTTCTTGCAGACTATCATGCCATCCTGCAAATTGTGGATATTGAATGACGTCTTCCAAAACATCATTTTCATCAATATAATGTAGAGAAATATCCTTCAAAAATGTAGTCATAGTGTATGAGTCCATAGAAATTGAAGGAACAATTATATACAGAAAATTCAAATGTTCTGAAATATTGAAAAGTATGGATTTTACCAAACAACCCCTACTATATTCTATGGGCTGTTTCTCTTCCAAAGATAAAATTCTGTTTATTTCCTGCAACTGATCTTCATCTGTTTTAATGGATGATAAATCGATTGTATGTAATTCTGTTTTTACAGCTTCGTTGACCTGCTGATATGGAAAAAGAATTCCGGGTTTTATAATATAGTTTGTAGATAATATATCATTGGATTGTATAGTATTATTTATACAATTTTCAAGTTTTTCTATATTTAATAGTCCTTTGATTTCTAATGCTCCTGTAGACCATAAGAATTTAGATGAGTTTTGCTGTAAAAGCCATATTCTCTGTTGTAAAGACGAAATGTTATATATACTCATAAATTAATTATTTTTTAAACATGGCAACTAAAACTTTTCTTTCTCCTTTAAATGAATTTCTGCCATGGGAAATCAGTATATTATCAACTAATAGCAAGTCTCCTTTTTCCCATAAAAAGCAGCTTTTGGTTTTTTCATAAACATCTTTTAGCTCCATCAGGGTTTCTATCTCTATCGCTGAGCCATCTCCGTAATAACAATAAAATGGTATATCTTGTATAGTAAGGACTGTTTTCATGTCATTATTCAACATTATAGAATTGAAAAAATAACAATGATTAAACCAGCATATTTCCTGAGTTACCGGGTGAACAACTGTCACAGGACCTATCCATTTCATTACCATTACATCATTATCCTGCCATTCGAAGTCAATATTATTTTCAGCACATTTTTTTTCAGCAACTGTTTTATCATCTGTATCAAAAACCATTTGCCAGGTCTGTCCTCCAAACATCCCACCTAATTTTCTTACATACATGATGGATAAATCTGTAAATTTTTTCTTTGTTTCAGGTTTTAACAGATTCCAGATCTTTCTTCCATCACACAAAGGTGTTGCCCCATCTCCTAGAGAGGGAGTTTCACAATAAAACATGATTTCTTTAGGCCAGAATGAGGTGTATGACATCTCATTATGCATTTCTAAATCTTCTTCTTTAGGATGGAAAGTTGATATATAAATATTGTCAATAACTTTGCTTCTGTTGCCAGCACCCAAATCATATTCTATCGTCTCTTCTACATAATTTGCTACAATTTCTTTAAAAGAATTACCAGCTATATCTGAATTAAAGTTTCTGAATAGAATAGCACCATATTTATATAGGTTCTCTTTAACCAAATTTTTATTCAAAGTTATCCATTCATGCAGTAAAAGATATTTTTCTTTTGCTGTAAATACTACAGGGTATTCTTGTGTTGTCAGACTATAGGTGATATCAACCGGATTTATATTTTTTAAATCAAGGCTAACGGAATTAAAACTGTTTAATTTATTAATCTTCATTGTTTATTGATATGTTTTTAAATTTTTTTAAACCTTCTAAATTTTTACTTTTTATTGTCTTGATATTATTTTTGGATAAATCCTTTGTAAAAGAATCAAGTAAATCATAAATCTCATTTAAAGTCTGATTAGTATTATTTGTAATCTGTTGCAAAACAAATAAGTATTGCTCTCCTAAAGTTTTAATTGATTTTTCTTTATATAAAGAAGAATTATATCTTATTCTTAAATTCATATTTTCATAATTTTCTACAATTATAAAAGAAATATCGAAAGGAGATCTTGATTCCTCACTTGAAATGGGGAACTGTTCAATTTGAATACCTGCCAAATCTGCAGTTTTAATTTTTTTATCAAAGTTTTGCATTACAAATATTACATCAAAAAAAGGATTTCTTGCTATATCCCGATCTACAATTATGTCACTTACTATATCATCAAATTGATATTGCTGGTGTTCTGTTGCATCTAAAAAGAGCTGTCTAACTTCTAAAAGATAGTCATAGACTTTCTTTACTTTTACCGGTTTACTTCTAAGTGCTATGACATTAATAAACATACCCAACATTTTTTCTGTCTCTTCATTAACTCTACCAGAAAAATCAGTTCCTATTATTATATCTTCATTTTGAGTATAATAATTGATTAGAATCTTTAAAGACATAAGCATAACAATATATTGAGTTGTACTTGTATTTAAAGCAGTTTTTGTAATGGTATCAGTAAGTGTATTATTCACATCAAATAAAATACTATTACCATCATAGGTCTTGAATCCAGATCGTGAAAAATCTGTAGGAATTGTAGAAACAGGAATAGTTCCCCCTAACTTTTCCATCCAAAACATTTTACTTTTATTTAGTTTTCCATTATGAATAAGTTTATTCTGCCATTCAGCATAATCTTTATATTGTAATTTTACTTCAGGAGAAATTGTTTCGTTATCTAAATAAAGTTGAATCAACTCATTGAATAAAAGTGTGAATGACCAACCATCACAAATAATATGATGAGCTCTCAATTGAAAATAATATTCGGAATCAGAAGCTTGAAAAACCGCAGCTCTAATTAATGGTCCCATTGTTAAGTTCATCGGTAAATTAGCCTCATTAATCAATGAGTTGTAAATATTATCCTCTTTATCAAGTTTATAAAACTTTATTGGATTATTAAGAGGAAGTGATCTCTGTCTCGGTTCTCCTTTTTCAACAATAAATATAGTCCTTAGAATTTCATGTCTCTCAAGTAACTTTGCAAATGCATTCTCTAGCTTTTCCACATTCAGCTCACCCAATATTTTGAAATCCATTCCCAGTATATATGTCAGATTTCCTTCTCCAGATTGACTTTCGATCCAAATTCGCCTTTGATTTCTAGAAATTGCATAAGAAAGAGCTTTTGGTACAATAGAAATTGTTTCTTGTTCGTCTTTTAACTCAAAAGAATTCTCTATTTTTTCTGCCAGCTCTTTAAAGTTTTTGCTATCAAATATATAAGAAAGCCCTATTGAAATATTTAATTCTTTTCTTATTTTATTAAGAAACTGTAAGGCATTTAATGAATTTCCGCCCAATTCAAAAAAGTTATCTTTCAGATTTACATTTGTAATTTCAAAAAAATCTTCTGCTAATGAAAGCAATAATTTTTCTGTTCCCACTTCCTCCATCGTACCATTGTTGCTTATATTCTTAGAATCATATTCAGCTTTGTCTACTTTATCCACTCCCTTCTGTTTTTTATGGTTGTAAGTAGTATTTATTCTATCATTTAAATCCCTTGTTGTTTCGAAAACAATAGGTATATTTTCTAAGCCTAAGCTCCAGTCAAACAATTTATTTATTTCATCAGGAATTATATACTCTCTGTTTAAATATTGATCCGTTTCGTTATCGTTAAAATTTATTTCACCTAAACCAATACATTTCCAATTTGTTAATTCATAAGATTTTGATTCAATGAAATGTTCCATAAATAGATTTGCAGCAGAATATGAGCTATAACTAAGTCCACCCAGAATACTTGCTATACTTGAGACAAATAATGCAAAATCTAACTCTTTATTGCTAAATATCTCATAAATATTCAGAACACCTTTTACTTTAGGATCAAAAATTGATAATGTATTTTTTTCAGTGATATCTTGAAGTAATTCATATTTTTCATGATCAAGCACCGCAGAAGTATGAAAAATCCCCTGAATATTTCCGTATTTAGACTCCACTCCTTCTATGTCAGCCCTAAGCAACTCTAAATCAGAAACATCAGAGTTAATATAGTGAACTTTATCACTCATACCTTTTAATAACTCCATTTTTTTTATTGCGTCCTGATTGGCATCATCTAATTCTGCAATATTTTTTCTGCCTACTAAAATAATTCTTGAATTATAATTTTGAATTAAATATTTGGCTAATCCAAAACCAACATTTCCCAAACCTCCAGTTATTAGATAAATTCCATTTTCTTTTATATAATTACTTTTAGAATCTATATTCTTTTTATTCTTTTGAAAATCTTTAATCCAGCTTTGCCCATTTCTAATGGCTATTATCTTATGTTTATTCTCTCCATCAATACATCTTATTTCTTTAATAACAGATTCATAATCATGTTTTTTACTATTTTCCGAATTGATATCAATATTGTAACACACCACCTGTTGTTCCTGAGGAAGTATATTTACTAAACTAAGTATAAGAGACTGATTGTATTGTAATTGCTCATTTCCAATAACTTTATGTAATGAATCTGTTAATATTACAATCCTTAAATTATTGATGCATTTAAGTTTAATAAACGTTTGAAATATTTTGGCCGGTCCGAAGAAATTAAAATACAAATTTTGTTCTTTATTTTCACTCCCTAGATGTATTCCCCATGAGTAAATTACATCAGTAATAAAAATGCTTTGATCCCGAAGTTCATTAATTAATCGTTCAAAATGACTAATTTCATATGGATCAACAATATAATGAGTGCCTGATTCTTTTTTAAAAGATTTCCCTATTTCAACTTCAATAATTCGATTATTCTTACTATTCGAAATTGTTGATTTAATATAATTGTTTGCTTCATTTTTCGTTGAGAAAAATAGATACACCCTCTCTTCTTCATTCAAAACAGACGTTGTATTAACAGATTGTTTCCAAATTGGATAATAAATCCAATCAGATAATGATCCATTAGCTTCAGCAGAAATCATAGTTTGAAAAATTTCACTTTGGAATATATCAACTTCTGCAGGATATTTTATATGATCAAATGAATACGTAGGTAATGGTATAAATTTACGTTCTTGCGACTGATAATAGTTTGTCCAATTAATATCTATACCTAATTCCCATAACTTTCCAATTTTTGCAATGAAGTATTCATCGTCATTAACAGTTAATTTTTGTGATCTTAAAAGATTTAATATATTTTTGTTTTTATGATCTAGTTGACCCTTTACTAAGTTATTTAAAGAATTTCCTATTCCAATTTCAATGAAAATATTGTGGCTTATTAATAATTTTTCTATTCCTTTTGAAAACTGAACAGTACTAATTAAATGATTCGTCCAATACTCTTTTGAGCTTGCCTCTTCTTGGGAAATATAATTCCCTGTTAAATTTGAAATATATGGGATTTCAATTTTATTAAAGCTAATCCCCTCGAAAGCATTGTGAAAATCTTGGAGAATTCCTTTCTGCATATAGGAATGAAATGCATGAGAAGTATTTAATTTAATATTCAGAATTTTTTTATCAGTCAATTCTTGTGATAATCTATCGATTGATAAAGTATCACCTGAAAAAACTATTTGTTCCGGTCCATTTATTGCCGCCAGAGAAATGCCATCATTCAGATAGGTAAAGGCTTCTGACTCATTCAAAGCTACACTAAGCATACTTCCTTTTTCTAAAGAATACATTAATTCTCCTCTTTTAACAACTAATCTTAATGCATCTTCAAAATTTAATACTCCACTTATACAAGCAGCAGTATATTCTCCAATACTATGTCCAATCATAGAATTTGGAAGGATTCCATAAGACATGATTGTTTTAGCCAATGAATATTCAATAAGGAAAATAATAGGCTGGGCATAATTTGTTTGATTTATATCAAGAAAAGAATTTCCACTTGATGGATATAAAATATCCTTAAATGATTTTCCTGTTTCCTCGGTTAACAAGTCAAATCCTACATCCATATATTTTTTGAATGTTACATCAGAATTGTATAGATCTTTAGCAGCATTTAGATATTGTGTTCCTTGTCCAGAAAACAGAAAAACAATTTTCTTTGAAGGATCTGATTTCGTAAATTCTACCTTTAGTTTTATTATTTCATCAAGCTTTGCTGATAGGTCTGCCTTATCAGTAAATGGAAATGAAAGCCTAAGATCAAAATTTTTACGCCCTTTTTGTAAAGAATAACACATGTCTGATAAATTGAGATCTCTTTCTGCTAAGAAAATTTTTAATTTTTCTAAATAATTAAACATCGCAGAATTTGTCTTAACAGAAATACTAAATAACTTATATTCTTTTTCTTTACCTTCCTTTTCTATTAATGGTGGTTCTTCTAAAATTATATGGGCATTTGTCCCTCCAATTCCAAAGGAACTAACTCCAGCTCTTAATGGTAATTCTGAATTTCTTTCCCAATCAGTTAATTTTGTATTTACATAAAATGGACCTTCTTCAAAATTTATTTCAGGATTAGGTTCATTAAAATTTAAACTTGCCGGAATTTTTTTATATTTTAAAGCTAATGCAGCCTTCATTAATCCTGCTACTCCAGCAGCATTATTTAAATGCCCCATGTTTGTTTTAACAGATCCTATTGCACATTTATGAAAGTGATTTTTATTAAAGGCCATATTTAAGGCCTCGATTTCTATTGAATCTCCTAATCTAGTACCTGTTCCATGAGTTTCTATATAAGAAATACTTTCAGGTTCAACCCTAGCAAATTTCATTGCTTTTCTTATACAATCTGCCTGACCTTCTATACTTGGAGCTGTAAAGCCCACTTTATTATTACCATCATTATTGATAGCCCCTCCTTTTATTATTGAATAGATGTGATCTCCATTAGCTATTGCATCTGACAATCTTTTTAATACGACAACTCCAGCACCTTCTCCTGTAGTAGTTCCACTTGCATCTTTATCGAAAGCTCTACAATGTCCATCATTTGAATCAACCATCCCTTCTTCAAAAAATCTACCTTTTTGAACTGATGTAATAATTGAGGCTCCTCCAGCTATCGCTACATTATTTTCTCCAAGTAATAGACTTTTACAAGCTAGATTTATAGCAACTAAGGAAGTTGAACAAGCTGTATTCACTGAAATAGCAGGTCCTTTTAAATTCAATTTATATGATAACAAAGACGTCAAATAATCATTACTACTGAGATATTTTAATGTAAGTATATCGAACTCTTCATTTATAATATTAGAATATACATTCCAATTTAAATCCATTCCGGAACCTGCAAAAAGCCCAATAGAATTATAGTATTCTGGATTACAGGAAGCATCCTCTAATGCCTCCCATACACATTCATGAAAAATTCGATGAACAGGATTCATAATTTTTGCTTCCTGATGACGATATCCAAAAAAATGAGAATCAAAAGAATCTTTATCCTTTAGGCTTGTTTTTACATTGATAAAATTAGGATGGTTAATTATATTTTCATCTACTGCCAGTTCTTTTAATTCTTCTTTTGAAAGAGTAGTGATTGATTCTTTTTCATTAATCAAATTACTCCAATATTCTCTCCAATTTTCAGCATCAGGAAACCTGCAAGCCATTCCTACAATAGCTATTTCTAACCCAGTATAATTTTGTTTATTTTTCATGTTCAACACTATTATTTAATAGTAGTAATGTTTGGTCCATTAAATCAATCGACTTATCAATTTCATCATCCTCACATTCTTTGTTAATATCATTTATTTTATTTGGTACTAAATATAATGCTAAGCTTTCAATATTTGGATACTGAAATGCTGTCATTAATGAAATTTTTTTATTCAAATTCCTATTTAATAGGCCTACCATTTTAACAATTTTTATTGAATTCCCTCCAACCTCAAAAAAATTATCTTTAATACTTATTTTATCAATGTTTAGTACTTCTTCCCATATCTTAACCAATTGAACTTCTATCTCATTTCCAGGGGCAACATATTCTTCTTTAGTACCAATAATATTATCATTTGTAATTTCTGGCAATGCATTTCTATTAATTTTACCATTGAATGTTAATGGTATTGCATCTAATGTCATAAAGAAACTTGGAATCATATAATGAGGTAAATTCTCCCGCAAGAAAATACGCAAATCTGATTGTTCTATATTCTTATTAGTTACAAGATATGCAACCAATACTTTTTCCGAATTGATTTGTTTTGGAATAACTACAACCTGTTTCAAATCTGCAGAATAGTTCAGGATCACGGATTCTATCTCTTCTACTTCTATCCTATATCCTCTAATTTTAACCTGATTATCATTTCTGCCCATAAATATTACGTTTCCATCTGGTAGCCAATGTGCCACATCTCCTGTATTATACATTCGTTCCCCATCTTTAAAAGGATTTGACAGAAATTTTTCATTTGTGAGTTCAGGTTTATTCAAATAGCATCTTGCCAATCCTGCACCTGAGATATAAAGGTTACCATTCACTCCAATGGGAACAGGTCGTAAATAATCATCCAATATATATATTTGAGTGTTTGACAGTGGCTTTCCAATTATACTTTGAGTATCAGAAGGTGTAAACTTGTGAGTTATTGAATTAAGGCAAGTTTCTGTAGGACCATAAGCATTAATTAAATTAGCATGAGGTATTTTTTCATTTATTTTATTCAATAAGCTAATATTAGCAGTTTCTCCTCCTATCATTATAGTTTTCAAGCCTTTAAAAGGTAAACAATCATGACTTAAATCAATTAATTCATTAAAAATAGAAGGAGTTGTATTTATAATCTCTAAATTATTATCTACTATATACTCCGGTAATGATACAAATTTAAAATAATCATAAACATATATTTTTTTGCCGTTTATTAAAGGTAAAAAGACTTGTCGTAAAGAAGCATCGAAACTAATATTAGTAATAAACAAGAAATCTGAATTTAATTGATATTTTTCATTAATAGAAAATAAATAATTCATTAATGCTTTATGTTCCATGGCAACTCCTTTAGGGTGACCAGTGGTTCCTGAAGTATAAATAACATATGCAAGATTGTTACTATCTATTATTGGTTTAGAAAATGTATTGTTTTTCTCCTCTTTCTTGAATATACTTAACTCGTTTTCATCAAATAATACTTTACAATTGCTATCCTTTAAAATATATTCAATTCTAGAGTTAGGATATTGCGAATCTATAGGAACAAAAGCTGCTCCTGATTTTAATATTGCTAATATTGTAATAATCATCCATTCAGTACGATTTAATTTAAATGCAATTAAATCCTCTGATTTAATATTGTACTTTCTAATGAAATATTCAGCTAATTGATCTGACTTTTCATCGATATCTTTATAAGTAAAAGAATTTGATTCAAATACTACTGCAATATTATCAGCATTTCGTTTCACATTTTCTTCAAATAAATCAACGATTGTTTTATTTGTTGGATAAAATACCTCAGTCTTATTAAAATCATTTAAAAGTTGTTCCTTCTCAACTGCAGTGAAATAGTCTAATTGAAATATAGGTAAAGTAGGATTTTTCACTATTTGATTTGATAATGCTTCAAAATGATTTATTAACTGTATTATAAAATCATGATCATAGATATCTGTATTATAAATTAACTCCAGATTCAGATCCTCAGAAGTTTCTACAAAATTGAATTGGAAATCGAATTTACTTATTTTATTCTCAATCAAATTACATCGGCTAATTTTAATATTATCCAAGTTAATTTTAGTCTCTTTATTTTCTGTAAGGCTTTGAAAATCTATAATAACATCAAATAATGCATTCCTACTAATATCTCGTTTTAATGCCAAATCAGAGACCAGTTCATCCAAAGGATACATCTGATATTGATAAGCTTCTAAAGTTATTTTTTTAACTTTAGCCACCAAGTCCACAAAACTCTCTTTACCATTAACATGTGTACGCAATGGGAGGGTATTTACATAAAATCCAATTTGATTTGCCAAATCAGGATGTACTCTCTCCGCAATAGGGCTGCCAATAATGATATCCTCCTGGTGAGTATATCTGTATAGCAAGACCTTCACTACTGCAGTTAAAGTCATAAATAATGTGTTTCCCTGTGATTCGCTGATATTTTTTAATCTTTTTAAAAGATCCTTATTAATTTTCTTCGTTTTTGAAGATCCATTATAAGTTTTTATTGCTGGTCGTTGCTTTTGTGTTGGCATTTTTAATATTGGAATGTCACCTTTAAATTGGTGTGTCCAATAAGTTTTATGCTTCTCCAACGATTCCCCTATAAGCTGATTTTGTTGCCAGACAGCATAATCCTTATATTGAATTTGCAATGGCATTTTCGTATATGCCTCTTTTTTAATATATGATTCATAAAATGCAAATAATTCTTCAACAATTATTCCCATAGACCATCCGTCGCTAATAATATGATGCATCACAAAGCTTAAAATATATTTTGCCTCGGACAATTGTAATAAAGTAACTCGAATGAGGGGGCCTTCAGATAATGTAAAGGCTTTTTGTTCCTCTTCAAGTATTACTCCTATTATATTCGAATTATTCTCAATCATTAGATTTTTAAAGTTCAACCTAAAATCATTTGCATTGTGATCTAAGATATACTGTCTTACTTCTCCATTTTCATCTTCTTTAAAGAATGTTCTCAAAGATTCGTGACGTGTAATTAGAAAATTAAATGATGCTTCTAATGCTCCTATATCTAATGTCCCTTCTATTTCATAAGTTGCAGGTATATTATATGTTTCACTACCTCCCTCGAATTGACTTAACAGCCACAATCTTTGTTGTGATGATGATAAAGGATAATTATCCTGAACCGGTACCTTCGGAATCGAATTAAATAAATCTACATCTCTTTTATAGCTTTTAAAAAATTGTATTAACTCTGCCTTATGTGATTTTATTTCTTCTAACAATTCTTTTGTCAGAGTATCTTTTGGTGCTTTCAAATTTAAATTATCATCCTGTAAACTAACGACAATATTTAAATCATTTAATTTTTTTAATAGTTCTTTCATTAAAATAATTTTACTTAATTATGAATAGATTTAAATTGTATAATCCTCTATTTCACCTGAATCTTTAAAGATCTCTTCTCCTAAAATATTTTCCTTAACAATAAAGAGATTTTCTATCAATAATGCTTGACTTTCCAAGGTAGGATTCTGAAATAGCTCATTCATAGTCAACTTTATTTCAAAACTTTTATGAATAAGGTTGGATAGTTTTATTACTAACAAACTATGTCCACCTAAATTAAAAAAATCATCTTCTGCACTAATTTTTTTAACATCTATAATCTCTTGCCAGATTTTAACTAATAGTTCTTCAAATTCATTTCTTGGAGCGACATATTTAGTATTTGACGTAAACTTCGTATCAAAACTTAACAACGCCTTCCGGTCCACCTTACCATTAGTAGTCAAGGCTATGCTATCCAACTCTATAAAGAAACGAGGAATCATATACTCCGGTAACCTAGCTTGTAAATATTCTTTAAGCAATAACTTATCTACATTACTCCCGGTATCCGTCGTATAGTACGCTGCCAGAACTTTTTCACCATTAACTTCCTTAACAACAGCCACTACCTGTTTGATATTATCAGTGAAATATGACACCGCAGATTCAACCTCTCCCAGCTCAATCCGGTAACCACGGATCTTTACCTGATCATCTTTCCTTCCTAAATAATCAATTTCTCCATTTGGAAGCCATCTCCCTAAATCTCCCGTGTTGTACATCTTAAAACCTTCTTCAAAAGGATCAGATATAAATCTCTCAACGCTGAGCTCTTCACAGTTAAGGTATCCACGGCTCACTCCGGAGCCAGATACATACAGCGTACCAGTAACCCCGGCAGGAACAAGATTCAAGGTGTTGTCCAGAATATAAATACGGGTATTGGAAATAGGATTTCCAATCGTGATAAGAGCATCTTTCTCTACATGTTTTACCATACATCCTACAGTACTCTCTGTTGGACCATATTCATTATAAATACGAAGTTCTTGATGAGAGCCCAATAGCTTATCTACATGCTGGGGAAGTAATTCCTCACCTCCGACGATGATCGTCCTTAGCGAACTCCCTCTCAGATCCAAGTCTTTTAACAGCTCAAGGTGTGAAGGCGTAAGCTTAACCGTATCAAGACCTGGGGTAGACAGATAAGCATTCAGCATCTCATACACATCTTTATCAGCTTCCATAACCCGAAGGAAACGACCACGGATTAACGGTAAAAAAATACTGGTGATCGTCAAATCGAAAGACAGTGAGCTGAATAATCCGAAATTGCCCTCTCCTTCTCCCCTAAAATAGTAACCTGAACCCCATAATAAATAATTATATAAATTACCGTGCTCTACCATAACTCCTTTAGGTGCTCCTGTAGAGCCGGAGGTATAAATAATATATGCAAGATCGGAAGGTTGGCTAACTTTTTCAACATTACCCGTACCATAACGGAATCTCTCAAAGTTATATAATATAAGCTCATCTTCATCGATAACCACTTTACACTGGCTGTCTTTCTCCATATAATCGATCCTTTCCTGAGGATATTGGGAATCAATAGGAACATATGCACCCCCTGATTTTAATATTCCCAAAAGAACGACGATAAGATGTTCCGAACGATCCATACGAATTCCCACAAGCTCATCCGGCATAATAGAATATTTATCTCTCAGATAATGCGCAAACTGGTTTGCACGCTCATTTAACTTCTCATAGCTTAATTCAATATCTCCATAAACTACAGCAACATGGTCAGGAGTTTTTTCCACCTGGGACTCAAATAAATCTATGATAGTCGCATTTCCAGCATACTCCACAGAAGTATTATTGAAGGAATGCAAGAGCTCTTCTTTCTCTGATAATCCCAGATAATCCAGTTTTGAGATCGATACATCAGCATGGGCAACAACCTGGGTAAGAAGACCATCAAAATGATCTAGCAGCTGAACTATGAAGGCTTCACTATAGATATCACTATTGTACGTAAGGGCTAAGGACAATCCTTCAGATCTTTCTGAAAAATTAAAATGTAAATCAAAACGGCTGATGGAACGACCCAAGTCTTCATAACCCTTGATCGAAAACGGTTTTTCTTCTTCTGAACTTACAGGGTCCATAGCCTGACTTTGTAAATCCACCATCACATCAAACAAGGCATTTCTGCTCATATCACGCTTTAACGATAAGTCACCAATAAGCTCATCCAAAGGATAAGACTGGTGCGCATACGCAGATAAGGTCATTTCTCTTACAACCTTCATGACTTCCCTAAAACTCTCATCTCTGCTGAAACGACTGCGTAAGGGTAAGGTATTGATATAAAAACCGATCTGATCTGATAAATCAAAATGTTCTCTTGCTGTTATTGCACTTCCGATAATAATGTCTTCCTGACCCGTATAACGATAGAACAGCACATTGATAACTGACAGAAGCGACATAAATAATGTGCTGCCTTCCCTATAGCTGAAGCTCTTGAGGTTCTGAAAAGAGGAGCTGGGTATTTCACGGATCAGAATATCACCATTATACGTTTTTAAGGCAGGACGTACATATTGGGAAGGCAAGGATAGAACAGGAAGCTCCCCCGAAAACTGACCCCTCCAGTAAGATTTATGGGCAGATAATGAATCTCCCTCAAGCTGAGACTTCTGCCATACGGCATAATCTTTATAATGAAGTGATAAAGGCGCTGGAGCAACAAAGTTACCCTCTAAATTTGACTCATAATAATCAAATAGCTCCTTTATCATGATTTCCATGGACCATGCGTCACTGATAATATGGTGAAGTACAAAGCTGAATACATATCTTGAAGAGGATACCTGTAATAAACGGATACGAAGTAACGGACCTATGGATAAATCAAATGCTTTATGTTTTTCGGATTCAAGGATATCTTCAACAATACAAGGATCTGATCCCTGAAGGTCTTCATAAGCCAAATGGAAATCAATCTCTTCCAAAGGTAAAATATACTGGCGTACTTCTCCGCTTTCTTCTTCTCTAAAAACGGTACGCAAAGATTCATGGCGCCCTAATAAGTATCTGAAGGAAGATTCAAGAAGATCAGTATCTAAAACTCCTTCAAATTCATAAAATTCAGGTATATTATAAGCGATATTCCCTCCTCCAAACTGACTTAAAATCCATAAACGCTGTTGTGAAGAGGATAAAGGATAGCTGAAAGCCAATGGTGCTAATGGAATCGAACTGTAATTGCTTGTAAACGATCCTTCTACTAGGATCGCCTGGTCTTCAATAATAATTTTTTCAAATAGTTCCTTTAAAGAGAGCTTTACTTCAAATTCTTTATGAATAAGGCTGATTAATTTTGTTGCACTTAAACTATGTCCACCCATCTCGAAGAAGTTGTCTGTAATACCTATTTTTTCTACTCCCAGAATTTCCTGCCAGATCTTTGCTAGTTTCACTTCGGTCTCATTCCTTGGTGCTACATATTCCCTCCTGATTAAATCCTCTCCGCTAACTCCAGGTAATGCCTTACGATCTACCTTACCATTGGGGGTTAAAGGTATCGAATCCAGTTCTATAAAGAATCCCGGAACCATATAATCAGGCAGCTTGCTTTGTAAATATTTTCGGAGTTCTGTCTTATCGATTTCTGATTCTTCTTCTTTTGTATAATAAGCGGCCAGTGCCTTTTCTCCATTTACTTCCTTAGCTTCTACTATAATATCTTTTAATGCATCTGAATACATTAAAATAGCACTCTCTATTTCTCCAAGCTCGATCCGGTAACCACGGATCTTTACCTGATGATCCTTTCTACCTAAAAACTCAATATTACCGTTAGGTAACCATCTCGCCAAATCCCCAGTATCATACATCTTTTCCGCTTTTTCAAAAGGGTTCTCAATAAACTTCTCTAGAGTTAAAGATGACTTGTGTAAATATCCTCGCGACAATCCGGAACCTGATAAATAAAGAATACCTACGGTTCCTATAGGAACTATCTTCTTTTCTTCATCCAGAATATAGGCACGGGTATTGGATATAGGACGACCAATAGGAATGTTACTATACACCTTATCTTCTATTTTATAATAGGTACTATAAGTTGTATCTTCTGATGGACCATATAAATTATAAACATCCAGGTTTTTAACGTCAAGTCTATCAATTGTATCTAATGCAATAGGTTCTCCGGCCATATTTAATATACCAACTGTACTAAAAGAGACTCCTTCTTCTAACAACTTTTTAACAACAGAAGGAACAGTATTGATAAGTATTTTATCGTCTTTTTCTATATAGTTTCTGATCTCAAGACCATTATTTATTATTCTTAATGTTTTCCCTACAGAAAGCGTATAGAACATCTCATACACGGATAAATCAAAACAATAAGAGGTAGCAGCATAAGTAATACTGAACCTGGACAGATCAAACTCATTCTGAGCCCAGTAAATCAAATCAACAGCATTCCTATTCTCTATCATAACTCCTTTAGGATGACCTGTAGTTCCAGAGGTATAGATCACATAGGCCAAATCTTCTTCCTTGCTGATAATAGGAACGTTTTCTTTATTATATCTTTCTGAATCAAGAGATAGTTCTTTACTGAAACTTTCCAAAAAGAATGCATCAATAGTAACCTTTGCTTTACTATCGTTTTCAATATAGTCTATGCGTTCCTGTGGATAATTAGGATCGATGGGTACATACGCAGCTCCGGACTTCAGAATGCCAAGAAGAACAACAGGTATCTTTTCACTCCTTTCTAACTTCACTCCTACCAAATCTTCAGAATGAGTATCATAATGCTCACGAAGATAACTCCCTAACTGGTTTGAAAACTCATTAAGCTCACGATAAGTAAGTGATACTTCGTCATAAACTACAGCCACATGATCAGGGGTCTTATTCACCTGGGATTCAAATAATGAAACGATCGTACTATCCTTCGGATAATCGCAAACGGTATCATTAAACTCATACAAAAGTTTATGACTCTCGTCAAGAGTTAAAATTAATTGACTTTCTAAAGAACTATTTGGCTGTTTTACCAATAAATTTAAAAAGTTATAATAGTAACCTTGCAGTTGATCTACGGTTATTCCTCCTTTTAATAGCCTTTGTTGATTCCATGATATACTTAATCCGTTTGATATAGGGCTCACAGATAAGTCTAAGAAGGTATTGGTAGATTCAAAATTAACACCAACAAACTGACCATCTTCAACTTCCGGTGTCTCTTCCTGTATATTAAGTTCTTTAAATATGTGGAAATCTACATAATTGAAGAATGTATCAAAGAATGGATTTTCACCACGATTATGTGTAGGGAAATGTAGGTTTAATTCAAATAAGCTGATTCTTTCAAATTGTTTCTGAATATTTACAAATTGATTGATCTTTTGTACAAATTCTGATATTATTCCGTTTGTTCTTACCAGACGGAATGGTATTGTATTTAGGAAACAGCCTAATATTTTATCTCCATCTTCTGATAGAGGCCTTCCGTTTGTAACGATTCCTACAGTAATATCATGGTTATACGTCAGCATTTGCAGTGCATAAAGATAAGCTGAAAAATTCAAAATTTTTAAGCTTATTCCGTTATTCTTACTATACTCCTGTATCTTTTCATACAGTTCACCGTCTATGACATAATTAAATCGTTGTGAAACAACTTCTTCTGTAAAAATGTCCAACCGTTTATAATCACTTAATTTATTCTCCCAATATTTATATTGATTTCCTACAGCTTTTAAACAGTTTTGATTAAATACATAATCCTTATAGCTTAACGATAACTTTTCAACATCTGTTATATTATTCAGAAGTTGTAGATATGTATTATTAAGTTCTGTTATAAAAGAAGCTACACTCCAGCCATCTAAAATAGAATGGTGAAATTGAAATAATAAGCACCATTGTTGTGGTCTTTGCTTGTAAATTTTCATCCTCCATAGCCCCGGCTTGGATAAATCAAAAGGATTTTTGGTCCTTTCTTCAATCATGAATTCATTGATATATTCAGATTGAGCTTTTTGCTCCTTCGAAGAAATATCTTCAACGTCTAAAGGAATTTCTATATTTTTATAAATAAGATGTACAGGAACACTATAATCGTTGATGTTAAATGCCGTACGAAGTATTTCATGCTTTTTGACCAATAATTCAACTGCTCTGATGAATAATGATTGTTCAAAATCGGATATATGAATTGGATATAAAAACTGATCATGATATACCCCTATCTCTGAATCCATAAAAGAAGCATATATCATCCCTTGTTCTATATCACTCATTGGAAATACAGATTGAACTTCTTCATCTAAAGGTAATTCTTCAGATAATTTCTTAAAACTCTCTTCTACCTGAGCTTTTATTTGTAATGAAATTTCATGATCTATACGTTCAAATCTTATAGATAATAATTCTTTAATTGACGGCAAACTATAAATATCAGATAATTTATAATTCAGGTCAAGTACTTTATTCACTTTGCTCAAAAGACGAATCGATTTCATTGAATCACCTCCTAATTCAAAGAAATTATCACTAATACCCACCTGGTCTACACCCAATACTTCCTGCCAGATAATGGCCAGCTTCTCTTCGGTCTCATTTCTTGGTCCTACATATTCCCTTCTGATTAAATCTTCACCGCTAACTCCAGGTAATGACTTACGGTCAACCTTACCATTGGGTGTTAACGGAATATT
>NZ_JAWRXA010000437.1:0-264 GCF_046535275.1 Chryseobacterium sp. SIMBA_029
CTTTTTTACAGCTATATCCAATACCAGGATGACTTGTCAATGCTATAAACACAAAAATAAAAAAGATGAATTTTCAAAATGTTAGATCTACTTTTAATAAAGGGGTCACTATTCCGAGTTTAATTTTTATTATAGGAACCTGTTTTCTTTCAGCTGTTTATCCAAAGCCGACAGAGAAAATTCTGAATGAAATTAAAGAATTCATATTTATTAATTTAAATTGGGTGTACGTCTGGGCAGTGACTTTGTTTGTTATTTTCTTAG
>NZ_JAWRXA010000438.1:0-264 GCF_046535275.1 Chryseobacterium sp. SIMBA_029
GGCCATAGCCCAGCAGCCTTACGATCCAGTTCATGAGTTTCGTCAGTGCTTGCATGAAGGCGGACACTATCCCGTTCGCATGGCGGTGCAACGGGTTCATCCGCTGCCGTCTCCCGCCGTTAGAATGATTGGCCTATGCCGGCGTAGATTCCATAGGCCGTGCCATTTTCGTACTTGTTCAGCGGTACGGCAAAATCAAGCCGCAGCGGACCGAAAGGCGTGGCATAGCGGATACCGACACCGGCGCCGGCGCGGAAATCGCCG
>NZ_JAWRXA010000439.1:0-264 GCF_046535275.1 Chryseobacterium sp. SIMBA_029
GGGGCCGCCTGAATCGCTTAATCGCGACTGGTCCTAATCGTGCGGCGTTACCTGGGCCCGGAGAACGTGGCGCCGCCGAGGATCATGATGCGCGCACCCCGTTCGCCTGCCGTCACCGTTATCCGGTCTCCAAGACGGAACACCATCATCTGCATCGTTCCGAACTCCTGTCCGGCGACAGAGATCGAGCCCTCGACAACGTAGATCGCCCGGTCTTCATTGTCGTCGGGCATCGGCAGGCGTGCAGCCGGCTCCAGCTTCACG
>NZ_JAWRXA010000440.1:0-264 GCF_046535275.1 Chryseobacterium sp. SIMBA_029
GGATCAATGAACTTTAACTCTATTCTTTATCTTCCAAAAGATAGTGAGGAGCTGGACTTTACACACTATTATCAAGCAGAAGCCTACATTACAAGACCTCATCACCCAGAATATGATTTTCAGTTTGACTATGCCTGTTATTTGAAAAGGAAAAATATTGAATATCAGATCTATTTTTCAAAGAAAATACTTTCTGTAGAAAGAAATGATATGAATTTTACAGATTATATAAAACAGCATAGGCTCAACGTTCTGAAGAAAATT
>NZ_JAWRXA010000441.1:0-264 GCF_046535275.1 Chryseobacterium sp. SIMBA_029
GGGTGCCTTATCATAAATAATAGGCCCATACATCATCCCTGCATTCTGAAGGTTATCCAGAACCTGTCGGATAGGATTGGCCCCTAAGGTACGATCCACCGAATAAGCCGCCGGAAAATGGCCTGTTAAAAACTTCAGATCATAAACACTTTTATCTGAAGATGCACCGGTACTTTTATCTGCCATAAAATTGGCAAAAACCTCTTTCATCCAGACATCATTAAACCAATTCATGGTTACCATATCTCCAAACCAAAGGTGGGC
>NZ_JAWRXA010000442.1:0-264 GCF_046535275.1 Chryseobacterium sp. SIMBA_029
TTGATTTTTATCTTCCATTCAAAAAATTCGTAGGAGAAATCGGTGGAAAATATACAAGATTTAATACTGATACGGAGCTTGGGTTTTTCAATTATGAAAACGGAGCGAGTATTTATGATAATATTAGAAGTAATGACTTTTCATATAAAGAGGACGATTGGGCTTCTTATATAACGCTATCCAAAGCATTTAATGAAAAATGGGAAGGGAAAGCAGGAATAAGATATGAATTTACCTCTCTTGACGGGATTTCCAGAAATGGAG
>NZ_JAWRXA010000443.1:0-264 GCF_046535275.1 Chryseobacterium sp. SIMBA_029
TGGTACGAACAACAGTATATCCCAAACCATTTTTTCCAAAGTAGGCATCCAGAATTTCTTTTTGCTTATTCTTTGGCATTTTGTAAAATGTTTCTGCCGATGCATCTGTAATGGCCCCACCAATTCCTATCAGTTTTTGATATTTAAAATCAGGTGCTACAAAAATACAGGCTTCTGTTTCTTTTGGCTGTCCAAATTTTTCAAATTTAACAGGACCTTTATCTGCCATTCTTTCATCAACCTTAGAATGGGTAAGAATTACCT
>NZ_JAWRXA010000444.1:0-264 GCF_046535275.1 Chryseobacterium sp. SIMBA_029
TTAATTTGCTCCAAATCTCAATAGCTTTTTCTTTATTTCCATTAATTAGATGTTGAATTGCAGTTGTGTCAACAGGGTTCAAATTGGTAAACCAAAATAAAGAATGGGCAACTTTGTTCTGATTTTGTTCTATATCAGAAAAAGCCTTCTCTATAACGCTATTTGTTCTGCTAAGCGAATTGAAAAAAGGAAAGTCATATTCAGAAGTTATTTCCTTACCAACTTTTGCATAAGCTGTTACTTTACCTTTTCTGCTCAATATTT
>NZ_JAWRXA010000445.1:0-264 GCF_046535275.1 Chryseobacterium sp. SIMBA_029
GAAATCATCGAGACGCCGCTGGTGCTGATCGTGCCCGAAACGTCGCCGTGCAAGACCTTGCAAGACCTGGTCCAGTACGCCAAGGCGCATCCGGCCAAGCTCAACTTCGGTTCGGGCGGACAGGCCAGTTCCACCCACCTGGCCGCCGAAGTGTTCAAGAGCGAGGCCGGCATCTCGCTCACCCATATTCCCTATCGGGGCGCGGGCGCGGCCTTGGCCGACGTCATGGCCGGGCAGATCGACATGCTGATCACGGCGGCTCCG
>NZ_JAWRXA010000446.1:0-264 GCF_046535275.1 Chryseobacterium sp. SIMBA_029
GTTTTTATTATCTGATACGAAGTTACAAACTTCGCAGAGCGGGGAAACAGAAAAAAAATCCATCTTCAATATTATCGATATTGCCATCAGTAGAAAACAATTAAAAGACAATCTTGCAAACGTTTTACAAGGTATATAATATAAAAAAACCTCGCAAAAGCGAGGTTTTTTTACTTATTTTGATTCAAATTTTTCAATGTTATAATATCCACCTCCATAATCATTCATTGTAATTAAATATCCATTTGAAAACATTTCGTAAAG
>NZ_JAWRXA010000447.1:0-263 GCF_046535275.1 Chryseobacterium sp. SIMBA_029
GAGAAACGACCCGTAGCCGTAGGATCGAGTGTATGTGGCGCTTCGTTTGCTGTGCGTGCGCATGCCCACATTCGAGGCGCGACAGTCCACGAATAATAAAGACTCGCCATTCGCCTCCTGCGAAGTGGCGCCTCAATTACTTCGCCATCCTATGCGACCGACGATCGACGCCTCTCCACTTGCCCATTCGTTGCCGCTGGTTCAGCCAGCTTCGATCGATACACCCGCCACACCTTCGACACCCGTGACACCCACAACGCTCG
>NZ_JAWRXA010000448.1:0-263 GCF_046535275.1 Chryseobacterium sp. SIMBA_029
CATGATTTTAAGCTCAGTCACTTTCATAAACTCTTGAAAAACATCATCAAAAGATTTCTTGTTCTTTTGCACCTTGTTGAGTTCTTTCCCCTCTACCGCATTACCAACAACTGCCTTTAGTTCTTCTTTTGTCGGCACACGATTGTAATGCTCATTGAAATTTTTGTGAGCATCTACAATGGAAATTTTGAATTTAGCAAGCTTTTGGTTGATTTCTCTTTTATCTCCGCCAGAAGTAACAGTTTTAGAATCCAAATCCCAAT
>NZ_JAWRXA010000449.1:0-263 GCF_046535275.1 Chryseobacterium sp. SIMBA_029
GGCGCCAGTGAATGCGCGGTGCGCAAGTCGCGCGCGAGCAGGATGCGCGTGCGCGACGCTCCGGGGGCTACGGGGCCGCGCAGTTTCGGAAATTTCCGAATTTGCTGGATTGCTGGACGGCCCTAGCGGGTTCAGGAGCGCCTTCATCTTCTCGTGGTGAGCTTGGGCTTGCGCGCCGCGCGCCCCGGCGCGGCGCATTGCGCATGCGCGAACCTGACTGCTCGACATGCCTTGGGCGCGCCGCGTGTGCGCGGAAAGGCGTC
>NZ_JAWRXA010000061.1:0-393 GCF_046535275.1 Chryseobacterium sp. SIMBA_029
CGCGGGCGATCGCCGAAGCGCGCGGACACGACCCGGTGCAGGGCGACGACGCGGTCGGTTCGCGGTACTTCGTCAGACAGGACATGCTGGCGCGCTCCGAAGCGCTCGATGCTGGCCAACTCGGCCGGATGCCATCGATGCTCGGCACGACGCAAACGCAGTGGTGGAAAGACACACTGAAGGCGTCGCGTGCGACGTGGAAGGTGTGGGGCAACGAGGTCATGCTGAATCGTCTGTGGGCGACCTTTCCGAAACCGGATGCGAAGCAGAAGGAGCGGTTCGTCATCAACTGCGATTCGTGGGACGGCTATCCCGCCCACAAACTAGACCCGCTCACGTGGCTGCGGCAGGAGTCGATCCACAACGTCGTCGCGATCACCGGCGATCTGCATG
>NZ_JAWRXA010000450.1:0-263 GCF_046535275.1 Chryseobacterium sp. SIMBA_029
GTGGTAGAATATGCAAGTTAGACAGAAAATAAAAATCATATATAACAAATAAAATTAAAAGAAATGGCAAAATTGAATTTTGGAGGAGTAGAAGAAAACGTAGTAACAAGAGAAGAGTTTCCATTGAAAAAGGCTCAGGAAGTATTAAAAGATGAAGTGGTAGCCGTAATCGGATACGGTGTACAGGGACCTGGACAGGCACTTAATCAAAAAGACAACGGTATTAATGTCATTGTAGGCCAGAGAAAAAATTCAAAATCATG
>NZ_JAWRXA010000451.1:0-263 GCF_046535275.1 Chryseobacterium sp. SIMBA_029
TCGGATCTGCGGCTCGATGCCCTCTTGTTTTCGATTGCCAATGCCGTGACGCTGACGGTGCGCCAATCGGATCGATAACGCGGCTCTCTGGAGGGCCAGACAATGCCTGATGTTGCAGACGCCAGTTCGAAGCCCGTGCTCGTGTGGACCGGCTTTCTGGCGATGTGCATAGGCATGTTCATGGCCATCCTCGACGTTCAAGTCGTTGCGACTTCGCTGCCGACAATCCAGTCAGCGTTGGCAATCGACCCGGACCAGATGAG
>NZ_JAWRXA010000452.1:0-263 GCF_046535275.1 Chryseobacterium sp. SIMBA_029
CGCATGATGGAAAAGATGGGCGTCCGCACGGTTGCCGATCTCGTGCGGATGTCGGCGGCAGCACACCATTGACGCGAAGTCTCTTCGGCCTGCGCGAGCTGATTGGTATTGGACTGAAGGCCAATTCCTGATAGCAGGCGCATGCTGTAAGACAGCGTCATGGAGAGCGCAAAACTCAGAGTGGCTATCGTGGACGACGACGAGGTCGTGCGCCGCGCCTTGCGCCGGATGATTGCCTCCCTGTCCTTCGATCCTGTCGAATT
>NZ_JAWRXA010000453.1:0-263 GCF_046535275.1 Chryseobacterium sp. SIMBA_029
GTCGTCCTCGCTCCATATACCGCAAAAAATATTATCGCGATAATTATTTCTCTGGACAAGCGCGGAGTGAGGCGTTAGCTTTTGTTTATCGCGATAATAAATATTGCGAAATATATAATACGGAGATCCGAGATGAGCCAGTTTGACATTCAAGCAACCCGCCGCGGCGTGATGGCCGCCGGACTGGGCCTCGCCGCCGCGGCCGCCATTCCGCTTGCCCAAAACGCAGAAGCCAAGACCAAGCAATCGCCAAAGGAGAACAG
>NZ_JAWRXA010000062.1:0-393 GCF_046535275.1 Chryseobacterium sp. SIMBA_029
TATACCTGAAGCTTTTCCTGCTCTCCTTTTTCTTCTTCTTCATAATAGTTCACATCTTCCAGTCTTTCTAAGCTTAATTTGGCTGCCTGCAATGATTTGAAGAAAACGATTAACTGGTCAATAGGAGAGTTTAATTGTCCTATAATGAAAGAGATACTTAATAGCATTCCTAATGTCATTTCTCCTTTTATTACAAGAGATGCAGCCATAAAGGTTACTAAAATATTTTTCACCTGGTTCAAAAATGCAAATCCTGAACTTTGTATCTGATCTATTTTTAGTAATTCTGAACTTACTTCATAAATCTTATTTTGAATTTCTTTCCAATTTTCTCTTTGGTGCTCTTCATATTGATTAATTTTAATCTCAGAAATTCCTTCTACAATTTCATAG
>NZ_JAWRXA010000454.1:0-263 GCF_046535275.1 Chryseobacterium sp. SIMBA_029
GAGCTCATCGGCCGCCGACTGCAGCGAGCCGAGACGGCCAACTGCCTCCAGCGCGCGCAGGCCATTCAGATGAACGGAGTTCAGGTTTCGCATATAGTTTTTCTATAGCGAACTGTGGGTAAACTCAATTGAAATGAGGACAGCTGAGGCCGATACTCGGGGCATAACTTCTACCGGACTTCAACATAAGCAGTGCCTCCCAAGCATGCTATCGTGAGAAGCCGGCAATAGAGAAAGTGAGGCAAGCCATGTCATTGCTGAAG
>NZ_JAWRXA010000455.1:0-263 GCF_046535275.1 Chryseobacterium sp. SIMBA_029
TGTTTCTCTGTCATTTTTGTAGGATCTATTTCCAGTTTTAGGATGCTTTTGATTTTGTCAGAAAGTTTGCTTATAATCTGGCGGTCATCTATTTTTAATGCCTTAGTATAGTTATCCTTGATTATCCTCATGTCGTTATCACTCAATGCAATAACCTGTGGAAAAGATGGTACATAATTTTCATGAATATTTTCTAAAATGGTATGAGAGATATTGATGTTATTCTTGAGGGAAACTACAGCAGTTCCGGAAGCTATATCTCC
>NZ_JAWRXA010000456.1:0-263 GCF_046535275.1 Chryseobacterium sp. SIMBA_029
ATCAAGCAGGCGGTGCAGGCGATCCCGGCGCTTGACCGATCGATTGCCGAAATGACGATCCACTCGTCGAACGCGCGGCGCGACATTGATCTGCTGTGGGCGCGAGTGGAAGCAGAGCGCAGCGGGCGCGACGAGTTGGAGGCAGAGGTGGACGCCGTCGACGACAAGGTCGACGAGATGAAGCACACGGCGCGGGGCGCGATCTGGGTGCTCGGGATCGTGTTCGGCGTGGTGCAGGTGTGCTTTGCCGGCTCGATCGCATG
>NZ_JAWRXA010000063.1:0-393 GCF_046535275.1 Chryseobacterium sp. SIMBA_029
GCACCATCGCCGATGACAACATCAGCCAGACTTGTTGCGCAGAGATCTCCACCTGCGTTCCCTCCTGATCGGCCTGTCCCAAAGGGGCCTCAGTTACCGGCCCGCGCTACCCCCGGGTTCAATACTCGGTGAGCTTTGTTTCCGGCTCAGGAGGGCTAAGTTGCGGGTACGTTACAGAAATCGCGCCTGCGTGAAGTTCGCGTGACCGTCGTGTTTCGACATTGTTAACGGCGCTTCTCGTGAGGGCCGGCAGGGTAGCCTCCGCGCCGGCTGGCAACGATGATCGCCAAGGAGACGGCGGTGGGGACGGCAGCCGCCAACGGCACCAATTGCGCTCCGAGTGTAGTGAGGGCAAAGGCGCCGTATCCTGCGCCCACGGCGATGCCCAACTGG
>NZ_JAWRXA010000457.1:0-263 GCF_046535275.1 Chryseobacterium sp. SIMBA_029
ATGAGCTGGGTTGCAACGACGGTTACGTGCTGTCCAGGGCGGGCGACGCGAGCCTGCCCCAGGGGTATGTGTTCCTTCGTAACAGGCCCTTTGTCGTAGTAGAGGCCCTTGTGTTCAAGGAAGATTGTCGGGTTGTTGCTCTTTATGGCAGTGTGGAGCAGGCCGTAGGCGTCATTGGGCGTGGAGGGAACGACGACTTCCAGACCTGGAACGTGGGCGTACAGCGTTTCCAGTGACTGGGAGTGCTGGGCGGCCTTGCCGAT
>NZ_JAWRXA010000458.1:0-262 GCF_046535275.1 Chryseobacterium sp. SIMBA_029
CCTCGTATAAGCTTCTGTGAAGAATGGTTGCGTGATTGTCTGTTTCCATCATTTTATATTCAATTGTCCAGTTTTTCTTATTGGATTTTTTAAGAACATCATACCAGGCTTCGGCATCTTTTACCATTACCGGATGTTCTCCTTTTCCTACAGAAATATAAACGAATTTTTTAGTATCCGAAGATTTTGAAAGTAATTGAGGAGCTTGTTTTAATAAACTTTCATCATCCCACCATAAACTTGGGCTGATGATAAAATAGTT
>NZ_JAWRXA010000459.1:0-262 GCF_046535275.1 Chryseobacterium sp. SIMBA_029
GGCGACGACGCTGCGCCACGGAAGCATGGTCAGGTTGTGGAGGCCAGCGACAGATGTAAGTTGTGACAGGGCGGCGGACCAGCGTTGAGCAACTTCACCGCTCGCATTCACGTTGAATTCGCGCATCTGAAGGTTTGAATCGACTCGCTTGTCCCAACCCATATCGGCTGAGACTCTCCCCATCAGTGAATGGGCGGATACGCAATGCGAGACCGCGAGGCGATAGAAGTAGCTCAGTAGGCTTTCAGTATCGGGCGTGCCG
>NZ_JAWRXA010000460.1:0-262 GCF_046535275.1 Chryseobacterium sp. SIMBA_029
GCCGATCCTCAGCCTGAGGAGTCCCCAGCCTATGAAAATAGACTGCGTGGTTAGCAATCGCCGCGCCGGACGAACCCTGAACAGGTTCTGGCATGCGCGAGTAGAAGAAGCCTGAGCTGTCCGGCGCCCAGTCGATGTGCGTAAAACGCGCCCAGTCGACCGTGTCCTGAAGCTCTTTCCCGCTCTCGACGTCGATCACACGTATGGTCCGCCAGTCGGTACCACCCTTCTGGACACTGAACGCCACATTACGGCCGTCGTC
>NZ_JAWRXA010000461.1:0-262 GCF_046535275.1 Chryseobacterium sp. SIMBA_029
GTCATCTGGAGTACCAGAACAAGGATCTGGACTCAATCCGGAATCCGTTGCCGAAACCGTTGTTCCAGCAGTAACACTTCCACAGTTCATGTCTGGATTTACTGTAAGGTTTACAGCAGCTGCACAATCATCATTGGCCGGAGGTGGAGGTATCGTTTTAAACTTTACATCAGTACAACCTGATGACTCACCACCTGTCCCAACTGAACTCACTCTAAGGTAATAAGTAGTATTAAGGGAAAGAGGAGCTGCCGGCGTGAAG
>NZ_JAWRXA010000462.1:0-262 GCF_046535275.1 Chryseobacterium sp. SIMBA_029
CTATTTTATTAGTACAAAATTAACTTACTATTTTTTCTAATGATTATCTAAAATTTCCTCCAATTGATTCAATCCCATTTTAAGCCCCTCTTCAAACCCCATTTCCAACATTTTTTTCATTATTTCCTGAGATTGATAATGAATGTTAATCGTTATTTTTGTTCCCTCTTCTACTCCTGTAAATCCGACCAGCCACTTTGACCCTGAAAAATCTTCATTCACATTTCCTTTTTCATCACAAAAGGCACTTGTCCAATCCACG
>NZ_JAWRXA010000463.1:0-262 GCF_046535275.1 Chryseobacterium sp. SIMBA_029
CTTTTAAAAATTTATTGTCTGTCTTTAACTTAAAATATTCCTGACAATATTTTTGCAGGGATTCATTGAGTTTGGCTTTATATTTTTCATCATTAAAGTGAAAAGATCCCCCGTATTTTTTACTCAATCCATTTTCCATATCATCCAGAAAAAAACGACCTGTCACTTCAAAAGTTTTGGATTTTGAATTATAATTGATTTCCACAGATCCTACATGGTATGGATGAACAACCTTTCTTTCCATAAAATTCTGGAAGATGAG
>NZ_JAWRXA010000464.1:0-262 GCF_046535275.1 Chryseobacterium sp. SIMBA_029
GTGAGCCGAGGGCCACGCCGGCAGTCAGTGCTGACCCGTACCATCCCATGGCTTCGCCGCGGCGCTCCTCATCCACGAGGTCGGCCACTTTTTCGGAGGAAGCAGACAGGACCGGCGCGCACAGCAACCCCGGCAACAGGGATAGGAACGCCAAGGTCCAGGTGTCGTGCGCGAATCCCATGGGAATCGTCAGGGCGGCCATACCAAGGAGCAGGAGCATGGGTGAGATGGGACGCTTCATGGCTCCATAGATCAGCCCTCC
>NZ_JAWRXA010000014.1:0-118000 GCF_046535275.1 Chryseobacterium sp. SIMBA_029
GACATACTGGGTTTCTAAATGTTCTTCCATAACGATTCTTTTTTTGTGTATCGATATTTCAGGACTAGACATTGATAAAAACAAAAAGCCTTACATTTTAGAATGTAAGGCTTTTATTTTGTTGTATATTTTTTAGTTTAGAATGTAATCTTCACCCCTCCTACAACCTGTGCACCAAGAACTTTATAGCCTTTGTACGTTTGGTATTTTGAGCTTAGAAGATTATTTCCAAGTGCGAAAATGCTAAAATTCTTGTGAAATTTATACTCTGCGGAAAGATTTAAATCAGCATAGCCACCAACTTTATCGTTTTTGTTCTCCGTAGACTGATAAATCATCCCCGGATTCGCTATACCTTCGATAGCGAAAGAGTTTGTGGTTCTGTCACTTGCGAAGATTCCTTTGAATCCTAACAGTAGTTTTTTATCAAGCATTGTATATTTTGCTCCGATGCTTGCATTCAGCAATGGAACGTTATAAATATCTTCATAATTATTCAGATCGTACTTGGTAAAACGAACTTCACCGTCTATAATCAGGTTAGCCAAAGGAAAATACTGGATGCTTCCTTTGATGTCACTTACATTTCCGTCGTCATATACAGCGGAGAATGTATTCGCAAAATTGTAGGCAGAACGGTTCAGCGTAAATCCGTTGTCAAAAATACTGTTTCCTTTAAAGAACATAATATCTCTCATTTTTCCATACCCTGCCGAAACATCATACTTGATGGTTTCATCGATATCTCCTCTCAAACCTACATACAGATGATATTTGGTTTCTGTTGGTTTCAGATATTGATCAGAAACAAGGAACGGGTTTTCCTGCAGCATATCTCCGTACGTATTGATCTTCAGGCCTCCGTCTACCCCACCATAGAATTTAAATTCTTTAGCAGCAGCAAACTGAAACTCAGCCTGTGGAAACCAATAGGTCTTATTGTTTTTCATCTGCTCAGCCATCAGATCATTTGAATTTTTGGCATTCAGGAATGAAAATGCAGAACCTAGCATTAAATATGAATCTCCTTTTCTAAAAGTAACTTTCGGTGTTAGACTTGTATTGAAAAAATTAGATGAATTTCTGTCTCTGATAGCAAAATCCGTTTTTACAGCTTCTAGTCCAATACCTAAGTCTGCATTTAAGGTAATACCTGATTTACCCATCTCAACGGCATGTTTAGACAAATTAGCCAGCATGGAAACCTGGTTTTCCTGAGCATCAAAATGATCTTTTAAGAATGAAGATTTCACCCGTATATCATTTAAAATTTCATTGGAATAGAAGTCATAATATCCATTCACTTTAAACTGGTTGACTGTTTGCTTCAGATCAACATCAGAAGACGGCTGTAAGGCGTAAATGCCATAGTAATTGTAGTTGTTTAAGCCATACTCCGCATTCAGGTTAAGCTTCCCTTTATCACCATAAGAATTTACGAAAGCCCCGATGGTTGCAGAACTCTGCTTGGAATCCCAGTCGTATTCTTTTTTAAGTCCCTGAGTGGAAAGGAAATGGAAATCACCACCTACTTCAAGTTTATTCTGAAGGGTTTTAGAGATATTGGCATCTCCAAGGATCTTTCCATAGTTGCCCATTCCAAACTGGACGTAATTATTCTGTGCTGTTCCTTCAAATTTTGGAGCTACATCTTCCCCTTGAATCGTCGAAGTTTTGAAATCCGAAACCGCAGGAACATCTGTAATTTTGTATTGTACAGGATTCTGAGATTTCTCTTCCGGCGGATAATTCTTAATGGTTTCTACAGAAGTTTTCTTCTTTTCGATCTTCTTCACCTCCGGTTCTCTTTTTTTATTAAGAATCAGCTTCTCTTCTTTAATCTGGGAAAACGCAACCTGCGAAACTCCTAAAAATAATATGGATAATATTTGAATTTTTCTGTTCATTACATATTGTATTTATGTATTCACGTAAAATGTATTAATCGATATAATACTCATGAATACGATCGTACATTTTTTATTTCTTAATCTGCTTTTTAACTTCTTTCGCTTCTGCAACGATTTCCGGGAAATCCTTGTAATTGGCAATAATCTGGTCGCAGGTATAACTTGCCTGGTAATTATCTTTAAGACCGATGTAGTTCTTAGCCATTAGTACCAAAGCTTTCGCACCCCAGAATTCTTCCGATGCGTAGTTGTTAGCCAGCTTAAAAATCGTTTCATTGGAAGATTTGAACGCCTTCCCTTTATTTTGATAATAAGCCTTCGCATACAGCGCTTCTGCTGCTACAGAGGTATTCGATGATTTTTCAAGAGAAGTGTAAGCAGTCTGTGATTCTTTATCTTTTCCGGCATTCATCAGACTTCTTGCTTTAATCACTTTCGCAGTTTCAATAACGGCTGCTGAGTTTTTGGTATTAGCAATCACTGCATCCGCCAATTTTTCAGCCTGAGAGAAGTTCTTCTCTTCAGCGTACATCTTCATCAGTTCTACATTAGCATAATTTTTAATGCTTATATCAGAAGAGTTTTTGATGCTCTCCAAATATTTTTTAGCTTCTGCATTATTTCCCTGAGCAATAAAAATCTGTGCTAAACGGGTCTGCGCGTCATCCTGATAATCGTTCTGAACATTGGCAACTTCCTGTAAAACTAACAGGGCTTTCGTTGCATTATTAGTTTGATAATAACTTTCTCCCAATTCGTATTTAGCCTGATAAAGGCCTTCTCCCGTTGGGTTCTGCGTTAGATATTTTTCGTAATAAGAAATAGCATTTTTGTAATCTTTCTTCGTGAAATATTGTTTTCCTGTAGAAAGATTGATTTCGTCGATTTCAGAAGAAGCAACGTTAACTCCTATATTTTTCGCGAAATTTTCGTATCCTGAAACATCACCGTTTTTCGTAAAAATAGGTTTTGCAGCCTGAACGATTTTCTGAGCGTATGCAGTATTTTTATACTGCTCACCAAGAGATTTCAGTTCAGAAAGAGCTTTGTCACTCTGGTTCTGATCAATATAATTCTGTGCTCTGTAAATCGAAGCATTGGCAATAAGATCTTTATCAGAAGATGTTTTGATCACTTTTGCAAAAGCATCATTTGAATTCGTAAAATCATCCTGTGCGGCATATGCTGTTCCGATCTCATATTGTGAATCATCATAATATTCAGAATCCGGATACTTGGAAAGAAGCGTTTTCAAATTGTTAATCTTCGCCTGGGTATCTCCTTTAAATCCTAAAGCCATTGCTTTCTGATACAAGGTATAGTCGGTAGCATCTTCATTTTTATCGTAAATGGCAATGGCTTCATTCAGATCATTATTCGCATAATGGATATCGGCTAAACGAAGTTCTGCATCATTTTTAAACTCAGGTTTTGGGTTCGTCAGGTACTGCTGGAAATAGGTCTGTGCCTGATCGAATTTTTTAGACTTGAAATAAGCATATCCCAGGTCATATGGCAACTGCTGCTTTTCAGGGAAGGTTTCGTTAAGAAGCTTTTCATAACGTACAATCGCAGAAGGATAGTTTCCTTTCTGATAATAGGTCTGTCCCAGCCAGTACAGTGCTCTGCTGTTAAATTCTTTATTGATATTAAATCCTAAACTTCTCAGGAAATACCTTTCTGCCTCGTCATAATTTCCTTTGTTGAATTCTTCTGTTCCCAATAAATAAGAAACTTCCTGATCTACTTTATTGATATCAGGAGTAGAATTCTGCAATCTGTCGATGGCATTTAATGTCTCTTTATAGTTCCCGGAATACAAGTATGATTTCACTAAAAGCGATCTCATCTCCGATGCATTCGGGGCATTCTGATTTTCATTGATATAATTTTGAATGACCGTAGAGGCACTTTCAAAAGGGTTTCCGATATCGTAACTCAGTTTTGCATATTGTTCATGAGCCAGCTTTTTCACTTTAGGATCATAATCCATCTGATAAGAAGAACGGAACGCTGAAAGTGCTTCCTGCTTTTTATCTACTGCCAAATAAGCATTTCCTAATTGATAGTAGGCATTTTGAGCTAAAGCAGAATTACTGTTCAGAAGCTGATTGTAATATGAAACGGCTTCGTCATATTTTTTCAGCTGTGCTGCAACAAATCCTATTTCATACAGGTCATTTTCAGACGGATTTTGCTGAACGCTTAAATAGTCCTTCAAATGCGGATAAGCGGAAGCGTAATCATTTTTCATGAAGTAGCTTTCTCCAATGATTTTATGAACTTCTGCCTTGTAAGAATCGGAAAGATTTTCGTTGAGTAATGCATTCCCTTCCGAAATCGCTTTATCGTAATCCTTATCGTTATAATACATCTGTACATAATAAGGACGCACGAGTTTCGAGAACTTCGGCTGCTCTTTTATAGAATCAAAATACTGGAACGCTTTATCATTCTGTCTGTTGGAATAATATAAATGACCGAGCATATAGGCGATGTCTCCTTTTTGGGATTCATCAGCTGTTTTATAGGCTTCCTCCAGAGCGTCTACTGCTCCTTTGGTATCTCCGGTCATAAACTTAGCATAGCCCAACTTCAGGATATACTGTGTATTTTCCTCTTTTGAAAGCTGATACTGATTAACCTTTTTCAAGGTTTCCAACGCTTTATCAAAATCTTTCTTAGCAAGATAATAATCTGCCAAAGGTAAGTTAGCCTGAGCAAAATAGGCAGAATTCGGATATTCTTTCATAAAAGCAGTTAATCCTTCTTCAGCATGATTCTTCTGAAGGATAACCCCGATTACATTATCAAAAAACTGTGCACCTTCTTTCTTCGACCTCGACAAATTCTGATTGTAAAAATATTGTCTTGCATATTCATATTGAGAAGCACTGTATATTTTGGTCTGATAAAGATTTTCAGCTAGGTTGAATCTATAGTTTTCTTTCTGGGTAAAGTATTGGGACTGTTGAGCTTCGGAAACTCCGAAATAAAGCACAGCAGCCGCTAAAAGTATTTTTCTTGATTTCATTCTTTTTGAATAAAAAAATTAGTCTGTATATATCAACGAAAGTATTGAAAACTTATTGCTTAAACAAGTCTATAACGGGAGTTTAAGAAAAATATAGAAAATTTAGCCATTTTTTAACATACTTTTATAATTATCATTACATTTGTTTTTTTTCAAATCAAATATAGACATTGAATGAATCAGCTTTTTAGAAGAAAAATCTATTCAGAGACGGACACATCTACCAGCCTTTTAAGAGTTTTAGGCGTTTGGGACATCGTTTTTTTTGGCATTGCGGCAATTATTGGAGCAGGAAGTTTTAGCAGTTTAGGAGAAGCCGTTTTCAGAGGCGGTCCCGGTGTTATTCTGCTATATTTGATCTGTGGTTTCGCCTGTGGTTTTACGGCATTATGCTACGCAGAATTTGCCAGCAGAATTCCTACAGCAGGTTCCGCTTATACTTATGCCTATGCCAGTTTCGGGGAATTGATCGCCTGGATTATCGGCTGGGCCCTGATTATGGAGTATTCATTCGGAAATATATATGTAGCCTTTTCATGGTCAGATTATTTCACCAGCTTTCTACATCGTTTAGGCATGCATATTCCCGACTATCTTACCTGCAGTTACACAGAAGCTAAAAAAGCATTCATGAACGGTTCTACCAATACAGAATTGATTAACGCCTGGAAATCCGCGCCTCTAATCGGAAGCTTAAAATTCATTGTTGATGTTCCTGCTTTGGTCATCAACGGATTGATCACATGGCTTTGTTATGTGGGGGTTAAGGAAAGTAAAAATTTCAACAACTCATTGGTTATCTTAAAATTAGCTGTAATTGTGTTGGTTATTCTGGTAGGTTTCTCTTATATCAATACAGAAAACTGGACGCCTATCAATCCCGAAACAAAGGTTGCCTCTTTCATGCCAAATGGTTTTGCAGGAGTGATGAGTGCTGTTTCCGGAGTTTTCTTCGCTTATATAGGTTTTGATGCATTAAGTGTACTTTCTGAAGAAACAAAAGATCCTCAAAAGACATTACCAAAAGGGATGATCATCTCGCTTGTATTGTGTACTGTCATTTATATTGCATTAACATTGGTGCTTACAGGAATGGTAGATTACCGAAAATTTGACGGTATCGGAGATCCACTTTCTTTTATCTTTGAAAAAACGAATGCCAATGTCGCATGGATGGAACTGGTCGTTTCATTTGTAGCTATTGTGGCTATTACCACCGTATTATTAGTATTCCAGATGGGACAGCCCAGAATTTGGTACGCCATGAGCCGTGACGGGTTGATGCCTGAAAAATTCAAAACTGTACATCCAAAATATAAAACTCCTTCATTTGCAACGATCGTAACCGGTATTGCCGTAGGAGTTCCTATCTTATTTACAGATAAAACATTCATCCTTGATTTTACAAGTATCGGGACCATTTTCGCTTTCGTTTTGGTGTGTGCCGGAGTTTTAATGCTTCCTGCCAAAGAAAAAATCAAAGGCAGATTCCACCTTCCTTATATTAACGGTAAAATCATTTTCCCGGTTATTTTTATCGGGAGCTTAGTGGGTTTCTATCTATGGCAACCAGATTTTTTCCATGCCTTAATGGACTGGAAAGATCCTAAAGAAGGTGAATTCAGAGCATCGATCTGTGTTTTCATTATCATTAATCTGGTGCTTTGCATCGTTACTTTTATTAAAAATTTCTCTTTAATTCCTTTAATCGGTTTAAGCTCTTGTTTATACCTTCTTACCGGAATGAGCCACGAAAACTGGTTCTGGTTTGGGATGTGGTTTGCCGTAGGTCTGGTGATCTATTTCTTCTACGGTTACAGAAACAGTAACCTTAGGAAGCAGTCCGTTTAAAGAGCATTATTAAGAATAAAATATAAAGGTGAATTTGCTAATCTGCAGATTCACCTTTTTGCTTTTTTAGATTGGCGGAATTATTGCTTTGATCTCAATAATCATAAACTAATATATCATGTCTGAAAGAATAAAAACATATCGTGAATTTTATCAATTCTACCTTACCGAGCACAGTAAAACAGGAACCAGAATCTTTCATTTTATCGGAACCCTTCTGGTATTTGGGGTGATCTGGTATGTAATCAGTTCAGGAAAAGAAAGATTTTTATGGTACATCCCGATCTTCGGATACGGCTTCGCCTGGTTCAGTCATGCTGTGATTGAAAAAAATAAACCTGCCACTTTTACATATCCTCTTTGGTCTTTAATCTCTGATTTTAGATTATTTTTTGAACTGTTGATTGGTAAACAGAAATTCAGAGGAATTGCACCAAAACCCAAGGAAACCGAAAGTCCTGTGGTTTAAAAATAATTCCGGCGGCCTTTGGCCGCCGGAATCATGAACAATAGGATGTTTAGAATTTAAAACTAAAGTCCAAAACTTATTTAAATTTCTTTTTAAAACTGAATTTAAGCCGGTTCATCAATCCGGGTTCTATAATATCAACACCCAATCCAAAATTACTGTCTGCTACTGTATGATGGTCTGTTCTGAATGTCTCAAAGTCTTTTTGAGGGATTTCCAGATTAACGAGAGGATTGTACTCAATGAATACTGTGGCTCCGTTTTTAGTTACTTTCTTACGGCTTTTATAATCAAAATACGGATTGGCAATGGTGCTTTCCTGAACCGTATATTTTTCTTCGGTATCTATTTTATGATCCGTATACAAACTAATTTCATATTTTTCGCTGTCGAAATTATGCCAGAATGAAAGATCTTTATGGATAAAATCACGTGCGCTAGCCTTTACCACATTACGGTCAAAATACATTAAGAAACGGTTTTTCTGCGGATCTGTGTAATAAGGATTTTCAACGGTTGCCTGATAGTGGATCGTAAACTCATTCTGCTTTTTATCATCACTTACAATATCGATGGATGCATCCTTGAATACATTTCTGATATCCGTTCCGTTTCTATCACTTGAATAATTCAATCCGTAAAACAGGAAATTGTTCCAGCTGTCGACAATCTCTCTTTTATTGGTGCTTTTAAAATACCTTCTCATAGCATTCGCACGATTTCCTTTATACACTGTGGTCAGTTGTAAAGTTCCATTGGTATCCTGAGCATTGAATTCAATTTTTTCATTCACACAATAATATGGGAATTTATATGGCTTTCTTACCTGAAGCTCCTGATTAGGTTTTATTTCCAGGTAATGCATAAAATAGATAAATCCACGGTTTTCGATGAGCCCAAATTCATCACGGATGGTGGCATCAATGAAATATTCCTCTCCTTTGTAGTTCACTTTTACCACGACGTGATTAAAATTCAATAAAGAAGGCAGGTAATATTTAATATAAAAATCGGTATGAAAATTCACTAAAACTACAGAAGCATCCACTCCGATATAGTCCAGTATTACTTTTAACAATACTGATTTCGCTTTACAGTCTCCCTGCTTGTTTTCATAGGTTACAGCCGGTTCCTGTGGTTTATGGCCATTCATTTCATCTGCATTGAACACATAATAAATATGGTTCTGAACATATTCTATGGCAAACTGCAACTTTTCATCCTGATTGGGAATGGCATCGAGCTTTTCCACTAAATTCGGAGCAAATTCCGGCAACGAAGATTTGTTGAAAATTTCTTCATAAATAGGAGCAATATAATTGGAAAGATCTTTCCAGTTACTATCTGTAGCGAAGTCGATGTAAGGAAAAATTTCACGTCCTGCATCTACAGGATTGATATAATTTTCTTCTTCAATCACAAACTGCTCCCCTTTTTTCAAATAGCTGATTTCCGGTTCTAAAACATTTCCGTTTTCATCCCTGAAAAATGTTTTCTTATACGCAATCGTCTCCTCACGGTCATTGATCATCGTAAATCTAAAGCTTCCATATGCCCAATAATTATCCGGACTTACCCAAACGTATTTGGAGAATTCTTTTCTAAGAAAATCGCGGTCCGTAAAAGCTTTCACCCTGGAATCTTCCATGATCAGAACATCATACAGCCTCAGGTCTTTTATGGTGATATTAATCTTTTTATTGCTGCTTAATACTCCCCCGCTGCTCTGGTTTTCACTGTCCAGTACTTTAATTTTTGTATCGGGAATTTTATCAATCAGTACGCCATCTCTCAGCACACTGATTCTGTGAATGCTGTATACTTCATTTTCCTCAACCACCACATCGGTTGCTGATGCACGCTCTAAATTGCCTGGTTCATTCAGTGTGTAGGCCATGCAGGCATATTCACTGTTTTCAGTATTGCTGGTATAATATTTTTTATCTAAAAAATAGCAGTAATCTCTTCCTTCATCAATCTGTTTTTTTGCAAATTCAGAATCTTTGATCCTGTTTATAATTTCCTGATCTTCAATTATTCCCGCCCACGCTTCAGGTTGTTGGATTTTGTAATTTTCAGTTTGAATTTGATTATCCATATTATATTGTACTATTTATTTACTTGATTTCAATCATTAAGGGGGTTCAAATTAATTAATTAAAAAATAAAAAACAAGAGTAGAACCACGACAATTTCCGTAAATCAGTTCGGCATAATAATTGTCGGGTAAGGATAAAATCAGACTTATGAAAAGTATAGCAACCATTTTAAAAGGAGCAGTTCCTGCAGTAGCCTTATTTGCAATGACACAGTGCACAACCTCAGCCAATGCAACCAAAGGTGATGAAAAAACATTCATCGTGGGACCTCAAACTGCAGATTGTACGGGTGTTGCCCCAATGAAATGCCTTCAGGTAAAAGAAAAAGCTTCAGAAAACTGGACTAATTTCTATAGTAATATCGAAGGATTTACCTATGAACCGGGTTATGAATATGTATTAAAGGTAAAAACAGAAAAAATTGCCAATCCACCCGCTGATGCCTCTTCTATAAAGTACACACTGGTACAGCAGGTTTCTAAAACAAAGAAATAATACAGATAACAATTCCGGCGCCCCAATTGGGGCGCCGGAATTGTTTGTATCTCAAACTTCTGTAAGAATTTAGTGTTGATGATTTTTGGGAGGATCAATATGTCCTTTACTTGCCTCTCCTACAGTATTTGCAGTAGTCATCGCAACCACAAGGTCATTCAGCATTCCGCTTGCTGCAGTTGGTGAATTCGGAAGCAATACCAAGCTGCTTCTGTTCGTCGCTCCAATAGAGTGTAAAGTATCATAATGCTGGGTAACTACGATAAGCGCTGATGCTTCATGAGAGTTAATATCCACATTATTCAGCATTCTTACGGATTCCTCCAAACCTTTGGCGATCTCTCTTCTCTGATCTGCAATCCCCTGTCCCTGTAATTTTTTAGATTCCGCTTCCGCTTTTGCTACCGCTACAATTCTGATTCTTTGGGCTTCAGATTCGTATTCTGCGGCTGTTTTTTCTCTTTCTGCAGCATTGATCCTGTTCATGGCATGTTTTACCTGCTCATCGGGATCAATATCCGTAACCAAAGCTTTGATAATATCGTAGCCATAACTTTGCATTGCTTCCTGAAGTTCTGCCTTTACGGCAACAGCAATATCATCTTTCTTCAGGAAAACATCATCCAGTTTTAATTTGGGAACTTCTGCTCTTACGACATCAAAAACATAAGAAGTAATCTGATCGTGCGGGCTTTCCAATCTATAGAAAGCATCTGCCACCTGGCTTCTGATCACCTGAAACTGCACGGAAATTTTCATTTTCACAAAAACATTATCCAAAGTTTTGGTATCGATCATCACATCCAGCTGCTGGATCCTAAGATTCATTCTTTTTGAAATTTTATCTAAATAAGGAATTTTCAATTGAAGTCCTGCGTGACGGACCGAGTGAAATTTACCCAATCGTTCTACAATTGCTGCGGTCTCCTGCTTCACGGTAAAAAATGAAGCAAATAAGGTCACAAGACCAATGAAAATAATAATACCTAAGTACGCCATAGTTTAATTTTTTTTATGTGTTTGTAATTTTTTATATATAAAAAGGACGAAATTACTATACCGTCATCCCAATGTCGATTCCTTTTATTTTTCGGTATAAGTCGGTCGCATAATTGTCTGTCATTCCCGATACAAAATCAATCACACCCAATACTTTCTCATAGTCTGTCCCCTGCTCATATACAAACTGAATCGGAAGAAGTTTTAAAGCCATTTTATCATACGATTTTCTTTGACCTCCCGATTTCAGAACAGATGGTATAAAATGATCCAGCAATTCGTACATTACGTTGTATCCAGCATTTTCTATCTCTACAACAGCTTTATGGTTATAAATCTTGGCAATAGAGAACTTTTCTATTTCCTGCAATGCCGTGTTTTCAGATTTATACATATCCAGAAGCGCATGCTCCAAATTACCCTGAAGAATCGTTTCAAAATGCTGTTTATAGGTTTCTATTGATTTATTAATCAAAGCATTGATCACTTTTGCTCTTAAATAAGAAATTCTTTCATTATCATTGGAAATAGAAGCCAATTTATCTTTGATCCTTTTCGTATCGTTGCTTTCAGATTTTACCAATTCGAAAAACAGGTTCTCGCAGTCGGCAGTAGATACGATTCCCAGCCTGTGGGCATCTTCCATATCAATGATATTATAGCAGATATCGTCTGCTGCTTCTACCAGCCAGACAAATGGATGTCTTTTAAAAATATGGGGTTCTTCACTTTCTGAAATTAAATTAGTCGCTTTTGCAATTTCAAGAAAAGTCTCCTTCTCATTTTGAAAAAACCCAAATTTCTTTCTATGAATAATTCCTTTTTTCTTAGCAATGGCTTCACATGGATATTTTGCAATGCTTGCCAGTGTTGCAAAGGTTAGCTGGAGCCCGCCTGCATCTTTACCCTGCTGTTGGTGCGCTAATACACGTATGGCATTGGCATTTCCTTCAAAGTTAACGAGATCCGCCCATTCTTTATCATTGAATTTAGGTTTCAGATCGTTTTCATTTCTTTCAAAATAACTGGCAATGGCATCCTCTCCAGAATGTCCAAAAGCTGGGTTTCCAACATCATGGCACAGACATGCCGCCGCAATCACATTTCCAAGATTATGAAGATAAAAACTGCTGGAATCTTCAGTAAGTTCATTCCTGAAATTTTCAGAAATAAATTCTCCAATGATACTTCCCAAACTTCTTCCCACTGATGAAACCTCCAGTGAATGGGTAAGTCTGTTGTGAACAAAAACACTTCCGGGAAGAGGAAAAACCTGAGTCTTGTTTTGAAGCCTCCTGAATGCGGATGAGAAAATAATTCTGTCGAAATCTCTTTGAAAATCGGTTCTTGAAGCCTTTGTATGTGGATTATTTCCCGTACGCTGATTCGTGAAAATCTGGTTTAAGTTCATCATTTTTCAAAATTAAGTTTTAAATTTAAAATTCGAAAGAAACTGCATGAAAAATATCCTTTTATTCCTTCTTCCTATTTATTTTTTCTCTCAAAATAGCAACACTCCAAATCTTTGTTTTGGTGATGGCACTCGTGAATATTTTGGAAAACTTTTGGTAAATGATTCTGAAGAAACGATTGTATCTGAAAATCCCAGTCATATAAAGTTCTACGAAAACAAAAATCATATCAGCTATGAAGAGGATAAGAAAAACAGATACGGGGCACCACCAGCTAACGAGCAGACTTTTCAAAAATGGCATAACGCTTACGAAAAAAAATACGCCGGATTTACAAAATACTTTGGTAATTCATTCAGCTATATTCAGATCCAGACTCACAAAAAAGAGTCTTTTGCACTTGCAGAAAACAGGTTTGGATATTGGCTGTTAGAAATTAAAAATAACAATCCAAAAGCCTATTATATCGGATTCAGTAAATACACTCATCTCAATTATCATCAGGATCAGCCTTTTATAAAAGACAATATTCTTTCTGTATCCGGAAGTTTTGTAAGGAATCTTCAAGCAGTAAGATATCAAACTATTGAACCGGTAAAAGATTTTCTGACCTTTGAAGTACCGTTAGATGAAATCCGAAAAGATTCCGATCAGGATGGATATAATGATTTTTTTGAGCATTTAATTTACTTAAATCCCTATTCAAAAGACAGTGATCAGGATGGAATCTCTGATTTCTTTGACACCAATCCATTATATGCCTCTGAAAGCAATAAATTTTCAAATCTTTACGAACAAATTATTGATGGCAGATCAGAAAATGCTGACAATCCTTATAATTTTGATGTATACCGTTCAGATTGCGAATATTTCCAACAAGTCAATTCTAAAAAAAACCGAGTATTAATACTCAATGAAAAGCAGTCCTATCAATTTGATGAACACTACAGAAGAGATCTTTATCCCACCATTTATAATAAAATAATTAAGGACCCAAAGGATAATATATTTCGCATCCCATACCACACAATATCAAGTGGTGGCGAAATTATTGCTGTATATGAAAATAGACAATGGACTATCACTGAACATCAAACCTATATCATCTAATGCCTGAAGGACCCTCTATACTACTCATGAAAGAAAACCTGCAGAAATTCGCAGGTAAAAAAGTGGTGGAAGCATCAGGAAATGCTTCTATTGATACCGACCTGCTGGAGGGAAAAACTCTGCTTGAAATCCGAACCTTTGGAAAACAGACCTACCTTGTCTTTGATGAGGTGAGTGTAAGAATTCATCTTTTAATGTTTGGATCTTACAGCGTTGATGAGCAAACCAAACCGGATAAAAACCTCCGGCTGGCTTTACTATTTACGAAAGGTGGTATGTATTTCTATACCTGTTCTATAAAACTCGTTGATCCTGAATTTTTATCGGCCATTGATTGGGAAGCTGATATTTTAAGCGATGACTGGAATCCTGAAAAAGCCGAAAAGAAACTGAAAGCCAAACCGGAAATGATGGTATGTGATGCACTAATGGATCAGGATATTTTCTCCGGAGTCGGGAATATTATTAAGAACGAAGTTCTGTTCAGGATCGGCGTTCACCCTGAAAGCCTGATCGGAAAACTACCCGCTAAAAAACTAAAAGAACTCATCGCTGAAGCCAGAAATTACAGTTTCGATTTTCTGGAATGGAAAAGAGCATTTGTCCTTAAAAAGCACTGGCAGATTTACCATAAAAAAACATGCCCTATCTGCGGGCAAAAGGTAATCAAGAAAAATACAGGGCTTGGAAAGAGAAGTAGTTTTTATTGCGAAAAAGATCAAAAACTGTATTAGAAAACACATCACCTATCTATAAAAAAACAAAGTATTTCTCTTTGCCAGTAAATTGTATGTTTTTTGTCATGCATAAGCCTTTGCCATTCGTTTTTTCGTAATTTAACCCTCAGAAAAAGAAGATTTTTCGATAGTCTATTACTTAAAAACAAAACCATGAAAGATAGTTGGACCCACCGATGGGACGAGCGATACAGCAGCAATGAATTTGCATACGGCACAGCACCCAATACTTATGTAAAAGAACAACTGGAAAAACTTGGTCCCGGAACTATCCTTTTTCCGGCTGAGGGAGAAGGGCGTAATGCCGTTTTTGCAGCAAAATCAGGCTGGGAAGTTTCCGCATTTGATATCAGTGCTGAGGGAAAAAATAAAGCTTTACAACTTGCAGAAAGTAACGGAGTCACCATCGATTATCAGGTGGGTGAACTTCAGAACCTTTCTTTTAAAACAGAACAATTCGATGTGATCGCATTAATCTACGCTCATTTTCCTGCGGAGATCAAATCATCTATCCATCAAATGCTTAGTCAGTATCTCCGCAAGGGAGGGATGATTATCTTTGAAGCATTTAGTAAAAGCCATCTGGATTATGTGTTGAAAAACGAAAAAGTCGGCGGTCCAAAAGACATCGGATCTTTATTCTCCATCGACGAGATTAAAGCAGATTTTCCGGATTATAATTTTTTAGTGCTGGAAGAAACCGAAATTGAACTTAATGAAGGGCTTTTTCACAATGGAACAGGATCCGTAATACGATGTGTCGCACAAAAAAGATAATCACCAGATACAAAATTAAAAAAACAATGCCGCAAAATTTTGACAGAACCCAACCCGCTGATGCTGTAAACTTCTTCAGACACTGCATCCTGACGGGTAATGTAGAAGGTGCTTTAAGCTGTTTCGATAAAGACGCCATCTATATTGAAAGAGACGGAGACGAAATAAAAGGATTGGAAAACATCAGAAAACCATTAGAACATCTCTGTGGTTGGAAACCCAATATTCAGGGGATTAGGCATAAAGCTACTGTTGTGGGCAACCTTGCGGTATGGGCTGATAAATGGATTCTGAAAGCTCATGCACCGGATGGAAGCCCTATTGAAATGAAGGGAGCAACAACCTGTATGATGAAAAAAAATGAAGCGGGAATCTGGTTATGGCTTGTAGACAATCCGTTTGCAGGACAACTATTTGAGGATTAATAGTAGCTTCCAACCTCCCTCTTCCAGCCTCGGGCTCTTTCATATTATTTAAGATTCGGGATTCAGAGAATTTCCTGAGTATCGTATAAAAAAGTCTGATTTATATACTTCACCCAGCGGAATTTCTGAATCCTCGATGTAGATATTATGATTGTCGAAAGAATCAATATAATCAATGTTCACCACATAAGATTTGCTTACCCGTAAAAACTTATTTGCCGGAATTTTCTGATGAATCGTCTTCAGATTCATAGCGGTAATGAGTTTTTGGGTCCGGGTATGGATAACCACATAATCTTTCAGGCCTTCAATAAATTTAATATCAGAAAAATGTATTTTGTAATACCTTCTGTCTGCTTTGATAAATAGAAAATCTGCCGTATTCGATTCCACCGTATTTTTCACAGTGTCTTTGGAAAGAAGGTCTTTATACAAAACTGCTTTATTGATCGCTTTTTCCAGCCGTTTTTTCTCAATTGGTTTCAGAAGATAATCTACCGCATCCAGCTCATAACTTTTAAGCGCATATTGTGAATAGGCTGTGGTAAAAATCACAAGTGTTTCTTTTGGAAGCAGGGCCGCAAACTCCAGGCCGGTTACCGAAGGCATTTCAATATCTAAAAAAATAAGGTCGGTTTCTTTGGTTTTTAAAAATTCCATAGCAGCAGGAGCATTGGAAAAACTTCCCAAAATATCAATTTTGGAAACTTCATTAATCAGCGACTGCATTTCTGCCCTGGCCAGCGGCTCATCATCTACAATAATACAATTCATACGGGAACAATTAAATTTACAGTGTATTCTTTATCGGTGGAAACAATATCCAAATGATAGGTATTGCGGTACAAAAGCTCCAGACGTCTTTTAATATTAGCCAGTCCCAACCCGCCGGAATTCTTCTCTGCAGGACGATAGTCCGAATTTCTGGAATTGATGCATGTAAAATGAAGTTTTTTGTTCTCAATCATTATATGTATTTTAATATAATATTCTTTTCCGCTGATATCTACACTGTGTTTTACAGCATTTTCTACAAACGTTGTAAATAAATTGGGCGGAATAAAAATACTGTTCAATGTCCTTTTATCAATAGCTACATTCATATCTACAGAAAAATCTTCCCTTCTTATTTTCTCCAGGTTGATAAAATTGGAAAGAAACTCTATTTCGGAAGTTAGTAAGGTTTTTTCCTCTCCGTTTTCATACAACTGATAGCGCAGGAACTCAGACAATTTCATGATCACTGTAGTTGCTTTTTCCGGATCGGTTCTGATCAAGGCTTTGACATTATTAAGCATATTAAAAAGGAAATGCGGATTGATCTGATTACGCAGTTCATTAAGTTCCATCCGAAGCGTCAGGTTACTGAGTTCTGTGATTCTTTTATTATCCCGTATCCATTTCTGGAGTAATTTCACAGTGGTTGTCATCATAATAATAGAAATACACATCATCGCTCCTTCATACAGACCGGTCTTTCTGCTTTCTCCCTCCATGCTATTCAGGCGGTACTCAGAAAAAAGATGATTAAATCCATAGCCGATCAGATTAAGTCCTCCTATTCCCAACATCAATAGAAATATAACGTATACAATATATCTTGACCGAAAGAAGAATACAGGAACCAGCACATACATATTAATATAAGCCATGATCACCAGTGATGTATAGACAAACGCCAAAGCGTAATACTGGTAAATCCCGGAAAACCAATGCCAGAACCGGGCAAAGTACATCAGCCCGAAAAAGAAAAGCAAAAATGTACAGTGCCTCCAAAACCTGTATCGGTCTTCTACCAGAAAATCGATGATTAAGGTGTCTTTCATTTTCGGCGAATGGTATCCTGTCATGTTTCAGCACTTTTATAAGTAGAGACAAAAATAAGTAATAACGGTATTCCTCTCTATAATATTATACCAACCCTGCATTTTATTATACCAAGTTGAAAGATTCCGGATTTGGTATAAATTGTAAGGCCTTTGGTATAAAAAATAAATCTTCTAACGCTTTTCTCTATTCCTTTGTCTCGTTCAATTTACATGCTTATGGAATTAGCCGTTTTTCAGGAATTAACTGAACAGATAACATTAGAATGCTTTTTTATGACGGATTCTCAACAGGAGGAAAAAGTGATTCAGCTTATCGACCTGCATCATTTTATAGAATGTTATGACCACAAGATCATCATTCTTAATTACCTGCACCACTCTATCAATATCATTGAAGACCATGGGATAAGAAAGGGAATTTTATTTTATGATCTGAAACATTCAGCCTCATTGGATCTGAATGCCAATGAAGATTTTAAAAGAAAAAACAACCTCAAAGAACTCTGGTTTGTATTTGTGGAAGAAGATACCGGGAGCAGCTCACCAGGAAACTATACCCATTTTATCAGTGAAAACAGCATTGATATCTATTATGACAGAATATTTAAGTTCAGCTTTTTTCAATCTATAATCCACTTACTATGAAAACCTTAAGAAAACTCTTCATTCCTATCGCATTCCTTCCCATTAAAAATCTAATCTATGCCCAGAAACGGGACAGCATTCCCATTAGGGTACGGGCATTTGTTGCCGATAAATTTCCACAGGCCAGAGATCTTAATGTGGAATATACCCATGTGATGCCTTATCAATACACCTCCAGGTTACAAAATGGGGATTTGCCCGATAATAAAGTTAAAAGTTTCCAGCAGGTAAAAGCGAATGCCAATATTTATTTCATTAAAAAACAGAAATGGATGCTGAGCACTTCCCTAAACTACCGCTACACCTCGCTCAATACAGAACATCCGGTATTAGCCGAAGCCACCCCGCAGGAAAAAGATTTCCATTACCATTCTGAAGCGTTGAATTTCAGTTATTTTTCAAGATTGTTCAATAAAACAGCCATTTACAGCGCCACTGCTTCTGTAGACGGCAGCGAACAGCATTTTGAAAGGATCCGCGGTATGGTAACCGGTTCTCTTGTATTGAAAGCAACGCCAAAAACTAAAATAATGCTGGGACTTGCCGCTTTTATTGATCCCAGTGCACAAATTCCGATCCTTCCTATTTTTACTCTTGAAAATAAGTTTGATAACGGCTGGGTACTGGATGTATTGCTTCCTAAAAAAGTACTGATCAGAAAAGATATTTTCGCCAATGGAAGAATTTCCTTGGGAACCGAAATGGACAACACCTCATTTTACATTTACCGCTCTGATAAAACCTATGAATTCCGCCAGATGGAAATCAATTCCGGAGCGATTTACGAGCATAATTTAGGGGGAAATTTTATAGGCACTTTAAAAACCGGAATCCGGGCAACGCCACGAACAAGAATATTTGAAAAGCAGGAATCTTTTAAAGATTATGTCTTTGAATCTACCAATAAACCAGCATTCTATTTCAATGTCGGAGTTTCTTATAATCCTTTTGGAAAGCCGAGGGTGAGGTAGTTTTGTTTGGTTATTAGTTTATGGTTGTTGGTGTTTGGTGCTTAGTGTTCTCTGTATAATTTATAATGTATAATGTATAATGTATAATGTACGAATTATGAAGTGAGATGTCTAATGTCTGATGTCTGAAATCTAATATCTATTATCTAAAAAACCCCACTCATCAATGCGTTCCCATTTTAGAAAAAACATTAATAATGACGACACCAATAACGATCAAAGCTATTCCAATAATGGCAGGAAGATCCGGAACCTGCTTAAAAGCTATGATTCCAATCAGTGTAATAAAAACAATTCCCACTCCGGACCAAATAGCATAGGTAATTCCCACAGGGATTTGTCGAAGAGTCAGACTCAGAAAATAGAACGCTGCCGAATATCCTATGATAGTCACCACCGAAGGCCAAAGCTTTGAAAATTCTTCAGATTTTTTCAAAAAAGTAGTAGCGATAATTTCAAACGTAATCGCCAAAGCAAGAAAAATATAACTGCGTCCCATATTTACTTTTTACACAAAAGTAACGAAAATAGCTTTCTTTTCCATTAAAAGAGAGCTGTAGATCATGGAAAATCAATATTGATTTTCATTCTGTAATGCATGACAATTTTCTTATCATATTAAAAAAAATCCTTCCATCGAGTGATTAAAATTTGTAAGCCTTTTTTGAAAAATCGAACTGAAAACCAGTTCAGTCTCCTTTCAAAATAACTCATTATACTTAGATATATTTTACATAAGGTCATGATTTTTTTTGATTTCTGATTTTATTATTTTGTATTTATTTGACAAGATTGCGTCCCAAAATAAAACATAAATACCTGAAATAATGATACTTAAAAAATACATCTTCATAAAATAAAATCTACCATCCTTCATAAAAACGGACAATTCAGTTTAAAAACGTGACATTATTCAATAAATAGTGACAATAGGTCCGCCATTATTGTCATAAAACATGACAGATTGAAAATAAATTCAGTGGTAAAAATTCAGACTGAAAAATAAATTTTATTAACATAAAAATTCGTTTCACGAAAAAAATTCATGCTGAAAAATGGTACCGTTCGGCAATATTATGCATACCATTCCTTCTTTTTTGTTTTATCAAGTCCAATATATAAGTGTTCAATTGATTGTCAAATTTTCAAAATTTTACAGATAATATAATAAACATATTAATAAATTCTCAATAACACATTAATTTAATCTAAACAAATGTTCACTAAAAACGAACAATAAACACACATAACATACTGATATACATCATAATGATTTGCTTTGGCACATGATTTGAAAGTAGTAATATTGCAATTGAAAGATTGATAAAATAAAGTCAAATAATTAAAAATAAAACAAAATGATCACTTACATCGGAATCGCAACATGTTTAGTAGTATTCGCTTCTTACTTTATGACTGTAAAGAGAGAAAACAACTAAGAATTTCTAAAACCGTATCTTCTGACTTAAGAAGGTATGAATTGTATTGTTTATGTTTATATCTGGTCACCAGATTCGCTCTTTTACTCAACCGGAGTAAAAGAGCTCCAAACATACAATACCCTATTTCAAAACAAATTTTAATATATATAGTTTGGCCGGACTCCCCAGTTCGGCTTTTCTTTTTTTCATAACCGGACTTCAAACTTTAAGAAAGTTTTATCTTTGTAGTCAATAAAGCGAATTTCTTTTACTCATGAATCTGTACAATCTCATTATCCAGGACAAAGAACAAGTTACCTTACAGGATGTATTCCTTGATGGCAACAACAGGAAACAATTTGTACAGCTTATCAAAGAACACACTTACCTCAAAGAACTGCAAGAATACGGACTTCCGGTCAATAATAAAGTATTGCTTCAGGGAAGTTCAGGATGCGGGAAAACGATGACCGCAAAAGCGCTTGCGAATGCTTTGGGAAGAAATATTCTTATTCTTAACCTCAGTAATATTGTTTCTTCGCGTATCGGAGAAACATCACAAAATATCAAAATGATCTTCGATAAAGCCGGCAGGGAAAGGTCTGTTTTATTTCTGGATGAACTCGACCAAATTGGGAAAGCCAGAGGCAGTGATGATAAGGATGTCGGGGAAATGAGAAGACTGGTGAATACTCTGATCCAGCTGATCGATTATTATCCTGAAAATGCGCTCTTACTGTGCGCTACCAACCACCCTGAGATCATTGATACTGCGTTAATAAGACGTTTTCAACTGAAGATCAACTACGAAATGCCTTCTCACGAATTTTTAAACACCTATTACGATAGCCTGATGTCTAAATTTCCAGAAGATCTAAGGAATATTGAGCGTAAGTATAACATCTCTTTTGCAGAAGCGAAGGATTATGCTTTTACATTAGTGAAAGGACGTTTGATTGAGAAATTGGAGACTCAACAAAAAGTTAGAATACAAACAGATTAAAATGATGAAAACATATACATATTTCTTCATTTTCTCATAAAGGCAATATTTATTACTTTTATAAAAATATAGACTGAATCTACTTAAATACTGAAGATCAAGATTATTAACTGAATGTAAAGATGAATTGATGACAAAAAAAATTTCAATTTTAGTAATAACATGGTTAATTTTTGTGTTTGCCTACTATTTTTATCTTCCTTATTTTGTTCAACCATTTTCCTGGCTTTTAGTCTGTATTATCTTGCTATTTTTATTTGTTAGACAGGTAACAAAAACAATAACAGAACGTAAAAACTTAAAGGAAAACAGAATATTAAATCTCCCTACAACATTCATTTTATTTTTCCTGATATTTTATAATTTCAACAAAATTCCAAGCTCAATAATTGAAAAAGTTGACCGGACAATTTCTTATAACAAACGTAAACAAATAGTAGAAGAAGTTTTAAGTGAAAAATTGAGGCCTAATACAAAAATGAATAATGGTATTTGTAAACTTTCATTTGATTTTCCAATTATTTCAAACGGAGGAAATGACATTTGGATTTATAAAAATAAAACAGAAAACACAAAAACTATTAAATTTTGGATTTCCCGTGGTTTTTTTGAATCGCCACAAACTTATTTTATATTCACAAATGACAATGAAGTAAAAAAACAATACGAAAAGCAAATAAAAATAAAACCTGAATCTAATTGGAAGTTAGAAGAAAACTGGTATCGGATAATGGAGAGAGATTAATCAACTGCAAATAAATTAGCCCATTGACATTGCAGAAATACAATCATTGATATACATAGAAGTTTTGAATTTTGGAAGTATAATTATTGCTCTCTGCCAACAAAATAAATCAAGTGCTAAAAATTATACTATTCCACTCATTTCCTATTCATCACATACTGAATCCTCATTAAAATAGACGATTCGGTATCTTTTTTGCTCGTAAAACAGTAAAAACCAAACAATTATATTTATGATTAAAAAATTACTTTTGGGCTGTCTGTTCATGACAGTAGTTTTCTTGTCCTCATGTGATAAACATCGCAATGCATCACAGACAAAGGACAGTGAAGTATCTATTCAAACCGTTTCAATGGTAACTTGTGTCACCATGGCCATAGCACTTGTCGTAGCCTATAGCTACCGAAGAAGATAATAGGATAAAATAATTTAAAAACCTCTGTTTAGAATCTAAACAGAGGTTTTTTTATGATATACATGATATTAAAATTATAAGAATCAATCATTATTTTGTTTAGAGCAAAATCATCTATTTCTTTTTTTTAAATTGAGTATAGCCTCCTGCAATAACTATTACAAGGAGTAAAATATAAAAGGGATTGTTATTCATCATTTTTTTATTTTACAAATATTTATGTAAAAATAGTATTCCATTTGCAATAAATTATCTTTCAAATGAAATTTTAATAAATGTTAATAATTTCAAAATTTGTAGTCAATAATCACTCTTCAACTTGCATAAAACAGTGAAACTTTTCCAATGATACTTGTATCAATATGTTCATAGCATTTCTCGTAGCCTATAGCCATAGAAAAGGTAATTAAAAAATGCCCCGTTTAGAGTTTCTAAACGGGGCATTTATATGATATAATATTGTATTACATATAAGCTTCAATCGGCTCACAAGTACACACTAAGTTTCTGTCTCCATAAGCTTCATCCACTCTTGCAACCGTTGCAAAGAATTTATGGTCTCTTACCCACTCTAGCGGATATGCTGCTTTTTCTCTTCCATAAGGTTTATCCCAGTTATCAGAGATGACAAGCTGCTCCGTGTGAGGCGCATTTTTCAATACGTTATTGGTCGCATCTGCTTCGCCATTAGCAATCTCATCAATTTCACTTTTGATAGAGATTAAAGCCTCTGCAAAACGGTCGATCTCAGCCTTACTTTCTGATTCCGTAGGCTCGATCATTAACGTTCCAGCTACCGGGAAAGAAACGGTTGGAGCATGGAATCCATAATCCATTAATCTCTTGGCAACATCAGCTACTTCAATTCCTAATGACTTGAACTGACGGAAGTCTACGATACACTCGTGAGCTACTTTTCCGTTTTTGTTTGAATATAAGATCGGGAAATGCTCTGCTAAAATTTCTTTTAAATAATTAGCATTTAAGATCGCATGTTCAGTTGCTTTTTTCAAACCTGAAGTTCCCAGCATTTTAATATAAGCGTAAGAAATATTCAAGATCAATCCTGAACCGTAAGGTGCAGCAGAAATCCCATCAATAGCTTCTTTGGTTCCAACCTGGATATTTGCATTCGTAGGAAGGAATGGTACTAAGTGCTTAGCAACACAGATCGGCCCAACTCCAGGACCTCCACCTCCGTGAGGAATAGCGAAAGTTTTGTGAAGATTTAAGTGGCAAACGTCTGCTCCAATATTTCCTGGGCTTGTGTAGCCTACCTGAGCATTCATATTCGCTCCATCCATATACACCTGTCCGCCGTGCTCATGGATAAGATCTGTAATTTCTATAATGTTGGCATCAAAGAATCCGTAAGTAGACGGATAAGTGATCATTACACAAGATAAATTCTCTGAATGCTGTTCTGTTTTAGCTTTTAAATCTTCAAAGTCGATTTCTCCGCTTTCAAGATTTTTAACTACCACGATTTTCATACCAGCCATTGCAGCAGAAGCTGGGTTGGTTCCGTGTGCAGACTGAGGGATCAGTACGATATTTCTGTGACCTTCTCCTCTTGAGATATGGTATTCTCTGATCACCATTAATCCTGCATATTCTCCCTGAGCTCCAGAGTTTGGTTGAAGAGATGTTCCTGCAAAACCAGTAATCTCTGCCAAGTCCTTCTCCAATTCTTTAATCATTTCCTGATACCCTCCAGCCTGGTCAACCGGTACAAATGGGTGAACACTTCCCCAATCTGCCCAAGAAAGTGGCAACATTTGAGTAGCAGCATTCAGCTTCATGGTACAAGAACCTAGAGAAATCATCGAATGCGTTAATGATAAATCTTTTCTTTCCAAACGTTTGATGTAACGCATCAATTCCGTTTCTGTATGGTATTTGTTGAATACTTCTTCCGTAAGAATTTCGTCTTTTCTTAAATTCTCTTCCGGAATGCTGTATCCTTCTTTTATTTCTAATTTGAATGTTTGCTTGTCTTTAAACTGAGCAAAAGAAGCCATTAGAACATTTAATTTATCTAATGTTGTACTTTCATTGATGGCAATGCTTACCACTCCTTCTGTAAAGTAGTTTAGATTCAATCGGTGATCAAGCATCATTCTTGATAATCTCCCTTTCTCATCTTCGCTCATCAAGATTTTTACCGTATCGAAGATTGGTTCTTCAACAGCTTCATATCCTAATGCTTTAAGACCATTTTTCAAAGCGTTTGCTTTAAAGTGAATCTGGTCAGCGATATAATTCAATCCTTTAGGACCGTGGTATACAGCATACATTCCAGCCATTACCGCTAAAAGAACCTGAGCCGTACAAATATTTGAAGTTGCTCTTTCTCTTTTAATATGCTGTTCTCTGGTCTGTAAAGCCATTCTCAATGCACGTTTTCCGTACATATCCTGAGAAACTCCGATAATTCTTCCTGGAATATCTCTTTTATAATCATCCTTACAAGAGAAAAATGCTGCGTGAGGACCTCCATATCCTAATGGAATTCCAAAACGCTGTGAAGTTCCAACTGCACAGTCAGCACCCATAGATGCCGGTGATTTCAATTTCACCAATGCCATTGGGTCACAAGCAACCACTACCTGAAGGTCTAATTTCTTATATCCAACAATATCCTCCGTATAATCCAGAACGATTCCGTTCTTACCTGGATATTGTAATAGAACTCCATAATAGGTTTCGTCAAGCTGATGGGTTTTATGGTCACCTACTACAATTTCGATGGCCAGTCCTTCCGCTTTAGTTTTCAATACAGAAACTGTTTGAGGTAAAACAAGGTCCGAAACAAAGAATTTGTTCGCATTTGCTTTTTTCTGATCTTTCGTTCTGTTATTGAAAAACATGTGCATTGCCTCGGCAGCCGCTGTAGATTCATCCAATAATGAAGCATTTGCCAATGTAAAGCCTGTCAGATCACATACAACAGTCTGAAAATTAAGAAGAGCTTCCAATCTTCCCTGTGCAATTTCCGCCTGATAAGGAGTATACGCTGTATACCAACTCGGGTTTTCGAAAATATTTCTCTGAATTGCCGATGGTAAAAGAGTATTATGATATCCAAAACCGATATAGCTTGTAAAATCAGTGTTTTTTGATGCCAATTCTTTCGAATGATTTAGCATCTCGTACTCTGAAAGCGGTTCTGAGATTTCAAGATCTTTTTCTAAACGGATAGAAGAAGGGATGGTTTGAGAAATTAACTCTTCGATACTTGAAACGCCAACTCTTTCCAACATGGCCTGTTTATCGGCTTCATTAAGGGAAATGTGACGGCTCACAAACTGTTCTGTATTCATTTTTTATATTAGATTTTGTTTGTAAAAAAGATTCGTAAAATTACAATTTCTCAAAGAATTATGCAATAGCTTAGAATTGATGATAAATTAACAAAACCTTAATATCAATTCGAAAAACACATGTTTTTAAAACTTTCATCAACAAAAGAATAAATCTTCATTTTGTCAGCAGCATTTTTATCGTTTAAAATTTCATCCTGTTTTGCTCTGTTTAATTTCCGGAATTCAGGTATATTCTTTCAGCATTCTAATGCTAACAACTCATCAATTGATTCCTTTTTTGAGTACTATGATGTTGGAATTCCAATTTATTTAAACCATTGAAATTCAAATCAAAAAGAAATATTTTTTTATTGATCTCTTTTCTTACCATCTCAATATTCAGCACAATATATTATCGATTGAAAAATACCTTCCAGGCAATTTTTTTGTCCATTTCATCCTTATAAAAACAGATATTTATACTTACTCCATACAACTGTTTAATTAAAAACCCGTATAGTTCCATAAATCTTTCATAGTGAGTTTAAATAAGTCTTTGAATCTTACGATTGTAGTTTACCAACGATTTTACCTGTATTTCAAATTGAAGATCTTTTAATGAAAATTTTATATTAATCCGAAAAATGCATCGGGTAAAAACCTAGCTGATGAAAAAAAGGCATCCTAATACATCCCATTATATAGGATCCTGTTAGATATTCATAAAAGTGTAAAAAACATTCAAAATCCAGTTTTGAATATCAATTTTGGAATGACGAAATGTTAAAATAATGATTTCTTACTTATCATATATAGCTATAAACCAGCTATTAGAGGAAAAAGCATGATTTATGAAAATTTATTAATTATATTTATTCTAAATTAATATATTTGCATCATGAATATGATTGTCCCTTTTAAAGTACCGCCTTTAACTCCTGTATATTCTTTTAGTAATGAAGAAATGTACTGCGAAAAAAAATCCTGCTGCAAGAAATTCAAGAAAGGAAAAAGATGTAAAAAATGCCCGGGAAGAAAGAAATTGGCCTAGTTTATAAGCTTTTTATAATAAAATAGATGGTTGCTGCCAGGATGATAGCTCCCCAGATGAGTGCCACAATTTTAGGCTGACCCATTCTGTTTATTCTTGTTCGTGGCTGTGGTTTAAAAAATTCTTCTACACTGCTTTTGAATTTTTCAGTGTCATTTTCAAACACTTCCGTAATGGTGATTCCCTGAACCACTGTTTTGTGCAGTAATGAGTTGGTGGCATGAAGCAAAAGCTGAAATTTTCCGTCTTTAAACTCTGTGATTTTAAAAATTCTTTCTCCATAAGCCTTTTCAAGTCCGAAAGGCAGTACTTTCACAACATCGGCATTACTCGTCTGCCAGTTGATGATAATTTCCTCTCCTTTTTTTGCATGAATTTTATTGGCTGTAAAAGTTTTAATAGCAGGCGGAATATTATATCTGAAACTTTTTTGATGACTCTCCAAATTCTGGTCATACGTATTTCTTCTTGCCTTGTCACTCAGCGTTTCATACGCTTCCTGAATTTCACGGAAACGCTCTGCAAAGAAATCATCGTTATCATTTTTGTCCGGATGGTATTTTAAAGAGAGTTTTCTATAGACTTTTTTGATGTCTTCTTCCGAAGCATCGTGAGAAATCCCGAGAAAATAATAATAATCCTTCATGTGTAACGGTACAAAAATAAGAAAATATTTTTCGAAATGGTTTTTATGTGGGGGAAAATTGTTGTCAGAGGTTGGTTTATGGTTGTTAGTGTTGGTGTTTAGATCTTGTCTCTTTGTTCTTTGTTCTTTGTTCTTAACTCTTATTAATTACGTTGGCTCTCTAGCCTAGCCCCGATAGCAGCGGTTACCCTGCAGCAAGCAAAGGGAAAAGGGTTGGCGCGAGGAGTAAAAGCGGATAGCGGGAATAAGCTACAAAAAAATAAGTACTGAGTAATTGGTAGTGAATAATAAATACGTGTACCAGACATTTTGAGATGGCCACATTGCTTCGCTCCCCGCAATGACATAAAAAAATTCAGGCTCGGGAAGCAAAGCTTCCCGAGCCTGAATTAAACAATTTCAATTTAGTTTTTGCGAATTATGCTTCGCAGGTATTATCTTTTCTGCAGCATCTTGAAGCAAATTCTTTTTTGAATTTTCCTTTCAGCTCCTGATATTCCTCATCATTCATTTCTCTGATCTTATCTGCAAGTCCGAAAGGAGATTTTTCTTTAATTCCGTATTCGTTAAAAATACCTTTTATAAATCTTTTTCTTTCTGCCATTTTTTTAGCAACCAATGCTACACCTACTACGGCTAATGCTCCAAGAGCACCTTTTAATACTGAATTTTTCATTTTTTCGAATTTTAAATTTTACTACTTCTTGTTTTTTATATAGACGAATAAGTTTTAATTTTACTTTACTACTTCTTTACAATTTTTTAAATTATTCGTTAGTTCTGTTGTTTCTGTTAAAGAATCCGCCTGAGCATCTGTCTTTCCAGACTTCTTTGAATTTTTCACGTTCTTCAGGAGATAAACTCATCATTTTTTCCCGCATCATTTTTTTCTCTTTAAAATCTCTCATTCCTTTTCCAAAATGGAAGCCCCCAAAAAGAATTTTACTTAAAATCAATATCCCCATAGCCTGCCAATAGGTGATCGATTTCACCCCTAAAATATCGGGAAGCAGACAATTCCAAAGAGCCATGACGATCCATGTAACTCCCAGTAAGATTAACGGCGGACATAAGAATAAAAAAATCCAGCCTTTTTTGTGTTTATTATGATTCATACCTTTCTTTTTACTAACTATTTAAATCTTCGTATAATTTTCTCAGCCTGTTTCTTAAATGCTTCACAGCATAATTTTTTCTGCTGATAATTGTTTTAATGTTTTCGCCTTGTTCATCGGCTATTTCCTGAAGTGTTCTGTCATTCAGTTCGTTTTCTACGTATACCAGTCTTTGTTTTTCCGGTAATTCATCCAGTGCTTCAAAAAGCTTTTTCCAGATTTCATCCTGAAACATTTTCACTTCCGGGCCTGCACTTTCATCCAGCAAAAGAATATCTTTTATAGAAAAGCTGCCGTCTTCATCTTCGTATACAAAATCTTCAAGGTTTTCCGTCTTCTTTTTACGATACTTATCCGTAATTTTATTGGCAGTAACTCTATACAACCAGCCGCCAACATTTACAATCTCGGAAAGATTGGTAAGACTGCTGAACTGGTACCACACTTCCTGCAAAATATCTTCTGCATCTTCCGTGTTTTTCACTTTTGGACGAATATAGGACATCAGCTTTCCGCCGTACTTTGAAACGGTTTGCGAGATGATACTTTCTTTCTCCTTCTGTGGCATTGTTATTTTTTCGACAACCTCCATATTGCTATGACGATCGATCTTTTGGTTTTACTTTAATAAATGTAAAGTATTTTTTTACAATAGTCAATTTTTCTTTTGTTTACGGTAGAATAGCGCTTTATATTTTTTTAGGAAGCTATTCCTGCTATCCGCTTTTACTCCTCGCGCCAAGCCCTTCCCTTCTCTGCTGTGGGGTAACCGCTGCTATCAGGGCTAGGGAGTCAACGTAATTATCACTACCGTCATTGCGAACCAAAGGTGAAGCAATCTCATTATAAAGAACAAAAAAGGTTGTTATCAACTACAAGCCACTGACAACAGTCAACACTTTTCCGTTTAAGACAAAAAAGAGATTGCTTCGTCTCTTCGTTCCTCGCAATGACGTTTTGATTTATATGTTTTTAAAAAAGCAATCCTTTATCAAGCGAAGCGCCCTTGCTTCTTAAACAAATCCAGCAGATAACCCTTTCGCGCCTTTGCGTTAAAAAACATTTAAGAATCAAGATCTAAAATTAAACATACTTAACTGTCAACCAACACAAGATAACGGACAACAAAAAAACGGAAAGTAAGTACTTCCCGCTTCTGTTATTGTTACATTCCGCAATGTATTATTTAGCTTAAATAGATTCCAAAATACCAGGTCCATGCAATTAAAATAATCTGCATCGGAATCCTTTCTTTATAAAGGTATGCCATCCCTGGGCCTGTATAATCTCCTTTGAAAATATTGATGTTTTTCTTTGATGAATTGATATTGGCCACAAAAACCAATACATAGAAAATAATCAGCAGCACAGCGGTTATTTCTCGGATTGAAGGAATCATCAACCCAATCCCGGCTGCAATTTCTATAAAGCCTGTAGCGTATACCCAAAACATTTTTGTAGGCATAAAATCCGGAATCATCATCGCCATTCCTTTTTGAAATTTAAAATGAGAAAGGCCCGTGAAAATAATAAAAACCGCCATTCCAAGATTTCCGGAAAATAAAAAATTCCAGTTTCCCTGAATGATTGTTGTTCCCAGCAAGGCCAGAAGAAAAGTACCGAATAGAATGGTTAATAATTTCATAGTGTATTGATTATTTCAGGGTAAGTGAATCTTAACATGATTTTTAATAAAGAGTAAAGTTAATTAAAATCAGGCTTTCCAACCCGTAAATTCCAATGGCATCCATACTATCTGGATTCTTCAGCAAGCCTTTTTACAACTTCCAGGCCTTTTGTAAAACCTGTATTCATAAACTCCTGCCAGTTTTTTTCGACCTGTACTTCAGTGTGAAGCTTGGTTTGGCCATCAAAATCAATCAGAATATACTTTTCAAAAGCTCCGCTCCATTGCTTGACCTCCATGCTTTCGGTATCTTCTACTCCATCCTGCACCATTCCTAAGTGTTTAAAAATAATTTGATTAGGCTCATCTATACTGTCAATGGTGGAAACCATACCATCTCCTTTTGCATCAACAAAATAGGTTTTCCCATCCACTTTCCAGTCGGATTTCATAACAGTAGATCCTGCCCCGAAAAACTGGGTCCATTCGCTGTATGTTTCCGGTCCCCAAAGAATGTCCCATACTTTCTGTGCAGGAGCATTGATTACGATTTCATAAGATAATGTTTCCATAGTTTTAATTTGATGATTTAATTATTTTTCAATCACAAAAGCATTCATTTTTTTTAGTTATGCCATCGTAATGAAAGAGTTTCTCTACAATTTAGAGCTGATTTTCTGAAAGATTTTTAATAATTCCCAAGGCTTTTGGAAAGTTTTCCTCGAAAAAATCTTTAAATTCTACAGGTGTCTGAATTTCACATGTTAAAGTAGTTCCGGTTTCAGTTTCTTCTAAAATATAGGCTTCAGTAGCTTCACCCCATTCCTGAGGAGCTTCCACTCCATCATAGATTTCACCAAGATGCAGAAATTTCATTTCTTTGCCCGGTTCGTTTTTCTCAACCCGGCTGTACATTCCGTTGTTTTGGGGATCGAAAAACTTCACAATACTTCCTTCTTCAAGGGTTCCTTCATAAAAAGAGCCTTCCGTAAAAGCAGTCGTCCATTGTCTGTATGTAATATCCCCCCAAAGTACACCCCATATCCTTTCCGGTGCTGCCTCTATTTCAATTTCATAAGATAATGTTTCCATGTTGTCTGTTTATTATTTAAATGAATCCCTTACAGGATCAATAGGTTAAAATTATTAGGTAAAAGATGAATACAATTCTCGTGTGATAACTTCATTTTAAAATTAACCGCCCACAAAATCTCCGCCGTTGATATGAATGATTTCGCCTGTAATATAAGTGGCATCATCAGAAGCCAGAAAAACATAAGCCGGCGCCACTTCAGAAGGCTGCCCTGCACGTTTTAACGGGGTATCTTTTCCAAATGTTGAAAGCGTATCGAATGTTTCCTTTACCAAAGGAGTCCAGATTGGGCCCGGAGCAACTCCATTAACCAGGATTTTCTTTTCTGCAAGGTTAACGGCTAACGACCGGATAAAGGTTGCAATCGCTCCTTTGGTAGCAGAATAATCAAGCAAATGATCACTTCCCCGATATGCCGTAACAGAAGTCGTACAGATAATTCTTCCGCCTTTATTCATAAGGGGAAGGAAATTCCTCGTAAAGGAAATCATGGAAATGATATTGACATTAAAGGTCTCCTGTATCTGATGATCCGATATGTTTTCAATATCATTCTTTGGAAACTGAACGCCCGCATTATTAACTAAAATATCCAGCGTTTTCCATTCTTTTTTTATTTTCTGTACACATTTTGTACGGAAAGCAGCTTTTGAAATATCACCTTTTATCAGAATGCATTTTCTGCCTTCTTTTTCTACGAGCTTTAAGGTTTCTTTAGCGTCTTTATCACTTTCTTTATATACAATGGCAACATCTGCTCCTTCTCTCGCAAAGTGAACAGCTACGGCTTGCCCTATTCCGCTGTCACCTCCGGAAATAAGTGCTTTTTTATTGACCAGTTTTTGGCTTCCCCGGTAGTTTTCACGAATAATCTCGGGAAATAAACCATCTTTGGGTACTTTTGATTTAGATTGTGACTTGTTCTGTGTCTTCATAGGCAAATCTGTTTTCTAAAGAAACATCAAACAGCAAGCCGAACTGTATTAAGCGTTATAAGCTTCTTCTAAATCTTTAATGATAATTTTCTGCATTTTCATCATTGCCTGAACCACTTGCTGAGATTTTCCCTGATCAGCATCATTCATCAGTTGAATCAGTTTTTTAGGAACAATCTGCCAGCTGAAACCGTATTTATCTTTTAGCCAGCCGCACATACTCTCTCTTCCACCTCCTGAAATCAGGGTATTCCACAAATGATCGGTTTCTTCCTGATCATCGGTCATAGTCACCATTGAAATTCCTTCGTTAAAATCAAAGGCGTGGTCATAGGAATTATCCATGCAGAATAAGCTATATCCGTCGATCATAAAATGAGCATGCTGTACATTTTCAGGAACTTCATTAGGCTCACCACCATCTTTATAATGTAAAATATTTCCTATTTTAGAATTCGGGAAGGTTTGGGTATAAAATTCCATCGCTTCCTTGGCTTTTCCATTATTCTGATGAATAAACATGAGTGTAGGTACTAATTTCTGTTCATCGGCTTTTTCTCCTAAAAACAGCTGCCATGTAGTACCAAAACGGTCTTTTACCCAGCCGTATTTTTTGCTCCAAGGATAAGAATCCAGGGCCATTAAAGCCATTCCACCATCTAATAACTGATCCCAATATTGCTGAACCTCATCTTCTGTATCACAAATGACCATAAAAGAAACGGAAGCATTTTTTTCAAAGTGTGGCCCACCGTTCAAAAGCATCAGTTTTTGACCAAAAATATCAATATTCACTACTACCGGGGTGTCGGCAGTAATGGTTCCGCCAAATACTTTACAGTACAATGCAGCAGCTTCCCCTGCATCTCCATCATGCCAGAGACATGGAAAAATATCGTTATTCATAATTTTTAAATTTAAGGAGTGATTTTTCTTTCAAAATAACCGGTGTTATTTTATTTTTTCATTCTTTTTAAAGGAAAGCTGATTTTCCTTCATGTGATTTTTCAGTTTTTCCATAGCGTTCTTTCCGAAGCCATGAAACTGCAAGATTTCTTCTTCAGAATAATCTGATAATTTTTCCAAAGAATCAATTTTTTCTGTTTCTAAAGCCCTTCTTGCAGGAGACGCAATGATTCCCCGCAAAAAATTTCCTCTAACAACATGATCAACAGCATACATGGAGCTTAAACATTTTGCCATTATGATTAAATTTATCATGACTGTTGCAGAGTTTTTTAGTGGTTTTCTACATATTTATGGAAATTGTTGAGAATGGCATACCAGCCTTCCCGCTGCATTTCCACGGAATTTTGTTTTTCAGGATCGAAAATCTCGGTTACTTTCGTCGTATTTTCGTCTATGACATCAAAAATAACTTCTACTTTTCTCCCATCTTCAAGATGATACTGTATTTTCTCATGGCGAATAACTTCATCGTAAATTCCTTCAAAATCAAATCCGAAACTGCCATCCTTTGCTTCCATTCTGGTTTTGAATTTTCCGCCTACCCTCAAATCGTTTTCAGAACTTGGGCACTGCCAGCTTTCATGGGCAAAATTCCATTTAGTGATATGTTTAGGTTCATTGAAATAATTCCAAACCTTTTCCACAGGGGCTAAAATCGTAATGTCTATTGTAATTGGATCCATCGTTCTTTATTTTAATTGTTCAGTGAAAGGGTAACCGAAAGCAGCTACCCTTCTTTAATAATTTAGATAAATATAAGATTATTTTGTATATCCTTCATTATAGTTCACCATCCAATGAACCCCATATTTATCCTGAAAGCTTCCAAAGTAATCTCCCCAAAACTGATCTTCAATCGGCATTTCTACGTTTCCGCCTTCAGAAAGTCCTTTAAAAAGCCTGTCTGCTTCTTCCTTGGATTCAGGGAAAATAGATACATAGTTGTTATTTCCAACGGTTAAGCGTTGTCCGAATTCCGGTACAATATCAGACGCCATTAATAGATCTCCGCCGATGGGAAGGGCAATGTGCATTACTCTGTTTTTTGCTTCTTCAGATAAATTTTCGGTACCGGGAGCATTTCCCATTTTATGTACTTCACCAAGAAATTCACCTCCGAAAACAGATTTGTAAAAAGTGAATGCTTCTTCTGCTGTACCATCAAAATTGAGGTACGGATTTAATTTAGCCATGCTATTTGTTTTTAAAGTTTGTATTAATTGTAGTTATAGCGCACAATGCGTAAAATCTTTGCGACAGCTCTTATTATAAGCTGGAAGAATCCAGAGAATTTTTTACTTGTTTAAAAATTTCTCTATCTCGGAAACCGTCAGGTCTATCAAATTCCTGTCAACATTTCCGTCGAAATCTGCCATCATATAAGATCCGTGAGTGGCTGGCAGAATCATTAATTGAGAATTGGCAACCAGACGCCACATGTCTACAACATGTTCGGGTTTTATGACATCTTTATCTCCGGAAATAAATAATGTCGGCACCTTTATCGATGTTAATACTACAGGGTCCCAGTCCCCAAAATTCTGCATCCTTTTGCAGTCTTTATCAAATAGGTTTTCAAGTTTCGAAAAGTCCGGATTTTGGCTTAAAAAATTGATTTTAAGAGGTTCAGGCATTGATTCGAATGTAGCGTTTTGCATACTTTCAAAGAACCCGTCTATCATTCCGCTTTTTTTATAAAATGAAGAGGCAATAATGAGTTTTTCAACCTTCCCGGGATAAAGATGGGCAACCTGCATCACGGTATTTCCGCCATTGCTGAATCCCCAAAATGAGGCTTTTTCAATTTTGAGCTCTTTTAAAAGGGCGGCAATATCATGGGCATCCTGTTCAAAAGTCTCCGGGATATCGCGATGTTCCGTCATTCCATGATTCTGGAGATCAATTCCAATGAGCTGAAATTTGTCTTGTAACCTTTCTATGGCTTCTTTAAAATCAAACAGCATCGAAGAACCGCCACCATGAATTAATATCAATGGCTTTCCGGAACCATAGATTTCATAATACATCTGGATGCCATTGACTTTTTTGTATCCTTTTTCCAGAGGACTCATGATTTAATAGTTAAGGTTTTTATCAAAATCATATTTCATCCCTTCATACCCGAGAATTCTGCGCATCAGTCCGATTTGTCCGCATAGATAATCCTCACGGCCAATACACATTCCTACGAAGTTTAAGATGTTTTCCGGGAAAAAATCTATATTCATTCCCATTGGAAAGGCTTTTTCCAGCTCTTCATCGGTAGCTGCAAGCAATTTTTGATAAACCAAAGGTGATATTTTATGAAAATCCTCTTTAAGCTGCTGCAGAGAAGGATATGTAAAACTTTCATCCAAGGCTTTCCCCTGAAAGAAAAAATCTTTATACTCAAATTCTTCATTCAGCCCAAGTACATTTCCGAGTGCATAGCGCATGTCGAGAAAATTACCGGCCATCCATATGATATGATTGGTTCTGCCTTCGATTCTTTTGAGTGCATTTTCTTCAGAAATTCCATCGAGAACCATCAGAAAACTTTGACTGTGCCCTCTAAAAGCAGGAATAATTATATCTAATTTTTTTGAAGTTGGTGTGTCCATTTTTTTGATTTGGTTGATTAAATTTCTCGCTGATTGTGTAGATTAAGCAGATTTTTTTTAAGCTTAATCCCGATTAATGAATTTACATTTTACAGATTGTACAATCTTTGAAAGTAATTCTCTTTTATTTTATCGCTCCAGATTTCCCGAGAATTCTTCTGAGATAACCGAATTGACCACTGTGGTAAATTTCGTGAAGAGATAATCCTGATACATCATTAATTATTGCAGAATCAATGCTTTCCAGACTGTTCAGCTTTGCTTCAAACTTATCCTGAGTTTTTTTCAGATACAATTTTAAATCTTCGAAACTTATAAATTCATCTTTTCTATTCAAAGGAATTTCTCCCCTATTGTAGCATGAGAATTGGTCATTATCCCAAACGGATTCTTCACCTAAAACATTCAAAAAAGCATTTCTTATATAAATTAAATGTCCTAAAATCCAATTCATGCAATTGGCATCACCATTGGGAAAAATCATAGATTCTTCGTTTGAAATATCATTAATATTCATCGAAATTACTTTGTAATTACTCGATATCAGATATTTTATAATTGTAATATCATTTGATTGCGTTTCCATTTGATTATCCTTGAGGAAGTTGAGAAAGATCTGCAAACGTCACATTCCAGCCATGTCCGTTGATGTCCCAAAAAGAATTTTGATACATCCATCCATAATCCTGTGGCTCTTCATGTTGATGAGCTCCGTTTTCGACAGCAGAATGTACCACCTGGTCAACCTCTTCACGGCTGTTGAGCCCGATGGCTACCAAAACCTGAGTGGTATCCCCTTTTGGAACGGGTCTTTCAGAAAAAGTCTGGAAATACTCTTCTGTCAAAAACATGACATAAATATTGTCATTCATCACTACACAAACTGCTTTTTCATCTGAAAATTGTTCGTTGATCGTAAATCCCAGTTTGATCCAAAATTCTTTTGTTTTCTGAATGTCTTTCACAGGAAGATTCACATAGATTTGATTGATTTTCATTTTGTAATTTTTTAATGTTAAACTTTTAACCAAAATTACCAAGTCGTTACGGATATCTACTTGTCATAAGACAAGATTTAATTTTTCTTTGGATGGGAAACCAATTCTTTACGGATTCTGCTTAAAGAAGTATCTGTAACGCCCAAGTAGGAGGCAATCTGTTTTAAAGGGGCAAACTGTACGACCTGAGCTTTTTGTTCTAAGAGATTGAGATAGCGTTTGGTAGCAGAAAGGGTAAACATTTCTACAGATCGCTGCTTATAGGTAAAAAGTTCTTTGGACATCCATGATCTTCCCCATTCCCGAAGGTTGGGAATTTTATGAAATAAGTCCTGAAAAGTATCATAGTCTAACCGATAACACTCACAATCGGTAATACAAACGATATTTTCCTGAGACGGAATTCTCTGGAAAAGTGATAAAACCTCAATAATAATTTCATTGTCTGCAAAAAAATGGGTGGTTACTTCGTTTCCGTTAAAATCATTAACAAAAGATCTGGCCAGCCCTTTTTCCAAAATGTAGTATTCGTTCGCGTTCTTTCCTTCTTCAAGAATATACTCTCCTTTTTGAAAGGTTACCTTTTCATGTGCCTTGAATATTTCATCGAGCTCATCATGCATAAAAAACGGAAAATCATAACATATATCTAAGGCTTTACTATTCATCAGGCGAGTATTTTATAAGGTTTTAAAATTATCAATTTTATTGGAATTGGTGAGAGAAATCATAAATAAATTCATAAAATATCATGGGTGTGAATAGACAGCCTGGGATGATAACTTTGCTAGCGCAGTTTTTCACCTTATCATACATTGTACACTTCCCAAATTTTATACATTTATTATACATAAAAAATAATTGTACTCTTTTATTATTGAAATTGAAGTTGGTAGATCTTAGCCTTTACTTAATATAAATATCTAAACATATTTTTAACTTGATCTTTCTATAATACTCATAAAACATTTCAATCAAATAATTGACTCATTCAAAGAGAAGTGCACTGTATTTGCTTATCCTTTATGTCAAAAAAAATATAACTTTTAATCAAACAATTAAAATAAAGACTATGAATATATTATTCGTCATTACTTCCCACGACCAATTGGGAAACACCGGACGTAAAACAGGCTTCTGGGTAGAAGAGTTTGCGGCTCCTTATTATACTTTTAAAGATAATGGATATGCCATCACCATCGCAACACCAAAAGGAGGACAGGCTCCCATAGACCCGAGTAGTGAAGCAGAATCGGCACAGACAGGAGCCACCGAACGGTATTACAAAGACCTTGAAACCCAAAATCTCATCGCTCATACTCATCCATTATCTGAAATGAAAGCTTCTGATTTTGATGCCGTTTTCTATCCTGGAGGTCATGGGCCGCTTTGGGATCTTGCCAATGATACAAATTCGGCAAAGCTTATTCTGGACTTTTACAACAGCGGAAAACCTGTAGGAGCCGTTTGTCATGCTCCAGGGGTATTTAAGAATGTAACATTTGAAAATGGAGATCCTTTCGTTAAAGGAAAAAATGTAACCGGTTTTTCAAATTCCGAAGAAGAAGCAGTACAACTTACCGAGGTTGTTCCTTTTCTGGTAGAAGATGAATTACAAAAACTGGGTGGTCATTATACCAAAGGTGCTGACTGGGGAGTACACGTTGTTGAAGACGGCCTGTTGATTACCGGTCAGAATCCAGCCTCTTCAGAAGCGGTAGCAGAAAAAATAATGTCCCTTTTAAAAAATAAATTCTAAGAATGAATACTGAACAGACACAACATATTACCAATCTTTTTCAAAGTCAAAAGAAATTTTTTGCATCCCGTCAAACACAATCCATTGATTTTAGAATCAAACAGCTGGAGCGTTTTAAAAAGGTTTTATCTGAACATACGGATGAAATTTGTGATGCATTATATACCGATCTGGGAAAAAGCAGGCAGGAAGCCGAATACGCTGAGATAAAATTAGTAGTTGATGAATTAGATTACTGTATTGCAAATCTTGAAGCGTGGGCAAAACCTGTTGAAATGCCAACGGTGACCCATTCTTCCGGAAATGAAATGCTGAGCAGAATTATTCACCAGCCGTATGGTGTTGTATACATTGTAGGTCCTTTTAATTATCCGGTACAATTGACATTCAGTCCTTTAGTAGGCGCTTTAATGGCTGGGAATACAGCAATCATTAAACCATCGGAAAACACTCCGCATGTAGCCAGCGTTATTGAAAAGATCGTAAACGAAGCTTTTGTTGCTGAATATGTTTCAGTAGTGCAAGGTGCTATTGAAGAAAACACATTGCTGCTAAGCCTGGATTTTGATTATATTTTCTTTACGGGAAGCCCTAATGTAGGCAAAATTGTTATGAAAGCAGCTGCTGAAAAGCTCATTCCGTTAACGCTTGAGCTGGGTGGAAAATCACCAACGATTGTTCATAAAGATGCAGATCTTAATAAAACAGTTGAAAGAATTGCCAGAGGTAAATGGATGAACTGCGGACAGACTTGTGTAGCCCCGGATTATATTTATGTCCATGAATCTATAAAAGATGAGCTTATTCAAAGACTTAAAGCCCATTTAGATAAAACGTATCCGGATACTTCGTTAGGGAAAATTGGTAAAATTGTTTCTCAGCAGCAGGTTAAAAATCTTGCAGGCTATTTAACCGCAGCGCAGGATAAAGTAGTCTATGGAGGAAATTATGATCTTGAAACCCGTCATTTTGAAGCCACTATCATGGATCATGTAACCTGGGACGATGCTGTTATGCAGCAGGAAATCTTTGGTCCTATCTTACCGTTTTTAACGTATACTGATATTGATACCGTTCTGGATGAAATTAATTCCAGACCAAAACCATTGGCTTTGTATGTGTTTTCAGAAGACAGCAATTTTGCAGCCGATGTGTTGAACAGAACTACAAGCGGAGATGCTGAGATCAACAGTACCCTGATTCATGTTGGAGTACATTTTCTGCCGTTTGGCGGGGTTGGAACTTCCGGAATGGGAAAATACCATGGGAAGTACAGCTTTGAGACCTTTAGCCATGCACGGTCTGTGCTGGAATTAAAATAATAATTTATAAGCCTTGTGAATCTTTATTTGCAAGGTTTTTTATTTGGAGCTTATTCTCAAATGGAAAGATTTAACTTAAAAAATAAAGTATTTTTAATTTTATAACCACAGAGTTCACAGATTTGCACAGATGAGTATGTTAAACTCTCGCGGATTATGCTAATTAATCAGATTTTTTACTTAGGTGAACTTATTATGCGCAATCATTTAAACTTAAAAAACTAAAGTGCTTTAAAACTTTTGTGCCTTTTGTGGTTTAGTTTTATTAACCAAAGATTTCGCAGATTTACACAGATGATCATGGTAAATTCTTGCAGGTGATATGATATTTAAAACAAAGACAACTGAATGTCGTTCGGTTTTTTTGGTTTTACCGCATTGCCGAAAACGGTTTTCCCTCCAAATTTCCATGAGTTTTGTCTTTCTTCTTCTATCACTTGCTGGATATCAAAATCCGGAGTGAAATCTTTTTCTGTTTCAGCAACAATCTGATGGAGTTTATTTAAAGTTTTCAGCTTATCAGAGTTTCCCAATTTAGATTTTTCAATTCCTGTTCTGAGAATCTGAATACTTTCATCGTATACATTGGTCGGAACCGGAAACGGGTGTCCGTCTTTTCCACCATGGGCAAAAGAAAATCGTGCAGGATCATTAAATCTTGACGGTGCTCCGTGTATCACCTCACTTACCAACGCCAGCGACTGCATGGTTCTGGGTCCTACTCCTTCCAATAGTAATAAATCCTCAAAGTTTTGAGGCTGCTGCTCGCGGGTAACATACAACAGCGCTCCTAATCTTTTCAGATCAACATCTGAAGCCCGAACGTCATGATGTGCCGGAAGTATTAGTCTTGAAAAATCATTCATAATTTCTGCAGAATCGGTGTGAGAAATATCCAGAATACCTTTACGGTTGTCAGAGGCCTGCGCATCGGTAAGATTAAGGATTTGCCCTCTGGAAATCCCGTTAATTCCTGTATGAGGCTCTTCAATGAATGATTTTATATTTCCTGAGTGCCAATGATAACGTCTTGCCGTACCATCTGATTCGTGCATTCCCTGCTGAACAACACTCCAGTTTCCGTTATCAGCCAAAATAAAATTATGCAGGTATAATTGATACCCATCCTGAATGGCTGTATTATCTACTTTTGCTGAAAGTTTACTGGCTTTTACGAGTTCTGTTCCATTTAACCCTGTTTTATCAGCAATCTGAATCAGTTCTGACGGAGTTTCTCTTGAGAATTTGCCCTTTCCGCCACAGATATAAATTCCCAATGATTGTGAATTGGGATTAATAGAGCGTTTCAAGGCGCCCATCACAGAGGTTGTGATTCCTGAGGAATGCCAGTCCATCCCCATCACAGCACCGAAACACTGAAACCAAAATGGATCTGCCAACCGTCTTAAAACCTCATCTTTCCCGTAATCCATTAAGATCACCTCGATCATGGAAAGTCCGAGAATAGACATACGTTCGTACAGCCATGGCGGTACTTTGCCATAGTGAAGGGGTAAATCTGCTGTTCCTGATCGTTTCATTTTCGATTGTAAATTTAGCTTTAATACGGTAAAGTTTTGATGACCTTACTCAATGAAGTTTGAAATACTAAAGTAACGAGAATATCATTCTTTTATTCCGGGGAATACAATTTCAAATCCTGATGTTTGACGGCATCAAATTTTTCATTGAAAATAACTTTATTTCCGAAAGGGTCATGTACGGTAAAGGAGATGGCATCATAAAATGTTTTTTCAAGTCCGGGACGGTTATATTTGTAGTTTTTATCAATCAACTCCCGATGATAATCCGCTATTCCTTCACCCCAGATAAACACACTGCTTCCAGGAGTTGAATCCCCGTGATGTTCACTTAAATGAAAAATGACATTGTCTTTTTTTACTTCCATATAAACGGGAGTATGGTTTTCGAAACGGTGTTCCCATATGATTTCAAAGCCTAACCAATCGATATAGAATTCAATTGTTTTTTGGTAATCAAAAATTCTGAGTACCGGGATAATCTGTTCAGCTTTCATTGGATTTTACATTTTTAATGAGAAAGGATATTTACTGTTTTTCCAAACGGGTCACGGACAAAGAATCTCCGGACTCCCCAGTCTTCATTGGTAATGTTGTATGTTATTTCAAAACCGGAAGCCTTCATTTTTTCATATACCTGATCCACTTCGTCAACCTCAATGGAAAGATCCGGAACTTCGGTGTCATTACCACCCTGAACCGCAAAGCTAATCTGAACCTTTGCCGTTTCATCATTTCCAAATGTCCTGATCCATCCGTGATCCATCAGGAGTTCAAGTCCAAGTATCTGGTGATAAAATTCGTCAGCTTTTGACAGGTCATCTGTCTGTATATTGGCTACAATTCTTTTTACCATTTAGAAAAATTTAGAAATTCTTACTGCTGAAAAAGCCCTGCAAAATGAAACTTCCACAGGGCTTTATGAAATTGTATGGTTTATTTATTTCAAAGCTTCAATAGCTGCACTGTAATTAGGTTCATCTGCAATTTCAGAAACCTGCTCTGTGTATACCACTTTGTTATCTGCATCCGTTACAATTACTGCACGGCTCAATAATCCCTGTAATGGAGAATCGGTAATCGTTACCTGATAATCATCTCCGAAGCTGCTTCTGAAATCTGAAAGAGTTTCTACATTATTCAGTCCTTCTGCTGCACAAAATCTGCCTAATGCAAATGGTAAATCTTTAGAAACGTTGATTACTACAGCATTATCTAGTTTAGAAGCTTCTTCATTGAATTTTCTTGTAGAAGCCGCACATGTTGGAGTATCAATACTTGGGAAAATATTGAATACTTTTTTCTTTCCATCAAAATTTGAAAGCGTTTTTACATTCAATCCCGAATCTACCAGTGCAAAATCGTTAATCGTTGTTCCTACAGATGGTAATGTTCCTATTGTATGTACTTCGTTTCCTTTTAATGTAATATTTGACATAATATATCTTTTTAAGTTTTTCAAATTTACTCAAATTAGATATTTTTTCTATTGAAGTAAAGGTTAAATAATTCTTAAAGTGAAAATAAAACATCTGCTTCCTACCATCATACGGTAATCTGAGGAAATTATATGGGAAAACCTGAATGACGGACTTTTTAATATAAATGGTTTAAGTATTACTTTCCCAACCTTACGAGCACTCCGAAAAATCATAAAATTGAATTCACTATAAATTTTGACGGTACAGGAGCGTATACAATCACACATATATAAATTTAAAGAGGCCTATACCTCTTTTTTTTATAGAAATACCTTTATAAAACAATCATATTTAGTAAATTTGTGAGACTTTAAAAATCAAATAATAAATAACAGTATAATGTCAGACAAATCAAAAATTTATTACACACTTACGGATGAAGCGCCAATGCTGGCAACACACTCATTTTTACCTATCGTAAAGGCATTTACAAAATCAGCAAATATTGAGATCGCAGTTCCGGATATTTCTTTGGCAGGAAGAATTCTAGCCAACTTTCCTGAATTCTTAAAAGATGATCAAAAAATCGATGATGCATTAGCTCAATTGGGCCAGCTTGCTACACAACCCGACGCCAACATTATTAAATTACCCAATATTTCAGCTTCTGCTCCTCAATTGGATGCAGCTATCGCTGAATTACAGTCTAAAGGTTTCGCCGTTCCAAATTATCCTGCTGAGCCTAAGAATGACGAAGAGAAAGCGATTAAAGCTAAATATGCTAAAGTATTAGGAAGCGCTGTAAATCCTGTGTTAAGAGAAGGAAATTCTGACAGACGTGCTCCAAAAGCAGTTAAAAACTACGCAAAAGCAAATCCACACAGAATGGGTGACTGGGCTTCTGACAGCAAAACAGATGTTGCCCACATGAATAACGGAGATTTCTATGGTACTGAAACTTCCACAACTCTTGAGAACGCTACGAAATATAAAATTGTTTTTAAAGGAAACGACGGTGCTGAAACTTTATTAAAAGATTTCGCAGGTCTTCAGGCTGGAGAAGTTATTGACTCTTCTGTAATGAACCTGAATGCTTTAAGAACTTTCGTACAAGAAGCTATCGAAGAAGCTAAAAGCAAAAATGTACTTCTTTCTGCACACTTAAAAGCGACGATGATGAAGATCTCTGATCCTATTATTTTCGGAGCTATCGTAGAAACGTTCTTTAAAGATGTATTTACTAAATATGCTGAAACATTTAAGTCTTTAGATGTTAATCCTAACAACGGTCTTGCCGATCTTTTTGATAAAATCAAAGGAAATGCTCAGGAAGCTGACATTAAAGCAGATATTGAAACAGCTTTAGCAAACGGACCGAGAGTAGCTATGGTAAATTCTGACAAAGGAATTACCAATTTCCATGTTCCTTCTGATATCATTGTTGATGCATCTATGGCTGCCTTAGTAAGAGGTGGAGGTAAAATGTGGAACAAAGAAGGGAAAGAGGAAGATACGGTTTGTATTATCCCGGACCGTTCTTATGCAGGTTTCTATCAGTCTGTAATCGATGATATGAAAGCTCACGGTAAACTGGACCCTACGACTATGGGATCTGTTCCTAACGTTGGTTTAATGGCTCAAAAAGCTGAAGAATACGGATCTCACGATAAAACATTCCAGGCTGCTGCAGATGGAACGATTGAAGTTCAGGATGAAACCGGAAACGTTCTTCTTTCTCAAAAAGTAGAAAAAAGTGATATCTTCAGAATGTGTCAGACTAAAGATGCTCCTATTCAGGACTGGGTAAAATTAGCAGTGAACAGATCAAGATTATCTGATACTCCGGCTATTTTCTGGTTAGACAAAGGAAGAGCTCACGACAGAGAGATCATCAAAAAAGTTGAAAAATATCTCAAAGATTATGATACTGCAGGATTAGACATCAAAATTCTTGATGTAAAAGATGCAATGACTGAAACTTTAAAAAGAGCAAGAGAAGGAAAAGATACTATTTCTGTTTCAGGAAATGTATTGAGAGATTATTTAACCGACCTTTTCCCAATCTTAGAGCTTGGAACTTCTGCAAAAATGCTTTCTATCGTTCCATTGATGAACGGAGGTGGTTTATTCGAAACCGGAGCCGGTGGTTCTGCTCCAAAACATGTTGAGCAATTCCTTGAAGAAGGATACTTAAGATGGGATTCATTAGGAGAATTCCTAGCATTACAGGCATCTTTAGAGCATTTGGCACAAACTCAGGGGAATACAAAAGCTCAGGTGTTAGCAGATGCATTAGACGAGGCAAACGCTAAATTCTTGGCTACAGATAAATCTCCGGCAAGAAAAGTTGGACAAATCGACAACAGAGGTTCTCACTTCTATTTAGCAATGTACTGGGCTGAAGCACTGGCAAACCAAACTGCTGATGCTGAATTAGCAGCTCAATTTGCTCCCGTTGCAGAAGCAATGCAGGAAAATGAAGAAGTTATTAATTCTGAATTAATTGGTGCTCAAGGTAAGCCTCAAAATATTGACGGTTACTACAAAACTGATACATACAAAACGTATGAAGCAATGAGACCAAGTACTGTTTTAAATGAAATTGTTGACGGAATCTAATTGTCAACTTTCACATATAAAAAAAGCACCTTTTCAGGTGCTTTTTTGTTTTTACTGTAGATTTGGCTAAAGCCATTGGAATTTATAAAAGCAGAACGGACTAAAGTCCGTTTCTATTGAATATTCTTGATGGATTCCGTAATGGTTTATTCTGATTAATTCATGAAACTTTCTGCGACCCATTCATACTCATTATTCTTAGTTCTTGTAAAACCGAGTCCCGGCCATGGCAAATGGTATGATAAAGCCCTTGTTTTTGTCTCTGCTAATTGCTTAAGCAGTTTCTTACGGGAAGCTATGGCAATATCCAAATCGGTATCTCCATAATAGCCCCATTCCGGATGCGGAAATAAGATCACATCAGAATGTATCAAATCTGCGATATACAACAGCTTTTCAGTTCCGGATGTAATAGCAACCGTTGTTAATCCCGGCGTATGGCCCGGCGCTAACTGAAAACTGAAATTTTCATACAGCGCTTTATCCAGCTCATAAAACTTTAGTTTCGGCTTTATGAGTTTTAATACCTTCTGAATGGAAGGGACAATCTGCTTGATCACTTCCGGATATTTACTCAGTTCGCTATTTTTAAAATCTTTAGCCGTTGCCTGCATCCAAAAATCATATTCAATTTTTGAAATAAAGAGATTGGCATTGGGAAAAACCAGTTTATCCTGCTTATCTACGACTCCGCCAATATGATCCGGATGCGCATGGGAAATAAATACGTCTGTAATTTCTGCCGGAGAAAAGCCTACTTTCTTCAAACTTTTCAGTACAAATCCGGTTCTTTCATCAGCGAAAATCCCCATTCCCGTATCCATCAGAATCAGGCGGTTTTTTGTTTTGACAAGAAGTACATTCATTGCCATGTCAATATAATCCTCGGAACGGAAGTTATCTTTGAGAAGTGCCTTCAGTTCAGAAAGATTTCCTCTCGGAGCAAAAGATTTTAAATTTTTCTCATGGATATAACCATCAGTAAGGATAAACAACTCTAAGTCGCCTAATTGAACCTTTTTATATCCTGAAAGATCATCTTCGGAAGAAGATGAAAGTTCTTTAGTTTCAGCGAAAGTATTTGAAAATGGAATGATACTGAATGCCCCTGCGAGCAATCCCGTTTTTAAAAGTTCTCTTCTATTCATAAATGTATGTGTTTTTTATTTTTATGATCATTACAATAAGCGGATTCCACATTTACAACATGTATTTTTTTGTTGGAAATCTAAGGATGTATAAAAAAGGCTATTTCAAATATAATATCAGTATAAAATCCAGATTCCCAATATCAATTATCGGGAATCTAAATTTTACTGTTTTTTAGTTATTAACCAACTTCATTGAGCCTTCGCTGTATCTTTCTCCAATATTGGGATATTTTTTCAGAATGGCATCAATGGTTTGCAAATCGTCCTGAGAAAGATCAATATTCACTGCTGCAATATTTTCTTCTAAATACTTAATGCGTTTTGTTCCCGGAATCGGAATAATATCATCTCCTTGATTCAGTACCCAGGCAAGGGCCAGCTGTGTTCCTTTTACTCCTTTAGAAGCTGCAAAATCATTAAATTCCTTAGCCAGATTTCTGTTGTTTTCCAAACTTTCATTCTGATAGCGCGGCAGCGATTTTCTGAAATCATCATCACCAAATTTCTCAGCTTCATTGATATTAGCAAAAAGTCCTCTTGCTAACGGTGAATAAGGTACCAATGTAATTCCAAGCTCTCTGATCGTCGGCAAAATCTCTTTTTCAACATCTTTAGTAAGGATAGAATATTCGGACTGTAAAGCGGCAATAGGATGAATTGCATTAGCTTTTCTGATGGATTCAGGCGATGCTTCTGATAAACCAAGATATTTAACTTTCCCTGCTTTTACCAACTCCGCCATTGCTCCTACCGTTTCCTCAACAGGAATATTCGGGTCTACTCTATGCGCATAATAAAGATCTATGGTGTCGATCTTTAATCTTTGAAGACTAAGATCCACAGCCTGCTTGATCCATTCCGGTGAGCCGTCAAAATAAGTTCCCGGAGCAGAACTGTGACTTGCTTTACCATCCTTGAATCTAAATCCAAATTTGGTTGCAATGAAAATCTTGTCACGGTTAGGTACCAAGACTTTAGAAATCAGTTTTTCATTTTCTCCATTGGCATACATATCTGCTGTATCCCAAAAATTGACTCCCAGATCAAGGGCTTTGTGTAATGTATTGATGTTTTCCTGTTCATCTGCAGGGCCATAAGCAAAGCTCATTCCCATACACCCCAATCCAATAGCTGATAACTGCTCTCCTGTGTTTCCTAATTTTTTAAATTTCATGATAGTCTGTGATTTTAAATTTATAGGACAAAATTAGGACAAGAGTTTTCTATTGTTGATATAGAATTCAAACTAAGAATTATAAAATTCAAACAAGGTTAGCTCTTAATGCATTTGGCGTAGATCCGGTTTGCTTTTTAAAATAATTGGTAAAATAGGCAGGTTCTTCAAATCCTAATCCATAAGCGATTTCAGAGATATTCCAATCCGTGTGTATCAGCAAAGCATTCGCTTCCTGTATAATTCTTGAGGTAATCTGCTGGGTAGTGGTTTTGCCGGTAATTTCTTTTACAGAACGGTTTAGAGAATTTACGTGAACTGAAAGGCTTTCGGCGTAATCGTTGGGTGTCTTTAATTTCAGAAAAGCTTCGGGGCTGTCAATAGGAAACTGTCTTTCAAGCAATTCCATAAACAAAGAGGCTACTTTCTGGGAAGCATTCTGATAAGGTTCGAAACTTTCTGCAGGATTCATTTTCATCGTTTCATGGATCAAAAGATGAAGATAGGCACGAAGCATATCGTATTTATGCATATAATCAGACTGAATTTCAGCCATCATTTTAATGAAAATTTCTGAAACAGATTGTTGCTGGAGTTCATCAACAAAAAAGATCGGGGTTCCTCCTATTTTAAACAGCTGAGAGTCCTGAATATGCCCCAAACGGTTACCATTCTGCAGAAACTGATCGGTAAAGAGGCAAAACCAGCCGGTTTGGTCTTCATCTTCTCCCTCCCACGAATAGGGAATTACAGGATTGGAAAACAGCAATGCTGGCCGGTCTACGTATATCCATTTATCTGCATAATGAAGTTTTCCTTTACCTATGATTAAAGAAATCTTATAGTAATCCCGTCTGCTGTAAGGCGTAACCAACGCACAATCATCTCTGGAAAAAACATTAAAATGTCCTAATCCCGCATTGGCATTAGCAAGACCGGTAGTAGAAACAGGGACCTGAGTCCTTGTATAAAACTGCTGTAAAGATTCTGTAGATTCCATAGATCAAAATTATAAAATTCAAACAAAACTTTATTAAAAAATTCCAATAATTTGATACTATAAAAAATGACCGATCTTTCGACCGGCCACTAATAAATAATTGAATGTAGAGTGAATAGTGATTAATGTCTGTGCCCATTACCATTGTCGTGATCATTACCATTGTCATGATCATACTTATGAGATTTAGCCTTTTTTTCCATATGCTTATATCTCTTATCATTATTTTTATTTCTGTTGTATACGGCAATAGGGTTTTGTCCTTTATAGTATTTTGTTTTGAACTTTGTGTATTTATCCCGCCCCATAATCCTTTCGATTTCAGAATATCGGTCATCCCTCCATCTGTCCGGATTGCTTACATACACTTTATTCCATGAATTATAGTCGTTGTACCTGTCGTTAAGACTATACAATTGCTTGGTTTGTACTGTTGAAAGAAGTAAGTCTGCAGCAACCGTCTGCCAATTGACATCTGAAATACTTCTTCTATAATCATTATAATACTCTGACTGCGCATAGCTCAAACTGAATGTTCCAACTAATAATGCTGTTATGAATAATTTTTTCATTTTATTTTAAATTTAATCTGCTGGTAAGATTTCAATTAAAATGCCAAATCCCCAACACACATTCATAATTTTTGTTAAAAAAATCACAAGAGCTGAAAAACAAAGGAAATTTTTAAAAATATTTCAATAAAAATAATGATTATGATAAGTGATTAATATCAAAAATAAAATCTTTATTAAAAATATTTAAAATGTATTACATTATCATTTTTAATTTGTAATTTTAAGAAAATGAATTCATAAAAGGGTTTTCATTGTCATTTTAAATCAATCAAATCTCAATACTTATGGAAAATTTAAAAATTGAAATATCTCCATACCAGGACGAACTGCAACTTTTAATTGATGATAAAAAAGCAGGTTATATGTCCATAAAAATTGATGGAAGATTATTGATCGTCTATTATACCAAATTAGACGAAGAGCGCGAGGGTAAAGGCTACGCTAAAATGCTTCTGGACGAATTGGTTAATTACGCTGAAGAAAAAGATCTGCTTGTAGATCCTGAATGTGATTTTGTAAGACAACAGTTTGAGAACCACCCGGCGAGATATAAAGATATCTGGCACGCCTAACTTAATCCTCCCACCACACTTTGAAATGGTTGTCCGTTCTATTCAGGTCAACCGTTTCACCGATGAGCGGGGTAAGCACATGCAGGCCTTTTTCTTTACCCAGGCCTGCCACTTTTTTCAAGGGCTCATTCCACGGATGAAGCGCCAGTGCAAATTTTGAAGAGTGAACAGGGATAATATTCTTGGCTTTGATATCAATACAAGCCTGAATCACATCTTCCGGTAATGCATGGATATACTTCCAGGCTTCATTATACTGTCCGTTTTCAATTACGGCATAATCAAAAGGTCCGTATTTTTCACCAATCATTTTAAAGTGGGAATCATAGCCACTGTCGCCCCCTAAAAACATTTTCTTAGTGGGTGTTTCCAGTACATAAGAAGTCCAAAGCGTTACGTTACGTTTCACTTTTCTTCCGGAAAAATGTCTTGCAGGAGTGAATGTAATCTTCAAATTATTCTTTAAAAATGCTTCGCCACCCCATTCTTCCTCAATAAGCTGGTTTTCGGCATATCCCCATCTTTCAAAGTGGGCACCGACTCCTAAAGGCAAAATTACCATTCCTACCCTGTCTTTTATTGCTTTTGCAGTTGGATAATCCAGATGATCGTAATGATCATGAGTGATAATAAGATAATCGATATTGGGAATATCTTCAGGTTTAAAAATATCTGCTCCTTTAAAAGCTTTATTGAAATATTTAAAAGGCGAACCATACAGACTCAGCACAGGATCTATAAGGAAAGAAACTCCGTCTGTCTGAATATAATAGGAAGAATGCCCCAGCCAAATGAACACATCCTCCTCTTTTGAAATGTTTTTTAAGTCGGTATGAATGGCAGGAATGCTTTTCAGAGGCTTCAGCAAAGGATCTTTTTTGGCAAAAAAGAAATCGTACATTACTTTAGTGACTCCATATCCTTCGGTAATCGACGGCGTATAACTTGTATTCTGAAACTGACTGTTCTTATATAATTTTGATTGTTTCATCCTTTCAAGCCTTTTACCTTTTGGTTCTGCACCAAAAACCTGTTGGCTGGTGATGATAAAATAGGCTGCGATCAATACAACAACAATTGTAATAACTGAGTAAATCATTTGTAATAAATAAGCATCAAATATATTTACTTTTGCCTTTATTTAAAAATTACATCGGCAACTATTATTTTTTTAACTAAATTTATAAGGCATTCAGAATAATTTATCATTAATAATTTTAACTGATATATTCAAACTTCCTAATTTAGCCGATTGAAAAAAAACAAACACATTGAAAAATTATTCAATTATACTGCTTTATGTAGCCCTTTCATCTTGTGCCTCCATACGGAAGCATAATGAACAAAGAGCTACAGATGTGGCTCCGAAAAAGCTTAAAGAGGACATAGATTATGCCTACTCCAAGCTTCAGGAAATGCATCCGCAGCTTTATTGGTATATTTCAAAACCGGAATTGGATTATAAAATTGACAGCCTGAAACAGACGATCAGTGAACCACTGACTCCTCTTCAGTTTTATTTTAAGCTGCAGCCCGTGATTGCAGACATCCGGGAGGGACATCTTGCATTGCGAATTCCAAGAAAAAAGTTCACCAAGAAAGAAGCTAAAGCATTAGAACATAAAAAAGCAATGTTCGTCCGTTTTGAATATTATATTGAAGAAAATCGTCTTTATATTATTGAAAATAAAGATTCTATCCAAAACATAAAACCGGGAACTGAAATTGTAGCGATCAATAATGTTCCTGTTTCTGAATATATCAAAAAATACCGCAAACTCATCAGCAGCGATGGGTACAATACTACCTTTCAGTCCTATTTTTTAAAGGATGTATTTTTCAATTTTTATACTGCTGAAAACGGATTTACAGACAATGCAACCATTGAAACAATTTATAACAACGAAAAACATACGTATACACTGACCAGGGAAGCCAAATCTAAAAATGATCTGGAAAAGGATAAAGAACTGGAAAAAAGAACTCCGGAGAAAAAAGTAAATGATTATGTGGCATTCAGCAATTCTTATAACCGGAATTTCAAATTTCTGGACAAAGACAGCACGACTGCTTATGTGAAAGTGAAAAGTTTTTCAAAGGATTATTCTGATGAATTTTATAAGGATACTTTTGCTAAAATTAAAGAAGCAAAATCATCTTACCTCATCATTGATATTCGTAATAATTACGGAGGTTCCCTGTACGAGATCAATAAGCTCTATTCTTATCTGGCTTCCGAGCCTTTTGTACTGATAAAGCCTTCACAGGTGACTTCAAGGATCACCCCATTGAAGACCAACTATTTCAGAACCAGCAGCCCGCTGGAATATGCATTAAAAAGCTTCACCTATCCTACTTATTTTTTTGCACAGGCTTTCAGCACTTATAAAAAAGACGGTAAAATCTTTTACAAAATGAAAGCTGATAAACCTACAAGTCCCAATAAAAATGCGTTCCACGGAAAAGTTTTTGTTCTCATCAACGGTGGTAGTTTTTCGGCTTCTTCGATTATTACGGCAAAATTAAAAAATGATAAGAGAGCAATACTGGTTGGTGAAGAAACCGGAGGTGCCAATGATGGAACGGTGGCAGGATTTTATTCTTATCAAAAACTTCCCAATTCGCGGATAAAACTCCCGATTGGACTACTTCTGGTGCAGCCTAATATCAGTTTTTTAAATGATAAAAGAGGAGTACTTCCTGATGTAACCGTTACCCAAACAATGCAGGATATTATTGATAAAAAAGATCCGCAATTAGAATGGGTTCAAAAGGAAATTGTACGGGAAAAAGAAAATACCGTGAAATAAATACAGCAGCATCAATGTCAAAACCTGTATTTAAATTTTTAAAAATTACCTGTTCTCTTCTCCTGTTATGGTTTACAGTACATTCTATCTATACCATTATTGACGGCTTGTCTGACAATGGGGATAAAGCTGATCTTGCCATCATTTTAGGAAGCAAAGTAAACGAAAACGGAACATTATCTGAACGGCTGGCCAAACGTTTGGAAAGCGGAGTTCTTCTTTACAGCGAACATCGCGTAAAAAAGATTCTTGTGAGTGGAGGCCTTGGAAAAGAAGGATTTTATGAAGGAGATAAAATGAAAGAGTACCTGATTCATCAAGGCATCCCAGATTCTGTGATCATTGTAGATAATAAAGGAAATACCACACGAGCAACCGTTGACAATACCATGAAATTAAAAGAAAAATCCCCCTTCAACAGTGCTATTGTGGTGTCGCAATATTTTCATGTTACCCGGACTAAAAAGTTATTTAGGGACAAAGGCTTCACCAATATAAGCAGCGTAAGTCCCGCTATTTTGAGTGGAGAGATGTATATTCAATTCTCAGAGAATTTCCGGCTTATTATACGCAATAAGTTTCGGCGGGCTTTCAGCCCGCCGAAACTTATCTTCCAATTCATCCAGAAGACTTTCAAAATCTGTGAGAAAGCTATAATAATGAATGTATTGGATTTTTATATTCAATTCAAACTAGAAAATATAGTCTGTACTCAGGAAGTTGGAATCGTGTTCTCTTACAATGGTATTCAATAAAGTTTTATTAGATTCCGTCAATTTGGCAGCCACTAAAGATCGGATTGAAAATGAACGGAGCGCATCAAAAACCGAAAGCGTACCTTCTGCGCTGTCTTTTCTTCCGGTAAAAGGAAATACATCCGGACCACGCTGGGCCTGGCAGTTGATGTTCACACGGCTTACCAGATTCACAAAAGGATCAATCAGCTGGGCAACTTCCAAGGCATCTTCACTGAAGATACTTACCTGCATTCCATGCGAAGCATTGACCTGATAATCGATAGGCTCATCAATATGTTCAAAAGGAACTACGGGAATCACCGGACCAAACTGCTCTTCGTGATAAAGTTTCATCTCGCTGTTCACCGGATATACTACCGCCGGAAAAACAAATGAAGCTTCATGATAGCCGCCATTTTCATTGAGAACAGTTGCTCCATGAGCGATTGCATCATCAATGCATTCTTTAAGATAATCCGGCTTATTCACCTCAGGAAGCGGTGTTATCTTCACGTCTTTTTCCCAAGGCAATCCCGGTTTGAGTGCAGAAACCGCTTTATTCAGTTTTTCAGTAAATTCAGCGGCTACTTCTTTCTGTACAAAGATCAGTTTAAGTGCTGTACATCGTTGTCCGTTGAATGAAAGCGCACCGAGGATACATTCACTTACGGCTACATCCAGATTGGCATTTTTAGTTACGATCGCTGCATTTTTAGCATCTAAACTAAGAATAGCTCTTAAACGGTTAACTTTCGGATGCAGTTTTTTCAGTCCGTTAGCTACTTTACTCGATCCGATGAAAGCCAGTACATTTACTTTTCCGCTTTCCATGATGGGAGTAATGATCTCCGACCCTTTTCCATACAATGTATTCACCGTTCCCTTTGGAAATGCTTCCTTAAAGGCATTCAATAAAGGATAATGGGCTAAAACACCATGCTTGGGAAGTTTAAACAGAATGGTATTTCCCATGATCAGGGCAGGAATCAGCGTTGTAAATATTTCATTCAAAGGATAATTGAAAGGTCCCATGCTCAATACCACTCCCAGTGGAGCTCTTCTGATCTGGGCAATTGTTCCTTCAGATTCCTGAAAACGGGACGATTCTCTGTCTAAATCCTTCAGGGCATCAATAGTTTGATTAATATAATCTACCGTACGGTCAAATTCTTTGGTAGAATCCGGCAGTGTTTTTCCGATTTCCCACATCAGCAGTTTGATCACCAGATCTCTTTGCTGAATCATCAGATACACAAACTTCTGCATACACTTGATGCGTCCTTCTACAGACATCGTCGGCCATTCGCCTAATCCGTTATCGTAGGCATTAACGCAGGCTTCCAACACTTCCATCGCCTCTTTCTGGCCAATATTCGGGATACTTCCCAGCAGCTTCCTTTCCAGGCCATTTTCTGTAGGAATACAGATGGGTGAATATACATTGGTAACTTCTCCTTTCCATTCGATCAGCTCACCATTCAGCAGATAGGTTCTCTGATGGATTTCCTGAACTTTATATTCTTCGGGGATTTCTTTTTCGCTTTTAAAAATGTCGTGAAATGACGGGTTGTGTACTGAATCCATAAATCTATTTACTTTTTTAATAATTGGGGTGTCAATTTTTGTCATATTAAAGGTAGCCGTAAAAATTGATTTTAAAAACAGGTGATTAATAGATTTGCTCTATTGGGTGGTATTTGAATTAAAGTTAATGTCGGGTCCCAAAAAAAGAATAATTTTGTTAAAAATAAAATTCATGTTTTCAAAAATAATTTTCAGCACAGTACTTTTTTTCTCAACATTATCTTTCGCTCAGAATGCTAAAACAGCCAACACTGTTTTAATGGGGGGAAAACCTGTACATACCTATGCAAAACTGCCTTCTGTAAATAAAGCAGCGCCGAAGTTTACCCTTACCGATGTCAGTATGAAAGATCAGACTCTGGATTCTTACAAAGGGAAGTTTATGATTCTTAATATCTTTCCAAGTGTGGATACAGGCGTTTGTTCTGCTTCCGTTCGTCATTTCAATGAAGATGCAGCTAACCTTCCGAACACCGTGGTGCTTTGTATTTCTAAAGATTTACCGTTTGCCCAAAAAAGATTTTGTGGTGCCGAAGGCATTAAAAATGTAGTGATGCTTTCAGACTTCCGTTCTGATTTCGGAAAAATCTATGGAGTAGAAATTACTGATTCCGTGATGAAAGGTCTTTTAAGCAGAGCGGTTGTAGTAATAGATCCTTCAGGAAAAATTGTTTACGAAGAGCAGGTAGCTGACATTTCACAGGAACCTAATTATGAAGCAGCGATTAAGGCAGCAAAAAATTAAGTTTTTATCTTACCATAATTTTAAAACCTCCTTCGATGAAAATTGACGGAGGTTTTTATTGAAATAAGGTTTAAAAACTATACCCGGCACCCAGATTTACATAAACAGGCCGCATCGTAAAAGTTATCGTCTTAAATTCCGGTTTAAACATATTATTCAACCCAAAACTCAGATCACCGAAAACATTGATGTGTTTGGAAATCTGCCATGCTGACCCCGCCTGAATGCCATAGGAAAAATGCCGCAGATCATTGGAGAAATCATAAGAAGCTGTTTTCCCATCTTCGAAAACCACTTTATCTCCGGTAGGACCTCCCTCCCGCAAATAGCCATCAAATACATACCCCGAAAAATTCTTATCCACCAGCAGAGACCAGAAAAAACCTCCGGAAAAAGACCATCTGTCATTCACTTTATACGCCACCAAAGTCGGAACGGTTATATATGAATTGGCTGCATGCGTAGAAACACTACCCGTCCAGTTTCCGGCTACCTTTTCCCCTTCTCCGCCGATAATTTCCATTCCGTAGTTTTTAACTCTGGAATCGGCTTTCATTCCCTTATTTTCCAAACGGATTCCTGTACGAAATCCCCATGAATGTGGAGACTGCTTCATCCAGTAGATCACATTTCCTTCTATACTGATATTCAGCATTGGATTAAAGCTTTTCAGTGCCCGGATTTCAGCAGGCAGCGGAATGGGAGTAAATCCTCCTATATTCACTCCTACCCGCAATTGGTATTCAATTACACCAGATTCTTTTTTCACAGGATCCAGATCCTGAGCATGGACTAATGGACTTCCTCCAAAAAGTACCATCAAAAAAGTGGCAGCGATAAGATGCAGATGATTCTTCATGCTAATGGGTTAATTCAATTTCATCGATTAATAAGGTACTTCCTTCGGCACCGGCAAAGGTATCGCCATCAATACTTGAGGTGAACACCAGAGACAGACTGTATTTTCCGTCTTTTAATTTTTGCTGATCGATCGTTTGGTTATTGATCACTTCAAAAGGGATATAAAATTCAGTCCATTCGGAAGCTTCAATCCTTTGGGCATCAGTAATACGGGCAATAGAATAAATATTGGGATGAGTGAATTTATTCGTTCCGTCAAGGTATTTCAGTGCATCATCGGTTTCAAAAAAGATGGCATACACATCCCAGTTGTCCTTCTTGTTCGGCTGTACGACTCCCCCAGCTTTATATACCGGGCCTGCTTTATATTTGAAAAAGCCTTTTACTCCTGTAGGAACAAGATCTACGGGTATTCCGAGGTGTAAACTTTTTAAAGGATTGGTCACGGAAGCCGCCAAATCGAACTCACCCATAAACAGGTTTCCTGCTGCTATAGGTTTTCCCATGATGGCTCCTAAACTTCCTGTAGATTGGGTCGTTAATTTCACTCCCTGCCCTACTTTCCCTTCAGCCAAACGGGCCGTAGGATATCCTTCCGGGTTGGATGATGCTCCTGTTAAGCTAAAGCCGGCATTACCACTGGCCCAATCCATGATGTTCTGATTATTCTGATCGGTTTCAAAAAATACATCAAACTTATTATTTTCAAGACGCACATGTTCAAAGCTAAACTTCGAACCGATCGTTGAAATGATATAGGAAACTTCATACTTCTTTGTAGACTGATGATCTTCCGAGGTTACGGTATAGATCTGAGGTTTCGTAAAATTCAGCACAGTTCCACTTTCTGGAAAGATGGTTGCTCCTGGAGTTAACGTAAAGACAGGTGCCTGTTTCGTCAGGTCTGTACTGGATTTCACCAGGATCTGGATGCGGTTATTCTGGATGATAGGATCTTTTCTCAGGATAAGCGGGTCTACTGTACAGGACAGTATATCTGCTTCAGCATTGGGAAGTTCCGGCCGGATGCAGGATATAAAAAAGCAGCTTATGACCAGCAGAATAATATGGTTAATGTTTTTCATAGAATATGGCATAAAAAGGACGAACTTTTTACAAAGCCCGTCTTGAAGATATGAATTTTTTTTTAACCGGTAAAGAGAGTTCAGATTTCCCGGCAATCTACCTGTATGCTGAACCCAATTCTATTTAAAATCTAGCGCGTTAACGCTTAATTTTGCTGTCTTTGGATTTCTTTTTTGTTTTAATAAAGATGATTCCGTTTTGAGCTTTTCCATTAAAAAATTTAGATGCCTGGCTCGCATTTAAAACTTTAATGTCTTTAATTACATTCTGATCCAGATTAACAAATGTTGTATGATCAACCACTTTCCCATCTAAAACATATACCGGCTCACCATTTCCACGATAGACTGATGACATTCCCCCACGCATCATCGTAGGAGGTGCCGCAATCTCCTTCTGAATAGAAGGAACTGCTACCTTGCCTATTGACTGTTCCTGCACTTCATTCTGTTGATTATTAACTAAAAGATTTCCCGGTATTACTGTTGTTGATCCAAGCAGCTTTTTTTCATTTTTGTGACCATAAACTCTATAGAGCACAACATCTTTTATTTCTTCTGTTTGTAAAGTGTCATGGGGTTTCTTTTGCTGCGCATTTACAGAAACCAACCCTCCCGCCGTTAAAATAAAACCTACTGCGAATTTCATAAAAACTGAATTGATATAAGAATAATGCAGATTTCTATTGAGTTGAGATTCATAAAAATTTCCACAAATATCCTCTGAAGAATGAGATAAGACCTCTATGATTTCCTGATCAGAAGCAAGCGTAAAATCCCGGACAGTCTTAGAACAAACGGAACAAAATCTACCTTTCTCTTCGGGAGTCATCGTTTCCCAGTTTTCATGACACGGTTTTGGTATGGTGATTTTCATAGTCTCTTTTTATATAAAGATGCTTAATTGTAGGAAAAGGTTGGAAGACAAGACAGAAAAAATATTTAGCCACCATTTTTATTTTGATTAAAATAATATTTTCTACTTTTAATTGATGAAAGCTTACTTATTATACGAAGCCGGGGGAACCGACAAACTGACTTTGGGAGAAGTACCTGTACCTGCCTTAAAAAACGGAGAAGTTTTAGTGAAGGTCAAAGCCATTGGCATAAATCCGGCTGATACAATCTATCGTAATTCAGACGCATTTATCACGCATATATTCGGGGAAAAGCGACCTGTAATAATGGGTTGGGATATATCCGGAGAAATCGTAGAAAAGGCTGAGAATACAGATGGATTTGAGATTGGTGATGCCGTCTTTGCTCTTTTGCAAAATGCTGGCGGCTATGCTGAATTCGTTGCAGTCAATGTAGAATTATTAGCCCATAAGCCGGAGAACATTAAGTTCGAGGAAGCAGCAGCTGTACCGATGGCCGGTTTAACAGCCTGGCAGCCACTTATCCACGGAATGAATATTAAAAAAGGTGACAGAATCCTTATCCACGGAGCTTCTGGTGGTGTGGGGCATTATGCTGTGCAAATCGCTAAATATCTGGGAGCGGAAGTTATTGCAACCTCATCCGGCAAAAACCGTGATTTCGTTAAGTCTCTTGGTGCTGATCAACATATTGATTACCAAACCGAAAATTTTTGGGAAGCAATAGAAGAAGTTGATTTCGTGTTTGATACTATTGGAGGAGAAACTTTGGAACGTTCTATTGATATTACTAAACCAGGTGGCACAATTATATCAATTTTGGCTCTTACCAAAGAAGAAATGATGGCCAGAGCAGAGGAAAAAAACGTGAATTTGCGCCTATGGGGATTACAGTTCAACGGAAAAGACCTTAGAGCATTTGCAGATGTACTGGTACGGGGAATCATAAAACCACATATCGCTACAATATATCCTTTTACATCTATTGCAGAAGCGCATCAACAGGTGGAAACCCGCCGTACAGCTGGCAAAATTGTGATTACAGTTTAGTTGAAATTTCATGAAATAAAAGAGATACAACTTTGCATTAAAAATACTATCAATACTTAATTTGATATAAGATTTCAAAACCGTTCACACGAGTATATATAAGTATTGAAATTGATTTTCTGCTAAAATGAAGTAAGTAATTCTTATATTTTTCACCAATCAAATGATAGAACAGTAATCAATTTGATAAAAAGTTAAGATTTTATTAAAAAGCATAAAAATAAGTCTTCGTATAGGGAATATTGTTATATTTAGAATTCAACAAATAAAACAATTACTATGAAAAATCTAAAAAAGATTTCGAGGGAACAATTAAGACAAGTAAAGGGAGCTGGAAGTGTTCCCAACTGTAAAGTTGGATACATTTACAGATGTGATTCATATGGCATATGTGATGATATGACAGGCCAGGATGACTGCTTATGTGGATGCAGACCGGTAGTTCCTCACCCTTAATCATATAAACCCTCTTTTCAGAGGGTTTTTTATTGGTTTTATTTCTTCCGGTATTCTAAAACTTTTACGTTTTATTGCTCAATACACTGTTTATTGGCTCATAACCTACGAGCTCTTTCTTGCTGAACCATTTTCTTTGGTGGCTGTCACTGTAGAATTTTTCGCGGCCTTTACCAGTTCGTTCACATCATTATAGAACAGTTCGATGGTTTGTTTTACTAATGAGTATGAGGTTAGTAGCCTCCATTATGAAAAAATAGTTCCCATTAAGTTCATTTTTTTATATTTGATCATTATAGTTTTTAGTGTAGTTGTATTAATCTAAACAATAAAATCCTTCTACAAAACTGATAACAACAAAGAATTTAACATATGACAATAGACGAAATAATCGAAAAATTAAATTCAAAAAAATCTGCTGACCGAAGACGTGGGGCTAAGGAAATTGGAAAATTAAAAATTGTTCAGTTAGGGGAAGAACTTTATCAGAAATATGTAATTGAAAAATTAGATAAACGAACTTGGGAAACCCAATATGAGATGATAAAAGCTTTGGGAAGTATTGAGTTTAAAAAGGCAATTGAAGAAATTGAGCAAATTGTGCGGACTAATATTCCACACGATATGATAACTATGGCATCAGGAACAACATATGTGCAGCTGAAACGCAAATCCATACATGATGCAGCCCCAGTTTTAGAATTGTTAGAGTTTGGAAGTATTTCTGTAATTGACGGAGCACTGTTAGCCCTTGCTATTGACCAAATGAAACCTAACGAAAATGAAATAAGAAAAATTTTATCATACTGCAAAGACATTAATAAGCACAAAGACAGAATCGGACATGAATTTGGCCTTATAGACAGCAGGCAATATTTAGCTATCGCTTGTGCAAACTGGGATATAGAGCTTACAAAAGATTTTTTAAACCATTGCATTGACACAGCTTATGACATTAATAGCTTTGGAAAACCTGTAATAAACCAAAATCTGATTGACGTCTGCAAAAATTCATTAAAAGGAAAGTTTAGTAAAGCGTATTTGTTATAAAAATGCCCCTGACAAAAACGAATATTTAAAATATTATCTCGAAATGAACTTAATGCATTACAAATAGCATAAGCTTGGATTGGAATTACTGATGAGTGCAATTTTCATTTGTTTTTGTTTTAGAAAATATATTAAAAAGTTGTTAGGTTACAAACACTATTGCGCGTAATCTCCGGAGCACTTCTTTGGTTTCCTGCACCTTGCGCAAGACTTCCGGAGCCCTCCGGAGGTTACACCCACACTTGTTTTAAAGCTCCGGAGCGCTCCGGTAATTTGTTTCACTAGTAGGTGTGAGTTGCGGCGGGGTTGTAATTACGGAAATCCGTAATTTTATATGACTGGTGATATATATATATTTGAATATCATTAATTCCATAAAATTTAAACCATGACTAATTTCCTAACTAAAAAATTAGCTATTTTTTTAATAAAAAATAATTATAAAACTTTTGATTCAACATTAAAAACAAGTCTTATAACAAAATATGTATTAAAAGATGATATTGAACATGAAGGTCTTGTAATTATTGGACACGAGAAAAAACAAGAACCAGATTGGAAATACTTACTTCAAACAATTTGTAAGATGGATATTCCTGTTTTGAATAATTCTTCAAATAGAGCAGTTTTATTCTTTAAAACTGATAATCGAATTTATGCAATCTGTTTTGGTTATGGAAAATATTTATTAAAAGACGAATGTATTGAAAGAGAATTTGGACTTAAAACTGCTTTAAACCTAATTGATGCTGATAAGCTAATTAGTATTGATAAAGCTAATATTGGTGATTTGAACTTATTAACAAAAACTCAAGCATCTCAAAAAGGAAGTCCATATCATTTCGAAATTGATATATTAAGAGATTTGGTAAAAGGCATCACAGGTGAACCAAAAAAAGTTGATAATAAATTATTTGGTAATATAATAACTGGAAATGAGGCCTTACATATTTCACCTAAAGTAAAATTAAGAAGTATTCCAAGAATCTTAGGAGAATTAAATAAATCTTATTTATCAGATGAGTATAAAGATAGATTTGATTGGATAGATAATATTAAACCGGAAAAGGATCCTAAAATTTTAGAACAATTAAAATTGAAATTAGTTCAAGCAATTAATAAAAGAGAACAGAACTCTATTCATCTAGCCCCACCATATTTAATAGACTGGGAAAGTTTTGAATATTTATCATATACTCCAAAAGGTAAACAATTTAATGAGTTTGATATTAAATATTTTTACAAATATAAATTAGAAGATAATTTTGAATATGAAGACTGGGAAAAACTGACACATCAAAACTTTTATATAAAATTTTCAAGCTATCAAGAGCCTCTTTCAAACAAATTATGGAGATTTTTAAATTATGAGACAGAGCTTAATGGGTTTAGATATATTTTTACATCATCAAATTGGTATAAAATAAGTAAAAGTTATTTTGATGAAATTTATGAATATTGCAGTTTAATACCAGAGTCAGAATCAAATTTTATTGATTGTCACAAAAATTTAATTGGAAAATATGATGAGGGATTCTATAATGAACAGTTATCAAACTCAGATTCAAATTATATTTTATTTGATAAAAACTTGATAAAATCAGATGTTACTAGATCAAGAATTGAATTATGTGATGTTTTTAATAAATCTAATAATGAACTAATTCATGTTAAATTTAGAGAGAGTTCTTCAACATTAAGTCACTTATTTTCACAAGGAAAAGTTTCATCAAATTCTTTACAAAAAGATAAAACATTTCGAAAAAATATTAGAACATTTTTAAAAGCAGATAGAGATATTATTCCCCTGGAAAATAAAGATATAAATCCTAATAACTATACCGTGACTTACGCAATAATAGAAAATAAAAATAGAAATTTTGTTGATTCATTACCATTCTTTAGTTTAGTTAACTTTAGACTAACTCTTGATGATTTATTATCAAGAGGATTTAATGTAAGAGTAAAGAAAATATTAAAAAAATAAGTTTTGATAATAATAAATTTTTCCTTTTTATTTGATTTAGATTTTTATATTTAATGTTTATTTTTAAAATTGTTTCTGCACAGTTACTGATAATTGCAATTTTATAATAAGAACACATTTTATGTATAAAAAATTATTTCAACTATTAGCTTTAGTCTTTAATGTGTTATCATATGCTCAATCATACAAACAAGATACTTTGCGTGGTGAGTTCGCTTATCAGCTAAAAGCTAAAATCAATACACAAACTGATTATAAACATGAAGAACTATTTTCATTACAAATAGGAGATCATCGTGCATTCTTTGCGAGTGCCGTATCGCTGAAAGGTGATTCGGTAATGGCAACTTCAGGAACAATGACTCATAACCCAGATGGAAGTATAACGCTTGGCTGGAAAAAAGGAGTAGTGATTCCAAAAACAAGTTTTACGTTTACCATTATACAATCCAGTGAAAATATACAGTATTTTCAATTGGCAGGGATGTCATTACTGACCTATAAAGAACCCATCATAAAAAATTGGAAGCTTATAGATGAAACTAAAATTATCAATACCATTACCTGTAAAAAAGCGGAAGTAACCTTTAAAGGGAGAAACTGGACAGCATGGTATTCTACCGACATTCCGTTTCCGTATGGTCCGTATAAATTTAGTGGGTTACCAGGATTAATCATCAAAATAACAGATGATAAAGGAGATTATGATTTTGAACTGGTACAATCTATACCAAATTCTAAGTTGAAAGGTAAATTAATTACTGTAAATAAAAGAAGATATACTGAAGCGATAGAAACAACACAGCCTAAACTCAGACAAGCATTAAAAAATGCTAACGCCAATGCAGCTGCCGTCCTTGCAAGCTATGGAACCACCATCATAAAAGGGCAAGAGATTATCAGGCAAAGGCAGAAAGAACGGGAATTAAATATGAAATATGAAAACCCAATAGAACTGGAATAAATAAACAGGCAAGCATCATCTGATACTTGCCTGTTTATTTATATTTTGAAGCTTCATTCTTTATGAAGCGGTATTAAAAAGTTTTAAAACAAACTTTCATCCACAAAATTCGGAAGCGTTACTTTCAGATTGGGTTCTGCTTCCATGGCTCTTTTGATGGCGAAAACAGCGCCTTCATTTCTGGCCCAGCTTCTTCTTGAGATTCCGTTGTTCACGTCCCAGAACAGCATGGATTTTAATCTTCGGTCGGCATCATCAGAACCGTCGAGCAGCATTCCAAAACCACCGTTGATTACTTCTCCCCAGCCTACTCCACCACCGTTATGGATGGAAACCCAGGTCGCCCCACGGAAACTGTCACCAATCACATTCTGAATCGCCATATCGGCTGTAAATCTTGATCCGTCATAAATATTGGATGTCTCTCTGTACGGAGAATCTGTCCCGGAAACATCATGGTGATCTCTTCCCAGTACCACCGGTCCGATCTCTCCGTTTTTAATCGCTTTATTGAATGCTTCTGCAATCTTCATTCTTCCTTCTGCATCTGCATACAGGATTCTCGCCTGAGAACCTACGACCAGCTTATTTTCCTGCGCTCCTTTGATCCACTGGATATTATCTTTCATCTGCTGCTGGATTTCTTCGGGAGAGTTTTTCACCATTTCTTCCAACACGCCACATGCAATATCATCCGTCTTTTGCAGATCTTCAGGATTTCCACTGGCACATACCCAACGGAAAGGTCCGAAACCGTAATCGAAACACATTGGCCCCATAATATCCTGCACATAACTTGGGAACTTAAATTCTCTCCCCAATGTTGGATTTTCTGCCATTACATCCGCTCCGGCTCTTGAAGCCTCCAGCAGGAAAGCGTTTCCGTAATCGAAGAAATATGTTCCTTTTTGGGTATGTTTATTAATTGCTGCGGCGTGTCTTCTTAAAGTTTCCTGAACTTTTTCTTTGAATAATTCCGGATCTTCCGCCATCATCGTATTGGATTCTTCGAAGCTTTGTCCTGTAGGATAATATCCTCCTGCCCATGGATTGTGAAGCGAAGTCTGATCTGAACCGATATCAATTCTTACATTTTCCTGGTCGAATTTCTCCCAAACTTCTACAATATTTCCAAGGTACGCCAAAGAAACAGTTTCTTTATCTGCCTGCGCTTTTCTTACTCTTTCTACCAGTTCATCGAGGTTTTCATGGATTTCATTCACCCATTTCTGCTCATGACGGATCTTGGTGATCTTCGGATTCACTTCTGCACATACGGTAACACAGCCTGCAATATTTCCTGCTTTTGGCTGCGCACCACTCATTCCTCCTAATCCTGAAGTTACAAAAAGTCCGCCCTGAGGTTCTTTATTGATCTTTCTGAATGCATTTAAAACAGTGATGGTTGTTCCGTGAACAATTCCCTGCGGACCAATATACATATAGCTTCCCGCCGTCATCTGCCCGTACTGGGAAACCCCCAATGCATTGAATTTCTCCCAGTCATCCGGTTTGGAATAATTGGGAATCACCATTCCATTCGTCACCACGACTCTGGGTGCATCTTTATGAGACGGAAAAAGCCCCATCGGATGCCCTGAATACATAGTCAATGTCTGTTCATCGGTCATTTCAGACAAATATTTCATCGTCAAAAGATACTGCGCCCAGTTCTGGAACACCGCTCCGTTTCCACCGTACGTAATTAATTCATGCGGATGCTGAGCCACCGCATAATCCAGGTTATTCTGAATCATCAGCATAATTGATTTTGCCTGCTCCGATTTTCCGGGATAATCGGCAATCGGTCTCGCCTTCATTTCATAATCAGGACGGAAACGGTACATATAAATTCTTCCGTATTTTTCCAATTCTTCCTTAAATTCCGGTAATAATTCCGCATGAAATTGAGGCTCAAAATAACGCAAAGCATTCTTTAGCGCTAATTTTTTCTCTTCTTCACCTAAAATTTCTTTACGTTTCGGAGCGTGATTGATATTGGTTTCGTATGGTTTGGGCTGAGGCAGCTGTTGAGGGATGCCCTGTTGTATTTGTTCCTGGAAAGTCATTATATATGAGGTTTTCTACGTTTGAATGTTAAAATCTATTTCTGGTTTTAAAGATATTCAAATTAGAAAATATAGGCAACTAAAAAAGTGTGGTACTAAAAGGCCGGACAAGAAAAATTCCCCTCCCATGGAGGGGTGGATTTCAAAATTCCATGAATTTTGGAAGACGGGGTGGTTCCAAAATGCTGAATAATACCATCTTCGAGATCTTTGATAGCTATTGTACGGTTATGATGAACCACCCCGTCTTCGCCTTTCAGCCGAATCCACCCCTCCGCGGGAGGGGAATTTAGGAACTATAGTTTTCTATAATAAAATTCTCCAACTCTTTCATTACGACTCCTAAGTTGTTCTTTACATCAAAATCTATTATTCTGAATATTTTTAGTCCTAAAGATTTCAGGTATTCCTGTCTTTCCCTGTAGATTATAACTTCTTTCTTGCTCTGTTATGATGAACCACCCCGTCTTCGCCTTTCAGTCGAATCCACCCCTCCGCGGGAGGGGAATTTTAGGAACTATAGTTTTCAATAATAAATTTCTCTACATCTTTCATTACAACTCCTAAATTATTCTTTACATCAAAATCTGTTATTCTGAATATTTTTAATCCTAAAGATTCCAGGTATTCCTGTCTTTCGCCATCATACACCTGTTTTTCATCATGGCTTGATCCGTCAATTTCAATGACTAATCCTAATGTTTTCACATAAAAATCCACAATATAATTTCCGATAATTCTTTGACGGTCGAAATCTATCGCATGAAATGTTTTTGATCTCACTTTTTTCCAGAAAAGAACTTCACTGAGAATGCCTGCTTTACGTTTTTCTTTCAGCAATGGGATTAAATGAGGGCTAAAAGGTAGATTTTCCACAAAGTTTCTGTGGATGGGAATGTCATGAATATAGGTTATGATGTCTTTCATGCTTTGTGATTACATGCTTTGTTGTTATGAACCACCCCGTCTTCGCCCTTCGGGCGAATCCACCCCTCCAAGGGAGGGGAATTTTATACTGTTTCAGGATCCGGGGCGGATGTGTAGTGCAGGATAATAAATTGTTCCAGATCTTTCATTACAGCAGAAAGATCATGTTTAACCTCAACAGCCGTTTTTTTAAAAACTTTGATGCCTAAAGATTCAAGAAAATCCTGCCGGGTTTGGTCTTCAGATTGCTTCAAATCATTTCCCGGACGTCCGATTTCTATAGCCAAGCCTAGTTTCTTTGCATAAAAATCGATGATATGATCTCCAATAATTACCTGTCTTTCAAAATCAATTTTATGAAATGCTCTTGCCCGGACCTGTATCCAGAATAACATTTCACTTAAGATTCCTGTCTTCTGTTTATTTTTCAGAAGTGCTTTTATTTTTGGATTATAAGGAAGTTCTTCAACGAAATTGCTGGAGATGGGAACGTCATTGATATAGGTGAGAATCTGATTCATGCTTGTGTTTTACCGGGATACCCGGAGTTTCTTTATGGTTCAGGATTTCTCTAAAAAAGAAAAACTTCCATTCTCTAAGATAGAGAATAAAAGCTTATGTTTCTGTAACAAAAAACCTTACTCGGTGAGTAAGGTTGTATTTTTAGGTAAGGACATCATCATTTTCTTCTTCATGATCATCATTATTGTCACTGGTGCTCCAATAATTATTTTCTTCATCTTCCGAGCCGACTTCTTCCATATCATTGTCTTCATCAGATCCAGGAACATCCAGATCCATTTCCATATCGTTTTCTTCCTCCTGTTCATTGGTGATTGGGTTTCCATCGCCATCTAGAGGAATATGCTTTTCCTGGTTAAACAGATCTTCACTGGGACTGTAATTCATCTCTTTTAGTTTTCTGTTTTGCTCGTTTGTATTATCTTCTGGTATCATAATAGTGGAGTTTTGGGGTTTAGTGTTTAGTTGTTGGTTGTTGGTTGTTGGTTGTTGGTGTTTGGGACTATGTTGCGGGGTATAGAACAAAAATAATTCCAAGCTGGTGTATTATTTCAAAAGAATCGAATTTATTAGTTAGCAAGGTCTGTATTCGAGATACTGCGTTTCGTTGTTTTGATCTGATCTTTCAGCTTTCCAAATTTATAGTTGATATTAATACCAAATGACCGGTAATAGTCTCTGACATAATCGTTCTGATAAAAAGCACCACCATTAGTTTCAGTAACAGCTTTTCTGAAGGTATTGAACGGATTGTTGATATACGCTGAAAAGGAAAGCTGATCATCCAGTATACTTTTACTGATATTAAAAGACAATCCTGTATAGGCATTGGTAGCTTTCTGCAATCCTGCAGGCATTCTGCTCATGAATTCTATATTGGTGCCGACTCTCCAATGGTCTTCAAACTGATAATTGGCAGACAGATAAAGAGTATACGTAAACATATTATTTTTAATAAAGACATCATCTACTATTCCGCTGATGAAAAATACGGCAGCATTTCCATTTAAGCTGAGATTGAATTTCTTGCTCACAGGATAACTCAAATAATAATCCAGTCCCAATCTGCCGGCTTTATTAGAATTTCCATACGTTGTCTTTGTGATGTGGGTATCAGGATCATACGTAGAAACCTTAAGGTCTACTTTATTGGAAAAGGAGTAAGAAAGTCCCAGATTAAGATTGATTTTTTTATTGTATGAATATCCAGCCATCAAATCATTATTGATCACTGATTTCAAATAAGGATTTCCGCTGATTTGAAAATAGGGATTGGATTGATTGACAAAGGGATTAAGACGGATAATTCCCGGTCTTTTTATGCGCTGAGAAAACCCAAAACTCACTGTGTGATGGTCTTTCCAGGTTTTACTGATGGAAATATTGGGAATAAGGTTGAGGTAATTTTGATTGACGCTGGTATTTGTAGACGTGAAATCTACTTTTGTCTGTGTTCCTTCCAATCTGAGGCCTGTCTGGAAGTTCAGGCTTAACAGTGTGAATTGGGTAGAAATGTAGGCTCCAAAAATATTCTGGTTATTCATAAATTCATCCGAATTGTTGAGAGTTTCAGGAACTGAAGTATACCCACTGTTGTTTTTTCGTAGTATGGCTTTGACTCCTGTTTCCAAAGAAACATTTTTAATTTTCTTTACGAAATCAACCTGAAAAGTATGTTCGCTGTTATCATTATCATTCGTCTGATCAAGAGTATAGGATGAAGTATTGATCAGGTTTTGAACATCCGTGCTACTCATTATGTGGTAATCATAGGTGTTGAATTTATAGGACAGTGTTAAAAGCTGGGATTTATCATTTTTAAAACCAATCTGATAATTAGCCGCTGCTTCAAAACCATTTCCTCTGCTGTTGGAATTATTGAGCGAACGGTTATTTTCTGCCAGTGCATTTTGCTGGAAAAAATAAGAATCCAGGCCATCTTTTGATCTGCTGTTGGAAAAGTTCATTCCCAACTGAACATTCAGAAGCTGTAAACTGTCTATTTCATAGCTGATACTGGTATTAAAATAGCCTCCATTTCCTTTATTTGAGGTCCTTCCTTTCTGGCGAAGATTATCAGAGGAAGTCTGTTGAAAATTTTGATATTCAATTTCAGGCTGGTTGGTCAGAGAACCGCCGCCATAGGCAGAGATGCCCAGTTTTTTGTGCTGTATATTCATAGAAAAACCCATATTCTGCTCCTGCTTGGGAAACCTGGTCCCGAAGTTTACAGAGGCATTATATCCGTCACTCATCTTTTTGGTAGTGATGATATTAATAATTCCTGAAACGCCTTCCGCATCGTATTTCGAGGATGGATTGGTGATGATTTCTATGTTCTGAATGCTGCTGGCAGGAATGCTTTTCAATACTTCTTTTGCATTGGTATTCAGAAGCTGGGTTTCTTTACCGTTCATCAGGATTTTAAAATTAGTATTTCCTTTGAAGAGAACATTTTCATTAGGATCAACGGTGATGTAGGGCATCTTTTTCATCATTTCTATGAGACTTTTCGACTGGCTTTCAGGATCTGCCTGTACGTTATACACCAAACCGTCAATTTTATTTTTAATAAGAGGTTTCTTTACATTGATAACGACCGCTTTTATGTTGGAAACGGAATCTTTTACCGTTCCGGAAGTTGTTTCCTGAGCAGCTGTATTGCCTGTTATAAGGGCACAGGCAAGCCATGAAAGTACATATACTGTTTTCATAATAGGTTGGGTTATGGGCATAAGAATCCCGGGACAGTAGTTCTGTCTTTTTAAATGATCCGGGATGTGTATTGATTTATAGGAATAGGAAAATTATTTCTTCTGATTTTTCATTATGAAATAATAGGTAAGAAAACCGAGTGCAACAAAGACCGTCATCACTCCATAAGGAAGCGGCGTATTTTCATCGTGTGGAAGAAATTCCAGCACAATAAGACCTGCTCCGCCAAACAGTAAAATGATTCCCCATTTCAGCATTTCCGAATTAAATCCGGTAAGGTTGTTGAGGATCACAAACATCTTATCATCAAGATGCTCTTTATTCAGTATCTTTTTTTTCAGGTTGTAATTCGTGATCACCACGATCATGACAGAGACAGCGATGAGTATAGCGATCATGACGATAAAGGGTGCCAGATTTTTCATTTTGATTTCTATTTAGCCAATAGACAACATTCCATAGGTGAAGGTTACAAAAATTACAATATATTAGAAAGTTGTAACCTAAAGAAAAAAAAATGGTCTAATAGAATATGTTCAATGAAGAAAAAACCATTAACGATGTTCTGAAGGGAAACCTCAGTGCTTTCCAGCATATTGTAAAGCAATATCAGAATCTGGTGTATTCTATCTTGAACAGGATATTGAGCAATGATGAAGATATAGAAGATGTGGGACAGGAAGTTTTTATTAAGGTATTCAATAATCTTAAAAATTTTAAAAGAGAATCCAAACTTTCTACATGGATTGCCAAGATCACTTATCATGTAGCCCTTAATTATATAAAGAAAAATTCAAGGCATTATTTTGATACGATTGATGAAAATTCGGATTTTCAGTTCGCTTCTGAAACTCCGGAAACAAAGCTTATAGGAAAGGAATTTGACACATATATCAATAGACTGATCGGCGAACTTCCTTTGCAGTACAGAACGGTGATTACGCTGTATCATCTGGATGAATTCAGTATTCAGGAGATTCAGGAGATTCAGAATATCACCCAATTTCCTGAAGGAACCATTAAAGGATATTTATTCAGAGCCCGAAAATTATTAAAAGAAAAACTTGAAAACGATGGATACCCGTAAAGACAAAATACTTGAGCAATTCCAGGATCATGAGGATCGAATTATTCCGGAAAAGGATATAGAAACCTATGAATTCCTCTATGATGCATTGGAAAAGTCTCCGGATGCAGGATTCTCACTGGGATTTTCTCATCAGATCATCAGAAAAATTGAAGCTAAACAGCAACGTAAAGTTACTGTAAAGCTCTATTCTTTAGCCGCAGTTCTGATTGCAATGACATTAGGTTTCTCCGCTGTTTTTTTCAGTGAAGAACAATGTGCAATACTTTTCTCTATGATTTTGAAATATAAATTTGTGGTTATATTTTTACTTTCAGCTGTCAGTTTAATCCAGATAGGTACGAGAATATTTTCAACAAGAGAATTGGAGAATTAATCTAATATTATCCGTTAACTTCAACCCTCAGATCTGATGTCTGAAATCTAATTACCATACACATCCGGATTTACACAATGAGGCATTCTTTCACCCTTTGAGAAAGCAATGATATTTTCAGCGGCAATTCTAGCCATTCCGTCCCGGGCTTCTATGGTAGCCGAACCTATATGTGGCAATACACATACATTGGAAAGTCCTAAAATAGGATCATCTTTCATCATCGGCTCCGGATTGGTAACGTCCAGCCCTGCTCCCCAAAGTTCTCTTGCCACTAAAGCTTCATACAGATCTGTCTGTTGATGAAAACCACCTCTCGCCGTATTGATAAAGATCGCATTGGGTTTCATTTTTTCAAAAACCGAGCGGTTGAAAATATCTTTATGGTCCGGAGTAAAATTAGCATGAATACTTAAAACATCAGACTGTTCTACAAGCTCATCAAAAGAAACATAGGTTGCATTAAGCTCCTTTTCTGCCTCTTCATTTTGATGCCTGTTATGGTAGATAATATTCATATCAAAAGCTTTCTGAGCTTTTTTGCCCATCTCGAAACCGATTCTACCCAATCCGAAAATACCCAGCGTCTTACCGTATAATTCCTGTCCCAAAGCATGCAACGGATCAAAATCACCCCAATTCCCTTCTTTAACCTTCTGAAAATTGTAGGAAGCTCTTCTTGCGACAGATTGCATCAAAAGAAAAGCAACGTCTGAAGTCGCTTTGCTCAATACATCCGGTGTATTTCCAATGGGTACATTTCCCTGGTTGGCAGCCGCGATATCAACATGGTCAAAACCTACAGAATATAAAGCGATTGCCTTTACATTGGGGCATTCTTCAAAAAAATCTTTACCAAAAGTATGGTGCCCAACGTTGAGAATAGCATCGGTATCTTTACAGTAGCTTAGCCATTCTTCATGAGACAGGTTATCGTTTTCAGGAATACTAACGTCGAGTCCCGCTTCTTTCAGCAGGTTGATTCCTATTTCAGGAATTCTTTTATTGATAAATACTCTCATTATTTTTATTTTGTGATGCGTAATGTTAACAAAAAAAGCCTTGCTTCCGCAAAAAAGCAAGGCTGCTGAACTTCACTATTAAATTAAAAATTATTTTTTCTCATCCGACTGTATTGGTTATTTCTAAAGTAAAAACAGACTTCTACATTATTTTTTTGTTGTGAATTTTTTTCCAACTATTATTTAAATTGTATTATAATTTAAACAACTGTTCTAATATTTAAAAACAATTTTCATTCCGAAATGCTTTTTAAATCATGATAAAAATTTTACCGTCTATGATAAACAGAGGTGTTTTTCGGCTAAAGCCGGATGATTTTCAATCTATTATGAACGGGCTGAAGCCGTTTCTATTGAATGGAAAAGGTGATATTTATTTAATTTGATAGGTAATAGAATTGAAGGCAACAAGGCCTACTGCCTATTGATTGGTTTTTCCTAACATAGGAACAAATTTATAGGCTCCAAATTCTTCTTTTTCGAATTCTGTAGGTGATACTTTTGTAAATCTGAATAAAACCTGTTCGTCTGTAGGCCCTAATGGAATCACCATTTTACCGCCAACTTTTAACTGTTTTAATAATTCAGTGGGCAGTATTGAAGCTCCACAGGTAACAATAATCCGGTCAAAAGGTGCAAAAGTGGGAAGCCCTGCAAAACCATCCCCAAAGCTCTGAAACTTAGGATACAGGTGAAGTTCCCGGAATTTTTTCTTTGAAAAATCAAAAAGGTCTTTTTGTCTTTCCACTGTATATACCAAAGCCTTCATAGCGAGTAATACGGCGGTCTGATATCCACATCCGGTTCCTATTTCAAGTACTTTGTCTCCGGGCATTACTTTGAGAAGTTCCGACTGCTCGGCAACGGTTGAGGGATGTGAAATAGTCTGATGTGCCAGAATCGGAAAAGCCCGGTCTTCATAAGCAAAGTCTTCAAAAATACTTTCAATAAAAAGGTGTCTCGGAACCTCATTCATTGCCGAAAGTACATTTTCATCCGAAATTCCGATTCTCTGTCGAAGGTAATCGACCAAAATCTTTCTTTTTCCTTTGTGTACAAACGAATCTTGCGTCATTAGATGGTAATTATTAGGTATCAGGGTTTAGTTTCTCACAAAAATAAGGATTAGATTTTAGATTTCAGAATTTGGATGCACATTTTGACGATTAAGTCTAAAGTCTTATATCTGAAATATCGCATCTAATTTATATCTTTACAAAAATTAAAAAAGCTATGTTGAAAGCAGGTTTGGTAGGTGCCGGACATTTAGGAAAAATACATTTAAGACTTCTTAATCAATCTGATAAGTATGAATTTGTAGGCTTCCATGATAAAGATGTAGAAAACGGAAAAAAAATAGAAACCGAATTCGGATATAAATATTTTGAAAATTTTGATGATCTTCTGGATCAGATTGAGATGCTGGATATTGTAACTCCCACACTCTATCATTATGATTATGCCTTAAAAGCGATTGCTAAAGGACTTCATTTTTTCATCGAAAAACCCGTTACCCATACGCTTGAACAGGCAGAAGAAATCCTCTATAAATGCCGTGAGAATAGGATAAAAGCCCAGGTAGGTCATGTTGAAAGATACAACCCTGCTTTTATGGCTACCAAGGATTATATCAAAGATCCTATGTTTATTGAGATCCATAGGCTGGCTGAATTTAATCCGCGTGGAACTGATGTTTCTGTAGTGCTGGATTTAATGATTCATGATCTGGATATTTTATTGAGTATGGTGAAATCTAAGGTTAAAATTATCCATGCAAGCGGTGTTTGTGTGGTAAGTAAAACTCCGGACATAGCCAATGCCAGAATAGAATTTGAAAATGGATGCGTAGCCAATCTTACGACTTCAAGAATATCTATGAAAGCGATGAGAAAAAGCCGTTTCTTCCAGAAAGATGCTTATATTTCTGTTGATTTCCTGGAGAAAAAAGCAGAGGTGATCAAAATGCAGGATGCTCCCGAAGTGCCTACTCCATTTGATATGATTATTGAAAATGCAGAAGGAGAGAAAAACCAGATCCTGTTTGAATATCCAAATATTCAGCCTAATAATGCTATTTTAGATGAGCTAAACTCTTTTGCAGATGCCATTACAGAAAATAAAAATGTAGAAGTTTCCCTTGAAGATGGAACGGAAGCGCTAAAAGTAGCACTGGAAATTATGAAACTGATCAGCCGGTAATGAAGAAAGCTGAAACCTATCTCCTGCCCACCATATTTTTATATTTATCGTTGATGTGTTTATATGTCAGCTATTCGTATATCACTAAAGATTATAATACGACCAAAAGTATTTATCAGCCATATAAAAGCTTTGTTCAGTTGTCATCCTCCCATTACAACAATGTAATCATTACTATTTTAAAAGGCCTTGCCGGAGTTATAGGATTTGGTGTTTTTTTATCCAAGGGTAAAAAAAATAATTATTTTACTTCATTATTTTTATTGATGAATCTATTTGAACTCATCATCGTGGCTTCTTTACACTTTTTAGTTTTTAAAGTTTCTTCAAGCTATATTGACAATACAGGAATTGTTGTATCAGCCATTTTATGTATGATTCTCAGTTTTTTTTACTTTAAAAATGCTGAAATTAAAAAAGTAACCGGTCCAATCCTGCTGAGTTTATTTTTAACGGTAATTTCTTATTATTTGCATTAATTACAAGGGACCTAATTTTCATGATCCTTCTCTTATAACTCGGCAAATGTGGAAAAAGGAGAAAACAAAATCAGAATCTATTTTGAAAATGAAGGAGTAAACCTCAACTATTTTGAAATAAATAAGGTGGTTATATACCATTCTACCTCTATTCTCATTCCGACGAAGGAGGAATCTGTTTAATAGATAAGATTCTTCATTTCACTTCGTTACATTCTGAATGACAGCAGAAATAAGCAGATCACACAGTCTGTTGTAAAATTGTATATTCTTACCTAAAATAATAATTTCCTTAAAATGCAAATCCCTTTTAGATGTAAAAGGGATTTTTTTTATCTTTGAAACTATGAAAAAAATAGGGTTTCTTTTATTGTTGGTTTCAGGTTTTGTTTTTTCTCAAAACTCGCAACTGGAACAAAAAATCAGTTCATTCACTAAGGATAAAAAGGCTACAGTAGGTGTTTCTGTATTAGGCTTTGAGAATGGGTTTAAATACAATAAAAACGGAGACAAAAAACTCCCTACAATGAGTGTTTTCAAGTTTCATATTGCCTGTGCTGTTTTGGATCTTGTAGATCAAGGAAAGTTTTCATTAGACCAAAAAATCGTTATTAAAAAATCCGATCTTCATGAAAATACCTGGTCTCCATTCCGGGAGAAGTACCCTAATGGAAATACTGAAACTACTTTGAGTGAAATTATTGATTATACGGTCGCATTAAGCGATAATAATCTTTGTGATGTTCTGATAAAACTTGCCGGAGGTACTCAAGCTATTCAGAAATTTATAGATTCTAAAGGAGTAAAAGACTTCCAGATCAAATATACTGAACATGACATGGCAGTTAATGATTGGAAAGCATTGTATGAAAATTACAGTACTCCCAATTCTGCAGTAGAGATTCTGAAAAAGCTTTATGATGGAAAATTACTTTCTAAAAAATCTACAGATTATTTAATGCAGATTATGCTGGGAACCAAAACCGGAACTAATAAAATAATAGAACAACTCCCAAAAGGCACTCCGGTCGCGCATAAAACGGGATCTTCCGGTAAACCTGATCACATTCTTACCATTGCAGAAAATGATATGGGAATTGTTACCCTTCCAAATGGAAAACATTATGCAATTGCCGTATTTGTAAGTAATTCCACGGAGTCTGAATCTGTAAATTGTAAAATAATTTCTGATGTTTCAAAAGCGATCTGGGATTATTTTAACAAGTAATTTTTAAAGCTTACTTTTAGAGTTCGGGAAAATAAACTTCGGACCACACAAATCTGGTCTTGGCAAGACATCCTATAAAAGTATTCATCATTAAAAAACAATATAAATATGAAAAAAATAGCATTATTATTCAGCCTGTTGTGTTGTACCTTCTTTTTTGCACAAAAGAGCCAAAACTATGTACAGGTAAGCTATGGAAGTATCTGTTGCGGTACTCCGTCGCCGGATCCTGTAATCAGTTATCTGGAAAAGTTTGCGAAAAAAAACAAGAAAAAAAGCTTCGAAGTTTACAGCCAAAGCGGTTTGGGAAGAGAAGGTGAATTCAAACTTTATATTGGAATTGACAGTCTTTCAAAAAAACAGCAAAACACTTTTATCAAAGGGCTGCAAGCAGTAGTCGAGTCACAAAACAACCAACGGAATAAGAGCCGTGACGGGCATGTGAGTTTTGATGATCAGAAAGTGATCACGAAGGCTGATCTGGCGAATTCAAGAAATTTAACTATCTATAAAAAATAAAAGAAAAATGATCAAAAACATTGTAGTTATTGGAGCAGGAACCATGGGAAATGGTATTGCACATACTTTTGCACAAAGCGGTTTTAACGTAAATCTGGTAGATGTATCTCAAGATGCTTTGGACAAAGGATTAAAAACCATTACTACCAACCTTGACAGAATAATTGCAAAAGGAAACCTTACAGAAGAACAAAAAGCAGAAACATTAGGAAATATTACTACTTTCACAGCCCTTCAGGATGCTGTAGGAGCTGCTGACCTTATCGTAGAAGCAGCCACTGAAAACCAGGATTTAAAACTGAAAATTTTCGGACAAATGGATGAGTTTGCACCGGAAAATTGTATCCTGGCAACCAATACATCTTCTATTTCTATCACTAAAATTGCTGCAGCTACCAAAAGACCGGACAAAGTAGTAGGTATGCACTTTATGAACCCGGTTCCTATCATGAAACTGGTAGAGATCATCAAGGGCTACTCTACTTCGAAAGAAACTTTTGATGTGATCTATGAAATGAGCAAAGCATTAGGAAAAGTACCTGTAGAAGTTAATGATTACCCAGGTTTTGTAGCTAACAGAATTTTGATGCCGATGATTAATGAATCCATCGAAACTCTTTACAATGGTGTGGCTGGTGTAGAAGAGATCGACACGGTAATGAAATTGGGAATGGCTCATCCTATGGGACCTTTGCAGCTGGCAGATTTCATCGGTCTTGATGTATGCCTTGCGATATTAAATGTAATGTATGACGGCTTTAAAAACCCTAAATATGCACCTAATCCATTACTTGTAAACATGGTAATGGCTGGGAAATTAGGCGTAAAATCCGGAGAAGGCTTCTATGATTATTCTGAAAGCAAAAAGGCTGAAAAAGTTGCTAAAATGTTTTCTAAATAATCAGATTTTGATGAATGAATTGTCCATGGCCAATTTTTACTTCGCAATTGAATGATCAATAGTAAACGTTGAGCATCACTTCGGAGAATATGGGCTGATAAGACAAAATTCAATTTCTTCCATGAAAATAAAAGAAAAAAATATTCAAATAACAATGGTCATCATTACTTTAGTGATGACCATTTTACGTTTTTTATTCAATGAGAAAGGACGCGTAAATCCTGATTCCATACGGTATATGAGGTTTGCCCACGTCTTTCCGACTATTGATAATACAACAACTCCATTAGGTTATCCTTTAAGCATTAAATTCTTTACTTTATTTGGCCTGGATGAATTCTGGGGCAGCAAAGCAGTAGGAATTGCTGCATTTTTATTCATCATCTATTTTTGCTGGAAAAAGAAATTTTATCAGAGAGAATCTATTGTTATAAGTGCATTATTTAGTTTTGTTTCTACGTATGCCTACACGATGAGCGAGGCGTTGATCCTTCCTTTTGTCTTTCTCTTTTTATATACTGCACATCTTGTGATTACGGGCAAACTGGAAAAAGGAAAAGCCATTTTCTACCTTTCCTTATCGCTGATCGCTCTTTATAACATTAGATACAGTGCTTTATTTATTATAGGAGCTACAGGGCTTTTCGGGCTGATTTTCTGGAAACGAAAGTATTCACCTTCCTTTATTATTTCTGGTGCTATAGGGCTTGTTTTCATCGTACTGTACAAGTTTTTGTTTATCGACTATTTTAACGAAAATTATGTCAAGCAATTCCTGGAAATAGGGCTGCATCCAACTTCAAAACTATTGGTTGAGCTTTTTCAGGGACTTACCACTTCTTTCAATCCGTTTGTGCATATTGCCAATCCGGGTGGAGGGTTAATAAATTATGCTATTTATGGAATCGGGCTGCTGAATATCGCACTCATGATCTACCTGTTCACCAGAAAAAAGCTTACAGAAACAGAATCTTTTTTTATATTGATCGGAATTACCGGTATTATCTGTTCGTATTTTATTCAATATTTTTATTCCGTAATTCCAATAGATTACAGAATTCTTGCTCCCTTTATTGTTCCGCTGTGGCTTTTATATTTCAGCAGACTCTTTGAACTTTTGAATACCAAAGTGTACGCGATCGGTGCATTAAGCTTATTATCAGGAATGGCTTTTACCTGGCTTTCCAAAGGAAATTATCTGGAAAACAGAAAAGCAATATCCGTTTATTTAAAAAGTGAAAACCTGGATCAGGTACCTATCCAATTTTTTGTATTGAAGGACGACAATATGGAAGAAATACGCGTTGCGGAACTTATCAGCACTGTAAATCCCCGTATTACGCTTACTTTCAAACCTAAAGATAGCTTGCAGAGAACGACTTTGACCCGGTATAAAGTTTTTCAAAAAATTAAAATCGACAAGAACAAATACCAATAATTTTATTATCTTTGGTCAAAGTTAAAACATTAAAAAAATGAAATTACCTAAGTTTTTATTAGCAGATAATTCAGAATTTCCAGAAGATTTATTCGTAGTACACACAGAATATCCAAGATTTATTTTAAACGTTGAGGAAGAAGAAGTTGAGTGGCTGGATGATTTAGAAGGTGATGATGAAGAGACCATGGCAGATGAGGCTACTAAAGTAGTAGAAGCTGCTTTCAAATGGTGTGACGAAGAGTTGGCTAAGTACGACGAGGAAGAGGAAGATTAATAATTACTCTAAACATAAAAAAGGAACTCAATTGAGTTCCTTTTGTTTTTATTCAGCTTTATTGAATTTCAATAATAAAAGATTGTCTTTGTATAATTCTAAGGTATTCCCAGAAACTACATATTTATTAGCTTTTCCGATCATATCCATGAAGTTTTGCTCTACCGTCATATTATCACACATCATTCTTGTAGAACCCATTTGCCCTGCAGTGAAGTTCCCTGAGGCAGCATCCAGTTTTACTGTTCCGAAATAGTTATTACATCCTGCATTTCCGTTAATTTTTTCCCCTTCAATACTTAAAGTCGGAACCTTACCTTTTACATTGTCTGCTAACGTCCATTTTGTATTGGTTAATGAAGGTTGGGCCTTTCCTACTTTCGAAGCAGACGGGCTCGACATGGTACCACACGATGCCAGCATTGCAGCTGCACATATACTTAAAAAAAGATTTTTCATTTTTTTCTTTTTTGATTTACTCAAATTTACGGAAATTATATTATCTAAACGGCTTTCAAAGGATTTTATTATGTTTAGTAATCGATCTTTTGGTATTTATTCTATATGCAAAACATCAAAATCACCTCTCAAAACAGCTGGATTCTTTTTATAATAAAAAAACAAATAATCTGTTAAATCCGTTAATCTATGTGAAATAAAAAGGAGTTGTATTTTGAAAAACGGCAATAAAAAAACGGGCCGAAGCCCGTTTCTAATGATATATTAGATCAATATTATCTTTTAAGAACGCAATTCTGCATTAAACTCTTTCTGGAAAGATTTGATCAGAGAATCCATTACTTCTGAAATCTCCTTTTCTTCAAGCGTTTTCTCTTCATTTAAAAGCTCAAAACTCATCGCGTAAGACTTTTTGCCTTCCGGTAGATTTTTACCTTCGTAAACGTCAAATAAGTTAATACTCTTAATGAATGGTGATTTATTCTTTTTAGCAGTCTGATAAAGCTCCTGATAATTAATATTTTTATCAATAAGCAATGCCAAATCTCTTCTTATTTTGTTGAACTTAGGAATATCTCTAAACTTCAGTTCATTTCCTAAACGTAATTCCTGAGCAAATTCCAGTTCGATTTCGGCATAGAAACAATCCTGATCGATATCAAAATCTTTCAACATAGCAGGAGCTACTTTTCCTATTCTCACCAAGATTTTTCCATCTGCTTCATACGCTACTGCATCAGAGAATCTCTCGTCTGACAAAGCCGTTTCTCTATAATCAATTGACAGCCTTTCCAGTAAAACCTTTACATACGCTTTCAATCGGTAGAAATCTGTAGCTGATTTTGGCTGCTGCCAGTTTTCTGCCGCTTCTCTTCCCGAAACTAATACGGCCAATTGTTTTCTTTCTTCGTAACGTTCTCTTTTATGATAAATTTTCCCGAATTCGAAGAATTTAATATCCTGATTCTTTCTGTTGATGTTGTAGATTGCATTCTGAAGAAGACCTTCCAATAAAGATTTTCTCATGAAAGCCAGATCACCGCTTAACGGATTCAATAGCTTTACAGCATCTTTTTCATCTTTTACAGAAGTCAGTGAGTTGTTCATCACTTCATTGAAACCAAGGCTCTGTAAAGTTCTTGCCCAGTTGCTTTCCAGCTCATCCTGATCGTTGGCATTCTGTTTAACAGGGGTAAACGAAATTTTCTGAGGAGCTTCAATCTTATTATATCCATAAATTCTTAGAATCTCTTCAATAACGTCGATTTCTCTGGTTACATCTGCTCTGTATGCAGGAACAGAAATTTCAAGTCCATTCTGAATTTCATTTAAAACCTGAATTTCAAGGGCTTTTAAAATTTCTTTTACTTTTTCTCTATGGATTTTTGTTCCTAAAATCTGTTCAATTTTAGAGAATCTGATGATCACATAATGATCTTCTATTTTCTTAGGATATTCTTCCAGCAGCTCTCCTACCAGTTTTCCTCCAGCTAACTCCTGAATCATTTTTACCGCATGGGTAATGGCTGTTCTGGTGATATTAGGATCAACCCCTCTTTCAAATCTGAAAGAAGCATCTGTATTCAATCCGTGGGCTTTGGCAGCTTTTCTTACAGCTACCGCATTGAAATAAGCACTTTCAAGGAAAATAGTCTTGGTTTCTCCAGAAACTCCTGAATGAGCACCACCAAAAACTCCTGCAATACACATCGGAGTATCTTTCCCGTCCTTGATGATGATTTCAGAACCGTTTAACGTTCTTTCAACTCCATCTAAAGTCGTGAATTTAGTTCCTTCTTTTACGGTACCTACTTTTACTTTTTTGTCAGCGATTTTATCTGCGTCAAAGGCATGAAGCGGCTGTCCCAATCCATGAAGAACATAGTTGGTAATATCTACAATATTGTTAATCGGGCTTAACCCAATCGCTTTGATTCTGTTTTTCAGCCAAGCTGGTGATTCCGCTACCTGCACATCTTCAATCACAGCACCGATATATCTTGGAGTCAATTCTTTATCTTCAACTTCCAGAGTAAAGCTGTGGGAACCTTCGTTATTTAATACCTCAGAAGAAATTTTCTCAAATTCTGATTTCTGTTTATTGGTTGAAAGGTAAGCAAACAGATCTCTTGCCACCCCATAATGAGACATTGCATCCGTTCTGTTTGGTGTTAAACCGATCTCAAAAACATCGTCATTTGTCAATTCAAAATAGTCTGCAAAATTCTTTCCGACTTCATACTGAGTTTCATCCAGTACCATAATTCCCCCGTGATCTTCACTAAGATCTAGTTCGTCTTCAGCACAGATCATCCCCTGTGAAACCTCTCCTCTGATTTTCGCTTCTTTAATCTCAAAAAAACTTCCGGTTTTGTCGTAGATTTTTGTTCCAACAACTGCTACAGGAACCGTCTGCCCTGCCTCCACATTCGGAGCACCGCAAACGATGTTCAGTACCTTTCCATTACCTACCTCTACTGTTGTTTTCTTTAGCTTATCTGCATTCGGATGTTTTTCGCAGGTTAATACTTTCCCTACTACAATACCTTCCAAACTTCCTTTTATGCTTTCAAATTTATCTATTCCTTCAACCTCAAGACCAATATCAGTAAGGAATTCACCGATTCTTTCAGGTTTCAATTCCGTTTTTATGTAATCTTTCAGCCAGTTATTTGATATCTTCATCCGTTTATTTTGAAAATTTTATTTGAATTTTTGTCCCTACAAATGTCGTGTTTTTTTGAGAAATAGAGAAATTTAGAAGGAACTTTAAAATAATACTTTTATCAGCTCTGCATTTTTATTTCTCCTGCAGAATCATTGCTACCACAGGTATTTGAAGATCAAACATAGTAGTTTCTGCATAATCGTACATGTAACTCAATGCATAGCATATTTGTTCTTATCATAAAAAAGAGATCTTGAAAAATCAAAATCTCTTTTTATTATTTATTTCTTAATGATTACAATCCGATTACCGGCATTGATAACATCAGGATATTTTCGTTGTCTTCAAGACCATCTAAAGGCTCGATGATTCCCGGTCTGTTTGGTTGAGACATTTTCATGGTGATATCATCAGAACTCAAAATAGTCAGCATTTCTGTTAAGAATTTAGAGCTGAATCCGATATTGATATCTTCTCCGTTATAGTCGCAAGGAATCTGCATATCTGCTTTGTTTGCATATTCAGTGTCTTCAGCATGAAGGTGAAGAATATTGGCAGACAATTTAAATCTCACCTGGTTGGTAGATTTATTAGACATGATAGAGGCTCTTTTAATCGCTCCTAATAAAAGATTTCTGTTGATAGTCAGTACATTCGGGTTCTCTTTTGGAATTACCGCTGTATAGTTAGGATATTTCCCATCAATCAATCGGCAGATCCAGATGTGTTTCCCAAAAGTAAATTTAGCCATATTCTCGTTGAAGTCGATTTTCACGTCTTCATTGGAGCTTGCTAAAATATTTTTAAAAATGTTTAACGGTTTTTTAGGCATGATGAATTCCATGGGTTCGGCATTCATCAGGTCCATTCTTTTGTATACTACCAATCTGTGCGAGTCTGTAGAAACGAAATTCGTTTCATTCTCACCAAACTGGAAAAGAACACCTGTCATTACTGGACGAAGAGAGTCGTTGCTCGTAGCGAAAAGGGTGTTTGTAAGGGCTTCAGACAAAACTCCGGCCGTCATGGTCACACTTTGCGAAGCATCGAATTCCGGTAATTCTGGGTAATCATCAGCATTATCCAATGCCACCGCGAAATTATCTTTCTCATCTAATATCTCAAGCTGACTTCCCGTTCCTTCTGCATTATCCTTTACGGCTAATGTCAGAGGCTGTTCGCCGTACGTCTTGATAAAATCCTGAAAAATTTTAGCAGGAACAGCAAATTTCCCAGCATCATCGGATTTAACATCCAATGAAGTTACAAGGGTTGTTTCGCCATCAGATGCTGTAATGGTAACTTGAGTTTCGTTTAACTCAAAAAGATAGTTTTCTAAAATCGGTCTCGATTGAGAGCTTGATATTACGCCACTTACAGTTTGCAAAGCCTTCTGCAGTTCACCACTTGAAATAATAAATTTCATAGATTTATAAAATAAGTTTGTACAAATATAACAAATAGATGTAAGAATGAAAAAAATAATGTATAGTAGTTTTTAACAAACATCATTAATTTGTTTTCAGACCTCGTATTACATTCAAATTTTTGCCATTAATCGTTTTAGAATTAAAAATATTCACTTTACAATAGCCGGTGGCTATTTTTTATTTACGAAAACCGATCCTTTTTGAACAGGTATGGATATCATTTATCCTTTTAAAACTTATGTAAAAGCTTATGCTATGCATCAATACTTCTTTCTTTGTTGATCTCAACGGCAATCAAAATACATATCTTATATTTGCTAAAAAGAATTCATGCGAAAGCCGCCTATTCATAGAAGTTTTATCAATGCTTTACGAGGTGTTTTTTATATGCTGCAATCGGAAAGGAATTTCCAGATTGAATTTCTGGCTCTTTTGATCAATCTCTTTTTAATTTTCTACTTACCACTTTCGGGTCTTGACACGATTCTCATTCTTGTGGTTTCTTTCGGAGTTTTAAGCGCTGAAATATTCAATACCGCGATAGAGAAGATCTGTGACATCATTCAGCCTGATTTTGACAAAAGGATCGGCTTTATTAAAGATATTTCGGCAGGAGCTGTTATTTTGATGACAATAGTATCCATTATAGTAGGAATTATAGTATACTGCAAGTATATTGTAGATGTATTGAGTTAATTCTTTATTACTATATTGAAAATATCCCCTTCATTAATTGTAAAACTACTTTCCTACATATATAAATCCCTTATTCCCAGATTTAAAAGTAATTTCGATTCTTTGGTAATCATCTACTTCGTATGCATCCGCCTGCAGAATTTCTTTTTCTGTAACTTCCAAAAGAACACCTTCCACTTCATCTTCCTGATTTCCGGAAAACTCCAGCATCGGATGGTATTTCTCCCCGCTCTTCCGTAAGACTTCGGGATCGGTAATTTCAAGCATTCTGATCCTGTAGCCTGATAAAAAATCCTTTTTTCCCTTAAGAATTCTTCCAAATGTTTCAAGCTGTACCTGCTCTTTCTGCAGGGTTCCGTATGAAAATAAATTGGGCATTATAAATATTTTTCTATAATTGGGATGGCAATTTCAGCCATCATTCCGTATCCTTTTTCGTTGGGATGCACACCGTCTTCAAAAAGAAGAATCTCTCTGTCTTCAAGAAACGCAGTATAAAAATCAATATAGATCAAGCCGTTTTCAGTTGCAATGTGCTGTAGAATCTGATTATATCTTATTACATCTTCGTTTATCCTTAGCTTTCCTGAAGCGGCCACTACTCCATCTACTTTTTGGGAAAAAGGTAAAATGCTTACGAGATAAATGTCACTGGAAAACTGTTTTGCATGTTCTACCGCCGTTTTTATGTTATTTCTGAACTGTTCCGGATCTACAATCTGTTTTCCGTCTTTTACCGCCAGATCATTAGCTCCATATCCTATAAAAACAATATTTCCATCTGCGGCATTCCGGGCGCTCAATTCATAGGGCATCCTTTTGAGAAGACCTTCCGTAGATTCTCCGCCGATTCCTAAATTGAAAAGAATCAGTTCATCACTTCCTTCATGGAATTTCTGTAGGGCATATCGTTTCAGGATGTCTACCCAGCCTCCAAAAACACCGTCATATTCACCGTAAGTAATACTGTCCCCGAAAAACAGACCGTATCTCATTTTTTTCATTTGCGTATATGTATTTTTATATTTGTAATGAAAATATATTACTCTAAAATAAGGGTAATATTTTTGTGTGCTTCTATAATTTCGATCACAATATCAAACAGAGTTTGCCCGTTTCCGGCCATCAATTCATCCAGTTTTTGCTGAATTAATTCTGTATTGAAAGGTTTTCCCTGGTTGATTTTGTGCTGGTAAAAATCACGGGTTGCATCAAAACCTAATTCGTTTTTTGATTTCTCTGCGTTTTTCCAGGTCAGTTCAACTTCATCTTTATTTTCAAAGACTCCAAATCCGCCGTATAGAATATCATTAAAACCATCCAGAGTTCCTACTTTCCAATCTGCATCCTTCATCAGGACACCGGAGACTTCATCGTAGAATCCTGACAGGGTAGAAAAAAGGCCGCCATTAATGACGGCCGTTTTTTTATGATGTTTATTTGAAATATTCGACACCGTTTTTAAAGATGTTATGGTAATTGGCAGTAGGAATGTTTTTCATCAACCCTTCTGCAAAACGTTCAGGGTGTCCCATTCTTCCATAAATTTTGCCGCATGTACTGGTGATTCCTTCTATTCCGAACAATGAATTGTTTGGGTTAAACGGCATTCCGTGAGCAATATTTCCATCGAAATCGATGTATTGTGTTGCAATCTGTCCGTTTTTGTACAATCTTTCAAGTTCTTCCTGTGAAGCCATGAAACGTCCTTCCCCGTGAGAGATCGGAATGGTGAATACCTGATCTTTCATTCCTTTTAACCATGGACTGTCATCATTGATTACTTTTACATTCACCATTTGAGAGATGTGTCTTCTGATGGCATTGTGGGCAAGTGTAGGAGAATTTTCATCCAGATCTCTGATCTGTCCGTAAGGCAATAGTCCTGATTTAACTAAAGCCTGGAACCCGTTACAAATTCCGATAATCATTCCGTCTCTTTCCAATAATTCGTGAACGGCATTTTTCATCTTTTCGTTTTTCAGAACATTGACGATGAATTTCGCAGAACCATCCGGCTCGTCTCCCGCAGAGAATCCTCCAGAGAATGCCAGAATCTGAGACTGCCCGATTTCTTTCACCCATGCATCGATGCTTTCATCAAGCAATTGATGGCTGATATTTTTAAGCGGAAGACTGCTGACTAAAGCTCCTTCTTTCTGGAATGCATTCAGCGTTTCATATTCACAGTTGGTACCCGGGAAAACCGGAGCGAAAACTCTTGGCTGGGCAATACCGTGTTTTTTAATAATGATATTTCTTGGGTTAACTGAGTTTAGTTTTTCATCCAGTTCAACCGTTAATTTTTCTTTTTCAACCGTTGGGAAAAGATTTTCAAATGTTTTTGTATTAGCTTCAAGTAATTTTTCAATGCTGAATTCAAAATTATTGATTTTCAAAATATTAGAATCCTGAACTTCACCAATCAATTGAAGACTAGCAATATTCAATTCTTCTGTAGATTCTATGAGTAAGCTTCCTATATTTTTAGCTAATATAATGGTCTCATCAGCGAGGGTTACTGTTGCTCCCAATTTGTTTCCGAAACTCATTTTTGCTAAAGCAACGGCAACTCCGCCTTCTTTCACTGTCTTCACAGAAACCACTTTTCCCGCTTTAATATTTTCAAAAATATTATCGAAAATTGTTTTTAAAGCTTCGTAGTTTGGAAGTCCGTTTTCCTGCGGAGTGTGATTGAAGAAATACAATTTATTCCCGGCTTTCTTAAATTCCGGAGAGATAATATTTTTCTTTTGTCCGTCTGCACATGCAAATGAAATCAAGGTTGGCGGAACATTAAGATCCTGGTATGTTCCACTCATGGAATCTTTACCACCAATTGCAGCCAGACCAAGATTGATTTGAGCATCATATGCTCCCAACAATGACGCTAATGGTTTACCCCATTTCTCAGGGTTCTGGCCTAGTTTCTCAAAATACTCCTGGAAACTTAAGCGTATGTTTTTGTAATCGCCACCCATTGCAGCGATTTTAGCCACACTTTCCACTACTGCGTAAGACGCTCCCAATAATGAGTTTTGCTTCGAAATACCGGCATCAAATCCCCAACTTGCCAGGGAAACGGTTTCTATATCTTTAGCTCCCAATATCGGCAGGGTCTGCACACTTCCTTCCATCAGGGTCTGCTGATACTTACCTCCTAAAGGCATCGCAACGGTAGTCCCACCAACTGAACCATCGAACATCTCCAACAGTCCTTTTTGGGAAGCTACATTTTTATCGCCTAGAATCTTTAAGAATTCTTCTTCTGAAAATGCGGTTTTTTCTGATTTCAGCTCTTCAAGATGGGTAATTTTCACCTCCTGATTTTTAGAACATCCATTGGTGTCTAAAAATGCTCTTGAAAGATCAACAATCTTATTTCCTTTCCAGAACATCTGCATTCTTCCTGAGTCGGTCACTTTTGCAACTTCTACGGCAACAATGTTTTCGTCTTCACAGAATTTGATGAACTGTTCTTTATCTTTAGGTTCTACCACAACCGCCATTCTTTCCTGAGATTCAGAAATAGCAAGCTCGGTTCCGTTCAACCCTTCATATTTTAATGGTAATACATCCAGATTAACGTCTAATGAATCGGCAATTTCACCGATGGCTACAGAAACACCTCCTGCTCCGAAGTCATTGGATTTTTTGATCAGTCTCGTCACTTCCGGATTTCTGAATAATCTCTGGATTTTACGTTCTTCAACGGCATTTCCTTTCTGAACTTCCGTAGACATGGTATGGATACTGTTTTCGTCCTGTACTTTAGAACTTCCGCTTGCTCCCCCAACACCGTCTCTTCCTGTTGCGCCTCCTAAAATAATTACAGAGTCACCATTTTCAGGTTTTTCACGTCTTACCCAGTCGATAGGAACAGCTCCGGCAACGAATCCAACTTCCATTCTTTTCGCTTTGTAACCTTCGTCATAGATCTCGGAAACCATTGTAGTAGCCAGACCGATCTGGTTACCATATGAAGAATATCCGTTGGCAGCCTGCTTGGTAATTGTTTTCTGCGGTAATTTTCCCGGTAAGGTTTGATCAACAGCCTCTAATACATCTGCTGCTCCTGTTAATCTCATCGCCTGGAATACAAATGATCTTCCGGACAATGGGTCTCTGATTGCACCTCCTAAACATGTAGAAGCCCCTCCGAAAGGTTCAATTTCCGTAGGGTGATTGTGAGTTTCGTTTTTGAATAACAGATACCATGGCTCTTTTTTTCCATCGTATTCTGCTTCAATCTGGATGGTACATGCATTGATCTCGTCAGAAACCACAAGATTCTCAAGGTTTCCTGTTTTATGGAAGTATCTTGCGCATACTGTTGCCAAATCCATTAAGGAAATAGGCTTTAATTCACGGCCTAAGAATTTTCTTTTCTCAATATAATCGTTGAAAATAGTATCTAATGTATGTTTGAATTGTCCTTCGAACTGAATATTGGATAATTCAGTTTCAAATGTGGTGTGACGACAGTGGTCGCTCCAGTAGGTATCTAAAACTTTTAATTCTGTTTCTGTAGGATTTCTTTTTTCAGTTTTAAAATATTCCTGAATGAATTTTAAATCGTCTAATTCTAATGCAAAACCGTGACTGTTATAGAAATCTTCCAGTTCGGCATCATTGAACGTAATAAAATTTTCATGAATCAAAACCTCTGATGGAATTTCATCTGCAGGAATATTCAATACGGAAAGGTCTTTTTCCTGAGATTCTACTTTATTGATCAGCAGTTCTTTGATTTTAGCAAGGTCAGCTTCTGATACTCCTTCCAACTGGATCAGTCTTCCGCTTCTCACTTTGGATTTTTCATTACCCGTCAGCAACGCTATGCACTGCTGCGCAGAATCGGCACGCTGATCATACTGACCCGGCAAAAACTCCATCGCAAAATGGATCGATTGTGCAGGATTTTCTGTATGCAAAATATCGGTAACAGGGTCTACGAATGTGCTGTTGACCACTTTCCCGAATTCACCTTCCTGCAATCCGAAAATGTCATACACATTGTATACTTTTATATTTTTGACTGATGGAGCTACCGCTTTTACCTCATCAAAAATTTTTGGACTTTCTACATCGAAAACTCCCCTTTTTTCTACGAAAATTCTTTTGTTATTAGACATTAGATGCCAGATATTAAATATTATTAGACTTTATTTTTTTAACTTGTTCGGATGATCCGGATGCTCTTTTTGAAATTTTTCAGCTTCTTTCATTTCTTTCTTAAGCCATTTCTCAAAAGGCAGCTTTTCAACTTCATAGTCCTGAGCGTAAAAATTTTTACCGTCTTCGGAAACTAAGAAATTAAAACGTGATGATCCTGAATTTATTTTTCCTGTATCATAGGTATTCACCTGAAAATAGGGAAAGTTTTCTTTTGGTCTTTCAACGATTTCAAAGAAAAGCTTCTTATCATTTTCAGCTAATGTATTATAATGGTTTACATAATAGATATCGGAAAGCTCTTTATTTTGTTTTTCGAAAAACTGAAGAATCTCCTTCTCTTTTTCATTGTATTGAAATGGATAGGGATATAATTCTCCGTTCAGCTCCACATCTTTTTCAGATTGTTTTACTGCAGGCTGTACCGCTTCTCCTCTGTTATTCATAACACCCCAGGTTCCTCCTACGATTGCTTTATGCTCATCGTTTGTTTTTTCCCAGTCGCATCCGTCACAGAATGCTGCATATCCAAAATTAAAAGGTGATACAAAATCATGGATGGGTTCGATAACCGTTTTTCCATTTCTATCTGCAAATCCTACTTTTCCGTTTTTAACGAATCTTCTTACGCCTTCTTCGAAATAATCGGCTCCGTTATCATATAGAAAAGGTCTGTACAGAAAATTACCTTTTCGGTCATACACATATCCCCATGCATTATTTTCCTTATCCTCGTCTTTTTTAAAACCGTCAAAGTAAATAGTTTCTTCTTTGACCAGTTCACCATTCTCAATGATTGAAAAAATTTTAAACTGAGCAGGAACAATAATCTTCCCTTTTTCATTTTTTACTCCCACCAAAGAATCTTTCGAAATAAAATACTGTAAAATCTCCTTCTTTTGCGAAAAGGAAACCATTGGTATTAATGAAACCAGTACAAGTATTTTTCTCATGGTTGGGTTAAAATAAAATATGCAGCCGAAAAGACTGCATATGGTTTTATACTTTAAGATCAGCCTCCAATCCTATCAGGTCTTTGTTCTGGTCCAGAATCGGCTGAACTTCATTCTTGATGAATTCTTCCGTCTGAATCGGAGCAAAACCGATAAAGTTTTTAGGGTCTAATACTTCTTTTAATTTTGATTTATCTAATTTTAAAGATTCGTCATTTAAGATTCTCTCAATCAGATCATTTTCTTTTCCTTCTTCTTTCACCTTTTTAGAAGCTTCCATGGAGTGAACTCTGATCACTTCGTGGATCTCCTGGCGATCTCCTCCTGCTTTCACCTCTTCCATGATGATATATTCTGTCGCCATGAAAGGAAGTTCTTCTTCAATGTGCTTGTTGATTCTGTTTGGATATACCACAATTCCGTTCATGATATTGTTCCAGATCAATAAGATGGCATCAACCGCTAAAAACGCCTGAGGAATCGTTAATCTTTTGTTGGCTGAATCATCCAGCGTTCTTTCAAACCACTGTGTAGAGGCTACCATCGCAGAACTTGTCGTTAATGACATTACATATTTTGCCAAAGCACCAATTCTTTCGCTTCTCATTGGATTACGTTTGTAAGCCATTGCTGAGGAACCGATCTGGTTTTTTTCAAATGGCTCTTCTACCTCTTTGAGGTTTTGAAGAAGACGTAAGTCATTAGAGAATTTATGAGCAGACTGAGCAATATTTGATAATAATGCTACTACTTTAGCATCAATCTTTCTGTCGTAAGTCTGTCCTGAAACTCCAAATACTCTGTCGAAACCGAATCTTTTTGAAAGTTCCTTATCTAAGTGTTTTACTTTAGAATAATCTCCGTTGAAAAGTTCCAAGAAACTTGCTGCTGTTCCTGTGGTTCCTTTTACTCCTCTGAAACGCAGTGTTTCAAGGAAGAAATCAAGTTCTTCAATATCAAGAACCAAACTTTGTAACCAAAGGGTTGCTCTTTTCCCCACTGTTGTTAACTGAGCCGGCTGAAAGTGCGTGAATCCTAGTGTAGGAAGATCTTTGTATTGGATAGAGAAATCAGCCAGGTTTTTCATTACGTTGACCAATTTCTTCTTTAGGATTAAAAGTCCGTCACGGATCTGGATAAGGTCCGTATTGTCTCCTACAAAAGCTGAAGTAGCTCCTAAATGTATAATTCCTTTTGCTGAAGGCGCCACATCACCATAGGTGTGAACGTGAGCCATTACATCATGACGGAATTTTTTCTCATACTCTGCTGCTTTATCATAATCGATATTTTCAGCGTTTGCTTTAAGCTCAGCAATCTGCTCGTCAGAAATTTCAAGACCTAAGTCTTTTTCTATTTCAGCAAGAGCGATCCAAAGCTTTCTCCAAGTACGGAATTTATTATTATGTGAGAAATTAAATAACATTTCTTCACTGGAGTACCGCTCTTCCAATGGATTTTTGTAGGAATTCATTCTTTCTTATTACTTTTTAGATGTACAAAAATAAGGTTTTTCGGTGAGAGATGAAAATCCTGTCTTACTGATTTTTGCCTGAGAAATTGTTTTTTGTTTTCGTGCTTAGACAAACCTTTCATTAGGTGGCTTCATTGTTTTATTCTGTCATACATTCTTTAAACGTAGTCAACCCTAGCCCCGATAGAAACGGATACCCCGCAGTATGTAAGGGAAAAGCGTTGGCACGAGGAGTATGAGTGGATAGCGGGATTGAGCTTCTCATCCCGTTTTGCTCTTGTGAATTTTCAACATATTGGAAGTATGGAATGTTTTGCTCTACCTTTGCGCTTCGTTTTAAAACACTATTTATGGAGGGCATGATGAAACTGGAGATCAAGAAAAACATTCAGAAAGAGGAAGATAAAAACCTATCATTCCGTGTTTTTGACCTGAATACAGACAACCTTGAAACGTACCTGCAGCCTCACAAGAAAGATCATTTTTTCATTCTTGTCATTGAAAGCGGCAAAATCCGGATTCATATTGAAGAGAAAGTTCATCTGCTGACCGCCGGAAAAATTTCTGTGATATTTCCTGAGCAGGTTCATTGTCTATCAAATCCCAGTGCAGATCTGAAGGGTAAGATTATTTTATTTGAAGAAATCCTTTTTTGTTCAGATATTTTAAAGAACGAACTGAGCACGTACAATGTCAACCTTTCTACCCAGCTTAACTGCACCATGCTTTCTCTTGAAGATTTTAAACAAAGCCTTTATACGATCGATATCATTCAGGAAATTTATACAAAACCCAGTCTTATCAAGAAAGAACAGGCCCGTTTTCATATTAAAATTTTCCTTTTAGGTCTGATAGAATCTGTACACGGACTGCATCCGATCCTGCATATGGAAACGGCAGACAAACCGATTTACGTCCGTTTTAAAAAACTCCTCAACCAACATTATAAACAAGAGCGGACGGTTCAATATTATGCCGGGAAACTGGCGGTAACTGCTAAGAAACTTAATACGGTAACTAAAAAGCATTGTGGAGAAACGGCCATTCAGGCGATCCACAACCGTATTCTAATAGAAATCAAACGCCAGCTTCTGTTTTCAGACCTCACGCATAAAGAGATTGCTTTTGATCTTGGTTTTAACTCACCATCAGCACTTAATAAGTTTGTAAAGGCCAAACTTAAAGAAACTCCAACGGAACTTCAGCAGGAACTGGCGCAAAAGTATATCGGATAGTCTTATTTGTATAACATCAGGCATTCTGGTCTGGCTAATTTTGTCTCATTAAATTAAAGAAAAAAAATGAGTAAATTATTTATTGCCGGAGAGGTATTCCATGGTGCGGGAAGTCTTGAAGAATTAAAAAATATCAACGGTAAAAAAGCGGTTATCGTAACTGGTGGCGGTTCGATGAGAAAAAGCGGGACTTTAGATAAAGCGGTTGCTTTTCTACAGGAAGCCGGAATAGAAACCCAGATTTTTGAAGGTGTGGAAGAGGATCCTTCTTCTGCAACCTGTGCTAAAGGCGCAGAATTTATCCAGAATTTCCAGCCGGACTGGATCATCGGTTTGGGAGGCTGTTCTGCTATTGATGCGGCAAAGATCATGTGGGTGTTTTATGAATATCCTGATGCTGATTTCGATGCCATGATCAAGCCTTTCACCGTACCTGTTTTAAGAAATAAAGCTAAATTTATTGCAATCCCTTCTACAAGCGGAACAGGAACCGAAACTACAGGTCTGGCAGTAATTACTGATCGTGAAAAAGGAGTAAAATATCCGATTGTTTCTTATGAACTGACTCCTGATATTGCTATTATTGATGGTGAAATCTGTGCTTCAATGCCAGCTCATGTAACTTCAAATACAGGTCTTGATGTTTTGACTCACTGTGTGGAAGCTTATGTTTCAAATATTGAAAATAATATCGCTGATGCTCTTTCTAAAGGAGGATTGGAACTGGTTTTTGACAATTTGAAAGAAGTGGTGGACAATCCAACCAACATCAAAGCCCGTCAGAATATGCATGATGCTTCTTTTATGGGAGGATTGGCCTTTAATAATGCATGGTTAGGAATTGTTCATTCTCTGTCTCACCAAGTTGGTGCTTTGTATGGAATTCCTCATGGAGCTTCGAATGCTATTTTCTTACCTAATGTTATTCGTTTCAATGCTCAGGTAACCGACCGTTATCCTGATTTGGCAAAAGTAATCGGTAAAGAAACTGCTGAAGAATTGGCACAGGCTGTTGAAATACTTCGTTCTGAAGTTAACAATCAATCTGCGATCAAAGAATTCGGTATTTCAAAAGAAGACTGGGAAAAGAACTTGGATTATATCGCTAACAATGCGCTGATAGATCCATGTACAGGATTTAACCCAAGAGTGCCTACATTGGATGAATTGAAAGCTATTTACAATGCTTGTTATGAGGGTGCTGTATATGCTGAGGAATTGGTTGCAGGATAATTTATATTTAAAATTTAGGCAAAAAAAACAGGAAGTCAAATTGATTTCCTGTTTTTTATTTTTATTGATAGATGACCACATCATCTTTTTTAATTTGATAGCCTGCTTTTTTGTAAGGAACTAAAACATAGCTTTCTTTAATATGGCTTCCACTTTTCCAGATTTTGCCTTTTCCTTGTCTGTCGAGAATAATGCTTTTTGCATTTCCATCCGGAATGAAAATTTCAGCTTTCTTCATATCCTTACTGAAAATAACAGCGGTCATTGAGGTATAGCTCTTATCTGAGCCTACCTCTTTCAATTTAATTTTCTGTTCAAAAACTCTTACACAATCGTTTTTGATTTGCGAATAGGTATATCCTGCTGACCCTATACATCCGTGAACGTCTCTATCTCCGCCAACTTTCTGTGCGAAAAATAATGAACCGAGGAACATAGCGCTGAGTACAATTGTTTTTTTCATATTTTAATTTTAAATGTTTTCAATTTGGTGAAAATCGTGCCAAAATAGGCTATTAGTTTATGGTCATTCCAAGATACAAAAAAAGCCGCTCAATACGAGCGGCTTACATAAAAATTATTTTGTCCAGTTGATTTTTGAATGTTTCAATTCTTCGGAATTGGTTCCGACCATGATATCAAATTCTCCCGGCTCCCAATCGAATTTTAAAGCTCCGTTGTAGAATTTCAGACTTTCCGGAGTAATATCAAAGGTAACTTTCTTAGATTCTCCTTTTTTAAGGAAAACTTTCTGGAATCCTTTTAATTCTTTTACGGGTCTGGTAATGCTTCCTACCATGTCTCTGATGTATAACTGTACCACTTCTGCTCCATCATAATTTCCAGTGTTGGTTACGGTAACCGAAGCCTGAACGGTTTGGTTTCCTTTTGGATTGGCATTGGATACGGCAAGGTCAGAATAGTTGAATTTGGTGTAGCTTAATCCATATCCAAACGGATATAATGGAGTATTACATTCGTCCATATAGTTGGAACGGAATCTCTGATATTCACATTTATCAGTAAGTTCCTGGCTTAACGGGCGCCCTGTATTTTTAGCGTTATAATAAATTGGTACCTGTCCTAAACTTCTAGGAAATGTCATTGGCAGTTTTCCGGAAGGGTTTACTTTCCCGAATAATACATCGGAAATGGCATTTCCTGCTTCGGAACCTGCAAACCACACATTAAGAATGGCATCAGGAGTATCTTTTACATTCGTTAATGCTAACGGACGACCTGTGAAAAGTACCATCGCAATAGGCTTTCCTGTCTTTTTTAACTCGTTTAATAAGTCTACCTGAGACTGAGGAATGGTAATTTCAGTTCTTGAAGACGATTCTCCACTCATTTCTGCAGATTCTCCGATTGCTAAAACAATTACATCAGCTTTGTTCGCTACATCCACTGCTTCTTTTAAAAGAGCTTCTTTAGAACGGTTGTCTCTGTCGGTTTTTTTACCGTGGGCTGCATAGATATCTTCTAATTTGGCATCGTAATCAATGTTTGCACCTTTAGCAGAAATGAATTTCACTTCTTTTCCTGCATTAGCCTGGAGACCCTGCATCAAATTAACCGACTTGTCATGCTGCGCTGCCACACTCCAGGTTCCGGCCATGTTTAATGAATTGTTAACCAATGGTCCGATCACGGCCACTGTTCCTGATTTTTTCAAAGGAAGAACCTGATTGTCATTTTTCATCAAAACCATTGACTGAGCTGCTGCATTTCTCGCGATGTTACGGTTTTCCATGCTGTACACCTCTTTCGCTGCTAATTTTGCATCTCCATGTTTGTAAGGATTATCAAACAATCCTAAGTCGTATTTTGATTCAAGAACTCTTCTTGCTGCCATATCAATTTCAGCCTGAGTTACTTTTCCTTCGGATAAAGATTTTTTTAATGTTGTTAAGAATCCTTCTCCTACCATATCCATATCAACACCGGCTTTTAATGCTAAAGCAGAAACCTGCTGAAGATCTCCCATTCCGTGGTCAACCATTTCGTTGATTCCGGTGTAATCGGTTACCACAAAACCTTTAAAGTTCCATTGGTTTCTCAATACTTCAGTTTGCAGCCATCTGTTTCCTGTTGCCGGAACGCCGTCAACTTCATTGAAAGAAGCCATTACAGAAGCTACCCCTGCATCTACAGCTGCTTTGTAAGGTGGGAAATATTCATTGAACATTCTTATATGGCTCATGTCAACGGTATTGTAATCTCTACCGGATTCACCTGCTCCATATAATGCAAAGTGCTTAACACAAGCTAAAATATTGGTTCCATTGGCTAAATCCTTCCCCTGATATCCATATACCATATTTTTAGCAATCTCACTTCCTAAATATGGATCTTCCCCGGAACCTTCGGATACTCTCCCCCATCTTGGTTCTCTTGAGATGTCTACCATCGGCGAGAATGTCCAGTTGATTCCATCAGCTGCAGCTTCTTTTGCTGCAACTCTTGCAGACTGCTGAATCAGATTCATATCCCACGAAGCCGCTAAGCCTAAAGGAATCGGAAAAGTGGTTTCGTAACCATGAATAACGTCCATTCCGAAAATCAAAGGAATTTTCAGACGGCTTTTTTCAACAGCTACTTTCTGAACTGCTTTGATTTTATCTGCTCCTTTTATGTTGAATAGTCCACCGACTAATCCTTGTTCAACTTTTTTTCCGATATCGGAACTTTGAGCCAGCCCTGTGGTAAAATCTCCTGAGCTTGGCAAATTCAGCTGTCCGATTTTCTCATCTAATGTCATCTTTGACAAAAGATTGTCTACAAAAGCTTTCTTTTTAGCTTGATATTGAGCCGTCTGATAAGACTGAACGGGCTTATTGACCATTTCCTGCGCAGAAAACACAGGTGCCAGTGCTAATGTGGCGATTACAATTAACTTTTTCATAAATCTATCTTCTTAAATTATAGTTCTGTTTTGTTTTTAGTTATAAGTAAGCTGTTTTACTTCACTAAGATTCCTAAGTGGATATCAATCCTATTTTTTTAATGATAACACTTACTTCCTTACCTTTTATTTGGGCATATTTTCTTTTTTCTGTGACAGCATCCATTCGTATAGTTTAGGATCAGAGTAGGTAGAATCCCAGGAATTATGGTTATCATCAGGAAAAATAGTTAATGTAACCGTTGGATTTACTTTTTTTAAAGCCTGGTACATTTCTATAGAATTCATTGGAGAAACGACATCATCATTTCCACCGTGAAAAATTTTTATAGGTAACTGTTTAAACTGATCAATACTGGCTTCCATTATTCTATCTGCCGGAGCACATACGGGAGCTATTGCCGCAAACATTTCCGGGTGCTCCATGGCTAATTTCCAGGTTCCCCAGCCGCCCATAGAAAGTCCTGTAAGGTAAATTCTTGAGGCATCAATTTTATATTTTTTCTGAATTTCTTTTATCAAATTATAAAGCGTAACCGTATCCCACCATGAATCTGCAGGACATTGCGGTGCTAAAATCGCTACCGGTTCCTTGATCAGATTTTTATACGTGAACGGGCTGTGCGCTTTTACCATTTCAAGATTATTTCCTCTTTCTCCGGAACCGTGGAGAAATACGATCAAAGGTACATTTCCTTTTACTTTTTGAGGGTAATCGAGAATGTAGGATATTTTTTCCTGTCTTTTGAATTCTTTGTTTAATTCTCCTTTAATTTCCTGAGCGTTGAGACTCAATGAAAATGGTAAAAGTAAGATGGGGAGGTGCTTTAATTTAATTTTCATTTTAATATGTAAGTTTTGGCTAAAGCCGTTTGATTTTTGATTTTTTCAAACGGGTTAAAACTCGTTCCTATTGGTGTAAAATGTTATTCTAAAATTCAATTATTTTATTCCATATTTTGTAGATTGGAAGCTCAATTTCTTAAGTCCCTGCTGGATTTCTGGAGCATTCATGAATAATTTCCATAAAAATCCGGTTCTGTAATTTTCAATCATTGGGGCAATCGTCCCCTGATCTATCGCCAGATATCTCGGTGTAAACCAGTTGTTGTAATTGATTGAAGTAGCATCATAAGGTCCTGCTGAACCTATAAACTGAGGCTTTTGAGTATAGATAAACCTCAAAAAGTCCATTGATTCTTTTGGGGTGTAAGGGAAACTGCTCAATGCAGCGGTAGGAGTAATTACTCCGTTATCATTGGTAGGCATGTGTGCTGTGTAGCCTGTGCTGCCATCTTCATTTCTTGTGTACCCTGCGGTTAATCCCCAATAGTTTGGTCCGTAACCGTTCCATTGTTTTGGATTTTCAACACAGTATTTGTAGTCGATTAAGACCTGGTTTTTGTTAAGGTCAAAGTAATTTTTAACCAGTTTATCAGACAATCCCGTAGGATCGAGACCGATATATGAATATTGAGACCAGAATAATGGCCCGCCGTATTCTTCGGCATAGTTGTGTTTTACATACAGAGGAAGTCCGTATTTTGTTTTGTCTGTAAGGTAGGCTCCATTTCTTGCCCAGCCTTTGTAGTAGGTTTCAGCATCGATAGAATAAGTTGGTGAAGATGCTGCTAAGATATAAGTGATCAGACATTCGTTGTATCCTTCTAATGGAAAATTCATATCCCACTGATAATCAGAAGACCAATGCCAGTAGAGTACTTTCTCTCCTCCTTTGGTATACCAGTTCCATTGAATTCCTTTCCATAGTTCATCACATTTTTTTGCCAGGGCTTTTTCTTCGGCATTTCCATTTTTGAAATATTCACGAACCATTAAAATCCCTGAGGTAAGGAACGCTGTTTCTACCAAATCTCCGCCATTGTCTTTTTTGCCGAAAGGAACGGTCTTTCCTGTTTCTCCATTGATCCAGTGTGACCACGCTCCTTTATGACGGTCTGCTTTTGCCAGAAAATCCATCATATTGGTGAGTCTTTTCACGGCTTCTTTTCTTGGAACAAAACCTCTTTCCACTCCAACTAATACAGTTGCGAGCCCGAAGCCGGAACCGCCTGTAGTCACTACATGTTTATCGTTATCCGGATAGATATTGTCTTCATGGTAACGTTCGCATCCTAACATTGAATGGGGTTCTGCATAGTCCCAGAAATACTTCAATGCTTCTTTTTGAACTTTATCCATCAACTGCTCATCGGTAATGGTGTGATTTACTATTGTATTTTGAGCGGTTTCCTCTTTCTTTACCTGAGCATTTTTGCAGGAAACCATCAGTGACACTGCAAGAATAGAAACAATACCTAACTTCATATGATATACATTTATATAGATTAAATAAAAAAATAGCCAAAGATGAACTTTGGCTATTCTATATAGTTATAGATTAATAACCGGGGTTTTGTACGAAAAGTCCGTTACTTTGGTTCATCGCATCCAAAGGAATTGGGAAAAGTTCATTTTTTCCGGCTACAAATCCTTTAGAAGCTAACACTGTAGCAGCCTGTCCTGTTCTCACTAGATCTGGGAATCTATCATTCTCCATCGCTAATTCTACTCTTCTTTCCTGCCAGATAGCAGTTCTAAGAGCAGCCTGAGTTGAAGCCGTTGTATCCGCAAGGTGAGCTCTTGTTCTTACTTTATTGATATTGGTAACAGCAACAGCCGTATTACCTAATTCATTGGCTGCTTCTGCATTGATTAAAAGAATATCAGCAAATCTTAAAATTCTTATATTCTGTATAGAACCGTAACCACATGCATTATTGTTTAAAGATGTTGGTACATACACTTTTTGATTCCATACATTTCCTGCCTGAGGATCTCCTTTCTTAATTAAATCTCCTTCAAGAGTTGTTTCTCCTTCTCTCAGAATAGATAATTCTTTTCTGATATCTCCCGGCTCAAATGCACTTTCCAGTGCTGGCGTAGGGGTAAAGAAGCCCCAACCAAATTGGTTCCTAACCCCTTGAACTTCTGCGTACTGACTACCTCCAAATGCTGCAGAACAATCACAGTTTACTTCAAAAACAGATTCTGAACCGAATTCTCCTGCCGGTCTGAACAAATGATTGAAATCAGGATCCAATGCATATCCCATTGACATAACCTGGTTAGAAGTATCATATGCTTTTTGATAATCTTTCATATAAAGATATACTTTTGAAAGCAATCCTAGGGCACCTCCTTTTGTAACTCTTCCAAGATCTGATGCAGGATAACTCTGAGGTAAAACTGCAGCTGCAGCAGTAAGGTCAGCAACAATGAAGTTATACACTTCTGCCGTAGAGTTTCTTCCTTTCAGATAATTACCGTCTGGAGGTAATCCGTCATAGATAGGAACTCCTCCATAAATCCTTACCAAGTTAAAATAGAAATAGGCTCTTAACATTCTGGCTTCAGCAATCAGTCTGTTTTTAACGGTAGCATCCATATCTATTTTCGGAACGTTTGTAATCACCTGATTCGTTCTGTTAACAGCCTGCCATTGTCCGATCCAATATCCTCTTACTCCATCATCACTTACTGTAAATGTAAAGTTATCATATGCATTGATGAATGATGAATCTCCTGGATTAGATCCTTTTTCCACATCATCACCAGGGACTCCAAATACATATTGAGCAGGGAAACCTGAATTTTCCCAACTTCTTAAAAAGCTGTAAATCGCATTGGTCGCCTGCATGGCATCATCCTGCGTAGTGAAGAAATTTTTCACTTCAGTCTGTCCTTCATCTTTAATATCTACAAAATCATCATTACAACTTGCGATTAATGACAATATAGAAAGTGTTAAAAATACTTTTTTCATGATTCTTTTAATTAAAATGTTAGATTCATACCTATTGTATAAATTGCAGAGATTGGATACACATTATTATCAATTCCCATCTGTACTCTATCCGAGTTTGTAATCTCTGGAGAGAAGCCGCTATATTTGAAACTTGTCCATGGATTCTGTGCACTTAAATATAATCTCAATTTTGTGATAGAAAGTGCTTTGGCGAATTCTTTCGGCAAATTATATCCCACCTGGATATTTCTCAGTCTGATATAGCTACCATCCTCTACATAGAAACTATTAGGTAAAATAATGGATTGATTAGAGGTAATCATTGAATTTGTATTAGAAGTACCCGCTCCATGCCATCTGTTATTATACATATCTAAATCCCATGTCTCATTTCCATAACGCTGTTCACGGTTGTAATTGTATATTTTATTACCAAATACGCCCTGGAAATCTACTGCAATATCAAAATCATAGACATTTACATTAACTCCAAAACCATAGGTTCCCTTTGGAATCGGACTTCCTAAGAATTTTTTATCTCTTGTGTCAATAACACCATTACCATCCTGATCTTCGAACTTAAACCATCCTGCTTTTGCTCCAGGCTGTCCTGATGCTGCAGCTTCTGCATCAGTTTGGAAAACACCGGTAACCTGATACCCATAATAAGAACCTACTGACTGACCAGACTGTAATCTAACAATAGAGTTTCCAAATAAACTCGCTCCCGTTTCCAAGTATGATCCACCATACACTGAGGTAATTTCGTTTTTAAGTGAGGTAAAGTTACCATATACTCCTAAACCGATATTATCACTGATTTTAGTATTGTAATTTACCGATACTTCAAAACCTCTGTTATTAAAAGAATACGCATTGGTTACGAAATTATTCCAGTTAGCTGCACCAGATACAGTTCCCTGGTTTACACCATACACTACATTCTTAGAATCTTTGTCGTAATAGGCTGCATCAATTTTAAGTTTATTATTAAACAATGCCATTTCCAACCCTACATCTCTTCCTGTTGTAGTCTCCCATCCAATATTAGGATTGATAAACTGATCAATTGTTTGAGCCGGATATCCTGTATTCCCAAAATAAGCACCACCTGCTATAAGAGATGTATTAGCAGTATATCCTCTTCCGATATTAGGATTTCCTAATTCTCCGTAGCTGGCTCTTAGTTTTAATAAATTAAAGACATTCTGATTGCTCATAAAATCTTCTTTAGATATTACCCAACCCGCACTAATGGCAGGAAACGTTCTTGATCTGTCAACACTCACCTGGGAGCTGGCATCTCTACGTATAGAGGCATTTACAAGGTATTTGCCTTTATAATCATAGTTTATTCTTCCGAAGAAAGATTGAATTCTTTGCTGATCTTGATTAATATTTAAATCAGACCTATCTACACCGCTTATATACACAAGGTCTGTTCCGTTTGCCACATTCAGAGAACCATTGGTTCCATCATAATGAACATTTTTGGCAGACACATAATCCTGAGACAAAGATGTTCTTGTTCTGGAAAAACCAGCAAGTACATCAAAATTGTGGTTCCCTAAGCTTTTTTTCCAGTTGATGGTGTTATCCCAAACGTAATTTCTGTTTCTAAAGTTCCTTGTTACCAATGTAGAGGCTACCTGATTCGCTACAGGAACATACGTAAGAGTTGGAGTATACTCATACTGGCTAGGGCTATAATTATCATTAGAATAGCTGATTCTGAATGTGAAATCTTGCAAGAATTTCAATTCTCCCCATACATTATTAAGCAATCTTTCCTGTCTTATCTGAGAACGGTAAAGATCAAGCATCGCCCTTGGGTTGGCAATAGAATACCCATTGAAATATTGATAATCCCCTGTAGCAGGATTCATTGGTGAAAATATTGGCGGAGCAATAAAAGAAGTTAACACCGGGTTTTGTGCTACGTCAGTACGCATTTTGGAAAAACTGAAGTTATCTCCAATGGTAATATTATCCGTTATTTTATAACTAAGGTTTAATTTGCTGTTAAATCTGTTAAAACCACTTCCTGAGTTAATTCCCCTTCCTGCAGCAAGGTTACCTTCATCCTGAAGATATCCTAAACTGGCATAATAGTTAAGTTTTCCTAAGCTTCCTGTTGCAGAAAAATCATTAGAATTGATGATGCTTGTTCTGAAGATCTCTTTATACCAGTCTGTATCCGCAGGAAACTGACTTCTGTTAATAGATCCTGTAGTAGAACCGGTATCGTTAATTAGTTTTTCATTATATAATTCTATATACTGATCAGAATTAACCATTTTAGGAATATTAGTTACTTTTTTAATCCCTAAATAGGAATTGAAACTATAAACAGGTTTTCCTTTTCCGGTTTTGGTCTTAATAATAACCGCACCATTAGCAGCCTGAGCTCCAAAAATAGCTAAACTTGATGGGTCTTTCAAAACACTCATCGATTCTATATCCTGAGAACTAAGATAAGAGATATCGGTAGTAATCATACCGTCTACAATAAAAACAGTATTTCCGGATAAAGAACCCACTCCTCTGATGTCTACTTTTGGAGAACCTCCGGGAGTACCTGAATTGGTAATGTTTACCCCGGCAAGTTTACCCTGAATAGAACTAAGAGGATTGGCATTGGGTTTGTCTGCAAGATCTTTTGCAGATACGGTCCCGATGCTTCCGGTCACATTTTCTTTTTTCTGAGATCCATATCCAATTAGGACTACTTCCTCAATCTTCTGCTCTTTCTGTACAGAATCTTTTGGCGTAACCTGTGCATTGACATTCATACCGAAGTATAGAACCGCAATGAGACATGAATACTTTAAATCACGTTGTTTCATATAGTTTAATTTTATTCGTACAATCAATTTTAAATAAAAAAGGCTGAAACCTTTTATATGTGCCTCTGTTTAGTGAATTATTACTAATTCTCAAAAAAAGACATTAGCCAAAATTATATAAAAATATTTAACCTTGTTAATTTATCTTAAAAATTTTAAAATATATCCACATTTTTAAATAAATCATTGATATCACTACATTTTCTTGATGTTTAAACAATATCAATGTTAAATTTTAATCAAATTTTCAATTAAAAAAAATAAAATTTCAGTAAAAAAACACCCAAATCGTAATGATAAATTAATATTTTGTTAAAAAGATAATAGTGTTTACCTTTGGCGTAATAATTGAGAAAATAAGCAAAAAGAGTAATGAAAAAATACATCATTGCAGCAGCCCTTTTCATAGGAGCCGGTGCAGTTATTATAACAATTCCGCATTCATGCACCACCCTGGCTACGACAGATCTGGGATTGTCTGTTATCCGAAAGATTTTAAGAAACGGAATTGATAAAGGAATGGGCATTTACGGAAACAAAGAGGCATTCCTTCAAAATAACCTGATCGATAAAGCTCTTCCTAAAGAACTGAGAGATATTAATTCTACACTGGAAAAAATATCTCCTTCCCTGGTTGCCAAAGAAAAAGACTTTATCGCTGAAGCAGCCTCTTATACGGTTAATATCTCAAGACCTATCCTCGATGATGCCGTCAACAGTTTAAACGCACAGGATGTCACCAGAATTGCTCAGGGGACTACAGCAACACAAATCCTTAAAGAGAAAACATCCCAGCGTCTGGTGGATGCCATTGCACCAAAGGTTGATGAAAAATTAAATGAATATGGAATAGCCAAAACGCTTAACACCGCATTATCCGGCAATAATTTATTAGGAAGTCTTCTTGGAGGAAAAAGCAGCAATGCCAATGCGGGAAGCATTAGTAAGCTGGCTTCTGAACAGTTAGTAAACGGTCTGTTCAATATTATTGAAGATTACGAACATCAAAACTCCAAAGCTCTGCTGGGACCTCTTGGAAAATAGAAAAAAATTCATTAAATTTATATATAATTAATATTTGGAGATGGATATATTACAAGGAAATCAACACGCAAACCCCGAAGACTTTTACAATTCTTTAAAAGAAAAACTGGATGATCATCATGATTTTCCGGAGGACTATTTATTCAAATTTATCATTCCAACAGATCAGTCGAAACTTACTGAAATCTATAGGGTTTTTGACGGTATCAAGTTTACCTTGGGAAACCGTGAAAGTAAAAATGGAAAATATACAGCCTGCAACATCAACGCATTTGTCTTGGATGCTGATCAGGTGGTTCGTATCTATAAAGAAGTCGGAAAAATAGAAGGGGTTATTCTATTATAAAAAGCAAAACCAGCTGTACAGCTGGTTTTTTTATGTTTTATTCTTGTCTCTATTATTTTTCAATAAAGAATTTTACATTTTCAATGGGTCTTCCCAACATCGCTACTGAACCTTTTATTAAAATCGGTCTCTGTATTAAGGACGGATTAGCAGATAAAATTTCTATCCATTCATCTTCAGAATAATTCTTATCGGCAAACTTTTCCTGATACAGTTTTTCTGTTTTCCTGATAATATGAAATACGCTTTGATTAAGCTTCTTTAATACCGTTTTGATCTCCAGGATACTCAACGGATCTTCAATCATATTAATAATCTCAAATGGCACCCCGTTCTCATCCAAATACTCTAAAACAGCATTTGATTTTGAACAATGACCGTTATGTAAAACCTTAACTAACATTTTTGATTATTTTAAAAATTAAACTTGCTCTCTACAAAGGTAGACAGAATCAGGTTACAAAAACCTTAATATATCCTAAATAATTGTTAAAACAAACCGTTCAGCTCTGCTTCTATCTTTTCTAAAATAAATCCAAAATCCTCAGGTTTTTCTACAAAATCCAAATCATCCACTTCAATAACCAGCAGCTTTCCTTCGGTATATTCAGCGATCCATTTTTCATATTTCTGGTTCAGCTTTGAAAGATATTCAATGCTGATTGAGGCTTCATATTCCCGTCCTCTTTTGTAGATCTTTTTTACCAGATTGGGAACATCAGATTTTAGATAAATTAATAAGTCAGGTGCAGAAACAAAGGATTTCATCAAATTAAAAACCGAAGCATAATTATTGAAATCTCTGTCTGAAAGCAGCTTCATATCATTTAAATTTTCTGCAAAAATATGGGCATCTTCATAAATCGTACGATCCTGAATAATATTTTTACCGCTTTCTCTGATCTCCTTCACCTGACGGAATCTGCTTCCCAGGAAATACACCTGTAAAGCAAAACTCCATTTGCTCATATCTGCATAAAAATCCTCCAAATAAGGATTATGATCTACATCTTCAAATTGTGCATCCCATCCATAATGCTTTGAGAGCATAGTCGTTAACGTAGTTTTCCCTGCTCCGATATTTCCTGTAACTGCAATATGCATATTTTCCTTAGTATTTTACTGATTAATTGCTTACCACTAAACACCTACAGCCTGAACTTCAGAAGTTTCCTCAATCAGCTTTTCTAACACATTATCGCCTTTTGGCTTTTCCTCTATTTTTTCTACAGGCTTTTCTGATGAATCTTCCGTTGTTTTTTCAGCCGGATGATCAATCGTCTGTTCTGTAGTTTTTTCTTTCGGTTCGGGTTCTGTTCTTAGTTTAGTTTCTTTACTTTTTTCGAGGCTGTAAAGATAAAGCTTGTTGCCTTTGATTTCAAAATAAGATGATGTATTTTTATCCACAATTTTAGCATCAGGATCTTCAAAAACCTTCACCATCTCTTTTTCAGGAATATATTTTAATATGGAATTGTTCGTAATCACCAGAATAAATTCATTTTCTCTTCTGAACCGTTTTCCATTTTCAATCGGTGCTTCAAACAGTTTTTCAAACTTCAGACTGTAGATCATGATGTGTTTTCTCGTTAAAATATAGACTTTATTTTCAAACACCAGCAGATCCATCAGATCATCGAAACTGGCATCAAAAGGATAGGAATTAATGGTAGTTTCATTTCTGAAATTATACTGTATCAGACGTTTTGTACTGTCGTCCAACAGCCACAACTGCTGCAGATCTTCTGCGTAAGCCATCCGGATAAAGCCAAATTTCTGTTTAAAATCCAATCGCTGGATCTCATTCATATTTTGGTCGACAAACTTCATTTCCTGTGCATTTTCCGAAAACAAAGGAACAGTCAACGGATTTTGTACGGTCTGTACTTTATAGGGAACGGTAAACATCAGCTGCCCGATCTGCTTCCCCAGCGAATCATATTTTGTAAAACTGAAATCCTTATTTTTATAGATATAGATACTTCCATAGTCGTCTGCAAGCATGTCTTTTGCTTCTTTGAGCTTTAACGTATCTAATGGAAGGGACTTCTGCGCAGCGGCTGCACAGAAAATAAAAATGAATATTAGTGGTAGTATTCTCAAAATTCTCTTTACTAAAGATAGCGCTCCTAAGGAACGCTACCAATTTACTTTATTTTATTGAAATAGAAATCGTTAATTGTTTTATTTAAAAGCAATTTCATAAATTTTCTTCCAGTTTTTGCCGGTAATCAGCATATTATCTCCTTTAAAGGCAATTCCGTTTAATACATCATTGGCTCCTTTGGTGTTCTTTTTAGCAAAATAGGTAAAATCGAATATTCCAACAACCTCTCCGTTATCTGGATTTATTTTTAAGACAAAAGGCTTCTCCCAGACGTTGGCATAGATAAATCCGTTGTGATATTCCAGCTCATTCAGCTTCTTGTAGGTTTGATTACTTCCTGCCACTGCAATGGATTTAATCAACCGGGAAGGATTGTTTGGATTCAGGAAATACAACATCTTGCTTCCATCTGATGCAATCAGATTTTTTCCGTCATATGTCAATCCCCAACCTTCAGCCATTCCCTTTGGATAAGCAAATTCTGAAAGTAACTTCAGTGAATTCTTATCATAAATATATCCTTTTCGGCTCTTCCAGGTTAACTGATATATTTTGCTCCCTACAATCGTGCATCCTTCAGAAAAATCTTCATCTGACTGCGGCGTTGAAGCCAGCAGAGTTGTCGTTCCCAATGTATATTTTACAATTTTGGAGGATCCGTTCTGACCGTCACTTTCGTAGATTATATTTCCTTCTATCTGAAAACCCTGTACAAAATTTTCAGGATCGTGCGGATATTCTGCTATAATCTGGTAAGGAATATTCTTCTCCTGATTTTTCGTAAATACATTGACCGTGACATCCTGAGGTAAGTCTTTATCATTTTTGTGATGACAAGAAATCAGCAGAAGCGCTGATACAATCATTGCGATCATATTTTTTCACCGGATTTATATGGATTTTAATTTGGCAGGCTATGTTTTTAACCTTATTTAATAGCTACTTCATAAATTTTAGACCAGTTTTTACCGGTAACGAGCATATTCTCACCTTTAAAGGCAATTCCGTTTAATACATCATCGCTTCCTGTGGTGTTCTTTTTGGCAATATCCGTAAAATCAAATGTTCCGACTACTTCTCCGGTCGCTGGGTTGATTTTTAGGATAATAGGTTTCTGCCAAACGTTCGCATAGATGAATCCGTTATGGTATTCCAACTCATTCAGCTGATCGTATGCCTGAGTGCTGCCTGCTACTGCAATATACTTAATCAGATTGGATGGATTGTTCGGATCAAGGAAGTACAGCAATTTGCTTCCGTCTGATGCGATAAGGTTTTTCCCGTCATACGTTAACCCCCAACCTTCACCCAATACATTTGGATAGGCAAAATCGGAAAGGAGTTTCAACGAATTTTTATCGTAAATGTATCCTTTTTTGCTCTGCCATGTTAGTTGGTATACTTTATCTCCTACAATGGTACTTCCTTCAGAGAAATCCTCCTGTGCCTGCTTGGTAGAAGCTAGCGGAGTTGTCGTTCCCAATGTATATTTTAAGATCTGAGAAGCTCCGTTCTGGCCATCACTTTCATAGATGGTATTTCCTTCCACCTGGAATCCCTGTACAAAATTCTTAGGATCGTGAGGATATTCTGCTATGATTTCGTAAGCAATCTTTTTTTCAGGACTTTTAGCAAAAACATTAATGGTTGCATCCTGATTCAGGGTTTCTCCCCCTTTTGTTTTTATATTGAACGTTACCGCGTTATCTCCTAATGTGAAAAATTTAGGATCAATGACAAGGTTTGAGGTTTCTTTGTCTCCAAAACTGATGGCCACACTTTCTGCATTATCAGCAACATCGCTTGGAAGTGCCAGTTTATCCCCGAAGTGATATCCTTTTGACACCATAGAATTGTTGTAATCGTTTAAACTGTTCAGAATTTTTTCGTCTTTGTTACAAGAAGCCAGCAACAAAACTGCTGCAAACCCTGCTATTATATTTTTTTTCATTGAATTTCTAAATATTTCCCCAAAAATAGCAAAATTTATTCCGCTTTACTAATTTCCTCTACAGGTTGACCAAATTGTAATATATAACCATTGTTGTCGTATATCGCAAATTCTCTCATTTCCCATTCGAAGGTTTCTATTTCATAACAGACTTTGGTTTTCGTTCTGAGCTTTTCCCAAAGTTCATCCACCTTATCCACATTAAAATAAAATGATCCTGTAAAACCGACTTTATGAAATTCTTCATGTTCATTAGGATGGGAAAGCATGATCTGTACATCGTCTTTTTTAAGAGATGCCCATTGCCAGTCTTCATTTTTTCCTAATAGGGTAAAACCTAATGTTCTCGTATAAAATTCAATGGTTTGTTCTAGATTTTCCGTCCAGAGTATGGGACGAAGGAAGGTGAATTTCGTCATGATATCAGGGTTTATAATTTTTTACATTCATTTTCATATTGATGGAAGTCCACTTTTCGCCTTCAAAATAGACTTCACTCATAACAGTAGGATCTATTTCAAAACCTGCTTTTTTATAACACTCAATGGCGCCGGTGTTCCAGTTATAAACGTTCAATTCTGCAGTGTCTTTATCAAAATTGCTGAACCCATATTCTGTCAATTGCAGGACTAATTTTTTGCCATATCCTTTTCCTCTGTTATCTTCATCCCAAATGAGTATTCTTCCGAGTAAAAAGGTTTTCTCTTTTAAAAAGATCTGTGCATGTCCAATGGTCGTTCCGCTTGCTGTTTCCACCACTCTGAAAAAGGTTCTGTTTTCATTAGACAGATCCTGGGCAAGCTGTTCTTTTGTCAAAGGAAAATGATAGGCCGGCCCTGCAAACTGGAGGAGCATTTTTTCATCTTTTATTTCGGAAATTAGCTCAGGAGCATGGCTGATATTAAATGGGAGCAATTCAATCATACAAATTAATTTTCCGTATACATTTTCAGACTTTGTCCAATGATTGCATTCCAGCCTTCTGTAAAGTTTTTTCTGGAAAAGCCTTCTCCCAGGTCTTTGAAGTTATCAATATCTTCGTGGATGAGCGTAATGAACGTTACTCCTTCTTCCGGATGAAGTTCCCAGGTAACGAATGTTTTTTCTTTGGAAAAGTCAGGATAAGACCAACTGTATTTTAATCTTTGATTGGGAATAATTTCTAATAATTCTCCCTGGTGATGGTACTTCTTTTCTTCTCCGGGTTCATAGAAATTGAATTCCTTCCCTACTTCCAGTTCAAAATCCGGAATATCGAAATACCAGGATTTCATTTCGTTTTTATCTGTTAATGCTTTCCAGATGGTTTCTACGGGAGCATTGATTTTGTACTGAACAATAATAGGTGTGCTCATACGCTGTGTTTTTATTTGATTACTAAAATGACGGTTTGTTCCCGGATTATTTGGTAAATACCTATTCAAAAAAAGGTACATCGTCCGAGTCAGTTAAACTTTCTACGATATAGATAAAGCCTTCATTTAATAAGTGGGTATCAATGGAAGCTGCATCTTTTTTGTCATCTAAAATGGTTTGGTCCTTTTCGTACAGATAAAGGAATGCCTCGGCTAATAACTGTTCCTCCAATTCGAAATCTTTGGCCTTTACATATTCTTCTTCGAGTTCCGGATGAAGAGCCGCAAGATCTTCATGAAGAAAGCTTTTTAAATGAATATAGTACGGTGATTTTGTGATATCAAAATGGTCTGGAAATAAAGGATCAGCCGAAAAATCTACTGTAAAGGATTCGCTTCTTATCCTCATCATTATCTTTTTAAAAATTGGTTAGTGAAATTTACAATTTAAATTTCAAATTGGAGGATTTTGTTATTTTTTTGATGGGTTGAATCTTGTGATTTTTATAGAATATATGTTTTGTATATCTGTTTAAATACCCCACGCTACCGCACTAAATCCTTTCGTGTGGTTAAAAAACTATAAATTAAATATTCTAATAATTACAATCTCATCAAAAACCCTTTTTCATCAGAATAATTCCATTGCTATATCTATGATCTGTTTTATGTAAAGATATAAAATGTGGTAGTTTACTAAAAGTAATTATTAATAAAAATGCCGCACGAAAGGATTCGTGCGGCAGCTTGCGCAATCATTATGAACAAGAATATTCTTCTCAGAAACATAATAATTATGGTTGCCTTCTATTACAAAATATTAAAGAGTAGCCTTGACTACTCTTTAAACTTAATGCCTTATAATAAAATTAAGAACGTTAAAAATTACATACCATGTTGATTTCTCTAATTTCAAAGTGTGAATATCAGAGTTCTTTTTAACAATTTCTAAACTCTCACATTCCGAATTGCTTTTTCCTTCATCAAAAACTTCTGGGATGTTAATTATTTTAATGTCATCAAGATAAATAATAAAACTATCTGTTATTAATCTCATATCTGTTAAAAACCAATAACTATTTGCAGAAACGAAATAACCCAAAATAGGAATTTCATTATTTATAAATAACATTTTATCCTTTATTTGCTCTTGTACATTATTATCTAAATTTTCGTATAACTCTGTTTTAAAAAAATCTTTTTTAATTCTTTTAAACTTAGATTTAATAATATTTATATTTTTTATCATTTTAGAAATTTTACTAATTCTATACTATTTTTACTAAGTTCTCGATAAGTGTAACCTAATATTCGTGCACCTGTTTCATTCATTAATCTAGTTTCTTCAATATCAATACCTCTAATTATAACTTTATCCACACCTGCTTTTTGTGCTTGTGCTTCAAAAGCTCTAACAAGATTAAACAGACTTTTACCCTCATAATTTGCAAGTCCTTGTACTATTCTTGTATAAACTCCATTTTCTATTGAAGTCATACCTCTTACATAAAACCCTTGAATAAATTCTTTTGTGTATTCACAGTTATTATGCACCAAAATCGCTTTCTCAGAAACAAAATAGTTATGGTTATCTTCTACTTCAAAGTTATAGACTTTACTTTCTCATCCAAGAAATTAATAGATTCTACAGGAGAAGTTGTTCCGTCTAAAGTGGTAAGAAGTGTACGTTTTGTTAGATTTTTGGCTTCTATCCAGTTTACGTCTACATAAAAAGGGTGTTCCGGTGTACAGGTAATTTCTGTACCGTTTACAGAGATTTTCACTAATGAAGAAGATGTATTGCAGGATAGCTCAACTACTTTTTTCAGTTCTTTTTTGCCTGTTTCTTCGTTGTAGCTCCATACAAGATCATTTACTTTAGTATTTTTAATCTTTTTTTACTGTTTTTTATGGCAACAAGAATCCCTTTTTTTGAAACATAATAAAATTAGAGTATTGAAAAATCAACACTCTAATTTGTTATTAAATAATATTTTAAAGATACTTTTCTAATTTTTGAGAAAAGTTATTTTCAATTTCAGATAATTCTTCTTTTAAAATAACTTTTGGGATATATTTTTTTTCTTTTAAGTTATCCATAAATTCTTTTCCTAAATCGAAAAATTTGTCTCTTTCTAAATAATAAACCAAATATGATGGCCAAATCCATTCTCCATCAGTATAATAAATTTGGGGTGCAATAAAATTTTTATTCTCTGCATCAATAAATACGCCCATCCAACTTAGTGCAATATTTCCATTTTTTAAGTAATTAATAATACTTTCGATCTCTTTATTACTGCCATTTTGATTCCTATAAGTACTCAATGGAAAACTTTCAGGAATATTATTGTACTCTTTTATAAATCCAATATACTTCATTTTTAATTTATTTTATTGTTGTATTAAAAAATGTTCTAAATCGACCATTTCCAAAAACTTGATAGCTACCATCTTCTAATACCCTGACTAAATTAGCAGGTGCAGTTACTGGTGATTTTAAATATCTAGATAATTGATAAGCGGCACCATCTCCAAAAACTCCAGTTCTACATGAAATTAATCTAACAGAAGTTCCTTTTTCAAATCCATTTTGAAGCATCATTTTAGCTAGTCCTTTTGCAGTAGTATATGTTGATTGTTTTTGATGGGGTCGAATCTTGTGATTTTTATAGGATATATGTTTTGTATATCTGTTTAAATACCCCACGCTACCGCATGAATCCTTTCGTGTGGTAAAAAAAACTATAAATTAAACATTCTAAGAATTACAATCTCATCCAAAATTCCTTTCTCAGAAACATAATAATTATGGTTGCCTTCAACCTCAAAGTTATAGACTTTTACTTTCTCATCCAAAAAATTAATAGATTCTACAGGAGAAGTTCTTCCGTCTAAAGTGGTTAAAAGTATACCTTTTGTTAGGTTTTTGGCTTCTATCTAGCTTACGTTTATTAAAATTAAAGGAGACTGTCTAAAAAGCTCAGTCTCCTTATTGATTTTATATTATAGAATCATCTTTATAATATTTTAATTCACTTTCACTGTCTACTGACTGATCTAAATTACTTTGACATAGAAAGTCAAAGTATTTATAATTGCTTTTCTTAAATTATCCTCATCATATCTAATCATTTCTTTCTTCTTTTCTATTGGAAAAGTTATAAATACAGTGTATTGTTTATCTACTCTCATCCCATCTAATTTTATCACCATAACATCCCCATTTTTTTTTACTTGTTCTATACAATCAAACAATTCTTCTATAGTGGAGTTTTCTTTCTCTAAAATTTTTTTAATATCCATATTACTACTTTATTAACATTCTTGAAATTTGATATATATCACTTAATTGTCCTGTTGCTACTTGATTAGAAATATTCATCATTTCAGCATGGCTAACAGTATTTAATCCATTCTTTTCAGCAAAATATTTAAAAACTTCAACCGCAGTTCGTTTATTACCATCCATAAACATATGTCCACCGGAAATAGATCTAAATATGGAAGCTCCTTGTTCTGCGGCAGTTTCATAATACATAGCAGAATTAACTGCAGATGACGGAGTACCATTTAATAAAACTCCACCTCCTTCTGTTGCTCGATTTATAGAAACAATTTTTTCTAAAAGAGAATCAAAGAATCCGCAATCATTATGAACAAGAATATTCTTCTTAGAAACATAATAATTATGGTTGCCTTCAACCTCAAAGTTATAGACTTTTAATTTCAATAAAAATTCCCTTGCCATTTTAACAAGGGAATACTTAAATAGTTATAGCTATTTTTTAAATAAATGATATTCTCTAAAGAATACATCTACTGAATTCAAATTTTCTTTTTTGCTAATCTCACTTATAATGTTTGACCACGAAAATGAATTATGATAGTTAAATTTATTCTGTAACCAATCATTAAAATCAGATCTAAAATCATATTCAGCTCTTTCCCCTAATCTTATTGAATCATTACAAAGATAACCTGTTAAAAAAGCATTTAGTAAAAATATGTCTTTTTCACCTATAAATTGTTGTGGCCTTATTTCAATATAAGACATTAGTTCTTCAAATTTCATAACTTATTTTTAAAAAGGTGTTACTTTTGGCATTCCAAGAATTGGAGAACCAACTTCTAAATCCATTAACCATTTAGTATATTCAATTCCTTTTGGATACAAATTATCGTACACCATATTACCTACTTTTACACCAACATGATCCCCATTTGTAGTAATGGTTCTATTAAATGCATTAGACCAAATAAAATCTGTTTGAGATTTCAATGTTAATAATTCTCCTTTTAGACCTTGTGCTGTCATTCTTTCCATTAAGCTTGCAGCAAAATCTTTACACATATTAAGTTGTTTTAATGAAGAGGGCATTGCATCAATAATGGCATTGATTCCACAATCATTATGCACCAAAATCCCTTTCTCAGAAACATAATAATTGTGATTATCTTCAACCTCAAAGTTATAGACTTTTACTTTCTCATCCAAGAAATTAATAGATTCTACAGGAGAGGTTTTTCCGTCTAACGTGCTAAGAGGCGTTCCTTTTACAAGGTTTTTAGCTTCTACCCAGTTTCCGTTTACATAGAAAGGGTGTTCCGGTGTACAGGTAATTTCTGTGCCATTAACAGAGATTTTCACTAATGAAGAAGATGTATTGCGGGATAGCTCAACTACTTTTTTCAGTTTTTTTTTACCTGTTTCTTCGTTGTAGCTCCATACAAGATCGCCTTCTTTAATATCTTCAATCTTTTTGCTGCCTTTTTCTGTGGCTACTAAGTCTGATCAAAAAAATAGCGTTGAAAATCAACGCTATTTTTCCACCAATATATTTAGAAAATTATCTCCAAATTATATAACATCTTGTTTGATTGTATTAATTAATTTATTTAGATATCTATAAGAAGTTAAGTCTTCCCATTTTCCATTTTCTATAAACTTTTCAGCAATATTAATAAAATCATTTCTACCTTTCCACTTGTACAAATTACGTCTATTCAATGTTATAAAGTTAAATTTATAAAGCTCTTCTTTTTCATTGGATGTTAATAGATCTATAAATATATAGTCATTATAATCCTCTATTATCTTCCCATCTACAATACATTTTCTATTTTCCAGTTTAATACTATAGAAATATTGTTTAGCAAATTCAATAGCTTTTTTTCCAAAAGGATGTTTATTTAAACAATTAATATGAAATACCGAATCATTGAATTGATAAAAAGAATCTTTAATATTTTGAATGAATGGTGGAAATGAAAAAATATTTTGTAAATCTCTAATTTTTTCATTACATATTCCACATTCTGTTTGATTTATAAATGTTATAGCCATAATTATAATTTAAGGTCTGATTAAAGTTGTTTCTCCTCCATGAAAAACATATTGCCTTGTTTGATTTAAAGTTATAAATAAAGAGTTATTCCATGTAAGGAATAACTCTTTTATTATTATTTATAAAATGCAGAAATCAATCTTTCTTCTGTTTTTAAAGATTGAAATTTCTCAATTACATCACTTTTAGTAATATTCTTTAAGAGTAAAAATCTATTTAAAACAAAAGCAATCTCATTAGGATAATATTCAAAATATATATCTTGAGATCTTTTACTTGTAGTTTCAATTAAATAATTCATAGTTGAATATGTCCAATAGTATTTATTGCCATTATCTTTTGAAGCTGCTTCAATAATTATAATACTCAAATCTTCTTTATCTATTTGAAAGTTTATATAGAATTGAAAACTCTCATTTTCTGTTAATAAAAATTTATTTTTTAATTTAAAGAAAAAAACTCCATTTTCATTAATTTCTGTTGGACTATAAAAAATTATATCTTCATCTTCATACTCATAATAATTCCCTATCTCTTTGTATTTCATTATATCACATATAAATTTATCTTTATATTTATAACCTCTGATTAATGAATTTCCTTCTAAAAAACTTGTATATTCATAAGGTTGAAAACCAAAAAGTTCTTTATTTTTATTTATTTCCATGTTTTAAAATTATTATTTGATAATATATGGATGTAAGCTTCTAATACTTGTTCCTGCCTCGTTCATCCATATTCTTACTTGAGTAGTTGTTCCTGATTGATTTATTGCTCTTCCATAATCTAATATAACCTCTCTTACTCCTTGTGCGGATGTTCCTAGTGTTCCTTCACCTCGGCCAATACGTAAAGCTGCTTCTTCTAATACATCTTTATACGATAATCCTTTTTGAAACATTTGTGATAAAGGTCTGCCTCCAATATTAAATTCACCAGCAAAGAAATGCTCAGAAAGGTGCTTCGTCATTCCTGAAGCCGAATTTTCTAATGTATTTATGATTGCACTTGTCCATACACAATCATTATGAACAAGAATATTCTTCTCAGAAACATAATAATTGTGGTTGCCTTCAACTTCAAAGTTATAGACTTTTACCTTTTCATCCAAGAAATTAATAGATTCTACAGGAGAAGTTGTTCCATCTAATATGGTTAGAAGTGTTCCTTTTGTAAGATTT
>NZ_JAWRXA010000465.1:0-262 GCF_046535275.1 Chryseobacterium sp. SIMBA_029
TTTTTATCCATTTCATAGCTTTCAGGTAAATCACCAAACTCGTAAAGATTATTGCCAACCTTAAAACGATAATCTTCCACTTCCCCTAAACTTGGAGTAGTGTATATACCTGTATTGGTACCATCCCCAATAGAACGTTCATCAATATCTGTGGTAGAGGCGTTATCTGTACCAGTTGTCTGCGTTAGTCTTATTCTCGAATATAGCTGGGTAGCTCCCACAGGAATTCGACTTGTCTGCTCTCCTCTGAACCAAAAATGTA
>NZ_JAWRXA010000466.1:0-262 GCF_046535275.1 Chryseobacterium sp. SIMBA_029
CGTTCAGCGGGATTCCAGCCCCGCCACCGTAGCGGAACACGTCACCGGGGCGCCTAACCAGGTCGTCACCGCTGCAGCTACGGCAACCGTCAACTTCGAGCGTCCCACTGTTGCCTCCGAGGCAGCCCCGGTCGTCGAAAAGCCGGCCCCCGTCGTCGACGCTCCCGCCGCTCAGGCCCCGGTCGCCAAGAAGGCAGTCGCCGCAGCTGTTGCTCCAGCACCCGTTGCCGTCAAGGCCACTGCAGCCGCACCGGCTGCAGCG
>NZ_JAWRXA010000064.1:0-392 GCF_046535275.1 Chryseobacterium sp. SIMBA_029
GGTTGCATATTGCATCACTAAACGTCCTGTAGCTGTAGATCCTGTAAATGCTGCCTTGGCAACTTTAGGATTAGTAACTAATGCTCTTCCCAGTTCTGCTCCAAAGCCATTCACAATATTGATAACTCCTGCCGGTAGTAAATCTCCGATGAGCTCCATTAAAACCATAATAGACACGGGTGTACTTTCTGCAGGTTTTAAGACTACACAATTTCCAGCAGCTAATGCCGGGGCTAGCTTCCATACCGCCATCAATATTGGAAAATTCCACGGGATAATCTGTGCGATTACTCCTAGCGGCTCATGTACAATTAAGGATACAGTATCTTTATCCAATTCGTTATGTGAACCTTCATCCGCACGAATCACGGATGCAAAATATCTGAAATGAT
>NZ_JAWRXA010000467.1:0-262 GCF_046535275.1 Chryseobacterium sp. SIMBA_029
GATCATCGAGAAAATAACCGGTTTGAAATTTGAAAACTTTTTGAGCAAGCATTTACTCGCTCCCCTCGGGATGAATGACACGGGCTTAGATAACAACAGAAAGGTTATCCCTCATATGAGCTCGGCTTATGATTCTTCTTGGAACGATCTCATCTTGTGCGAGTATATGGATATGAGCTCCAGCTTTTCCGCCGGGGCCATGTATTCGACAGTCAATGATCTCTACCTCTGGGACCAGGCGTTGTACAGCGAAAAATTAGTT
>NZ_JAWRXA010000468.1:0-262 GCF_046535275.1 Chryseobacterium sp. SIMBA_029
TATACGGAGGATTGTATACAGCTTACGAGTTCCGATGTCAGCAATAAGAAATTATTCTGTTTCCCTCCAGCTGCTTCGTTGGGAATAGCATATATGGGGCTGGCAGAACATTTGGAAAGATATTCGGTTTACAGTTTTAACTTCATTAAGTCCGAATATCGGATCAAGCAATACGTAAACATCATCAAAGAATATCAGCCAGAGGGCCCTTACACATTGATTGGGTATTCTGCAGGTGGAGTTCTAGCATTTGACGTTGCTA
>NZ_JAWRXA010000469.1:0-262 GCF_046535275.1 Chryseobacterium sp. SIMBA_029
CTCTTCAAATTTCGGGTGAAGCGTGAAGAACTGAGCTCCTTTGATATTCCAGTGTGAACCTCTTGTATTCTGATAAAATACAGAGTAGTTAGCTAACAGTACATTTAACTTTTCTGCTATTTTCTTGCAGTCGGCTTCTTTAAGGCCAATAATACTAGCGTTTTTCATATGTATATATTTATTTTTTAAGGGTTATACTCTAATTGCTGTCCTCATTCCTGTGGTTGGGAATGAAGTTATAATAATAGCAATTTTATCATTT
>NZ_JAWRXA010000470.1:0-262 GCF_046535275.1 Chryseobacterium sp. SIMBA_029
GTTTATGCTCTGCAATCTGTATATCGTTATTCAGTTCTGTCCAGCTCATTTTGTGATTAGAAAGCTGCAGGGATGTTCTTAAAACTTCATTTACTGTTACCACACCGTTTGCTTTCAGAGCCTTTACCTGCTTGATGTTTACTGTATCTTCCTTCATCTTGTCATTAATAAGAATCTGTTGTTCCTTTAGGTGATGAATTTGTAAAAAGGCAGTAATGATCTCCATTTTTAGAAGCCTTTCATCAAGATGAGTTCTTAAGGT
>NZ_JAWRXA010000471.1:0-262 GCF_046535275.1 Chryseobacterium sp. SIMBA_029
GTGTTCGAACACAAGGTGCTCTCGGTCTCGCGAATGAACTCGCTCGCCTCGCGGGCCAGCCTGCTGTCCGGTATGCTGATCCCAGAAATGTCTGTGAAGGTCATGTTTCGTCCTCCGTCAGGCCTCGAGGACCGCTTGGGGCGTGTTTCGGAAGCTGATCGCCATGCGATTGTAGCTGTTCATCAGGCTGATGGCGATCGTCAGATCGACAAGCTGCTTTTCGTCGAAGACCTGGCGCGCCGCCTCGTATGCGTCGTCCGGC
>NZ_JAWRXA010000472.1:0-262 GCF_046535275.1 Chryseobacterium sp. SIMBA_029
TTCAAAAAAGGGATAATCTCATGTATTTTTTCCTCATTAAGAATTTCATAGAGTCTTTCTTTCATTGGTTTTTAATTTGATGTATAATTTTTTTCAGGTTATTCTCTTTTTCCCATTCTATAAGCAAACTGACAATCGTTTTATCGACCTTGGTTTGATTTTGGTTGAGCAGTTCATAGTAAAGCTCTAAAAGCTTTTTAAGGTTAAAAACTGGTTTTTCAATCGCTGAAAGAATGGAAATCAGCAATTTCTCAAAAGCCTG
>NZ_JAWRXA010000473.1:0-261 GCF_046535275.1 Chryseobacterium sp. SIMBA_029
CGGTAAATTCGTTTTGAAAACGAAAAAATATACTGCACACGACGAGAACAACGAATGCACAGAAGGTGATACAGTTCTTATCCAAGAAACTAGACCTATGAGCAAGAGCAAGAGATGGAGATTAGTAAGAATCATTGAAAAAGCTAAGTAATAATGTTACAAACAGAATCAAGATTAAAAGTTGCTGATAACACAGGTGCAAAAGAAGTACTAGTTATCAGAGTTCTGGGAGGAACCAGAAGAAGATATGCTTCAGTTGGT
>NZ_JAWRXA010000065.1:0-392 GCF_046535275.1 Chryseobacterium sp. SIMBA_029
GGATTGGTCCGGAGTCCGGTGTCTATCGCAATGCCTTGGTGAACCCCCTCGTACCAGCCTCCCGCGGCTTTGGCGGACCGGATGCCTTGGTTGGCCATGAAAAAGCACCAGTACCAAACGCCGATCAGAACCAGCACGGACACGGGCAGCAGTAAGGGTTGTCCCGTCAGGGTGAAGGTTCCCACCCCCAAGACCGTTACGACGATGCCGCTGACCAACACGCGCCAGCGGTAGATCCGGGCTTGGCCTGCTACTACGGGATCTGCCGCATGGTGGGCTGGTATCCGCACACCAAAAGGGACGGTACGGCTGGTCACCGACGGCAAAACGAAGGCAAATAGGAGGACCAATCCCAGCAACAGGAGGCTCAGAATTATGCCAATGCTCATGAG
>NZ_JAWRXA010000474.1:0-261 GCF_046535275.1 Chryseobacterium sp. SIMBA_029
CCAGAAGCTTTTCGATGGCAAAATCACTGATATCAGCATCTACATAAAAGTCCTTGGCTGACTTAAATTGTGCTTCCTTAATAAATAAAGCACTTTTATCAGAATAAACCCTCAGATTCCGAATGTCAAAATCTGCTGTTTTCTTTCTATAGGTAATAGAGTGATTAAGCTCCGGACTAGTATCTATTGCCCATGTAACCTCATTGAATTTAACTTCGGTAGGCTCAAATTTAAATACATAATCGCCCACAGCATCTGTGG
>NZ_JAWRXA010000475.1:0-261 GCF_046535275.1 Chryseobacterium sp. SIMBA_029
GGACGTAAGCTGCCCGCCTGACCAAGCGGAGCCGGCCGATTCAGCGCAGCGGGCCGATTCAGCGCAGTCGGCAGCCTGAACGAGGTGGGCAGCGCATGAAAAAGCCCCGCCCGATGCGTTGTTCGCATCAGGCGGGGCCGGAACTTTCCCGCGTGGGCCTACGGGATGGCCGCCACGACGTCGATCTCCACCAGGAAGTCGCCAAGGAAAGAACCAACGGTGGTGCGCGCCGGATAGGGAGCGACGACGTACTTTTCATAG
>NZ_JAWRXA010000476.1:0-261 GCF_046535275.1 Chryseobacterium sp. SIMBA_029
CGACAGTCCATACAGCCTTTACGAAACAGACGGCTGCAACCAGACCGGGCACGCCAAGCTGAAGACGCTGATCGATATCGTCAACGAGGTCACACAGCAGCCGTACAGCATCCCGAAGCTCGCCGATCTGCTGATCGGCGCGGAGAAGCACGCTGGTCGGGCGGGAACCGGATGGACGCCTACGCAGGGAAAGCGCCTTGACCCGAGCGGCAAGAATTGGATTACGTTCGATGAGCGTGATAACCGCGGCAAGGTCTACCT
>NZ_JAWRXA010000477.1:0-261 GCF_046535275.1 Chryseobacterium sp. SIMBA_029
GTTCATTTCCGGCCGCCATGACCTGGTTCGGCGCTCCGAAGATATTGAAGAAATCGCCAAACGTGTCAAGGGCGCCAGTTTTCTGCAAATTGAGGGTGGCCACATTCCCTCGGTGCAGGCGCCTGAATCTCTCGCGAATGCACTGGAGGCGTTCTTTGACTGATGGACAGCGAGTCGCCGAAGCCGCCAGCGAATTATTGAGGTGTGGCGACTGAAGCGCTACCCCGCCAGGAATACCCGCCCGGGCACTGCATTAATTTG
>NZ_JAWRXA010000478.1:0-261 GCF_046535275.1 Chryseobacterium sp. SIMBA_029
GGAATCACCCCGGCGGGAAACAAGGCATCCACTTGCGTCGCGTATTGACGGATCCGCGGCTGCTTTTCCTCGAGCCCGGTGCTCCACGTCCACGGCTGATACTGCATGCTCGCCAGACGCGCGTGGTCCGGGTTGGATGCTAGGTCGTAGGGAAAATCCGAATAGAGGACCAATTTCTCCGGGTATCCGGCTCCCATCCCCCGGGTGATCAGATGGTCCACGTGCTTCCCGACTCCCACCGGACAGAAAAGGAGATCTGCT
>NZ_JAWRXA010000479.1:0-261 GCF_046535275.1 Chryseobacterium sp. SIMBA_029
GGCCGGGCGCAACCAACTCGACATCGGTGTCGCGGCGGAAGTCAACGACGATACGCCGTCTGTCGTGAGACGGACGCTCGTCGCGACACCACCAGTCTGCGTGATGCCGAAAGGACATTCCTTAAGCAGACTTGCGGTTGTTCAGGCGGACGATCTTGATGGCTTGAACTTTGTCTCGCTCGGTGTTGGCGACCCGATGCGCAAGCAATTGGACGAACTCTGTGAGAGCAGGGGCATCAGTCGATCACTCAAGGTCGAAGC
>NZ_JAWRXA010000066.1:0-391 GCF_046535275.1 Chryseobacterium sp. SIMBA_029
GTAACATTGGATAGGCTGTACAGTGCAAAAGCCGATGAAAACGGAAACTTCACCTTATCTTTTCCGGAAAAAGTATTAACGGAACATAACATTGTCAGAATCGATTATACAACTATAGATTCAAATAATAAAGAATTTACCGATCATAAGTCTTCCATCTTTAAAACCAATGAGTTATTGGATAAACAAAACTTTGAAATTAAAGAAAAGTACGTAACTGTAGGAGGCCTTTACATCTCAGATCATCAACCTCCTGACTATTATTTTCTGGATGGAAAAAAAATAGGAAAAAGAAAGTTTGAAAAAATAAAGGAGGAACACCCTGAATATAAGTACCGGGCATTCTATGATGAAGTAGTCGTTAAGAAACTGGCCAACAAAAGCTTTATAG
>NZ_JAWRXA010000480.1:0-261 GCF_046535275.1 Chryseobacterium sp. SIMBA_029
ATTCCAACTTTCAGGAAGAAACATTCTGGACCCTTGTTCACGAATGTATAGAAAGCTACAAAGCAGAAAACCAACAGCTGCAGGAACGTTATGAAAAATATGATCTGTATGTTCCAACATTCAAGAGATTTTACATCAACAGCCTGCGTCTGAAAAATAATGGATATAGTGAAAATAAGGCATTTGCCATTCCAAGAAAAGATGGTGCATTGCCTAATCCGCTTTATCAGATAGCCAATAAAAATTCTGTAGCTGTACTAT
>NZ_JAWRXA010000067.1:0-391 GCF_046535275.1 Chryseobacterium sp. SIMBA_029
TCCTTGTGCTCGAGGGCTTCCTGGATATTCGCGTAAGCGGGAATTCCGTATTGTTCCCCGGCTGCGCGGGCGGCGTCCGGATTGACGTCGACGACGCCGGCGAGTTCCCAGCTTTCGCTGTGGTGGATGACGTTCAGCCATGAGGCGCCCCATGCGCCGAGGCCTACTTGGATGATTTTCATTGCTGGACTCCTTCTAGTTGGTGCACACTGGGGACTTCGATCCACTGGCCGCTGGCGCTGGAATCGAGAATCCCCTCGGTGAGGACGGCTGCCCTGAGGCCGTCCCGGAATGTAGGCAGGCCGGCAGGGGTGCGGCCGGCGATGGCGCTGTAGGTATCTGCGACGAACGCGTTGAACGCATCCTGGTAACCTTGCGGATGCCCTGCCGG
>NZ_JAWRXA010000481.1:0-261 GCF_046535275.1 Chryseobacterium sp. SIMBA_029
CTCCGAAAAATGCTCTCAGATAAGGTGTAAAATGATAACTCCCCAGCCTTTACATTCTTTATTAAGGAACAATTACTGTAAATATATAAGCTGCCAGATTCACTAATAGAACTGTCCCATAAAGGATATTCGTTTTTCCACGGCTTAAGGAAAGCATTACAATAAATACTGATAAGGAAAGCAGAATTACATCTTTTTTATCCAATCCTAACACCAAAGGGATATCATATACAATACAAACAGTAGACACCGCCGGAATGG
>NZ_JAWRXA010000482.1:0-261 GCF_046535275.1 Chryseobacterium sp. SIMBA_029
CTAACAATGTGTGAAAAATCTATCATGTTAAATGTTTGTTATATAGATATTTACAATCCTACTTGAAGACTTCTCAATCTTCAAACAGGTAATAAATATAAAATACATTCTAATTGCTCAAAGATTCTTTATCACATAGCCTAGGACTCATCCATTTAAAGATTTATGTGGATGACTACTGTTGTAATCGATCTGCCACTCGTAGGCAATTGCTTTACTTCCCTCGCTACCACCCAATTATATCTCTTGGCTTTGGCTTTT
>NZ_JAWRXA010000483.1:0-261 GCF_046535275.1 Chryseobacterium sp. SIMBA_029
CCTCCCTTAGGGAGAAAACCGATAAAAAACATGGAGTTGGGTGGTAGTGGCGATACCTGTATTGGTGTTACCCGGCAGCGGAATGCGCGACGGCGGCCCCATGCGCCGCCAAGCTTATATGTCGTCAACGCTCGAAATCGAAGCCGAGTTGGGCGCGGCGGATGGGCGCAGGGACCGCACACCGGCTTGACGGAACGGCACCGCGCGACACGACGCACCACAAAAACAAAACGCCCCAACGATAAACCCGTTGGGGCGTTT
>NZ_JAWRXA010000068.1:0-390 GCF_046535275.1 Chryseobacterium sp. SIMBA_029
GTCTTTTATCTGAATCAGATCATCAATGAAGGAAGCAAGACAATGCAAGACTCTCCAGAGAAACAACAGATTCTTGCGGAAGCCTACGCATTGCGTGCCTATGTGTATTTTGACATGGTTAACTTATACGGAAAGCCGTACAATAGTGCTACAGCCTCTACAGACAGAGGTGTCCCGATCAATCTTGAAATGGATCTTGAAGCAGTACTGAAGCCGTCCTCCGTACAGGAAGTGTATAATCAGGTTCATGCTGATATCAGCAAGGCAGAAGGACTTATGGTAGAACAGCAGCAGTCTGCAGGTATCAATTATAGATTCTCTAAGATCGCATTATTGGCTTTGCAGGCAAGAACTGCCCTTTATGAGAATGACTGGAATAAAGCCTTATCC
>NZ_JAWRXA010000484.1:0-261 GCF_046535275.1 Chryseobacterium sp. SIMBA_029
CGTCTTTGCATTTTCCAATAAAAGTATTATACTTTATTCTGTCTCAAAAGCATCACAAGAATCACAGGGATTCCAAATACAGAGCTTATCACATTCAATGGGATCTGTGTTTTTTCTGCAATTACTGAGAAAAACAGCATGATTAGCATTCCCAGAAACATATTAAGGATCCACTGCTGCCATAATTTTGAGGGATTGTAGATCAATCGGCAGAAATGAGGTACAATAATCCCAATAAATAGAATAGGTCCTAAAAATGCT
>NZ_JAWRXA010000485.1:0-261 GCF_046535275.1 Chryseobacterium sp. SIMBA_029
TTCCGGCCAGCTCGGCCGCGACGGAAAGCCCGACGCCGGTATTCGCACCGCCCTGCATTACGACGCTGCGGGAGCCGTGGACGGCTACGTTTCCTACCGCTTCAAGGGATGGGAGACCAAGCCGTTCACCATGGAAATCGTGGACCTCATTGCCGCCACCGACGCCGCGTACTTGGACATTTGGCGCTTCCTCGGAAGCCTTGACCTCATAGACCAAGTGACGTGGACCGAAGCGCCCGTGGATGACCCGTTAACATGGGC
>NZ_JAWRXA010000486.1:0-261 GCF_046535275.1 Chryseobacterium sp. SIMBA_029
TGCCTTCAAGAAGGCCGTCAACCATGCCAAGGAGTTCATCTACGGCCCGCAACTATGAGTTGCACACCACCGAGGGGCGAGATCTCGAGGGAATAAGCATCCCAAAGTGCCGAGAGCTCGCCCCTCGATGAAGCTCCTACTCCCTTAAAACCTCGGGCAACTCATCCACATACACCGTCTGGGGCGGCTCGTAGTAGATCACCAACACTTTCTCGCCCACCGGGAACACACTCGTCTTGTCGAACGGGTGGGCGAAGAACG
>NZ_JAWRXA010000487.1:0-261 GCF_046535275.1 Chryseobacterium sp. SIMBA_029
TCGCAAGCGCCACCACCAGCACGCCGCCGAAACTTGTCAGCAGCGGAAAGTCGAGCAGCTGGCCAAGCCGCAGCGTGGTGACCGCATAGACGCCGATCGGAAAGGTGAAGGCCCACCAGCCGAGATTGAACGGCAGCCCATCGCGCGCATGGCTGACCGTCGTCGCGATGGCGATCGCCAGCCACCAGAGCCCGTAACCCCAGAGCAGAACGGCGCCGAGCAGGCTAGCGCCAGCCATCGCCGTCGCCAGTTCGCCGAGCC
>NZ_JAWRXA010000488.1:0-261 GCF_046535275.1 Chryseobacterium sp. SIMBA_029
TAGTAATAGAAAGAATATTAAATAGATATGGAAGTACCATTCTTGCTATTGTAGGTAAAGTATGGCTATTCCTAGCCTGATATATCGACTCGAATTTGTCCTTTGCTTTACCCAATTGAATGAAATCAATATTATCAAGCGTCGTCGACCCATCATCTTTCATTACCTTTACTGATTCAAAATACTCACAAACTGCGATACCAATTTCTTTGGAAAGGCTTTTGCTGAATTTATTTGATTCAATATAATTTTCTTTTGCAT
>NZ_JAWRXA010000489.1:0-261 GCF_046535275.1 Chryseobacterium sp. SIMBA_029
TGCCCGTTATAACTTTGAATAACAGGTCTGTCAAAGTCATAAGGTAAACTTAAGATAGGCAATTCTCCTGAGAACTTGTTAGTCCAGTAATCTTCCATCTCTTTCATATCTTTTGATTGTAAGAATTTATGCTGCCATTCAGAAAAATCCTTGTACTGAATTTTTAAAGGTTCTATTTCATGCCCATTATACATGCGGACAAAATCTTTCATTAAAATTTTCATGGATAGCCCGTCAGTTATAATGTGATGCATATCAATC
>NZ_JAWRXA010000490.1:0-261 GCF_046535275.1 Chryseobacterium sp. SIMBA_029
GTTCAATGATTTAACCCGTATGAGTTTAAGGTGCGACGTACCGCCTTCCAAATGCAAGCGAAAATTGTCACAACCGTTCTCGGGTGAACAACTTTCGGCCCATGTCATCTCGTCGCACCCTGCTTTTGACGCCTCCTGAAAAGTCCCGGGTGAACACGGTGTTAATCGCCGGTTCAGGTAGATTTTAGTAGCGTCGCAATATCCCGTTTTGCAGATGCACAAAAGAGGTACTGCCGTGTCGCTATTCAAGGTCTATGCAAG
>NZ_JAWRXA010000491.1:0-260 GCF_046535275.1 Chryseobacterium sp. SIMBA_029
GATTCTCCTTTTACATATTTTCTCCACTGCTCATTGCCATCCTGATTTAAGTACAGCATCCAGAAGGTTTCATCATCGCTTTCTATTCTGCCTTCTGCCTGGGTGTAGCCTCCGAGTAGAATTCCTTTTGAAGATTTATCATCTGCTGAATGCAGGATGCTCATTCCCATCAGTACATCTCGGTTTTTGAAATTATAGGATTTCTGCCAGATCTCTTCGCCTCTTTCATTGAGTGAAATCAGCCACAGATCGGTTCCTTC
>NZ_JAWRXA010000069.1:0-389 GCF_046535275.1 Chryseobacterium sp. SIMBA_029
CTGAGTGGTAAAAGAGGGCAACAAATAAGGATTTCCTATCCAATAATTCAAGGGACTAAAATAAAACCGAAAAGGGTTAAGTTGTGAGAAAACGGGCCGTGTTATTTTTCTGCTATAGGAAAAAGACAATTCATTAGATTTATTAAAAGAATAGCTTCCACTAAAAGAGGGCAGCCATTCAAGATAATTTCTTGAAACAACAGAGTTCATCGCATCTGAAATACTCTGTGTGTTTTCAACTCGTAACCCAGCATTGATTTGAAGCTTTTCAAATTTCTGTCTGTAAGCCAGATAACCCGCCATGATTTTTTCTTCGTAAGTGAAAACATTACTTCTTGCAGGGTCGAATATAAACTGGTTATTAACAGACAAGGTGTCATATCTGATAT
>NZ_JAWRXA010000492.1:0-260 GCF_046535275.1 Chryseobacterium sp. SIMBA_029
GGTCGCCTACGTCGACCGAACTCTCGAACTTTGGAATTTATGTCGCGGTACATATTAACGTGACGCTACGTTTGCCCGCCCCCGTTATGCCGCAAATGACGGAGTGGTTGACTTGGTAACCGTGCTGCGCCTACTCCGCAGGCATCATTCGTATCGTCGACCTACTTTGAGCCGCTGACCGACCCTCGCAAACAACCGCGTTGGCAGCGCGTTCAGTACAGCTCGCCGCAATGGGCGCACCTTTACGCCCGAGCAATCGC
>NZ_JAWRXA010000493.1:0-260 GCF_046535275.1 Chryseobacterium sp. SIMBA_029
GTTATACACGTCGGTTTCTTTTTCGACGGATTTGGTCGTCATCGAGACTACGATGATAAGAATACTTCTCGATACTCAAACATCTGTCGACTTTGGGAAGCTCATCGTGAAAACAAGGACCGGCGCCGGAGGCAGGAACCTAATCAATTCTGGTATCGATTCTACTATTCTGGGCTCGGAACCGAATTGAATGAGGACGCGAGAAACGGTCAAATCGTCTCCGCCGCATTTAAGCTTGGAAAGCAGGGCGCCAAGGCGGC
>NZ_JAWRXA010000015.1:0-114155 GCF_046535275.1 Chryseobacterium sp. SIMBA_029
TACCTACTATCTCTCGTTTTCAGTGGGGCAAAGATAGAAACTTTTAACCTCCCTACCAACTTTATTTAACATAATATTACCAAAGTGGATAAGTAATTGTTTAACAATCTGAATATGAAATTTTTATACACAACAGCAGAGTTATCCACAATGATGATACACTCAAAACCGCGGGACATTGCTAGAAAAAACGAGGAACTATTCTTTTATATATATAGTATCCGATTAGACAGCCTATAGCGTCAGCTACTATATCTAAGGTCTCCATTGATCTTCCCAGCCCCATCTCTTCCTGTAGAATCTCGGTAAGAAAGGCATATATAAGAATGATCTGAAAAAAATATGAAAATTTAATTTTAGGAAAGGCCGATATAAGGAAGAATCCCAAGGCCGCAAATATGCTTAAGTGGAGAACTTTGTCGATGCCGCTAAACATAAACCAGTATTCACGGTTCTCTTCTCCGGGCTTCAGAAGCATATAGGTAAGAAATGCCCAATAAATGGGCAAAATCTTACTCGTTATTTTTGAAATCTTATCCAATGATTGCCTGGTATTCTTCAGCAGAAAGCAATTCAGAGTGATCTGCACCATCAGCAACTTCTACTTTAATGATCCATCCGTTTCCATAAGGATCTGTATTTAAAAGTTCAGGCTGGTCTTCAAGGTCTGAATTAAACTGAATAACTTTTCCAGCAATAGGTAAGAATAAATCTGAAACAGTTTTTACAGCTTCTACACTTCCAAAAACAGCTCCTCCTTCAAGGTCATCATCTACGGTGTCTACATCTACATATACGATATCTCCAAGTTCTCCCTGTGCGAAATCTGTAACTCCGATTGTAGCAACATTTCCTTCGATCTTAACCCATTCGTGATCTTTAGTGTACTTTAATTCTGATGGTGTGTTCATTTTTAATTTTTTATTTATACAAATGTATTCAAAATAATAAAAGGTTCAAATATTGAATATAAAAAAAGCCCCTTTATTTTAAGGGGCTTCTCATTTTAAGCTTGTTATTTTCTAGAAACTACCTCCACCAGGGTCACCAAAAGTGAATGTGGCAGATAATCCTGCTCTTACGGTAGACAGCGGGAAGGCCGTCGATATTTTATACTTGGATGTCATCTGTTCATAGAATACTCTCAGGTTTAAGTTTTCAGACACATTGTAGTCTGCGGAAATCTTAATGTTAAGGAGTTTTTGTCCTCCTGTCACCTGAGAATCATTTAATAATATATTCATGATGGATGTTTTGCTGTCTCTCAGAGAAATATCTCCTCTGATATTCAAGTCGCTTCCTTTTCCTCTGCTTCCTCTGGTGTTTGCCATTCCCAGTCTGAAATTACGAACAATGTATCCCAGTCTTACCACATATTCGGTATTGGCATCTTCGGTAAGGGTCTGGTTAACCAATCCTAGTAACAACATTCGGTTTCTGTTGTACTGAAGTCCAAACTGCATATTGTTTCTCATGGTAACATCAATCCCGATCAGTGGTGAAAAGGATTCTACATATCCTACCTGAGAAAATGTAAACGGATTGTAATAATCATTGTTGACATCAAACACGCTACCGGTTGTCAATCTGTTGAAATAATCAATACTTGACTGAATTCCTGTTGCGGTATATGTTGCAGTATATCCATGCAGGATATCAAATTTCGTAAACTGCCCGTTGATCATCGGAACGTTTCTTAATCCTGAATAGATCACCTTCCAGTTTGGTAACGGAAGTCCTGCTTTTTTAGCATTCCCCATATTTTTTACTGACTTACCTTCTACTGCTGCTCTAAACGCAGGGATCAATACATAGGCGTTAGCAATACTGTAATGTTCTGCAAAGCCGTCATTATTGATTGTTGCTCCCGGACCTGCCAACTGCTGAGAAAGTGCCATTGCATTTTCTCTGATAGACTGGTACACCGCCTGCCCTTGTTTGAAAGAGGTTTTAAGAAGCACTACAGAGTTGGAGTACGTTACTAAATCATTTGCAAATGTATAATCAGGGTTTGCCACGTTATTGCCATCTACATAATTAAATCCGGTATGGGAAAAATTCCTGTTATAATTATGAAGTACGCTCAGGTCGATTCTCAAATCATTCATTGGCATCATCTGGAGATTGGCTCTGAATTCTCTTGTGGACATTCTGATATATGGATCTGTCATATACACCGAGTTGCTTACCCATCCGTTTTCCATCACGGTTCTTCTGATATCTGCCTGGGATCCCATCAAGAATCCGATGGTAGGCCCGCCCAGTGTTTGTCCGTAACCATACCAGTTTGGTGCTGATAAAAGTCCCGGAAGCACTGTTCCGTTATTTTCAGTATAATTAACGTTCAACTGCTTGAAAGATGTCAGAAGGAATGCTGCGCTCTGAAGCACTGTTAATCTATTTTTGAATTTATAGTCTTTGTATCGGTATCTTCTCTTCTCCCACTGTTGGGTATAGACATTATTTAAAGAGTCTATTTCCTGTTTACGTTTTTGAAGTTTCGTAGAGATATCTTTGAAATATTTGAACTGGCCAAAGAACTTCGGAATATCCGCCGTTGCTGTTGCCATAATCGTATTGGTGTTCTGCCCTATTGACCCCAGACTTCCACCCGGACTTGTAAGCAACGCAGTAGACCTGGAGTTCCAGTTGTACGTAAATCCATAGCCCACCTCAGCATCAATGAAATCAAGATATGGAAGGTACTGGAACGGAAGTTTATAATTCAGCTGTACTCTGTGGTTGTACAATACCGGTCTTCCGGCTCTTAGTACATTTCCAAAGATCGACTTGTTGTCCATCATATTGACATCTGCATTATCATTAAGGGTTCTTGTTGCAGAGTTGATTTCTAATTTCAACGATTTTGTAAAGTTGAATCCTAAGCCATACTGCCAACCGAAATAGAAGTTTCTGTTTTTAATGGCTGCAAAATCATTTCCTACATTTCCGCTTAAAATAGATTCAACATTTCTGAATTCTAATTCGTTGAAGTTTCTATCGATTTCTGTTCTGAAAGATAATCTTGTCGGAACCGGATTGAAGTTAAATTCTTTTACCCATTTCAGGTACTTAGTAGATTTTGCGGTATCGCTGATCATTTTATTGAAAGGCTTAATCACCCAAGGCTTAAAGGTGTAGTTGTAATCTACATATCCTCTAAGATACTGTCTGTAATTTCTTTTTGTATAAATATCTCTAAAGAAATCATCGTTGTACACCGCTGTTACGGAAACGTTTTCAATATCATAGAATTTAGGCTTTTTATTAGGGTTCACCCTTTCTTTATGCATATTTACCACTCCTATACTTCTTTGCTGAGTATAAGTTCTGGCTACCTTTTTAAGCTGCTCTTTATTGGCTGCTTTATTGAACTCAACATCGGTATCCAAAGGATTGTATTTTGGATCTTCTATAGTTTGTGAATAAGAATAGTTCACCGGGATTTTCACTCCGCTTTTCTCCGGAAGGAACTTATCTACATTAACTGCTGTATTGATACTGAATGCAGATTGTGCAGACTGATTTCTTTCTGCTGGTTTTGAATCTATGTTTCCAAAACCAACTGATGTATAAGAAGCATTGGCATTCACTGTTGCAAAATCTCCCAGGTTGAAGTTTAAACTTGCATTTCCTGCATATCCGCCGTCATTTTCAATTTCTGAAAGACGAATTTCATCCACCCAAAGGATCCTGTCTATTGCTGCGCCTGTTCTACCGTCATCATTTCTAACCCCAAGCATAATGGTGGTAACATTCCCTAAACTTGGACGTCCTTTGATATAAATCTTTTTAAAAGTATCACCTGCAGGAAATACTGGATCTGGCATTCTGGTGATAATATCATTGGGAGAATTTTTATCTCTTCTAATTTTTGCATCTACAAAATCCTGTATATTAAGCTCAACATTATTTTCAATTGGCCAGATTTCCAATGGTGCAGTTGATGTATTTCTGGTTAATACTAATGAAGATTCATATTCATAGTAATTATCTGTAGCATCACTACCGAAACGGATGAAAAATTTAGTTTTGGGATCTAGTCTTCCAACATTCTCATCTCTATTTTTAGGATCCTGGGCATGAACAAAAAGTTTCAACTTTTTATATCTTCTCATATCCAGAGAAGTATTCTTGAAAACTCCTCTTGCTTCACTTGCAAGACTTTTCACATTCATATAAAGAGACGCTTCATTTTGTCTCTGTGCTCCTGCATTTCCGCTCAATACCTGTCTGTCGATTCCAGGAGGCAGTACATACGGCGGCTGGTTCAGTGCATTTTCTTCAATGTTTACACTTCCTATTTCAAAGTTATTATTTAAATTGGTACCTCCTCCAGTACCTTCCTGTGGTGAAGTTACTGTTTGACTTGCAATAAGGTTCGGATATGTTCTCCAGTCTGATCTTACAAGATCCATGGTTCCAAATCTGATGGTAGAAGTCTGATTAAATCCTGCCAACATTAATCTGGCAAATCTCACATTATTAAGGACTGATGGATCATGATCTCCTTCCGCTCCAGGTTCTGCATATTTCGAAACCGGAATTCTGAACAAGTACCATTTTACATCAGAAGTCTGTCCATTCTGGAATGTAGCCTGTACTGTTTTTACATCGGCAATATTATTCTGTCCTAATGAAAGACTGCCTTTATCAAGATTAACAACATATTCGTTATAGTTTTCTGTTTGATCCAGGTTATAATCTTTGTTGATATCTTCTGCATCCGGAGTCTGTGAGGAAACCTCTAAAGAGTTGGCCTGAGAGTTTCCGTCCGGGTTCCTAAAGTATTTGTATCTCTGAACGACTGATGCTGCCTGGCTTCCCGTAAACTTGCTGGACATATAGAAAACGAAATCATCTACTGCAGGATCAGCAATATTGGTAACCGGGTTTACGAAGGTATTCCCAAATTTCATTGATTCCTGATCTGAGCTTAATCCGTCATATCCTACATCCTGCATTCTTCTGTCGTCTCCTTCACTTGAAAACGCATACAGGATAGGAGGTTGCTTCGGTTGTGTTCCCCAATTTGAAGTAGTTGTTGTAGATGGTGCTCCCGGAGTCGGAAGACCATTTTCATACTGCATCTTTCCATCTTTTAAGATGTCTTCGGATACGTTTCCTAAATGAAGTAACAGTTTTGGATTAGTTCCTAAATTATTTCCATCTGCATACGGATCCATCATCCAAAATTCTACATATTCGATATTAGAGTTCACAAAATTGGAAACGCTGATCGGTCTCATGATCCCCGCCCATCTGCTTTGCGCCGTTTCAGTATTAGGATTCACGTTATACGGACCTCTTTCCTGAGGGTAATAGGATATATCGAAAGTATTGGTAAAAGTCTGCTCTCCCGCAACAAAGTCTCTGTTGTTATAAATCTCAGAAGTCTGTACTCTTCTGGAAGCGTGGTTGGAAACAGACTGTGCAGTAATTCCTGCAGGTGCCTTTCCACCTATTCCATAAAATCTAGGATCAATATTATACCAGGATAGCAATCCTCTTCCGTAGCCGCTTGTCAGCATATCATTTCCCGGAGGCCCATTAAACGGTGCTCCCGGATTTTTTTCAGGTCTGGATGCCAGACTCCATGCTGTAGGTTCTTTTAAGGATATCTTAGACGTTGTCTGTTCAAAATCGTCTATGTAAGACTGATCATTCGTTCCTTTGTTTAATCCCGGAAGGAGATAAGCCGCCTCCATTTTAAAGTTTAAATTTGATGGTGCTTCCGTATTAATCAACGGGATTTTATCCGTTAATCTTGTCAGGAATGGAAGCTGATTATTGTACATCAAATTAATCCCCGCCATAGTGTTATTCACTGCTTCCTGGCCGTAATTTACTTTTTGGGTAAGAGGCGATTCAGAATAGTTGACTACGGTACCTCCTAAAATAAAGTTTTCATTAAACCTTCTTTCCAAATTAACTCCTAAGAATCTTTTTCTTTGGGTATTAAATGTAAGTTGGTTTTCCAGTGAGATATTGATAGCCTGTCCGGACTGTTTTACATTTTCATTGATAACGGTAACGGTTCCCAGCATGTAATCTACTGTATAGTCTACTCCTTCCGTCAGCTGAACTCCATTGGCAGAAACCTTTACGGACCCCTGCGGAACGTTTACAGCTCCCAGAGAGATTCCTTGTCCCTGGGTACCTTTATAACGACCTTCCATGGTGTATCGTTGTGCCAGGTTACTGGAAGTAGCCACCTGCTTCTGCTGGTCATATAAGTCATGGAAAACATATTGCGGATCGTTCCCCACCAACGACTGCATATAATTACCAAAAGGCTGAACTTTAGTAAAGATTAACCTTCCGGTTTCCGGTCTTATCGTAATTCCGTTTACAAAGTCAAAAATACCATCTCCCAGAACGTTTCCATTATTCTGAAGGTCACCATTCATGTTAAGACGGTCCCAGTTTAATAGTTTCAATAAATTGGTATCCTGAACAGTGGTACCTGGCAGGTAATTTACTTTACCTCCTGTTTTGGGATCTCTATAAAATAAGTTAAGGATAAACCCGTCCTGTGCTACCTGCCCTGCATCCATTGAATAGATGTTCTTCATCATCAGGTCCCACATAGGCGACTGTGTATTGACTTTATTATTTGATCTCAATACTTTGGTTACCAAAACAGGACTTTCTTCGGAGAATTCCCCTACTTTATACACCTGATTGGTTCCGTTAACGGTATATGAGTATGAAACTGCTAACAGCTGATTTTCATTAAGTTTTTGATTTAATGAGATATATCCTAACTGTGGTTGTAAGATATATTCATTGGCATTTAATCTTCTTGCTTTGGTATTGAAGATAAAATGCTCCCCATTGTCATAAGCTTCTGTACTTCCTGGAAAATTCTGACCCTGGAAAGTACTTGTATAGTTATTTCCTGCTTCTCTCGGACTCCCTATTGCTGACGTTACGGCCTGATACAATCCATTCTGCGAGTTATCTGGCATTCCGGAAGCACCTTCTCCCAGATCCCTGATCCCGATAATACTTTTTTGGTAGGCAAGATTACTGTTCCCCTGGTCCAGCACCCACACTTCCATTCTTGTAATATTGACTCTTGAATTGATCTGAGGATAGTTAAGCAAAGCATTGTCGTAATTATTAAGAAAGTAATGTCCTAAAAAGTAGTGCTGATTGTCTTCATAATCAATCGCGTTTACTTTAAAGTTATTCATTACTCCTCCACCCTGTACAACAATATTTCGGGCTTCACCCTGTTGTTGTGAAAGTACAACAGTTCCATAGGTTTTCCCCAGCTGGAACTCTGTTTTCACCCCAAATAGGGATTGTGAACCTCGGATTAAACTGGTAGAAAGCGGCATATTTACATTACCGAATTCAACTCTTTTGATGATTTTATCTTCGCCTCCTGCGTTGGGTTTATCAACATCTCCAAGTCCTTTTTGCTGGAGATCTTTCCAGTTTCCTTTTGCCTGCCAGACAAGGTTCATTCTGTTTTCAAATGCAAAACCGCTCTGGGTATCGTAATTGGCTTTTAACTGAAGATTTTCTCCTACTTTACCCAATAATCCCAGCTGAATTCTCTGATCAATATCAAAGGTAAAACTGGTTCTGTTCTGTGGCAGAATCAACGGGTTGTCTATTTTTTGATACAGTCCTGCAAAATCCAAAGAAGCATATCCGGAAGGAATAATCTCAATTTTGTTGCTTCCAAATATCGTTTCGAACAGTTTGTTGTTGATGAGTAGTGACGGAATCAACCCTTTTCTTCGGGCATCTGTTTTATCTTTTCGGAAAAGAAGATTGTATTTATCGGATTTTTCTTTGTAGTACGCCTTTGTCTGTGTTGCCAGCATAAATTCTTTATACTCTTCGGGCGACATGGCTGTGGGAGGACCCGTTACCGTATTTCCTATTTTAGGATATACGTAGTACATTCCTGTTTTTATGTCGTAAAAGGCTTCGTACCTCGTAGGGTCGGCCAATTCATATTCTTTCCTTATGATAGCGGTATCACGTATCTGCTGGGCGAATGTACTTACGGACATACACAGAAACGACAGGAACAAAAATATATTGAGATGCTTATTATTTGCCACCAAATGTTAAATGTTTTTTAAAATTTGTTTAACCAGTTCTTCCACCGAAACAACTGGATTTTGTTTAATTACTCTGTCTGCAATTTTCTCACTCATTCGCTTAGGTATCCCTAAAACTTCTAATGCAGATAACGCTTCATCCTTGATTTTATTATCTACCAGCATAGAAATATTTTCTGCTGAACTGCCGAATTTCTGGACTTTATCCTTCAAATCTACAATAATTCTCTCAGCAGTTTTGGCGCCAATTCCTTTTGCTTTCTGGATCAGTGCGCTATTGCTTGAAAGTATTGCCGAAGCAATCTCTTCCAGGGTTAAAGTTGATAGTAAAATGAGGGCAGATACAGCCCCTACTCCGTTAACGCTTATTAACAGATTAAACATTTCTTTTTCCGAACGAGTGTTAAATCCGAAAAGAAGATGGGCATCTTCGCGGATGATCTGCTGGATAAATAAAAAAGTCTCCTGATGTAAAGTCAGTGTCTGTGAGGTCATAAGACTGATACCTACATAGTAACCAACTCCTTGGACATTGATTACTGCGTAAGTAGGTGTGAGTTCCTGGACAGTGCCTTGTAAAGAAAATATCATTATTAATTTTTAAAACTCCCAAATATAGCAATTTAAACTAATTAATATTTTCATTTCACGTACGAATGCTTTTTAACTTAAATTTTGACCATACATTCAATGAATTCATATTAAACATTATAAATACAAAAAACCCATCCGAACGGACAGGTTTTATAATTGAAATGATTGAGTTTGATAATTATTCTAAGGATTTATATCCAAACACATACTTATGTTACATGCTCCATTTACACACATGGGTGTACAGCCTACTAAACATAGCTGCCCCTGAGAAGGAAGACAGTAATATCCTCCATCAGGAGATTTAATAGGAAGATCTCTGATAATTCCTCCACTGATTTGTTTCAAATTCTCTCTTGAAAGTCTTTTAATGTTTTTCATGGTAAATATTTTTTTGGTAGCGGTAAATATATTTATTTTTTATAAAAAAATTATATCTATTTAAAATTTATATCAAAATTGTTTATTATTCTCCCTTTTTATAAGGACAAAGAACTGTTTACAATAAAAAAGCAGTACACCAATTGTAGTGTACTGCTTTTTATTCACATAAAGAATAAATTCTTTATTATTTTTTGTTTTCTCTTCTTTGAGCATCAAGTACTGCAACCGTAGCCAGATTCACAATTTCATCTACGCTTGAACGCATCTGAAGTACATGCACAGGCTGTTTCAGTCCCATCAGGATAGGTCCTATTACCTGAGCTACTTTCATTCCTCTGATAATTTTATAGGATAGATTCGCACTTTCCAGGTTCGGGAATACAAATGTATTGGCAGGAGTAGTCCCCAGCTTTGAGAAAGGATAATCACTTAAATGATCTGCATTCATGGCAAAATCCGGTTGAATTTCTCCGTCCACGATCATTTTAGGATACTTTTCATGAAGGATACTTACTGCTTTAGCCACTTTTTTAGAAGTGTCTGATATGGCAGCAAAGTTTTCAAATCCAAGCATGGCAATTCTTGGTTCAATAGCAAAGGACTTCACGGTCATTTCTGCCATTTTAGCAATATTTACCAGATCTTCAGCTGTAGGATTTTGGTTGATGGAAGTATCTGCAAAGAAAATAGGTTTCTTTTCAGAAAGAATCATCATCATCGCTGCTACTTTATCTACTCCTTTGTCTTTTTCGATGATTTCTAATACTGGACGCAATACGGAAGTATAGTTTTTAGAGAATCCTACGATAAGACCGTCAGTATCTCCATGTCTCAGCATTAATGGACCAAAATAATCTCTCTGGCGTACATATCTTTTCGCTTTATACTCATTCATCCCTTTTCTCTGACGGAGTTTCCAAAGGGTTTCTCTGTATCTTTTTCTGTTTTCTTTCTGGTCGTCATCACTTGGATCGATAATAGGAATATCAAGGTTGATTCCGTAACGTTCCATCTGCTCTTTGATGTATTTTTTATCACCCAGAAGGCTTGGGAAAGCAATTCCTTCTTCATAAAGAATCTGTGCTGCTTTCAGCACGTTATATTCTTCAGCATTGCCAAGGGTAATTCTTTTTGGATTGGATTTAGCACGGCTCTGCATCATTCTCACCAACTTTTCATCTCTTCCCATTCTGTCCAGCAACTGATTTTCATACTCATCAAAATCAGCGATTGTTTTTCTTGCAATACCGCTTTCAATAGCAGCTTTTGCAACCGCACTTGATACTTTGGTGATCAAACGGTTGTCAAACGGTTTTGGAATGAAATATTCTCTTCCGAACTGCAGGTTTTGCACATTGTAAGCTAAAATTACAGCCTCTGGTACCGGTTCTTTCGCTAAATTTGCAATAGCATGTACGGCAGCTAGCTTCATTTCTTCATTAATTCCTTTAGCCTGAACATCTAATGCTCCACGGAAAATATAAGGGAATCCCAACACGTTATTTACCTGGTTAGGATAGTCACTTCTTCCCGTTGCCATAATAACATCTTTACGGGTTTCAAAAGCTAAATCATAAGCGATTTCAGGATCTGGGTTTGCCAATGCGAAAACGATAGGATTCTCATTCATGCTTAATAGCATTTCAGGAGTCATTACGTTTCCTTTAGACAATCCGATGAAAACATCTGAACCTTTTACGGCATCTTCCAACGTTTCAAGATCTGTATTGGCGATGAAATCTATTTTTTCTGGAGTAAGATTTTCTCTTTTATGATTGATAACTCCTTTGCTATCGCACATCAGAACGTTTTCTCTTTTCAGTCCCAAAGAAATATATAAGTTAGTACAAGCAATGGCGGCAGCTCCTGCTCCATTTACTACCATTTTTACCTCATCAATATTCTTATTGGCAATCTGCAGTGAGTTGATCAGGGCTGCAGCAGAAATAATTGCTGTTCCGTGCTGGTCGTCATGCATCAAAGGAATATCCAATTCTTCTTTAAGCTTCTGTTCTATATAAAATGCTTCAGGGGCTTTGATATCTTCCAGGTTGATCCCTCCAAAAGTAGGAGCAATACCTTTTACAATCTGAATAAATTTTTCAGGATCTTTTTCGTTGATTTCAATATCAAAAACGTTGATATCTGCAAAGATTTTGAAAAGAAGACCTTTTCCTTCCATTACCGGCTTTGATGCTTCTGCGCCGATATCTCCCAATCCAAGAACAGCTGTACCGTTGGATATTACCGCAACCAGGTTTCCTTTTCCTGTATAATCGTATACGGTTTCGGGATTGTTGTGAATTTCCATACAAGGAACAGCTACCCCCGGCGAATATGCCAGCGACAGATCACGTTGAGATGAGTGCGGTTTTGAAGGGATTACTTCAATTTTCCCTTTAGGTTCTGCTTTATGATAATCTAACGCGGCCTGATTAAAGTTCTTTTCGTCGCGGTGGGTTTTACTTGACATAGAATTTTGTTTTTTGATTTAAAGTATATACTTAATGTGGTAGCTGACTAAACTTTCGATAGGCTTTTGTACAACATGTCCCACATTTAAATTAAGTTCTGCCGCAACAGAACGGAGAATATTCTCATAGTAATAGGCAATAGAGCCGATGAAATTAATCTCGGCGTCTTTTGCTTCTTTATACGGCAGGACCTGATATTCAAAGAAGCTTTTCATTTCTTCGAACACCATATCCTGAAAATAAGGATGATCTTTTCTTTCGACAACAAATTTGTTGAAGTCAGCTAAATAAGCATTTGGTCTGGTGGTATGGTACATATTTTTCAATGCCTCTTCCACCGTAAGGCTGTATTCCTCCTGAAATTCAGTATGAAGGTCAACAGGCAGCTTTTTCATAAAATACCTGCGTACCAATTGTTTTCCAATGGCACTTCCACTTCCTTCATCACCTATTAAAAAGCCTAATGACGGCAATTCTATTTTTAGATTTTCGCCATCAAAAAAGCATGAGTTTGATCCTGTGCCTAAAATGCATACGATAGCCGGTTTTCCGTTATACGCAGCATATGCGGCAGCCATAAGATCTTCTTTTACGATGATTTCAGCTTTTCCAAATACTTTCAGAAGTTCTTCTTCGATGGTTTCACAATTTTTCTTGATTCCGCATCCGGATCCATAGAAGAAAATTTTTGTTATTGAATTTTTTACTAATACGAGATTACTGTTTTTTTCTATTTCAGGAACAATCAGTTCTTTATTGATAAAGTTCGGATTAAATCCAATGGTTTCTGTTTTCAGAAAAACCTTCTTGAAATCATCAAGTATTACCCAATCCGATTTGGTAGAACCACTATCAACAATAGCAACCATATTTTACATTTTAGTTTAAGGATGCTAAATTATGAATTTATCTTTAAATAGCGCTTAAAACAACCTGGAAGCTGTTTAAAATCACTACTGTTTTATATCAGTTTTTTTTTCGTTGAACCTTATTAACCAATCTTCAATTTCATCTTCAAGATATGAAGCCTGAAGAATCATTGCATTAATAAAATCATCCGGAACGGGTTCAGTTTTATCATTTTCTAAATTCCAAAGTTCATCAGACATATTTTCATATTCAGAATATACTCTTTTGAAGCGTGAGTTCTCTTTTTCTAGAGCCTCAATATTTTTCTGTTGAAGCTGGAATTTTCTGTATTTGTTTTGATGTTTCATACAAATATTATTATAAATTGAGTCACAAAATCTAGGGGTTGCATGCTTTGTCACGCATTACAAGATAGAAAGACCATCAACACAAGTAGTTGAAAATGAATTTATTATCAGGTGAAGACTATTTCATTATGAAAATTAAAGTTAGAAATAAATTTGATGTAAAAAAAAACTTTAACAACTTTTTTCAGTGTTTAACATATAGTTATAAATTTGCACATCATATAAATTGAATGAGAGAATTATTAATACGCCAGAAACAGATTTTATTCTTCATCATAGCAGGAGGACTGAGTGCTGTTGTAGAAATCGGAAGCTTTAAAATCTTCAGCATGCATGTGCCCCATATTTTCCCCAGAGAAATCAACTTACATGGTGTACATTATCCTTTGAGTAATATTTTCTCTACCGCATGCGGGATTATAACGAATTATTTTCTGAGCATCTGGTTTGTGTTTGAAAGGGGCAAGCATTCCAAAACAAGAGAGTTTGCTTATTTCATTGGGGTTTCTTTCGTTTCTACGTTATTAAGTCTGGGCTTTTTCCAGATATTTTACAGTTTTGTATTTAAAGACAATATCAATTTAATTTGTTATACCTTGAGCCCGGAAATGATCAGTAAGATCGCTGCGATCCTGTTGGTTTCCATTCTTAATTATTCTGTAAAGAAGAAAGTAATTTTTAACGGTTAAGCTGTGGCGAAAATTTTAAATTATCTGTGGAGGTTCTGGCTGATTCTGTTGGCTTTTGTTTTAACAATAACACTGGGAATTCCTGTTTATATTTTATCCTTTAATAAAAAGCATTATAAATACGCTTATAAGTTTATCCGGATCTGGTGCTTTGGCTTATTCTATGGAATGGGTCTGAGGTATGAATTGATTAAACTTTCTGATCAGAAAATTGATAAAAATAAACAATACGTTTTTATCTCCAACCATACCTCTATTATGGACATCATGCTTCCCTGCATTTTATTTCCGGATCATCCTTTGTGTTTTGTAGGAAAAAAAGAGCTTGTAAAGATTCCTATTTTTGGCACTATATATAAAAGGATATGCGTGATGGTAGACAGAAGTAGCCCAAGAAGCCGTGCAGATGTCTACAGAAGATGTGCCGAAAAGATGGAGGAAGGAAACAGCATTGTTATTTTCCCTGAAGGCGGTGTACCGGATGACACGTCTGTCATATTAGATGATTTTAAAGACGGTGCTTTTACGTTGGCCTCAAAACATCACTCCCCGATTGCCGTATATACTTTTGTTGGATTGAAGGATATTTTTCCGTTTGACAATTCAAAAGGTCGTCCCGGTAAAGTAAGGGTATATTTTAACGGAATTATAGAGCCATCGGACATTCCAAAAAATCTAAAAACAGAGGCTTTTGACGAAATAAAAAAAACGTTGCTTGAACGCTGTATTTAAAAGAAATAATTATATTTGTTATTAAGAAATTCTTAACAAACATGTCAAATTATTCTAAACAAACTAATTGGGGTCAGTTCATCCCGTTGGTTACTGTATTTTTTTTCTGGGGATTTGTAGCTGCTAGTAATGACATTCTGATCCCAGTATTCAAAAAGGCATTTAATTTATCCCAAACCGAAAGTATGCTGGTGCAGATCTGCTTTTATGTAGCGTATACGGTGGGTTCTTTAATTTATATGGCCGTTTCAAAAGGTTTGAAACAAGATTTAGTCAACAAGATAGGTTATAAAAATGGCTTAATCGTCGGCCTTCTTATTTCTGCAGCAGGAACACTGTTATTTTATCCTGCCGCTAATATGGGTTCATTCCCATTAATGATTTCCGGACTCTTTATTGTAGGCTTAGGGTTTTCCCTTCAGCAGATTGTAGCCAATCCGCTGGCTATTGAGGTGGGTCCTGCCGAAACAGGTTCTCAAAGACTTACCATGGCTGGAGGAATCAATAATTTAGGGACGACTATCGGACCTCTTATTGTATCTTTTGCCATCTTCGGTTCTGCTACAGCGGCAAGTTCAGAAGTCAGCATTGAAAGTGTTAAGATTCCTTACCTGATTTTAGGTGTTGCCTTTGTTTTGGTTGCTATCATGCTGAAATTCTCTTCACTTCCTGCCATCACTCCTACAATTCTTGAAAAGACAGAAGATATTGTTCCGGGAGAGCACAGAACTTCAGCCATCCAGTTTCCACAACTTATTTTAGGAATGATTGCTATCTTTGTGTATGTGGGTGTGGAAGTGTCTACAGCAAGTAACCTTCCTGCTTATATGGAGAAAGATTTAGGATTCCACACGAAAGACATTGCTCCTTATATTTCTTTATACTGGGCTTCTATGATGATCGGACGATGGACAGGTGCTGTTGATGCTTTTGATTTCAGTGCCGGATTCAAAAAAATCTTACGGTTTTTAGCTCCTTATCTGGCTTTTGGGGTATTCCTTTTAGTGAATGCTATTGCCAAGCATGATCTTACTCATTTCTATGTGTATGGGCTTATCATTATTGCGATGATCATTTGTGATATTCTGAGCAAAGGAAATCCTGCCAGAATGCTTCTTATCTTCTCATGTGCAGGTATCACTGCTTTATTGATCGGTATGTTCACTAAAGGAATGGTTTCTGTGTATGCTTTTACAAGCGTAGGCTTGTTTTGCTCTACTCTTTGGCCTTGTATTTTCGCTCTTGCGATCAATGGTCTTGGGAAGTTTACCAACCAGGGTTCTGGATTACTGATCATGATGATTATGGGAGGAGGTATTGTAAGCCTTATCCAGGGATATGTTGCTGATCTTACTACGATCCACTCAAGCTACATCGTTGGTGTTGTTTGTTTTTCTTATCTTGCTTTCTATGCGATCCGGGTAAGCGGAATTTTGAAATCTCAGGGAATTGATCTTGATAAAATAGCAAAAGGAAGTGGTCACTAATACGACAAAAATATCATTATATAAGAAAAAGAGATTTTGGGCAGGTGTATTACTTGCCCAATTTCTTTTGTTCTACGTTTTCTCTCAATCAGAAATTGCTATCCGCTTTTTTGAGCATTTCTTTGAATTCCAGAAAGGGGTTCATCAAATATTTTTTGCATGGATTTCTTTTTCGTTTGGAGATCTGCTGTATGTTCTGCTGGGTACCTATCTATTATATCAACTAGCGAAATGTTTCCCGAAGAGAACCAGAAGCCGTTCTTTTTTCAATCTGCTGATGGCTGCTAATATCAGCTATTTTGTGTATCAGCTATTTTGGGGGATGCTGTATTTCCAGACTCCAATTATCAAGAAACTTCCGAATCAACAAGAACCGTCCATAGAAAAAGCAAAAGCCCTGGCATTGCGCTATCTTGAGAAATGCAAAGCAAGCAGACAACGGGTAAAGGAAGATCATAACGGAATATTTATTATTACTGATCTGAAATCGGTACAGGAGGAAATTCTTTTGCAGCAGAAAAGACTTCCTATTTATATTTCCAATAAAAAAGCCACTGGAATCAATTCTTTTAAACCGAGTTTATTTAAGTATGTAATGAATTTTACAGGTATTCTGGGCTACTATAATCCTTTTACTGCTGAAGCACAGTATAACGCCGCATTACCGCCTACATTCATCCCTTTTACCTCTGCTCATGAAAGTTCCCATCAATTGGGGTTTGCAAGAGAGCAGGAGGCTAATTTCGTTGGGTATCTCATAGGGGTTAATTCCAAGAATGCTGATCTTCAATACAGCACCGAATACTTTACCTTAAAAAGCCTTTTAAGATTCATCGTTGCAGATGATCCGAAATTTGTACAATCTATTCTGAAGAATTATTCTGCAGGGATGAAAAGAGACCGGCTGTATGAAAGAAGTTTTATCATGAAACATCAGGGTTGGCTGGATGACTTTTTTGGATTTACAAATAACCTGTTTCTTAAAAGCAATCAGCAGGAAGGTTCGGTTACCTATTCTTATTTTATAGATCTTCTTTTACAATACGAAAAGTAAGGACAAAAAAAAAAGAATCGTATCAGGCGATACGATTCTAAAAACACAAATGATGAAAAAAAATTTATTACCTTGACTTGTTCCCTCATTCAAGGCGATGTAAAAGTACAATATATTTTATAACTACAAAAACATTTCCTGCCTTTTTTAAAACTTTATGAAAAATTTAAGATTTTTTGAGTTTTTTTGAGTTCACATCAAATAAAGAGAATAAGCGGTTAGCCAATGAATAAATAACAGAATAATAGTAAAATAATCGTTTTAACAGTAAAAAAACAAAAAATCAATCCATTGCCTAAACTTTACTTATTCTGGGTTTACAGCTGTTTTTTGTCTAGTAAAAAGGTGGAGTTATTATATGATAACTCCAAAAATGAAACATCACATTCTCATATGGATTTATTTTAAAAGATATTTTAACCTAAGTCCGGGATAAAGCTCTCTTTTTCCAAGAATGTCTGGAAATTTGAAGAGAGAAGTAATTAAGCCCTAAAACATACCTCAGGAAAGGTTGATTCTTTTTTAAAGACAATTTTTCAAATTCATCATAACTATTACAACAATTTCTAACCCCCATCTTCCGGCCGTATCATATTAATTTTCTTAATTTGAATTTTTGAATCCAAGCGTTTTATAATACCGGTAGAGATAGTCATAAATAATCATTTCAAACAATCTCTGGTTCGAAATAAAAATCCTGTTGATATTCATATGAAATATACTCTGGAAGAAATATTGAAGTTCTTTTTCTGAACAATTTCTTTTTACACGTTGCAGCGCTTCGGAACTTTCTGTGATACCGTTAAGGATATCAGTTCTAAAATCCTCATATTCTTCAGACTCCAGAAACTTGAGATAACCGGGCTTAAAAGCTCTGTATTTTTTATCAAGCTGACTATTAAGATTTTTATCCGCATGAAATTCTTTTTTAAAAGCAAGATTGGAAATTCTGATCCATTCAAGCTTTTCTGCCATAGAAAGTTCTAAACTCTTCAGCACTTCATCTATATAAAAAAGCGCTACGATGATTTTTTCTTCATCATCAAAATGCAGATATTCATGAAGAATAAGATGACTGCTCTTCCAAAATAAAAATTCTGCATCTTCAATGCATGCTCCTCCATATCTTTCGATCTCTCTGTCGTAAGTATCCAGCCTAAAATCAGAGATTTCTCCGGAATGGATATATTTCTCCAAAGAAGAAGTAATTTGTGAAAGTACAGCATCAAAACTGCCGGTATCTGAAAGTTCAAACCGGATCCGTAAATGGGATTTTGGATCATTATACCGGATAAAAAACCATTTTTTGATGAGATCTTCCTTTTTCAAATGTTGTAAAAGCGGTTGAATTGCTTCTTCCAGGATAATATCTGCTGTTTTTACTCCTGTATAGATCTTAGCATATAACCATTGGCTTCCGGGAATATATTTTCTGATTGGTGTTTCCATTTATTGATCTTTATATAAAGAAAATACAAACTGCCGGGCAAAATCCTCTTTTTCATGATACAGAAATTCTTCAACTCTAATTGATTTTCTGCCTTGTATTGTGGTTATGAAAAGTGTTGCACTGGTATAATTCTCGAGATTCAGCACAAGCGTATTGTCTGACTGTGCCCATTGTATCCATTTCGGCATCTGTCTTTTGACTCTCCAGGTTTTTAAAGCTGACAGAAATTCGTCTTTACTGTCCATGACAGAGAGCAGCATGTTAATATCCTCCTCGTTAATCTTCCATCGTGCTTTTGAAAGAATGATGTTTTTATATTCAACTCTTGGTAAAAAGCGGTAGATTTTTCTCAGGTCTCCCCAATAGAAAGATAATCCGGAACGTTTATGCTGTGAATATAAGTCGCACAGGAAATGGTAAACCGGCAATGAATCTGCCGAATAGTTGTGTGCATTGGTAAGATAAGGCTCAACCTCTTTGTTCAACCTTTTTGAACGCAGGACAATCCTGTCATTCTTGATCGAAATATAAAGGTCTTCAACCGAAATCTGTTTTTCCTGAGGCAAGGCAGACTGTGCCAGATAAGGTATTTCATATTCTCTAAGCAAAGGCCGTCTGATGACATTCCCTATTCTGGCTTCCGGAAGATGGACGATCTCAGCAGAAATCACATCCGGGTTTAATGCTTTTTCTTTTTCAGCAATCGCTTTTACCAGAGTTTTTATTTCTGATTTTTCAGAGCAGAATCTTGCCAGCAGATCTCCGGCACTGCTTCCGCCACCGCCGTTAAAAAATAATTTTTCCTGTCCGCTGTCTGAAACAATCTCGGTCATAAAAGAAAGGGTATCTGATAAATCTTCCCAGTGCTCTTCAAAATTTTTAAAATCGTCCTCACGAAGTTCAATGGAAAATGCTCTATCCAACAGGTTATCCTGAATCTTTTTATTTAAAATAATCTGAACAGGGTTTAGTCTTAGATTCAATTCCGGTTTTATTACTTTACCCGGAAGATTGATATCTTCTAAATAAGGATGTAGTCCTTTAGTTTGAATATTCTGTTTATAGCCAATCCCTATTTCAGTATCCAATACATAAGTTAAGGGTACTTCTTCTGTTTCGAACCTTTCATAAAAGGCTTTTTTAAAGGTTTCAAAAACGGTGTCTTTATTAAACAAGGTCATCCTGTTCACAAAGGTAATTGCCTTTTTTAATTCTTTCTTCCAGGTTATAGGCAGTTGAAATGTATTGTTGAAATATAAATCTGTCTGAAAAAGGTATTTCTGCTCATAATTGATGTTGAAAAACTTCATCAGCTCTTCTACTTCGGCGTATAGAGAAACTGAATTTCCGAACTTCATATCCACATGTTCAAGCTTCTTTTGTATAGAAACTAGAATGTCTGCATAATTTCTGGCTCCAAATTTTTGTACTACAGCAATGATAGCATCTAAAAAATCGACACCCGAAACATTCGGTTCCAGTTCACTCACCAAAACCTGATTTTCTATTAATTCCTCAATAAATCCGGCGGCATCTTCTTCTGTGATTTCATCATTGATAAGAGTTTCCGTAATTTGGACTATTGTTTTTCCTTTTTCGACAAACTTCAGCAACTGATTAAGTTCTTTAGAGTTGGGTGCTGATGAAATAACATACTCTCTTTTTCCTTCAGCATACGTATATTCTACATACCGGATCCTGCTCCCTACTCTATAGATACTGGTATTCGGATAAAATAAAAGTTTGCTTTTAATCTCAGGAATTTTTGCCAGCGTCTCGGACAGTGCGACCAAAAAATGCATATCAAGCTTGGTATCACGAATCTGGGTATTGGTTATTGGTTGTTGGTTATTGGATATCGAAGTGGAAATATCAGTATTAAATGTTCCTAATCCAACGCCGGAAAACAGACCGAACGGTGTACAGCGGGTACTCATCCGGCTGTAGTATTTTAAGACGGTATCTTTCAGTTTTTCATGCTGTCTGGAAGAGAATTTCCCTTCGGAATTGAGCCATTTCAGAATCTCTCCATGCAGATAAGGCGAGGCGAGATAAACAGCTTCCTGAAAAACAGGGTCTGTGCAAATTTCCCGCAATACTTCATCAGGAATTTCATCACGGTCTGTCTTTTCAATAAAGTCTTTAAGAGAAAATAACGGTGAGCGTACTACATATTCATCAAAAAACTGATAGGGAAAACGGGGCATTATTAAAGTGCTATTTAGATATATTAATAAAAATAGCAAATATCAAAACAGATATTTGCTATTGAATAATTCAATGTCACTTTGTCATTTCAAAAGTGATATAAGTCTTAGTTATTACCATCTCTAACGTCTTCTATAATAACATTTGGGGAAACAGCAGTACCAGTATCAGTTCCTACCGTAGTTCCTGTATGAAAAACAGAACCACTACATTGTGCTAATCCACCTTTTATTGATGATAATGATTGATTACTAATTTTAGTCATTTGTACCTTTTTCAAAGATAATTTCTTTTCTTGCTTTTCTTTCATGTGAATCGATTTTATGAAGTAACTACCACAAAGAAAACAAATAATTGTTTTCACCCCAAAAAAACATTCTCGAAATTGATCAATATCGTATTAAAAAAAAACATAACAAACACATTATCAATATTAAATAAAATATTTTATTTTTCCAACAATTTGATATAATAAGATGGTAAAGTTCCAGTAACTTTTCTAAATGCATTAGAAAACGACTCTGAATTATTATATCCTACTTCATCTGCGATAGCTGAAATGGTATATTTCCTAAGCTTTTCATTTTTGTTTAGCTCTTCTACCACATAATTAATTCTTAATTCATTAATATATTGTGAGAAGTTTTTTTCTTTAAGTTCATTCACAGATTTTGAAAGATAATCTCTGTTGGTTCCAAGTTCTTTTGCCAAACTATCTACCGTAATATTTTTACGCAAAAATCCTTTTTCGCCCTCAAAATTCTCCAATTTAGCTCTTATATCCCGAAGTTTTTCATCCGACAACAAAATTTTACTCTTTTCTTCCTTCTCTGGGAGATCTAGTTTTGTTTCAATAGGAAGAGGTACAGCTGTGAAAGCGGAAAATGATTCTTTTGATCTTTCCAGCAAACGATCTGCTTGTTTCTGATATTCTTTTATCCTTTTTTTGTTTTTAACATACACATAGAGCAAAACAGATATGATAAGAAAACCTGCACCCAAAATCCAGAATAATAATGAATTCCTGTTATTAAGGCTACTAATCAGTTTTTCTTTTTCGTCTAGTAATACAACTGTATCATACTTTTTATATATTTCTTTTGAAAGATAGTTTTGATTGTTATTAATTATACTATCTGCATACATCAACTTATTAACATAGTTAAGTTGATTTTCTTTATCACCCTTTTTCTTATAGTAATCTATTAAAATTTCATATCCATCTCTTATTGTATATAATGCACCTTGTGAAAGCTTTGCAAGTGAATCTGATTTAATCAAAAATGGAATTGCCTTACTTTCTTTATGCAGATCATAGTTGATCTTTCCTTTATAATAATACAATATTGATAGATTTGCATAGTCTTTATTTTTTGTTAGATCTTTCTCTATACTCGAAAGATTTACAAAAGCATCGTTATAATTTTTCAGATTATAGTCTGCTATGCTTTCTGACATAACCAAATAAGGATAGCTGTTATACTCATTGTATTTCTTACATTCGGCAATTCCCAATTTATTGTAAAATTTACATTTTTCATACTGCTCTATCTTATTATATGCATTTGCTACAGAAAATATTGCACTAATATAATTCTTAATATCTTTTGTATCAGTCTTAATTTTTTTCTTTTGATAATTATAATATTCCAAGAATAGAGAAAGTGACTCTTCATCTTCGCCTGTTGTGGTTTTTAAAATACCTATCAGTTTCTTTATATAATAGTATTGGTCCTCATTCTTATTCTTAGCTAAATTTAGAGCCTTGACATATTCATTCAATGCGGCCTTGTAATTAAATGAATAACTGTACAAAATACCTTCAATAATAAAAGCTTTTGCAGGGTATTCTTTAGTATCTAGATGCTTAGTCAAACTTAATAATGTATCCGCATAAGGTTTTCCATTCTCAAATTTCAGTCCTTTAGTATGGGCCAATTTATAATATCCATCATAAATTGCCTCACTATTTTTTTCTTTTTTCCCCTTTAGTAAAATGGTATTTGCATACAGTTCTGCTTTATCGTTATCTATTCTATAAATTTTGTCGTAGGACTTTTGTAAGTATTCATTATTTCTCTTTTTTAAAGAATCTGGAATATAAAAACCTTTTATACTTTGCGAAAAGCATACTGTCTGACAAAAAAAAGTGAGCAGAAGAAGAAAATATTTATTCATACACGTTTTTTCCAACTGCAATAATACACATTTTTATCTTTTTCTATAAGAATACAATAACACATTAATGTACAAAACATTACTTCAAAAATCCAACATTTATCTTTATCAAACTCTATTAATAACTATTCGAAATTTATCAATTACGGGATACATTGTTTGCCAGACAAGCGGAACATCCACATCTTTGCTCCAGAAGGTAAGAACACAAAACCTTGTAGACGTCCTACAACAATACACTGATCAGTATGCCCTGTGCCGGGGTTTATATGGCAAAGCAAATATTAATTAAAAAATTTTAGAAAATGAAAAATTTAAAGAAATTAAATGCGTTTTCAATTGAAAAGAAAATGATGAAAAAAGTAGCTGGAGGTAAACTTAGCCCAATCACATCTACAACTAACGAAACTACTACACTTTGCCAAGGCGGAGGATGGCAGCTTGACGGTGACGATTCTGACTGGACTGGTTAGTAGCCCATATAAAAGGGCTGTTTTGTTATAAAACAGCCTTTTAAAATCTATCGAAATTCAACATGATACTATTTTTAACCAACTATTGGGACTATTCTACGCAAAAGCTGATCGATATTTTTAAAGATAAAGGCTTTGAAGACTATATGGTCATTACGACTTCGGATATTTTTGAGCACAAAATGCTTATTGAAGTCAATGGAGATGTCGTAATTGGAAACCAGAAGATTGATTTCGAAAAAATTACGGCAGTATGGTGCAGGAGATTTGCATCTTTGGATTATACAGATCATTATGATAATGCCATTAAAGATAATTTTGAATTCTTCGGTTTCGATTCGATTAAGTTTAAGGAACAGTTAAGAGCTGAATTTCTTACGCTGATTTCTTATATTAATTATAGACTTAAAGATAAAATATGGTATCCCGCAGCCAGCGGCAATCTGAATAAACTTATTGTTCTTCAGGAAGCAGCCCAAGCAGGTTTACAAATCCCTAAGACTTTTATCACGAACAGATCTATTACGGATAGTGCTAAAGAAGGTATGATCACAAAATCAATACATGATGCCAATTTCATGAACAGCAAAAATGGCTATATGATGAGCATGCTGACCAAAGAAATTGATTTCGACCATCCTGATATACCCTCAGAATTCTTTCCCTCTCTTGTTCAAAACAAGATTGATAAGGAGTATGAGCTGCGGATATTCTTTATTGATGAAGAATTTTATCCGATGGCCATTTTTTCCCAGGGTCAGGATGAAACCAAGCTTGATTTCAGGATCAAAACTGATACTCCTACCCGATATGTAAGATATAATTTGCCTGAAGATATCAGAACGAGGTTAACAATATTGTTTAAAAAACTTAGTCTCAGAACCGGATCTATCGATATGATTAAAAATAAAAAAGGAGAATATATATTTTTAGAAATAAACCCTGTGGGCCAATACGGAATGACTTCTAACCCCTGCAATTATAATTTGGATTATAAAATTGCAGACCACCTAATAAAACTATGCAACCACGAAAATATAAAGATATCATAGGGCACGAAGAAAAAAAGAAATATTCTCTTAATATCCTGATGGCAGAAATGCATAAAGGCTCCGCTCCCATAAAAAAGAAACTGAAAGGAAAAATATCACATCCTTTTTATAAGCTTATTTCGCCTATCCAATTTTTTGAAGATGATGAACAATAATTTTTTTGTCTTATATAGCGACTGTATCCCTGTAAACGGGAGTGCAAGAAGCCTGATATGTGACCTGGGAAGAAATGACTTCATCTTTATAGAAACCGGACATTATGAAGCGCTTTCCAAAAATACCGTGGTCGTAGACCATGAAAATAAGGAATGGCTTGATTATCTGGTGGAAGAAGATTATGGCTTTTATACGGATACTCCTGAACTGTTTCCAAGACTTACTTTTAACCATGAAAACTCATCTATTATAACCAATGCGATTGTTGAACTCAACCAATCTGCAGACCATTTAAAAAAACTATTAGAAAAAAGTGAGCAAAATAGAATTGAGGCATTAGAATTGAGGATATACAACCGTTCTAAAGATTTTTTAGTCGATATCCTCACTCTAATTTCAAGTTCCAATATCCGGTCAGTATCATTATGTTTATCAGATTACAGAACCATTAATGATGATTTCACTATGATTTTGGCTGATATCAATACATTGAGAGAGCAATTCAATGAACTGAAAGCTATTTCTCTTTTTGCGTGCAGTGAAAATGATAGCTTCATCATACAGGATACTTTGATTGTTTATAACACCACATCACTCAGAAATGACCATTGCGGACAGATTTCTCCGAAGAACTTCATCATTAACTTTCAAAATTTCGCGGAGGCTAACCATTGTAATTCCTGTTTAAACAAAAAAATGGCGCTGGATACTGAAGGGAATATCAAACCCTGTCCTTCCATACAGGCAACGATCGGAAACATCCATGATTTTGATCTCAGAGATATTGCTAACAATACCATCATACAAAGCTATAATATTGCTAAAGATCAGATAGAAGTATGCAGGGATTGTGAATTCCGGTATATCTGCCACGACTGCAGAGCCTATCTCAGTCCTGATAAGATGAATGCTAAGCCTAAACACTGCAGCTATGACCCTTACACTGCAACATGGCAATAATTAGTAATCTATTTTGATCATGGACAACTTTTTTTTCAAAATAACACCAATTCTTTTTTTATATACCGCCATCATGGCATTCCTGTTAATGGTGATCCCTCGCATTTTATAACCCTGAGGGATTCACCTTATAAAAAATGTTTCCAAAGGCTGATTCAGCAAACCGGAAACTACTGATGTTCCTATTGTAAAATGGCCGAAATGAATACCACCAAAGATTTAAAACGCCCTCTTGAAATACTTCAGTCTTCATTCTTTCCCAATTATCTGGGGGTTTTATACTATTTCAGAAGCCATAGAATCGGCGATACTAATTTTGAATCATTACTCTACCATTACAAAGCCCGTAATATAGGATACAATAAAGATGAAATGGTTGATAAATTTAAAGGGTACTACCCTATTTCCGCTATAGATTATATTGTAAAAACTTCAATAGATCAGGAAATATTTGCGATTAACGAACATCATCTGAACCATGAAAACAGAATATTCATGGAGTTATTATTAGAAAAGCTATACCAAAATGGTTTCCGAAACATTTTTGTTGAAGGAATCAATGCTGATCTTAGCAATATTCATCAAGTTAGTTCATTTATAGGATATTATACTCTGAATCCGAGCTATGCGGCTTTCCTCAGGAAGGCTTTGGAGCTAGGTTTTATCGTCAATAGCTACGAGTCATCCGAAATATCTTCTCATCCGGACAAGGCACACCGGCAGAGTTTCAGAGATTATATCCAGGCAGAAAACATCATTGATAAAATAAATTCGCTTCCCAGCACAAAATCTATCCTCTATGCAGGTTCTTCCCATATCGAAAAATCATCCGGCAATGGCTGGAAAAAAACAGTTCAATATCTTAGTGAAATTTTATTAGACAAAAAAATATATTGTGCAGATCAATCCAAAATGGGAAATGTAGATTTGGGAAAATCCGATTATTTTAATTTTGTCAATGATGAATATGCCTTATCAGAACCATCTGTTTTTCTTAATGATAACGGAGAGGTTTTAATGGATCATCCCCAGCTGTATGACCTTCAAATCTTTTTTCCAAGATCCAAAGACTGGTATTCTCATCACTATCTGGATATTTCCATAACACTGGATACACGCTTTCTGGGTATGCATCTTTTAGTATACAGAAAAGAAACGGTTTATTATCAAAGTATCCCCGAGCAGATTATCGAGATCAATTCTGAAACTATATCTTTATCTCTTCGGGAGGAATATACTTATGTTTATTTTATTGCAGATCATGATGGTGATGTGGTGTTTAGTGATATTATAGAAAATAATATAGATTGATCGTAGCCATCATGAAAAATTTTAAATTTAAGCTGACCTTATAAAACAATTATGAAAATAAATCATCTCTGGCTCTTTTTTATTGTCTGTCTTTTGACATCATGTTCTCAAGATAAACATCAAACCATTCTAAAAGGTGATATTCCTAATCTGCCTGATGGTACTTTGTATGTATATGAAAATAGCCCAGACAATATAATTGATAGCGTCAATGTCAAGAACGGCAAATTTAACCTAGCCCATCAATGGAAGCCTGAGAAAGAACCCAGTTATTTAGGAATTGATCATATTGATAAAAACGGAACTAAAAGGTTAATTGATTTTCCAACTCATGCCCAATATAGAAAAGCAAAATGGAATACTTCTTTATTTCTTTCTGACTCAATCATTTCTATAAGTGGGAATTTAATAGAGGAAGATCTTAAAGATTTGAAATTACCCACAAAAATTAAGCTCGTGACAATTCCCAAAATTATTGCAGGTAAACAAAACCAAGCTTATTACAATATAGACGGTGATTTATTTGAGAGAATTGACAATAAAACAATTCAAACTATAAAAGCAAAAATAAAACAATATCCTTACTCTTATCATCTGCTCTATAAAATACAGGAAAACAAAAACAGTTTTTCGGCAGAAGAGCTTAAAGAGCTTATGCAATTATTTAACGGTAATATCAGACAGAGCAGCACCTTCAAAAAACTATCTGCACACAACGAAAAAATGTTCAGTGGAAACAAAACTGCCCTTCCTCTTTTAGAAAATGCCGAAGGGAAAAAAATTACTATTTTAGATACTAGTTATGACAAGCATCTTATTGTTTTCTGGGCCAGCTGGTGTGGACCATGCAGGCAAGAAATTCCGATGCTAAAAAAACTCCATGCTAAAAAAGGAACTTCTGTCGAGTTTGTTTCCATTTCAATAGACTCAGATAAAACAGCTTGGAAAAAAGCCTTAAAAGATGAGCAAATGATATGGAAGCAACTTACTGCAAATGATACAGATCCATCTTATGAAAATCTCCAAATACAATTTAAGCTTAATGGTGCCATTCCGTATACATTATTAGTAGATAATAATCTGAAAATATTAGCATCTTCTGTTGGTTTGTCCTCAGAAAAAGATTTGTATATGCTTATAGAAAAATAGAGATATTTCCTCATTAATGAAAAAGAATACGGTAAAAAACGTAATTTACATGATTATAATAACATTTATATAGCAGAGAAATCCAACATCAGATGATCTCCGCTTTCTAATTATTATAATCTTTTAAACTAAAACACCATGAAAAAGTTACCCATTCATTATTGTATTTATTTTCTTATTGTACTATGTCTCTCATCCTGTAAAAAAAATTACATCACGTATTATAATAAGGTAAATGAAATTGACAGTATCTACAGGCTGGCCAATAATCCAAAACTCGCCGTAAAAGAATATCGTGCGCTTTTTAAAAAATATACCCCTAAAAATCAGGAACGTATTGAAGAATATGCTACTTATATCAGACTTGCCGATCAATATCATGAAGATTTCGGAGGGAAAGAAAGCCTGTATCATTTAATTTCTTTACTAGCTCCTTATGATAATAAATACAAAAACTATCTCCCTCTTTTTAATAAATATGGAATTGACAACAACACAGTAGAACAAAAAATAGCAGACTGGAAAAAAGATTTGGATAAATCGTTAATAGATTCTTTTGCCATTGCCTTCAAAAGAGATCAGCAAGGCAGACCTTTTGACACCCTACAGGTAAAAAGAAATGTAGAAAAAAATGCACAGCTTTTTAAATGGACATTTGAAAAGTTTGGATTTCCTTCAAAGGATAAAATAGGAAGCGGCCCCATGCTTACACTCATCAGTCATATGTCTGACTCAAAAACTTTTTATCCCTATTTAGAAACTAAAGTATTAGAATATGTAAAGTCCGGAGACTGTCCTCCTCTTGATTATTCTCTGCTGGTAGACGGAAATAAGTTTACGCCGGGTAAAAGCACCTATTACGGCATGGGAAGAAGTTTTCTTCTAAAAATAGATTCCGCAACGATAAACCGACATAGAAAAAGCATTGGGCTTCCAAGTCTGAAACATGCTGCTATCCTTAAAAAAGATTACTTTAAAAACCTAAAAGAAAACGCCGCACATTCCTCCGAATAATTGTAAAAAAATTATAGCCTTTCTATCCGGAATTTATCAATTACGGTATACTTTATTTGGATCGGATTTATAAAGTTTTGATCTTTACTATGATCAATTCATCATCCTATCTGTAAACTAATTGTGGAGAAAAATACGATGTGCTCGGCAACCTTAGCTCAAACAAACAATGCTGGGACAGGGCGATAGAAGTAATCCATCAATAGTAATGAAATTAAGCAAATCACGAATTTCCACTAAAAAACACTATTAATTGACAAAAAAATGATATTCAACTGCAAACGTAATAGCATTGATAACAAGATGTTAATTCTCTTTAAACAATATATATCACCATAAAAAGAAAAAGTTTTTGTTTTTTTAAAACATCTGTGTATTTTAGATAAAAAATATTTATATGATTTTCGATAAACTAATTAACTACCTCAAGCTTGATAAACAGGAGTTTATTTTCCAGTTTAACTCCCATCCAAACTATCCGTCTGCGCTGGCTTTCAGTGATACATTGAATTTTATGGGCGTAAAAAATGATGCTTATGAACTTGATAAAGAATATTGGGATGAACTACCAGAAGAATTCATCGCCATTGTTGATAATTCTTTTTCCCTGGTAAAAAAGGCAGGAAATAGTTATTCAGTTTATTCAGAAAAAGCCAATACACTCAACAAAGAAGATCTCCATAAAAAATCCACAGACTTTGTTTTACTCTTTGAGAAAACAGAAAATGCAGAAAGTAAAGCGGCTGTCAACCTCAAGCCTATTCTATATGCTGTTTTTGCTATTGTTCTTATGTATTCATTCCTAAGCCAGACGATATATGAAGCACTATTCAATGTTCTTTCTCTTGCAGGAGTTTATATTTCTCTGGAACTTTTCAACCAAAAATTCGGAAACACCTCTTCAGTCATTGGAAGTATCTGTGGCGACACCACAGCGAGCCAGGCCTCCAACTCATGTGATAAAATTATCAAACAGGATAAAACCAGTATTTTAGGATTAAAATTTGCCGATTTTTCTCTGATCTATTTTACGGGACTTGTTGTTCTGGGACTTTTTTTACCTGCTACAGCGTATATTGTTAAAGGATTCACTTTTGTATCAGTGCTAGCCATCGGGTATTCCTTATATATACAAGCCTTTGTAGAAAAAACATTTTGCCGGGTATGTCTCCTTATCATTTCAATTCTGGTAGGACAATTAGTTGTAAGCACATTGCTTTTTGAAAATCTATCTTTTGGAATTGGAACACTTTTATTAACGGCTATTTTATGGATTATTATTTTTTCTGCGGTACTCTATGTTAATAATCTGCTTTCCTATAAAGAAACACTGCAGAAATCAAATGCCAAAAACCTTAGATTTAAAAGAAACTATGAACTTTTCAAATCTCAGCTTGTAGACAATGAAAAAATAGAATTCAAGGATAATGAAACTTTCTCTTTAGGAAATAAAGATGCTAAACTTCATATTTCCATCGTGTCCAATCCGTACTGCGGCTTCTGTAAAGATGCTCACAAAATAATGGAAGATCTTTTGGCAAAGTATCCGGAGCAGCTTTCCGCTCAGTTAAGATTTAACTATTTCCCTGAAAAAGCCAATGAAAAATATACAAAACTGATTTCAGACTTTACCAATATCTACCACAACAAACCGGAAAAAGAATTTCTGAAAACGGTAGAAGACTGGTTTGAAACAAAAGACGAAAGCAAAATAAGTGTAAAGTCTGCCGCAACTGAAGGATCCGAAAATTTAAACCCGATCATTGAAATGTCGAAAGATAATACAGATGCCGGATTGACGTTCACACCGGTTTTCATCATCAACGGACACCAATTTCCGGATAAATATGACCGTGAGGATATTTGGTTTTTCATTGATGAATTAATTGAAGACGAAGACTTTTAGTAAAAAATAAACGGCATACAAAAATTCACTATCTTAGGAAAAACTATATAAGCGAATTCCGAAAAGCTTTAAAACAGTAGGAAAACACCAAAACCAATAACTATGAAAAATTTACAAAAAGTAACAAGAGAAAGTTTAAAAACTATTAAAGGTGGACTTAGACAATGCCCTATTGATGGAGATTGCGGTCCAGGATATTGCTGTTCAAAAGGTGCTTGCAGACCTTTTTCAGGAGCCAGCCCGACAACTTATCTGTGTGACGCACCTTTAAATTAAAATTGCCCGCCTTCGGGATTTGAAAGCACCATTATGTGTGGATGTCTCCTGCAAATGGTGCTTTTATTAGTCGACAATACATTTGAATATTAATATTGGATAATGAAAAATGTCGTCATATTTTTGACGGCATTTTATAATGAGTATAAGTTTTGAAGAAATTTCCTTTTTATAAACAACCTGACGCAAAGGACTGCGGACCTACGTGTCTCAGGATTGTAAGCAAATATTACGGCAGAAGCATCTCTTTACAGCAAGTCCGTACTCTTTCTGAAACGACCCGTGAAGGAAGCAGCCTGCTGGGACTGAGCGACGCATCAGAAAATTTGGGATTCCGCTCACTGGGAGTTCAGATCAACTTTAACACGCTGGCAGAGGAAGTTCCTTTTCCATGTATTGTACACTGGAACAAGAACCATTTCGTTGTTGTTTATAAAATTGATAAAAACAATAAAGTCTATATTTCAGACCCAAGTTACGGCCTGATTACCTATACGAGAGAAGAGTTCATCAAATCCTGGATCGGGGAAAACGCCAATGAAAATACGGAAGAAGGGATTGCCCTTATTCTGGAAACTACCCCTGCTTTCTTCCAGACCGAATTTGATACTAACGAGAGTAAAGCCAGCTTTACTTTTCTTTCAAAATACCTCCTGAAATACAAGTCGCTGGTTATCCAGCTTGCAGTAGGTTTATTGGCAGGAAGTTTACTTTCCCTTATTTTCCCTTTTCTTACCCAAAGTATCGTAGATGTCGGTATACAAAACCAGGATCTGAATTTCATTTACGTGGTATTGCTGGCGCAAATCATGCTCTTTTTGGGAAGAATGGGTATTGAAGTCATCCGAAGCTGGATTTTGCTTCACCTTTCTGCAAGGATCAATATTTCTATTATTTCTGATTTCTTTATCAAGCTTATGAAGCTTCCTATAAGCTTTTTTGATACAAGAATGACCGGAGATATCATGCAGAGGATCAATGACCATCACAGGATAGAACAACTTTTAACAAGTTCATCTTTAAACACCCTCTTTTCTCTTGTCAACCTGGTTATTTTCAGCATTGTACTCTTATTATATGATTACAGGCTATTTGTAGTCTACCTTATAGGAGCAGTACTGTATGTAGCATGGATTAGCTTCTTCCTTAAAAAACGAAAAGAACTCGACTATAAAAGATTCTCTCAGGTTTCTCAGGAACAAAGTAAAGTGATTGAGCTTATCAACGGTATGCAGGAGATTAAAATGCACAACGCCGAAAAGCAGAAACGTTGGGACTGGGAATTTTTGCAGGTAAAATTATTTAAAATCAGAATAAAATCCCTGTCTCTGGAACAGTGGCAGTCGGTGGGAGGTAATTTCATCAACCAGATGAAAGATATTCTGGTAAGTTTCCTCTCTGCCAAACTAGTACTGAGTGGTAATCTTACCTTAGGGATGATGCTTTCTGTACAGTATATTATCGGACAGCTTAACAGTCCATTGCTTCAGCTTATTGACTTTATCAAACAGAGTCAGGATGCTAAAATTTCTCTTGAAAGATTAGGTGAAATCCATGACAAGGATGATGAAGAAATGAAAGATGAACAATATGCTTCCGAAATCCCACAAAAAGATCTTGAAATCAGTAATATGTCGTTCAGATATATCGGTTCAGATGTTCCGGTATTCGAAGGACTTAATCTTGTCATTCCTTATCAAAAAACTACAGCCATCGTTGGAGCCAGCGGAAGTGGAAAGACAACCTTGCTGAAATTATTAATGAAGTTTTACGATCCGAATGAGGGAGACATAAAAATTGGGGGTACTAACCTGAAAAATGTTTCACCAAGATTCTGGAGAGATCACTGCGGAGTGGTGATGCAGGAAGGATATGTTTTCAATGATACTATTGCCAATAACATTGCGGTAGGAGAAGATTATGTGGACAAACAGAAATTAAGGCGTGCAGTAGAAATTGCCAATATCCAAGAATTTATTGAAGGACTGCCGTTAAGCTACAATACCAAAATTGGAAATGAAGGACTTGGAGTGAGCGGTGGACAAAAACAAAGACTTTTCATCGCAAGAGCTGTATACAAATCCCCCGAATATATTTTATTTGACGAAGCTACTTCAGCGTTGGATGCCAATAATGAAAAAATCATTATGGAAAACCTGGAGCAGTTCTTTAAAGGAAAAACGGCTGTGGTTATTGCCCACAGGCTTTCAACCGTGAAGCATGCAGATAAAATCATTGTGCTGGATAAAGGAAAAGTAGTAGAAGAAGGAAGTCACACCGAATTGGTCGCATTACGCGGCGAATACTACAGACTCGTTAAAAACCAATTAGAATTAGGAAATTAATACGTTAGATATCACCAAACAGCGGAATCCGAAAAGCATACAGAGTAGGAAAAAATTAAAATTATATTACTATGAAAAATCTAAGAAAATTAACAAGAATCGACCTTAAGTCTCTGAAAGGAGGAGGAAAAATTTGCGGAGACTACTTCCCACAAGATCCACCTGATATAGGAACACCTTTCCAATGTGACTGTAATTTAGCATGGTGTGAAAAGATGACTGCTTGTGTTCATCCTAGTTTTTTCTCTCCTGAAAATTGCTTGGTATAAGGACGAAAAGGCATTTCATGCTTAGAATATAGATATCAGCAACTTTCCTCTGAGAGTTGCTGATATTCAAAAAATTGTAATATTTACAATAGTTCACAGAGTATCTATTCCGCAAACTGTATAGATTTAATTACCAGAAATATTATTAAATCTTCATAGATTTAATTTTTTAAATACGATGTCAAAAGATATATTAGACAACATAGAACTGCGCTCGGAAAGTGTTCAGGACATTCTTACCCAGCCTCCCCATTGGATGATACGCTGGGGGAACAGCATTATATTTATTATTCTACTGCTCATTATGCTGATGAGCTATATCATCAAATATCCGGAATTTATTCCGGCACCTATTATTGTGACTTCACAAAATCCACCGGAAAAAATTGAAGCCAGAATAAGTTCTAAAATAGAAAAGATCCTCATCAAAGACCATCAGAATGTTAAGAAAGATGATTTGTTGATGGTGATGCAATCTGCAGCCAACTATAAAGATGTACTGGAACTTAAAAAACTGGTAGATTCACTTATTCCCGGTCAACTGCACACCTTTCCGCTTGCCCAAGCTTCAAGATTCAAACTGGGAGAACTTCAGGGAGATTATAACAGTTTTGCAAAAGCATTACAGGATGAGCAGCTTTTTACCAGGCTTCAGCCGTATGCTCCTGAAAACTTAGCGGCCAATCAAAGTATTTCTGAATACAGAATAAGGATTTCTACCATCAGACAGCAGAAAAATCTGGAGCAGGCAAAATATGAGCTGACGAAAAAAAACTATCAAAGATCTCAGGAACTCTTTAATCAAGGTATTATTGCAGCGATGGAGCTTGAAAATGAAAAAATAAAATTTATTCAGGCGCAACAGAATCTGGAAAATATCAATATTTCTTTATCACAAATGGATGAAGGTATTTCGAATTTAAACAAAACAAAAAGCGGAACAGCCATTAATACGGAAAAAGATAAGATCAATTATTCTTCCCAGACTTTACAGCTTTTTGAGCAGCTTAGAAAATCACTGAAACAATGGGAACAGAACTTCCTTGTCATTTCATCTATTGACGGAGTAGCGAGTTTCCAACAGTTTTTTGGTGAAAACCAATTTATAAAAACGGGAGACCCGATTCTCTCTATTCTTCCAAAAAATAAAGAAAAGTTGGTAGGCAGAATGTCTGTACCTACAGCCAATTCTGGAAAGATTACTGCAGGAGAGAAAGTATTGATCAAACTAGATAACTACCGTTTCCAGGAATACGGTATCATAGAAGGAAAAGTTCAGAATATTTCTCTTATTCCTGACGATAAAGGAAATTATTATGTAGATGTAGTTCTTCCAAAAGGATTAAAAACGAGCTACAATAAAACGCTTACTTTCGACAAAGAACTAAGAGGTAATGCTGAAATTGTAACTCAGGATCTCCGACTTATTGAAAGATTCTTCTACCAAATCAGAAAACTGCTGGGTTATCAAAGTTAATTTGATTTCTTACATCATATAAAAAATAAAACCGCAGCAAGATCGCTGCGGTTTTTATTATAATTGTATGAAAACAGGGTTATTTTGAGATCCCCGATTTAGCTTTTAAAAAGATAAAACTATAATCTGTAGGTAGTTTATTTGTTCCAATCACAGATGCATTTTTATGACAGTCCATACATTGCTTTTGCTGTATATAGGTCTCCATTGTTGTATTCGCGATTTTATTTGGAGTTATTCCTCCTTCCATCAGAGGCACCTGTTTATTATTACCCTTATCCTGAATTGGATTTTCTGGCCACTGTATATCGATCAGCTGGTAATATTGCCACACCGACTTAGGATTGCTGGCCCTGATCATTTGCCAAATCTGCGCATTTAATTTTATAATGTCCGGATTGATTGCATTCATCCTTGTAACTTGCACGGGCTGATTAAGACTATCTTTTCCCGGAACAGGAGACTGATTGGGTTTTGCACTGCTTTTAGGATTATAAAAACAATATCTGATGGATGGATCAACTTTCTGTCCATCCGTCGGTGCATTGTTGATATGCTCAAAGGTCATCCAATTAAACTGTGGAGACTGGCCGGTTTTCCTGATAATATGAAGTCCTACCAATCCAAGATAACGTGGAACATATGGTCCATAAATCGGATTTTTATTACTGTCAAATCCTTTTATCTCAGGAACCATCGCTTTCGAAATTTTGTAATAATTTTTCAATGAATCAAGCTGATTCTCAGGAATGATCCGCCAGGCAGCCTTAATTTCCATAGATTCTGTTGGTAACCATACTCCCTGGTTTTTATTGGCGTACGATTGTAAGTTAGCTAAATTATAGAGTTTATTTTGTCGTATGAAATCACTTTCTGTTGTATTGATTCGTATTTCATACCAAACTATATTACCACTTTGATCCGTCAGCCATGCTCCTTCAGCCTGCATAATCTCATCCATATTATTAGCACCAAGCAGCGTTCTCAGATTGGCTTTGGGAATATTTCTGCTGATATCTGTAAACTTATTGATCTCGTTAATGTACTTCACATACCCATTTTTACCGGTAAGATTCCATTTTTCAGGCTGTTTGGCTGTAAATACATCATCGATACTCAAAAAGCTTTCCCATACGGTAGGGCTATAATCTCCGGGAGTTCCATAATTAGCGGCTACCGCAGTCGTATCAGGAACTCCTCTCTGACTGGAAGCTTTCCAGTTTAAGGAAAGGAAATTCTTCCAGGCAAAACAGTTTAATACACTTTGTGAACTATGGGCACAAGTGGAGTCAGCCGGCAATTGGTAGGTTATTGAAGGCGGGTCACAATATGCTCCGCAATCAATAGGGTCATTATTCACTATTTCTTTCGAAAAACCTGCTTTAGAATCTAATTTTTTGTCACCCTTTTTTCCGGATTCACACGAAATTAAACTCATTATACAAAGGAAAAATAGCAGCGCTCTCATTTCAGTATTTTTTGAACCTGCTTGATCTGTTGTTCAGAAAGCAAAGAAAAATTGGGTGTAATATTCACTTTAGGTAATGAACCGGCAGGTACTACTTCCAATACTCCGGATATCGTAAACGTAGGATCTGTAGCATTGTTGAACAATGCAAGAGGTTTTTCTCCCAATGTTATATTACTATCTGTTGTAATAGAAACCAAAAATAACTGGTTGCCATTGCCCATATCTTGGAAATTGTTGACCGATATAGTAATTCCAGGTCCAAAATTAAAACCACCCCCCTGCACGGCACCGTTGGTAAGGATGGCAATTCCTTCAGTTGTCGTTCCAGCTTCAATCTGAGTGATACATGAAGTCAGGTTAGAAAATGTATCAAGCTGATTATATAAACTCGCCTGTAATAAATTATTATCTAACAGGTACTGTACGCTCGGTAATATCGTATTTGGAGTTCCTACTGGAGGAAATTCCTGAGGTTTTTGTCCGGCAGTGGGAGATAATCCTGTTCCTGCAAGCTGTACTTTAAAAGTATCGGCAATCTGCGAGCCCCACTTTAACGGAAAATTATTTACTAATATATCACTAAGCTTAAAATTAGCTCCCGGAGGGGCAGTAAATCGGGTATGCAGTATCATATTGTTAGGATAGTATGAATCGCCAGGATTAGCATCCACTCCTCTAATGATACTATAACAATCTTTTATGGTAAAAGCTCCGGCAGTAGAAGGCATCTTAAATACGGTAAGATCAAATGGTTCCTGTCCGTATAATGCAATTGGATTTGTTAAAGAAACCTGTACCTTATGATTATATACCAAAGAATTGACATTTTGCCCGATTCGGGGATCACTGTTTCTGAAGATCTGACCATATTGGGCCGCACAGATCAATGCATTGGCGTCTGTAATTACTTTTCCATTCAAAACCCTTAAAATGGTCGCAGCAGCACCTAGATAAATCTCAGCACCCAACGAGTTTGGCGGACTGGTAAGATGTACGGCCCCACCACCTGAAGGAGTAGATTCTGTTCCATTATTCCATTTGTTAATAGGATTATAAGCAGGAAGGCCTGTTTCTCTCATTATAACAGGATTACCTGTGCTGTCTAAAAGATAAAGATCTTCTTTTTGAACACTTGTATTATTCAGAATCTCCTGATACAAGGATACTACTGTATCCGGAGAAACCTTCCACATATGGAACCAGTATTCAGGGTTTTCATGGGTGAAATCCACCACTATAATATCTCCATTTTCATCTCTTGTTACGGACCATTCACAATATTCATCCTGCCAGCCTCTCGGACCTGATGGACCAAAGGGTTTTGTAGAGGTATTGGCAGGATCGCAAGGATTTTGAGGGACTACAAGAGTCATATTATATTTTATATTGAAAGCAGCAGGCCCTATGTCGGCAAGCTCATGCAGTTTATCCTGATAATCTGCCTTTCCAAATTTTTGGGTAAAAAGATCCGTGAAATAATGATTAATCCTGTTTGGGAAAGCACCCCATTGAATAGGAGTTGTATTATTGGGAGATGGTGCGGAAGGAGTTACCAGAGGATTGTAATACCAGCTTCTGGGATTATCATATGTACTGGACCAGGGATTTCCCATCTGAGAATTGATTGTACAATACTTCACATAGTTGCTCCATGCATTTTCAAATTGGTTTTTTAGGTCAGGTTGATTTTTAAAATCCTGTTCTGCCTGATAGGCGGGAGTGTCAAATTTTTCCATGGTTTTAAATTTTAAAAGATAGTTTTAGTTTTATGAGAAATTGGAATTAGCTTTTCCAAAAGCACCAGTACAGAGCGTACTGTAAAGATCTGTATATGCAAAAGGTCTGAAACCTGCTTACGTTTGATTATCTAAATTATTAGTTTGAGTATGCAAACCAGTAATTTCCAATACTCAAAGCTATTTATAATCCCTTACAATACATTACGTATTTCTACGTATTTTTATGATACAGTTAAACAACAAGCTGTATCCCCTATAAACAAAGGAAAATAATTATAAATAAAATCTCAATACTGTGAAAAAAAAGACAATAATTGATTAATATCTCTGAACAAATAGCCTGATAGAAATAGTGAAATAGTGAAAAATTGAACGCTTTGAAAAATAAATCTACTCAAGAATAAGATAGACCCAATATGATTCTACTGATTCATTTTTCACTAAAAGGCCTTGATAATATTTTATAATTCTGTAGAATAAAAGAAAGTGAAATTCTGAATGTACTTAGTATATAAAAAAATAAAAGCCCCTATTACTAGGGGCTTTTTGTAGCGAAGACGGGAATTGAACCCGTGACCTCAGGGTTATGAATCCTGCGCTCTAACCAACTGAGCTACCTCGCCGTTTTGGTGGTGCAAATATAGAAAATATTTACTTACCACCAAAATTATTTTGCTTTAAAATACTCCAAAACATCACCGACATGGTCTGGTTTATTGATTATCTTATTGTTAGCATCTAAAATAAAATACGTCGGAGTTGCATGAACATTATAGGTATCTACATAACTGCTGTTCCAGCCTTTTAATTCTGAATCATTGACCCAAGGAAATGCAGCAATTTTCTTAGTATATGAATCTTTATCCACATCTAAAGAGAAACCTACCACCTGTATATTTTTAGCCTTTAAATCATTGTATTTTGCGAGCAGCTGAGGAAGCTCGCTTTCACAATGTGAACAAGTAGAAGACCAGAATACGATGATCTTTTTATCTGCTTTGATATCATGCAATGACTTCGCCGTACTATTAGCAGGTGCCTGGAATTTATAGTTAGGAAATACAGCTCCCATTTCTATATTGGCATTCGACTTCAGAGTAGAAGCCAGCCTGTCATTAATGGTACATTTAAGGTTTTTAGCGAGGTTCAGATATTTAGTTTTAAATTCATCCATCTCATAGACATCAAAAATATCAATAAGCTCTGATAAAACAGTTTGCCCTCTTGGTGTTTCTACTTTTAAACGGTCTAAAAGCTTATCCACAGAAGCTCCGACATTCGTATTACCACCTGCATTAAGATACGATACCAATACCGGTCTTAATAATGATGATGTTTCTAGCATATCATTAGATTTATCAAGGAAATTGATAATGTCATCCTGAGTAGCTTTTTTAGAAGGATCTGCGGAGTTAGATAAGAATTTGCTATAGTTTGTATTATAATAATAAATAAACGGATGCTGTGTCTGATCTATGTTTCCTGCTCCTCCGGAAAGTCTGCTGATCTCCTCTTTCAGGGCTTTACCAAAATCCGTATTATCTTTATAATATTCTTTAATCTGAGTTAATGCAGGAAGAATCAGTTCTTTCTTTTGAGAACCCTCCTGTTGTTTGTTCATAAGTGAATTAACTTCATCCTGATAGATAATGTCTTTCACTTTATTGTTCTGAACGTCTAATTTTATGCTTACGTTTTTATTTTCAGAAATAAAACTCACCATATTATTGGTATTCGGAAAGTTCAACTTCATCATTCCCATGTAGCTGGTGGGATATTTAAAGGTCCATGTATTATTCTTATTTTGTTCTTTGGTAACAATAATATCTTTTGAACCGTTCAATGTATATAAAATAGCCTCTTGTTCTTTGAAATCTGATGGCGCCTGTACTGTAACAGTAAACTGAGCCTGTAAAGAAAATGCAGTTAATGCTGCTGATAATATATAAATCTTTTTCATTGAGTAAAAATAAAAAAACTCTCTGATTAATCAGAGAGTTTACTATTATTTTAATAAAATTTTATGCTTTTTGACTTTTATATTTTTTTGTAAAGAATACAATAAACATAATTGCAATTATTGAAAGTACATAAACATACATATCGATTGGTGCTGCTTGTTCTCCAGTTCCGGATCCTCCGGTACCACCACCTGGTGGCACAGGAGTAGATGGAATAGCCTGGACCAATAACACTATAAAAAGAAAAAGAGTGGATAATAGTTTACTAATATTATTTTTCATATTTTTTATTTTAAGATTTTGGTGTTAACAGTTTCTCCCTTATCAGAAACAATTTTTACAACGTAAGAATTTTTAATAGAACCATCAAGTTCAATTACAAAATCTCTAGATGCATCAACTGCTTTTTTAGAGATAACCAGTTTACCACTCATATCGTAAACTTCAATATCTGCTTTTTTCCAGTTTGGATCGAATCTAACAATATAGTTAGTGATCTCAGGATTATATACTACTACTGTTCTTGAAGTAGGTGTAGCTGCTTTAGTTGCTAAAACATCCTTGCTAGGTTCTCCGTAGTATAAATTATACTCTTCATTACTAACAGGGATTACATCACCTTGTTTTGCCTGTTGTACAGTTCCGTTTGTTGCTTTATAATAGAATCCGATACCAGCAGATAACTGATGAGTTCCAACAGGAACTAATTCTGCATTTTCTCTGATTTCGAATTTATAAGACTTCACTTTACTTAGGTCGTAGTTTACTAACATTACATTTTTACCTTTAAAGTTACTCTCGTTAGCTTCATTGATATACAACCAATACTGTCCAGTATAGTTATTATCATATCCGCCTGCTAAAGCTTCTTCATAAGTACCAATCAAGTTTCCTGAACTTGCAGCTGCCTGAACCGTTGTAGTTGTTGACACCTGGTGTCCGGTAGTTGCAGTTGGAGAAACTACATAATATGTTCTTGCAATTTCTTTACCAGTAGCGTCAAGACCAATCACTCCCAGCTGTTTCACACCTCCTGAAGCAAGTTTACCTGCATGTGCATTTTTAGCAGCAGTAACATTATAATCAGTACCCGCTGCTCTCGCAGTTTGGTTAAAACGTCGTAATGTATTAAAATTTAAAGTCTGAGAACTGTTATCTCTTAATTTCAATACAAACGGCTGCATCGGTTTAATGATAAAACTATTGACGTCACCAATAGGGGTTCCATCAGCCTGGTTAAATGTCACTATCTGAGCTCCGGTAGTATAGGTAGAACCTGTAGCACTTGTTTGTACAGTACCTGCTGAGATTTTAATCCCCCAGATATTAGAAATTGCATTTCCGTCACTAACACCTAGATTCTCTACATATCCAATTCTAGATAAATCTAAATTGGTAAAGAACGGGTTCCCAAACTGGTAGATGTTTTTACCAAAATTTCCTACCCATGGAGTGGCAGTATTCTCAAACTGATCCTGAAGGTAAGAGTTGTACTTTTCATTCTGAGGATTGATTGCGTTACCTCCAGGTCCGAAGGTAACATTTCCACCGTTTTGTAACGTGGCAACAGGTAACGTAGCATAAGGTTTACCATTAAGAGTAAACACAGAACCAGTAGGTGTTGGAGCAATAGTAGCCATCGTTGCCGGCGGAGTACTTGTATTCAAGTCATTACCGGTAACTTTAAGCATATAATACCCTGAACCATCATTGGTAGTAGCAGTCAAATCAGTAAAATGATTAGATACCGCACCAGTATTAGCCCACGTTAGAATTGGATTACTATATCTTCCTGTGTTAAAGGTTTTAGCAAATTCAGTTGATAAGGTATTTAGTGTTTTACCATAGAAAGGCATTGCAATTTGTTGGAAATAATTGCCATCACCATGTCTATCAGTTCTAAATTCTTTACTCACAACTCCTGTAATGTTGGCCTGGGTTAAACCATCAATATAAAGTTGTCCATAAGTGGATGTAGCATAAGTACCTGGAGTATTCAGTCTTAAAACGATATTTCCACCATCGGTTTTATCAGCACCCGTGGTAGTAATTGTTTTAAAAGCATCTCCAGTTGCGCCTACAACCATAACATTCCCGTGAACGTCCAGAAGGCCATTACCTCTGGTCTGCACACCCCCACCACTATAGACTAGGGTGCCTTCACTCACATACATATTAGCATTGGTGTCAACATGACAAAGTATCTGCGCCTGAACAGAGGAACCAATTGCTAAAAGACCAATAGCAAATAAACTTTTTCTCATTGTATAAATTATTTGTGTGTTAATACAATCTTCACCCGCAAAGGTATGATTTTTTTCTTATATAACAATTTTTTTTATTTTTTAACAAAAATATTATCTTCTGTTAAAATAATTTCTTTCTCTTCTCCTATTGAGAACATATAGTCCTCAAGCACCTTTTCCGTAGTTCCTCTTAACCCTCTTGCTCCCAATCCTTTCTCCATAGTTTCTTCCACAATTTTATCAATAGCGCCATCTGTAAAAACCAAATTCGTGCCATCCATCTTAAAGAGTTCGATAAATTGATTCACAATTGAATTTTTAGGTTCTTTCATGATTCTTACCATCGTTTCTTTTGTGAGTTTATCGAGATAAGTAATGATTGGAAACCTACCCAAAAGTTCCGGAATTAATCCGAAAGAACGAAGATCGATTGCATTAATATTTGTTAATACATACTCATCTTCATCTACTTTATTGATTTTATCAAGGCTGAACCCGATAGCCTGCTTGTTCATTCTTCTTTCGATGATTTCTTTAATCCCGTCAAAAGCTCCACCTGCAATAAATAAGATATTTTGAGTGTTTACCTGGATATATTTCTGATCAGGGTGCTTTCTTCCACCTTGTGGCGGAACATTCACGATACTGCCTTCAAGCAATTTCAATAATCCCTGCTGAACTCCTTCTCCTGAAACGTCTCTGGTGATGCTTGGGTTATCAGATTTTCTTGCAATTTTATCGATCTCATCAATAAATACAATTCCTTTTTCTGCCTTTTCAACATCATAGTCCGCAACCATAAGAAGTCGTGACAAAATACTTTCCACATCTTCTCCTACATATCCTGCTTCTGTTAAAATCGTAGCATCTACGATACAAAACGGAACGTTCAATTCTCTGGCAATCGTTTTAGCGAGTAATGTTTTACCCGTTCCTGTTTCACCAATCATGATGATGTTTGATTTCTCAAGCTCTACTTCTCTATTTTCCGACTGGGCATGAAGAAGTCTTTTATAATGGTTGTAAACCGCAACCGAAAGTTGTTTTTTTGCCTGATCCTGTCCGATAACGTACTGATCAAGAAACACCTTAATCTCTTTCGGCTTTTTAAGCTCATCTACATTTTCTGCAACTGAAGATTCTGTTTTAGAAACCCCATCCTTTACAATCAAATGAGCCTGTTCGATACAGTTTTCACAAATAAAACCATTCTGGCCAGAAATCAGCATCTGTACTTCATTTCTTTTTCTGCCACAGAAAGAACATTGGTTTGAATTCATACTATAATATATATATATTAAAGAAAATCGTAAAAAGGGAATTTTACGATTTTCATATTTTTAAGAATTAATAATTGAGTTTTGAATCTCTGTATATTCTTCGTTTGTTAATTTTAATCTTTCATTTCTGAAGTTCATATCTTCCATTTTCTGTAAGGGAATCAAATGAATATGGGCGTGTGGAACTTCGAGACCAACTACTGCCACCCCTACTCTCACACAGGGTACTGCATTTTTAATTTTCTGGGCAACTTTCTGGGCAAATCCCCAAAGATTTTTGTATTCTTCACTTTCCAGATCAAAAATTAAATCAACTTCTTTTTTAGGAACTACTAAAGTATGTCCTTTCACTAAAGGCATTGCATCGAGGAATGCAATGTAATTTTCATCCTCAGCAATCGTATAAGAGGGAATTTCGCCGTTAATGATTTTTGTGAATATTGTACTCATGTATTTAGAAGTTAAATGTTTAGATGCTTAAAATTAGATTACAGAGTGATTTCCAATACCTCGAAAGATAATTTGTTTCCATTCGGTAAAACGATATTCGCTGTTTCACCAATGACTTTACCAAGCAATCCTTTTGCGATCGGTGTATTCACAGAAATTCTTCCTGTTTTCAGGTCGCTTTCGTTATCCGGTACCAAAGTAAATACCTGCTCCAGATTAGTGGCATTATTTTTAAGTCTCACAGTCGTTAAGATTGAAACTTTTGAAGTATCTAATTGGCTTTCATCTATAATTTTAGAAGTAGAAATAACATCTTTTAACTTTGAAATTCTCATTTCAAGCATTCCTTGAGCCTCTTTAGCCGCATCATATTCTGCATTTTCAGACAAATCTCCTTTATCTCTTGCTTCTGCGATCTGCATCGTTATTTTGGGTCTTTCCACAGTTTCCAACTGTTCCAGCTCAGCTTTCATTTTCTCTAATCCCTCCTTTGTAACATAGCTTGCCATAATTTTCAAAATTTAGTTTTAGTATAAAAAAATAATCCGACATTTGCCGGACAATGTTTTCGAGTTATAATCGTTTAATTTTTACAAATATATAAAAATTTAATTTGAAATGAAAAAAACTTTTTCAATATTATCTATTTTCATATTATTGATTATCAATAATTTAACTATAAATTCTTGTGGAAGCAGAGAAGAAACAGTAAGCTGCTTTCCCAGTAACCCAATTAATGTTACTTTAAACCTAAACCTACCTAACTACTTCCCTTTGAACCAGGTTGGAGGTTGGATTTATGTTAACGAGCAGCAGTCCGGTTCCAGAGGTCTGATTGTGGTAAGAGCTTCTGCCACCAGTTTCAAGGTGTACGACAGAAACGCCCCTCACATCTGCCCTGACAGCAATACAACCCTTGAAGTGAAAGACAATATAAGCATCAGATGTCCAAAAGATAATGCCACATGGATCCTTCTGACCGGACAGCCTACTGCCGTGACTTCTCTTCAGCCTAAGACTTATCCTTTCAATTATGATGACGTAAGTAAAATTTTAAATATCTATTATTAGTATGAAAGTTGTTGTACAGAGGGTTTCGGAAGCTGGTGTAAAAGTAGACGGAAAAACGGTTGGTGAAATAGGGAAAGGCTTTATGCTGCTGGTAGGAATTGATGAAAATGATGAAAAAACCGATGCCGATTGGCTGGTTCAGAAAATACTAAATCTCAGAGTTTTTGGAGATCAGGACGACAAACTCAATCTTTCGGTGATGGATATTTCAGGTGAAATCCTTTGTATAAGCCAATTTACGTTGATTGCCGACTACAAGAAAGGCAACCGTCCTTCTTTTATTAAAGCCGCAAAACCGGATAAGGCGATTCCTCTTTTTGATTATTTTAAAGAAGAAATAGCAAAATCAGGACTTAAAACTGCGAGTGGAATTTTCGGAGCAGATATGAAGGTATCTTTGGTAAATGACGGACCTGTAACCATTGTTATGGATTCCGTTACAAAAGCTTAAATTCGCAAAAAATATATTTACATTCAACAATGAAAAAAACGTTATTCACCTTAGCTCTTTTAGCAGGAGTACATCTTACATTCGCTCAGAAATCTTACACAGACGAGCAAAAAGCTTCTTATTACATTGGACTTGATATTGCTGAAAATATAAAAAAGCAAGGATTTACAGTAGACCCGGATCTTTTGGCTCAGGCTATAAAAGATGGATTTTCTGATAAGCCAACATTATTCCCAAAAGAAGAATTGGGAACATTCTTACAGGGTTTCATGCAGAAACAAGGCGAGAAAAAACAGGCACAGGCAAAAATACAGGCAGAAGAAAATAAGAAAAAAAGCGCAGAATTTTTTGCTAAAAACAAGCTAAACAAGAAAATAACAACCACTGCAAGCGGTTTACAATATGAAGTACTGAAAGAAGGAGACGGAAAAACAAAACCTACCATTTCAAGTACAGCTAATGTAACCTATACAGGAAAGCTGATGGATGGAACTGTTTTCGATTCTACAGATAAAAATGGCGGAAAACCCATCGAACTGAGCCTTTCCGGAGTTATAAAGGGCTGGACAGAAGGTATCCAACTGATGAACAAAGGTGCTAAGTACAGATTTTATATTCCATCCGATCTTGCGTACGGAGATAGTGGAGCAGGAAACGTAATTCCTCCCGGCGCAGCTCTTATTTTCGATATTGAGCTTATAGATTTTAAATAATTATTTTCTAAATAAAAAGTAAAAACGTCTTTCAAAAATTTTTGAAAGACGTTTTTTTAATACTTAACTTTTATACTTAATTTACTGGAACACTGTTGAAATTAAGTGATACTTTAATATTCATATCTGAACTCGTTTGATTCTTTAGTTCATAAACCGTTCTCACGGTAAGGCCTGTACTTTTTACTACCTCATCCAAAAATCCCGTATCATTCAGGTCAAGATTAAGGCTGTTAGAGTTTGAAGATATGTTGGATCTGGAAGCAACCAATCTTTCGTTTGTTCCTCCTGATGATATATAGACTTTAACTGATTTAAAAGCACTTAAATTTCCTCCTGAAGGAGAAGCTACGGATATTTTTGCTTCAGAAATTCTGACATCTTTAATTTTTGCATTGTTGTTTCCACCAAACCAGGTCTGCACATTGGTTGCTGTGGCAGTAGAAGAAACTTCTTTATCAGCAGGCACTCCCGTAGAAACCAACACATTGGCTGTGTATGGGAACGTATTCTGAACAAGAGACTGTACTGTTCCGCAGCTTACGAGTACTGCCGAAGCAGCAATTGCTGTTAAAAATATATTTTTCATAATGTTACACTTTACAGTAAAGGTTGCAGAAATTATACCAAATTACCGAAATCTTATTCTACGCTTACTGTAAAGCTACCTTTTGTATTTCCGGATGCCATATTGCTTTTTCCTATAATCAGCCAGACTTCTCCTTTCCCTGATATTTCATGAGTGATCTCTCTTCCGAAAGGACCGTCATAGTCTCCGTTCGGAAGTTTTATTTGATTAAAACGGATGTTAAAATCTTTTTCTTTGGTTGATATCTTTGCTTTAATATCAGACTTATCATAATGGGTTAATTTCAAAACCAGTTCCTGGCCATCTTCTGTAAACTCCTCCCCCAGCGTAAATGGAAGCTGTGAAGCATCTGCTGTTCGTATAATCTGTCCTGCTTTTTCGTTCCTCATGACTCCTTTTCGAAGTACTTCTTTGGTAGCCGGAGCATTGTTAATGATTGAATCTTTCATTTTTAGTGCTACAGAATCGGCTTTAGAAACTGCATCAGGCATTTCAGACACTGCCACAGAATCCTTGCTTGGCATTTCTGTTATATTAGGATCTTTTTTGCACGAAATAATAATCAATGGGATTAACAATAAGGATTTTTTCATAATAACTATTCTTTTAATGTTTCATAATAAAGATTTTTTGAAAGGAAAGTGGATGATTTCTTACCTTCAATTTTTCTTACTATTTTATTTTTTAGTGCTATATCATTTTTTTCATCAGCATATTTCAGTAAATACTTTTCACCAAAGTTAATATTCGCGAAATGATATTCCTCCGCAAAGTCACGGCGTTTCATATTTTGGGAAGTAATAATACCTCCCCAGTTGATATAACTGCAAGCCAAAATTGTTCCATAAAAGCACCAGGCCATGGTATTAAAGAGAAATACATTTCTTTTTTTCTTCTGAATTTTAATAAAAGTCAAAGCCAATCCTATTAAGGATAAAATTAAAAATGCAAAGACTCCCAGCCTTTTATAGGTAAGTCCGTAACTGATAATATATTCATAGTTTTTCGCCATTGCAGAAAATACCAGAACTGCATTGAGTGATATCCATATTTTGGCTAAAATTCTTAGAAAGCCGGCTTTAGGATCAAAATTAAAGGCAGACTTAAAATAAAACATAATCACCAGAATTGCCATTACAATCGATATGATTACAGCATTTACTCTCTCATGGGTTTCTTCTGAAAGCTGAACCGGGGTTTTGGAAACTTCATAAAATTGTTCGTAATTGTAAGTGACGATAAAGAAAATCAATAAAATATTTAAACAAAAGAATGAAACAACGCCACTCATCCTTTCAGCATCAAGATCGAGAAATGAGTACGTAGATTTCTGGATTTTATCTTTATCCTGAAAGTGATTATCCAGCATCCTGTTGTTTTTATAAATAAATCTTTCAACAGCATAATTCCAATAATTAAAGGCAATGAATAATCCCAGGATGGTAAGACCGAGTACCTGCCACACATTAATATCAAGTTCAAAATCTGTGAAAATACTGGCAAAATGATCACTTCCTGCAGAATAAATTCCAAAGAAAGCACTCAAGAGCACTAAGGGAATCAGCACAAAAGCTAATGTTTTCTGCCATATTCCTGAGACATTTCTCTTAGGCAGCCATGCATCAAAGTTGAATATCCTGAATACAGAAGTAAAACAATTGATTGCAAATACCGGAACCAGAAAAAGTATGGTCAGTCTTCTATTCCTGGATTTGAAAGAAAGCAATAAAAGTGAGGTTACCACTGCCAAAAATGAAGCAAAATCTCCATACCATGCAAAAGAGATACTGGAAATGATCCCTGCCGCAAAAAGAAGGTTGAAAACTTTCGTTTTATTCTTTTTTACTGTTTTGTAAAAAGTAAGCAGTGCATATACCACTCCCAGAATCCCTAGATTTAAACCCATATTTTCATCATAGAACAGGATGACAAATAGAAGGGTTGTAAGAAATATATAATGATGTGTTTTCATGATGTTGAGGATTAATTGATTAAAAAGATTGAAAGATTTAAGAATTAATGACAATTGAGAGATACAGGAGCGTTATGGGAATATTCAGGAGCATCAGCCATATAGAGTTCCCACTGTCTTTTCTTTCAGAAACATCGGTAAGAAACTCTATAAGTTCATACAACAGAATAAGGATATTAATTACCGCTACAGCCATTACATAATAAAAACCGCAAACCACAACGATGTCCGCCCGTGTGATAAGAAATAAGACCAACAGGCAGCTTCCCAATAACAGGAAAAAAAGAAAGGTATTTTTCCCAAGTGGACTGAATTGTATATTTCTCATATTATTAATAAAGAGCGGTTGTATTTTTCTGCTGGATAAAATCCTTAATGTGATCAAAATTCTGCCATAACAGACTTTCAAAATCCCAATGGTAAAACGGTTTCATATCCTGTCCTTTTTTGTAGGCTTTGATATACATTCTGAAGTATTCCGGAAGAATAAGGCTTCCCAATACGATTGCAGCAAGAAGATGAGCATTCAGTTTACCATTTCCCAGCAGGAGATACTGCATGGCAATCTCGTCCTCGAATTGAGTTCCGCATCCCGTAATAAGATGATGCACATCATGATTTTCCATTTTCGGGATCATTGAAAATCCATGGCGTTTATAGAATTCTCCTAATTTCCGTCCCAAGGAATCTTCCTGAAACTCGAGCAGCTGTTTTTCATTGAACTGCCACTGTCTTTTCTTCTTTTTAAAGTAGGTTCTGTATAATTTTTGAGTAATTCCGTACACAAAAAGTAAAAAGCTGACACGTAATTTTTTCATAATTTATTTTTTTAAAGGATACAAAAGCCTATCACGGCATACAAAATAGCAATAGGAATAAGAGTTAAAAGAGTTATAGCAGTATACACGCAGGCTTCCATTCTAGCTGTATTACAAAAGCCATAAACCAACAGTCCAAAAACTACTATCAGGTTGACCGCTGAGCCCAAAACAAGAAGTATAAAACCTGCGTTTTCAAAATCGTCATTCCTTGTGAACATATATCCAAAAAGACATATACTTCCCAGTAACAAAGAGAATCTGAAAATTACTTTACCCGTGTTTATAATATCTTTATCTTTCATCATGAGTAAGCTTGCGTTAAAGTAAAAACTGTAATTTCGGGACGAACCATAAACCTGACCTGGAAAGAATGACCTACAGCACGGTTGATATACAACATTCTCCCATCCTGAAGATCAATTTCCCCAGACACGTATTTTTTATTTTTCACAGGGAGAACCGGTGTAATTATGCCGGGGATCCTGCATTGCCCTCCGTGCGTGTGCCCGCTTAAAATCCATCCCTGATACCCGTTCCAGATATCTTTATCACATGCATCGGGATTGTGGCAGAGTACAATATTGGCTTTTGAAGAGTCATAGTCTTTCATTACTTCTGATGGATTAAAATTGGGAGACCACAGGTCTTCAAAGCCTATAAAATTCAGTCCATGACTTTCTTCCTGATTATTCTTGATCACGGTAATTCCAGAACTTTCCACAATGCTGCTAATATTCTCTGCACATTCAAGATCTTCCCAATTTTCCCCGTAATCATGGTTTCCTAATATTCCAAAAGTACCTAGCTTCCCCAATACAGCGTGCTTCATAACTGTCTTTAAGTCGTTACATTCCGAAGCTATTCCTGAATTGACAAAATCTCCTGTATAGACTACAAAATCGGGCTTAAATTGTTTGGCTTCCTGAAATGATTCTATCAAAAAGTTCCAATCGAAACGATTCCCGACATGAAGATCAGAGATCTGCATGAGTATTTTACCATGAAGATGCTCCGGCAGGTTTTTAACAGGAAGCTTTCTTTGAACAAATTCAATCCAAAACGGTTCAATCTGCCACGAATATAGCAACGGGAAACTTCCAAGGATGGAAAGCTGCAAAATCTTTTTTAAAAATGTTTTTCTATTCATTTGGTATATTTTAAACAAAGAACTTTGAATTACAAAGTAAAAATTCAAAAAAATATAGGGTTTACCGTCCTAATAATTTTTCCAAGGCATCAAGATGTTCTGTAAATGCCTGTCTTCCATTTTGGGTAACGCGGTACGATGTTTTTGGTTTTTTTCCTACAAATTCTTTTTTCACTTCAATATAGCTTGCTTTTTCCAGAGCTGTGCTGTGGCTCGCCAGATTACCGTCCGTAATTTCCAGTAATCCTTTCATTTCAGAAAAATCAACCCAGTCGTTGACCATAAGAACGGACATAATTCCCAATCTTACACGGCTTTCGAATTCTTTGTTGAGCTGATTGATGTTAATCACTATTTTGAATTTTTAATTAATAAATTAAAGGTTGATCTATTAAATATTGATCTGATGAGAACAATACCTTATGCTGTATGCCTTATAGAAGTTTATTTATATTTTTTATGCATTATTGATCCGTATACTATATGAAGAACGCCAAAGCCTATTGCCCAAAATAACAATCCCCAACCGAGAAAGAATAAAGAAACCAATCCTAAAACAATCTGGCAGTATCCCAGATATTTAACATCTGTTAAAGTATACCGTTCGGCACTTACTAATGCTAAACCGTAAAATATTAAAGTTGCCGGTGCTATCCATACGAAAAGATGGTGAAAAAGCAGTGCCAGGCAAAAAATACCTCCGGTAATTAAAGGTACTACGAAAGTAACTAAAAGACGCTTGGTGGTAGCATCCCAAATCTTCAGTCCTTTCTTTCTGCTCTTATTGGCTGTGAAAATATATCCACTCAATAAAGCCACAAATAAAATCAAGGCTCCAATAATGACAAGTTCACGAACCAGTTCCGGTTGGTAGATATTTCTGTCTCCATCAAAATAACTTATTCCTTCCCTCTTCAACACAAAATATACATATCCGGCACCAATGAGTGCTGTCAGCCCTGCAACAACACCGGATAATCCACTTAATGAAATGAATCTGGAAGAACGCTCCATCATGGAACGGATATGAGATAAATCTTCGTGATAGTTTTTTGTCTCCATATAAAGAACTTTGAAATACAAAGTTAGAATTTATTTTTAATCCTCCAATATTTTTTTTACGTTTTGATAAAATAATTTCATGATATAAAAAAAGAACCCTGCTAAAAAGCAGGATTCTAAAAAAAAATATTAAAATTTGTGTAAAATTTATAATGGGTTTTGAACAATAAGCGGGTTAGCATTGATCTCCGTCCTTGGAATAAGATATTCCCAACGTGGATCAGTGTTCGCAACCGTAATAACATTATTGTCCACTACCGTTGAATGGTTGGCTCCAGTTCTATCTAATCCTTGATTTAATCTTTTCAGATCAAGGAATCTGAATCCTTCGCCCCATAATTCCATTCTTCTGCTGTTCAGAACTTCTGTGATATAAGCAGCGCCTGTAGTTGTAGCTCCTGTATAAGCATCATTTCTCTTTTTAGTAAGCTCATTGAAGACCACTTTTGATCCCGTTTCATCACCAGCTTTAGCTTTAGCCTCAGCTTCGATAAGATACATCTCAGCAGCTCTCATGTAAGGTACATCCATTCTGCTGTCTGAAGCACTTACTGATAGGAATTTCTGGCTGGTATATGCAAATTTAGAATAAGCAGAAGATAAAGCAACTGCCGGTATCGTTGGGGTTATCGAAGTTGGAGCTACTCCCAAATGGTTACCTAGAGGATCAACGACCAGCCTTCTTACATCAGTACTTGGGAACATTGCATAAAGTTTGCTATTCATTGCTTTAGGAGCCTGTCTGATATTCGTAGAGTTATAGTTTCTCGACATATAGGCTCCAAAGTTTCCGAAGTAATCTGTCTGATCTGCAATGATAGTCGCACCCCAAAGCCATTCTGCATTTCCTTCCAGGTTATTAAAACCAGACGCATAAGTAGCACTACTCATTAAATCAAATCCAGTTCTTGCAAGTTTAGCAGAAGATGCGGCCAACGCATAGTTTCCTTGAGTCAAAGCAATTCTCGCTCTTAATCCCAATACTACTTTATCATTAAAATGAGATTTTGTTGCTCTCGAACCGTTTAATCTTGATAATGCTTCCGCTAAATCACTGTTAATTTGTGTGTATACTTCTTCAACGGTATTTCTTGCCATTGGAACTTCGTCTGCCACTAATTTAATAGGAACTCCTAACTGACTATTTGTTGTATTAGGAACATATCTTTTTCCGTATAGCTGCACCAGCATATAATATGAAAAAGCTCTGAATGCAAACGCTTCTCCAATAGCCATTTTAACTGTAGTAGCATCAGCAGCCGTTGGTACAGGAACATTAGGACCATTAGCGATCACCAGGTTAGCATTTCTGATTAAGGCATAATAAAATTGATAAGGAAAAAAATCATTGGTTGCATTTTCATTTACCTGATCCTGCCATCTTACCGTAGAGATATACCAGCCATTCCCCGTAGAAGGAAACACAAGATCTTCTCCTAGGGCATCCATCATAATCATAATACCACCCTGACCATTCTGACCCTGATTAGCATTCTGTCTTGTATACAAATTCCTATGCATTCCGTTAATGATTGCCATAAGGTTGGAAGCACTTGAGTATGCAGCATCTTCGGGCACCGCAATGGTAGTATCTGTTTCTAAATAATCACTTTTACAAGAAGTGAGCGCTAATGTGAGCACTGCAGCGGAAAGCACTGCCAATTTTTTATAATGTTTTGTAATATTTTTCATAATTGAATTTTTAGAATGACAAGTTAAATCCTATGGTTACAATTCTAGCCGGAGAATATCTGTTGGTCGTTGTTCCATTGAAAGCCTGAGAAGGCTCCAATCCTTTTCTAGCTGTTTTGCTCCAAAGATTTTCTCCTGATACCATTAGTTTTAAACCGGATAATCCAAACCTTGAAATCATTTCCGGATTGAAACTATACGTTAAATTTGCTTGTCTGAAAGTAATAAAATCTGATTTTACCAGCCATCTGCTTGAAGCTGCGTTAGAACTTGTATAAGTAGATGAATTCAATGCCGGTGTATCCGTAATTTGTCCAGGAGTTGTCCATCTATTCAAGATATCTGTACTTAATGCCCCTCCCTGAGAATAACTTGACATCAAAGAAGCATAGTTAGAGTCGTAGGTTTTACCTCCTAACTGATACGTAAACATTGCAGAAACAGACCAGTTCTTATAGGTAAATGATGTACCGAAACTTCCAAATAAATCAGGAATTGCCGTCCCGGAATAATCATACTTCGCTTTATTGAAGTTGGTCGTCACCTTTGTTCCGTTAACAGTTCTGATATCGGTAGCTGTTGTATTAGCAAAGGCATCCGCTACTAAGAATAAAGGAGAACCGTCTGCGGGATCTACTCCATACCATTGTCTCAACCAGTAATCATAAACAGAATGTCCTACAGAAATTTTCTTAGTTCCATTAATAATCTCAGTGATTCCGTTAGACAATCCTGTGATTTGGTTTTTAAGAGTTGAAGCATTCGCATTTAGACTCCAAGTGAAGTTTTCATTTTTGATTACATCTCCACCGATAGTAATTTCAAAACCACGGTTGTACATCGTTCCAACATTTCTGCTGATATTATTGTTTGGAACCCCTGAAGATACAGGCGTTGGTACCGGGAAGATCAAATCAGATGTAGTTCTGTTATAATATTCAACCGAACCATTAATTCTGTTGTTGAAGAATCCAAAATCAAGCCCTACATCACTTTGTTTATTAGTTTCCCATGTAATAGTAGGATCTGCAAGGAATCCGAATAATATTCCCGGCTCATTCGCATTATTATACCCTAAGCTGAATGTATTCTTATACATATAGTAGCTGTTGGTACCGTCATTTCCTACTTCTCCGTAAGAACCTCGTAATTTCAAATCACTAATAAGGTTAGACTCTTTCAGGAAATCTTCTCCTTTGATTCTCCATCCTGCCCCTACAGACCAGAAAGAATTCCATCTTACATCTTTGCTGAATCTGGATGAAGCATCCCAACGGATAGATCCTGATAATAGGTATTTAGAATCATAATCGTAATTCAATCTTGAGAAAACACTTTCTTTTCTATAGTTATCCGTTTGTGAAGTCAGAGATGTAGGGGTAACAAAATTGATCAACTCATCATTGTTATCCACTGTTTGTCCCTGCTTATATCCATACATATATTCATAGATATATTTATAGTTTTCATGACCTAATAAAAATTCAAAATTATGAGATCCGAATTTTCTTTTGTAGTTCAACAACTGGTTCCATGTAATCGTCTGTTCTGTATAGGTGGTTTTTTCAGCAGCACCTCCTGGAGCAGCATCTCCGATCACTTTATTGATATATCTGCTTCTTCTGTTATTTCGGATATCATACCCAACATTAGTGGATAGGGTTAAATAAGGATCTACCTTAATTTCCGCATAGGCTCTTGAAATGATATAATAATTTTTAGAAATATCTTTATTCAGAAGTGTTTCCTGAATAATATTTCTTCCCGCCGCTGCATCAGCACCTCTTGCATTTCCTGCATCATACACTATGTTTCCAAATGCATCGTACATGGTTGCAAAGGTGGTAGGATCATGAGCATAAGGACTGTAAATTGGTCCCATAGTTCTGGTCCATGCATACGGATTAATATAGGCAGAATTATTATCTGCTCCATCTACAGAGTTATTTCCATTGGATGAAACCGCACTGATACTGGTTCCTACTTTAAGCCAGTTTTTAACCTGAGAATCTACTTTTAATCTGGCTGTAAATCTTTCAAAATCAGATTTAATAAGATATCCGGTTTCGTTGGTATAACTTACAGAAGAAAAATAAGTAGTTTTATTTGTTCCTCCACTGTAGTTTAATTCATAATTCTGTCTGAATCCGGTATTGAACAACGGCCCCTGCCAGTCTAAATCTGTATATCTTAATTGAGCATTGGGATTTAAAATTCCATTTATGACTAATTGATTATCAGCTACATTAAAAATATTTGTTTTTAAAACACCTGAAATCAAATTGGCTGTAGCATAATTGTTTGCATCTGTTATAGTACTACCCGGAACAGCAGTCAGACGTCCATTTCTCATGGCTTCCCAGATAAGAGGATAGTATTGAGCGGCATTCACCCTGCTATATTCAGGGATTGCTCTTCCCACATATCCCGTACTCATACTGAAGCTTAAAGCATCAGCACCTTTTTTTCCTGTTTTCGTTGTGATCAAAACAACACCATTAGCTGCTGCAGAACCATACAGTGAAGTAGAAGCTGCATCTTTCAAGATGTTAAATGATGCAATATCATTCGGGTTAAGTGCTGAAAGCGCTCCTGTAAAGATCACACCATCTACTACATATAGGGGTGCTGTAGAGATGCCGTAAGACCCGATACCTCTAATCTGAATACTAGGTGATGCTCCCGGCTGGCCCGTACTGGTACTTACTTTCACCCCCGCACTCGCTCCATCTATTGCCTGAGCAATGTTAGAAATCGGGCGGTCTGCAAACTGTTTTGCTTTCACTTCTGTATTGGAGCCTACTAACGTTTCCTTCTTCTGGGATCCATAAGCAACAATAACAACCTCATCTATTTTTTGCTCACCAATCGTATCTTTTTTAGACCGTTGAGCTTCAACCGCCTGCCCTCCTGCGAAGAAGAGAACAGCAGTAGTTATTAAAGACAATCGTAATTTCATATTAACAAATTTTAATATTAACCTGGCAAATATGTTAATAAATATTAACATATACAAATATTTGTTAATTTTTTAAATAATTAGTATCCATATAAGACAATTATACCAAGTAAAATAATTAAATCAATCAATTGATTAACGGTTCAATATTAACAAAACTAACAATCGTTCGTTTATTTTTGTTTTTTAGCCATAAAAAAGGCCGTTGAACGAGTTCAACGGCCTTTTTAAAATGCTCATTCAGAAGCTATTTCGTTCTCAATTTTTCTTTAATGGTTTCAATATTTTTCTTCGCCGATTCTTCCAATATCAGACTTGCGCTCATATGAATTCTTGCAGGCATCAATTCATTAAAATGGTCTGTTCCTTCCCAGGAAACCTTTTTGATCAATGCAAGTGCATCACTGCTTCTGGAAGCTAAAGTCTGTAGAAATTTCTCCAGCTTCACGTCCATTTCTTCAATATTTTCTGAAACAGAATGATAAACATTATGCTGTTCTGCCCATGCTGCAGATCTGAAATCCGCATCAATAGCCATTGCAGAGAACTGTGATTTACCAATTTTTCTTTCAACATAAGGTCCAATAACGAATGGTCCGATTCCTAAATTGATCTCCGTTAGGGCTAAAGCAGCATCTTTAGTAGCAAAACAATAATCTGCACCGCAGGCAATGCCTACTCCTCCACCGGTTGTTTTTCCCTGAACTCTTACCACAACTATTTTCCCGCAATTTTTCATGGCGTTCAATACTTTTGCAAAACCTCCGAAAAATTTCGTTGAATTTTCCAGTTCATTAATAGCCAAAAGTTCATCAAAGCTTGCTCCTGCACAGAAAGCTTTCTCGCCTTCACTTTTTACTACAATAGCTTTTACCTCATCTTTAGCGCCTTCATCTAAAATAGTCTGCGCCAGTTTTTCTAAAATAGCTCCCGGCAGTGAATTGCTTTTTGGGGTTCCAAATGTAATTTCGGCAATATTGTTTTTAATTTCTGATGCTACGAATTCGTTCATTTTTATTTTAATTGGATTTATACAAAAATACTAAATACGGCTGTTTCAGAAAGAATTAAAGCGTATAAAATTAAATTGCTTTACTACATCGCTTATTTCATCATCAGTATAAATACGGAAAGACCAATTTGGTATTTTCTACTCTACTACCGCCCTGTTTTATATTGTTCCTTTGACTTGTTAATAAAACCTAAAGGCGGAATCCGAAAAGCCAATATAAGAGTAGGAAATGTATAACTGAAAAAATATTTACCATGGACGAAATGATCGGAGTTATTAAATTATTTGCTGGCAACTTTGCACCCAAAGGTTACCTGATGTGCGATGGAAGTTTATTAGCTATTCAAAGCAATTCTGCACTTTTCTCAATTTTAGGGACTACCTATGGTGGCGACGGTGTAAGAAATTTTGCTTTACCCAATTTACAAGGACGTTATCCTATAGGAGCAGGAAATGTAAATGCAAATGAATATTATCCTTTAGGAACACAGGCGGGTACCACTCAGACAACTCTTAATCAGCAGAATCTACCCAGCTTCATCAGCCAAATAAAGGTTGCCAATACCAATGCCAATGCTGTAACCCCTTCTGCTACTTCATCAATTGCTATCACAGGAACCCCGAATGGTAGAGAATTCAATCCTGTACCTAGTTTTGTAGATGGTGATCCTAACACAACGATCAATGCAAAATCAGTTTCTTTTACAGGTCAGAATCTACCCATCAATAATATGCCTCCATACTTAGGATTAAATTATATCATCTGCATATCAGGTATTTATCCTTCAAGACCATAAATTTTGAAAACAACAACGTACTAAAAAAATTAACAACTGAAAAAACTATTTTATCATGGAAGAATTAATGGGCACAATCAAATTATTCGCAGGAAACTTTGCACCTAGAGGTTTTTTATTATGCAACGGAGCTTTATTAAGCATCGCAAACAATACTGCACTTTTTTCAATTTTAGGAACTACCTACGGTGGCGATGGTCAAACGACTTTTGCATTACCTAACCTTAACGGGCGCTATCCTATTGGATCAGGAAACTCAAGCACTGGAAAGTCATATGAACTTGGTGAAATGTCGGGTTCTGCACAAACAACACTACTTAATTCAAACTTACCAAGCTTTACAAGCCAGGTAAAAGTAGCCAACGTTAATGCTAATTCTACGACACCATCTGCCAATTCTTCTTTAGCCATTACAGGCATCCCAAACGGAAGAGAATTTAGTCCTATACCAAGTTATGTAGATGGTGATCCTGATACTGTAATTAATCCAAGATCTGTTTCCTTTATCGGTCAGAATTTGCCGATCAACAATATGCCTCCTTATTTAGGGCTAAACTACATTATTTGTGTAGAAGGTATTTATCCTTCAAGGCCATAAACAAGAATTTATAAACAACCTAAAAATTAAAATCATGAAAAGAACTACTTTTTTTACGATTTGTAGTCTGCTCATTTCCCTTTTCACCTTCGCGCAGACAAGTACAGAAGTATTCGAAACTGAATCCAGTGGAAGTACGAGTTTCACAGATAACGGCGTAATCTTTAATATCATTTCGCATAATGCTCCGGCTTCGCTTTTTGACATTGGAAACTTCGCCAACACAGGATGGAACGGTACAGCGAATGACAACAGATATATTGATAATACAGGAACTGCAACACTGGCCAATGCCAACGTTTCTTTTAGTATAAAAACCACTTCAAATTTGTTTAAAGTCAACAGATTCTGGGTGTTTTTAGCCAATTATCTTATTAACCAAAATGCTGCGGGTACGCTTACCATTACAGGTAAACTGTCTGGTGTCACTAAGTTTACCCAAACTAAAAGCAATGGCTTTGCAACATCTTTGGGAACTACCAACGGGTATACATTGATTGATCTGACCAACCTGAACGGGCAAAACTATTCGAACATTATTATTGATCAGCTTCAACTGACTATTGGTGGAGATTATCGTTATCTTGGTGTTGATGCCTTTACCTGGGTAAAAGATACGGGTGTAGTTTTAGCTACTGGCGAAACAAAAGCCTCATCGAAAACAATGAGTGTTTATCCTAATCCTACTAAAGGAGTCTTTACCATCAAAACGGATGAAAGCTCAAAGGCAGAAATGTATGATCAGACCGGAAAACTTGTGAAAACTCTGGAAGTAAAAAAGGGAGTGAATGAATCCAACATTACTGAATTACCGAAAGGAGTATATATTCTTAAAACCTTATCAGAATCTCATAAAATCATTAAAGATTAATACGAAGCATTTCATTGTAGCAGTCTGCTTTCTGAATAAATAAACAATAACCATGAAAACTTTATTCTCTCAATGAGCAGTCATGATATGAACAAAAATGCACTCAATGTTTCTACTGTATTATAAAAACGCTTGTAAACAGTATGAAAAAGATTCAGCTTCCCTGCGATTCTAATGCATAAATGATAAATCCCTTGATAATTTTCAAGGGATTTTATTTTATCTGGTCCATTTATGAATATGTTCAATTCTTGTATTTCTTTTCATCAAAGAATGGAACCTTAATTTCAGCAGTATTTTTCTTCCTTCTACAGTTCTCGTAAAAACCAACTCAGACTTTTCCATTAAATCATTCCAGGTTGCATTAAAAAATTCTGCACTTTTCTTGTTCTTCGCAAAGATTTCAGGAACCGGATAATAACTGCTTTGCCCTCTGAACAATGAATACACTTTTTGTTTAAGGAGATATCTGGGATTATCGACCGGAGCAATCAGCTCCTGCAAAGTTGTAATAAATTGTGACTGTTCATAATGAGTTCCACCTTGTAAATAGCAAACGGCTCTTCCTTCAGCATCTTTATTGCTTACCACAGATAAATTTTCTACAGGAGTCCGGATTACCCTTTCATTTACCAGGTTTTTCACAATTACATTCCCCAATATTACGATATTCTTTGTGATATTTTTATATTTAAAATATTGTCTTAGTGCTCTGTAAAATCTACCGCCATACACTGTAAATCCAACAAAGCCGAATATAAAACCAAACAAGGAAAAATGTAGTGTAGAATGTATGGATTTTGATGATCTGAAAATCCCCAGAAAAACATCCCACCAAAACATTACAAAAGAAGATATCAAAACCATTGAAAGGTTACCCATCATTTTATTGAGATATTTCATCTTCATCTGGCTGGCTTCACGCTGATTTTCGCCGGGAATTTGAATTTCTTCAATAAGAATATTACCTTTTGCCAATGCCGTCTGCCACCTGCTTCCGAGGTGATTTCTGCTATTAGCCAACATCAAGGTCTCCTTATTAATTATTTGTATTTCATCGCTGCTTTCAATGGTTTTGATATTGAGTCTTTCAAAGTTGTTTTCAATAGCAGGATTTCCATTATTTGAAATCCCTACGAAGGTTTTAAAACGCTTTTTCATGACATTGAGGTCTTCTCCCCCTGTTTGGCTTTTTTCATCAAAGCATATCAGGTGCCAGATATTACCTGTCTTAGAGGGTTCATCTTTTTGGGTTCTCATTACTCTTCCCCTCATCTGATTGGACAGGACAAAAGAACTTATAAAACTTGCCAACACCAGTGTATTCATTTTAGGCGCATCCCATCCCTCTCCTAACAGGGATTTTGTTCCTACTAAAATCTGAATTTCTCCTGACTGAAAAATTTCGGTAACAATGGACACAATATGATGACTTAACTGATCATTGCTGTGAATGATAAGATAATTCTCATCATAGGAAAGTGAAGAAACGGTAACGTTTGAAACCGAATTTTTACTGCAAAGCTCATCAAAAAGGGGTTTAGACAACTTGGGTATAATCACAATACTTCCTGTAAGTACTCCAATTTTTTTATCATTATGGTTTTCCCGTCTCAATTTTTCAAAAATAGAAATGGCACCTATTTTATCCAGTTCAAAATTATTTTGTTGTTCCGTACTGATGTATTCTTTTCTGATAAAATCAGTAAGAATCACCATTTTCAAATCTTCTTTCAGTGATGCATATTCGGAATCAGCAATATCTTTGATTCCCTGCAATTTTCCGATACTTGAATTTAAAGCCTGAACAAGATTTTTGTTAGTAAAAAAGCTCACTTTTTTATTTTCAATAAATCCATGCCTTCTCAACCTATTTTCAAGATCGAGACGGTGTTCCGAAACATCTGTTTCATTTAAAAACAAATAAAAATCGAGCAATTCTTCCAGCCAGAAAAAATCAAATTCGGGAATGTATTTTTGCTGATCGCCGATAATCTCAAAATGCAGATCTGGTATTTTCCTTCCTCTATCATTCAGATATATTAATACTGATGAATAAGACGACATATTTTCATAGATCCAATCCAGATGTCCTGCAGGATTCTGATACACAGGATGGGTTTCAATTGTTGTTAAAAGCAGCCCATCATTTTTAATCTCTTTAAAAAATTCGTCGGCATGGGTATAGTAGTATTCTATTTTCTTCTGCTCTTTTTCTGTAGGAAGGTTAAAATATACCAAATCTTGATGGGGACATAAATCTCCTTCAAGCATGAGTTCAGGAACCGAAATTTCCAGATCTACAGGACCGTTCAGTTGTATATACCGCTGCCATTCCAATGCAGAAATATCAAAAGGAGGGGTTGCAGTAAGGGCTACGATAGTTGGATTGATTTCACTTTTTATATCCATTAAACTTCTCCACCATGCATTTTTCAGGTGATGAGCCTCATCAAGAATAATAGTTCCCACTTTCTGTTTTTTAAGACTTTTCACAATTGCTGAGATTGTATTATTGGAAGAAATATCATCTGAATCTTCTTTACCATTATTACAGGCTGCATGCACACCCTGATAGGTGGTTACCGTCATAAAACCTGGATTTCTGATATCCGTAGATATCCATTCCGGAACGGCATCTGTACCCAAAAACAATTCGCAAAAACGCTGTATCCATTGATTCCTGATCGCCAAGGTAGGGGCTACGATTAATGAGGGCTTATTAAGTCTAAGCATAACTTCCAGTCCCAATACTGTTTTTCCTGAACCCGGTGGCGCCACAACATGCAGATGATTATCGGTAAGATAATCATTGAGATGACTGAGAAAGTTTTTCTGATAGGTCCGCCAGGGATATTTAAATGTTATGTTTTCAGGGAAAAAATTCATGATACAATTTAATAAAAAAGAGGTAATTCAATGGATAGAATTACCTCTTTTGTTATATTTAGATTTCAGGAGTTAAGATACTATGGCATTTTTTAAAGCCAGTACATACTTATCGATATACATTTGTTTTTCTTTCAGCTTATACTGCTGAATATATCTTGGATGTTCCAGAATAGTCATTCTTTCAAAAAGCTTTGCTTCTTTATTCAGTTTAGAGATGAATTCCGCATTCTTTTTTCCGAGAACAAACACCTCTGAGGTATCGAGATTTAAACTGACGTGATTCTTTAAAGAATCAATCATAAAATCTTTTACCGCTTCAAACAGCTTTTTATCGTCATAATAATTTGCATTGACTTCACCGTTTTTTGTTTTTCTTACAATAGCCAGCGGAAATGGTGAATTGATATAACAATCATTGTAAAATTCATCTGCACCCCCATATTCTGCAATCATATCATACATAAAGACGGAAGAAATTTCGTGGGTATGGGCTGATTTCATGGTAATTCCACAAACGCTTTCTAACCGTTTTGTATCGGTAAACGGAACTCCTGTAACTCCTGCTCCATGACGACTGGGATTAATTCCGATGATGAATCTTCTCTGATTGGAATCGTTATAATATTTTTGATAAAACTTCTGCATAACTTCCATCGTTTCCGGATTATCTACATAGGGATTTAATACCTGAAAACCTTCAGGTAGATCCCCTGCATATTCCAGATTTTCGTTAAACTGAACAACCTGATCAGCAAAAGTTTTATTCATACCTAGTCTTTAAGAAAAACGAAATCTTCAGGTTCATTGTTATCATCGTCATTTTCTTCTTCGTATTCTTCCTCATCGTCATCAGACAATGCCAGTTCAATATCAATAAACTGAATATACAACCCAGAGATCTGATCTTGTGCATCGTAAGCAAAATATACCGGATAAGCACCATCACCAAAACCACTTGCAAAGATTGGTATATGATAAGATGTGTTAGGAATCATCCAGTTGATCCAGTCTCCGAGATCTCTTTGATTGTCAGGGTGATCTTTATAGCTCTGTGCAAAAAGACCCGCAAAATAATCATCGTAGATATTATCCGCATTGATTTCTGTAAGGAATTTATCAAATGCAGGAAGCACAGTAACATCCGTAATACACGCCAATCCGGCGTCTACTGCAAATCCAAAATAATCACCTTCCCCCACTTCTTCAATGTCTTCGTTACCCAAGAGTGCTTCGCGATAAATAACGGGCTTTTCATCGGTAAACTGTACTTTGGCAACGGCATACCTGTCTCCCCATTCTTCTGATTTTACCACAGCAATCTTTACGGGAAAATCTCCTTTCGGAGTTTCAATGAAATAAGGTTTTTCTCCTGCATTCAAATAGACCAACGGATCTCTTACAATTACTTTTCCGGAAGGAAGGGAAACGTTTCCTATTTCCATCACTTCCATTTTTTGAGAAAGAATTTCCTCAGAGGTAAAATAAGATTCTAAATCTGTGGGACATACGAGAACATCTTTCTGTTCTTCCCATTTTTGCATCCAACTTTCGTTCATTGTTTTTTATTTTATGATTTGATGAATTAAGAGTTAAAAATACTGATTATTTAATCTAAATCAAATTCATCTTCGTCTTTTAATCCTTTAATGAAGGTTTCAAAATCTTTTGCCAGAAAGGTTTTCTTATAATCATCTTCCTGATCTACATGCACAACTTCAGGTTCTCCCTCTTTCCCGCATATGGAATAATCCAGCATCACCATATCGTGTCCTGCGGAAGGACAGTCGGCAATATACACTCCTGTATCCGGATATCCCCATTCATCCATCATAAACCGACTTCCAAGTTCGCCACAAAGAGAATATGTTTTTTCACGTCCAATCCCCATAATTCCGGTAATTGCGATGTGATCATCTGCCCAGGAAGTACTTTCAGCAGTAGGAAAACAGGATTTGTTTACTAAGCCGCCATTCTGATACCTCATCAACTCAATATAAGAAGCGGGAAGTTTATATCCCAGTTCACTTTCCACTGATGCAATCATTTCATCATTGGGGTAATCTTCAATATAATCTCTTACTGAATAGCTGCTTTCATTCCAGAAATTGGTAAAATCGAAGTCTTTGAAAAATTGTAATTCCATATTTTTTGTAAATAAATGAGATTCTGATATTAGTATTCCTGTAAAAGTACTTATCATTTTTAAGAAAAGCCTTTATTCAACTAAGATTTTATCAGGGACAACAAAAATCCCTTCCGGTAAAAACCAAAAGGGAGTATCAATTTATATTTTATTTTGAATTAAATCAATCCAAACTGCTCAAAATGATGGGTAAAATGCTTACTGTGCATTAATTCCCACATTTCTTTGTTTAATTTTCCAAAAACAAAATTCATATGTTCTGCCTGTGGATTTTCTTTATAATACACTGAAAATTTCTTCAAATTATCTATGAAAGACTGTTTTGCAGCTTCAAGATTTTTATGTCTTAATTCTAACAATTTTTCATCTTCCGCCAGAAAAGGAGCCGGGAAATCTTTCGGCATTTTTCTGTGATTATAAAGGGAATCCTGCCATTTTTCAAGCTGCTCTTCCGGAGTATAGCATTTTTCTGCTTCGGGTTCGCCTAAACTTACCAAAACGCCATGTTCCAAGTGCTCAATCATTTGCTGAGGAGACATTTTACCCCATTTTGCCGAAGTGTGATCTGTTAAACCGTTCAGAATTTTCTCAACAGCTTTTACTTTCAAATCGATAAATGGAGATTTCTTCGCTACCAATGTTAAGATCGTAGCTACACAAACTACTTCTTCACGCTGATTAACAACTTCAACCAGCCATTTTACCACTCCTGAAGGTATGTTTCTGCCTTTTACACCACGGTTTACCTTTTCTTTTGCCGTTAAGTATACCGTAATGGTATCCCCTGCGTATACCGGTTTAAAGAAATTACAATTTTCTAATCCATAATTGGCAATAACAGGGCCTTTTTTACCGGAAACAAATAATCCTGCCGCCGCTGAAAGGATGAAATATCCGTGTGCTACGGTTTTATCAAAAATAGTTCCTGTTAAACTTGTTGCATCTGTGTGGGCATAGAAATGATCCCATGAAACATTGGAGAAGTTAACGATATCTGCATCGGTAACTGTTCTTCCTGCCGTTTCTAATGAATCTCCGACTTCAACATCTTCAAAATATTTTTGGAAAGGATGTTTGTCTGCGAATTTTTTCTCTGCTCCCTGCTGATAAATTTTAGTAATCGCTGTCAGAACATCCGGTGATCCCTGAATCGCTGTTTTTTGAAGGAAGAAATGTAAGCCGTTCAATCCGCCCATTTCTTCTCCACCTCCTGCTCTACCAGGTCCTCCATGCATTAAAGTAGGAAGTGGCGAACCATGTCCTGTGCTTTCTTTTGCATTATCTCTGTTCAACACAAAGATTCTTCCGTGCTGGGAAGCCATTTTCCATGAAGTTTCAGCGATAAACTGGTCATCATGAGAAATGATAGAACCTACCAAACTTCCTTTTCCTCTTTTTGCCAGCGCAGCTGCTTCTTCGGCATCTTTATAAGGCATCAGAGTAGAAACGGGTCCGAAAGCCTCCACATCGTGAGAGATATTTTTTTCGAAAGGCTTGTCATTCAGGAATAATTTCGGACTCATAAATGCTCCGTTTTCGTAATCAGCATCTACTAATTCATGTTTTCCGTCGTATACAAGCTCTGTTTCGGTTTTTAAAATATTAACTTTTCTAAGAACTTCATCGTATTGTTGTTTTCCCACTAAAGATCCCATTCTGGTTTCTCTGCTTAATGGATTTCCTATTTTGGTTTGATCCAACGCTTTGGATAAGGCATTCTGAACGTCACCTATCAAATGTTCAGGAACGATAATTCTTCTGATCGCCGTACATTTCTGACCGGCCTTTGTTGTCATTTCCGTACGAACTTCTTTAATGAAGAGATCAAATTCAGGGGTTCCCGGTTTTGCATCTAATCCAAGAATGGAACAGTTCAGGGAATCGGCTTCCATATTGAAACGCACAGAATTTCCAGACACTGAAGGTAAAGATTTCAATTTTCTACCTGTCGTTGCAGAGCCTGTGAACAAGACAGAATCTCCATCCTGTACGTAATCCAGAATATTTCCGGGTTCACCGCAAACCAGTTGAAGGGCACCTTCAGGAAGGACTCCACTTTCAATCATATCCTGAAAAACAGCATTGGTTAAATAAGAACCGTAAGGAGATGGTTTTACAATACTTGGAACTCCCGCCAATAATGAAGTTGACAGCTTCTCCAGCATTCCCCAAACCGGAAAGTTATAGGCATTGATCTGTACAGAAACTCCTTCACTAGGAGTTAAAATATGAGTTCCCAGAAAAGTTCCGTTGGCAGAAATCTTCTGAGTTTCACCATCTACCCAAAACGGAGTATTCGGAAGCATTCTTTTTGCCAATCCGGAATAGGTGAAAAAGGTACCAAACCCTCCTTCAATATCTACCCATGAGTCTGCATGCGTAGCTCCTGTTTTATATGATAGTTCGTAATATTTTTTCTTTCTTTCTAAAAGATATAGTGCTACTTTTTTCAACATTTCTCCACGATCGTAGAACGTCATAGAAGAAAGGTTCTTGTACCCTATTGTTCTTCCATAATCAAGAGCCTGTTCAAAATTAAGGCCTTCTGTATCTGAAACAGCAACCTGCTCTCCCGTTACAGCATTGTATAAAGGAATTCCGTTTCCGGTACCTTCTACCCATTCTCCGTAGATATAGTTTTTTAATTTTTCCATAAAATATTTAATTTAACAATGTGTCCATCTAACAGTTTGGCAGTGAGTTACTCCTATAAACTTGACATGCAAGCACATAATGATTAGATTTTCACATTGATATATTGTTACATTTATTTATTTTTATTTCGGTTCTTTATAAGGAAACATTTTTACCAGTCCTTCATACAGACTTCTGTGAAGAATGGTTGCATGGTTATCACCTTCCATCATTTTATATTCTACCGTCCAGTTTTTCTTGTTCGAATTTTTAAGAATATCATAGATGGATTCTGCATCTTTTACCATCACAGGATGTTCGCCTTTTCCTACAGAAACATACACAAACTTTTTCGTGTCAGGACTTTTAGAAAGCAGCTGTTTTGCCTGTTTAATCAGACTTTGATCATCCCACCACAAACTTGGGCTTATGATGAAATAATTATTGAACATTTCAGGCTTTTTTAATAAAATTTCCGTTGCCAGAAGTCCACCCAAAGACTGTCCGAATATATAGGTATCTGCTGTTTTGTAATGACTTTCTACATAAGGTTTCAATTCTTTCTCAAGAAAGCTGATAAAGACATCAGAATGTCCTGTAGTAGGATAGTCTTTTTGTAAATCTTTTAAATCTGTATGGTAGGTAAAATCTCTTTTACGGTCTACGTTGGCTATTCCCACAACAATCGTCTCCGGCATAGCATACATTTGATTAAAGAACTGAACCAGTCCTGAAACATGGATAAAATCTTCATTCATGCTTCCATCCAGAAGATAGATTACGGGATATGATTTAGCTTTATCAAAACCCAAAGGAAGATAGATATTTAAAGTTCTCTCTTCTTTTAAGATCGTAGACTTTAAGGTGACTGTTTCCCCAATGGTAAGTGGTTTTACTGTTTCATTCTGCGCTAATACCATAAACTGAAATGCAAACAGAATACTGCAGAAAATTAGAAGTTTTTTAATCATACTTTATTTCATTTTTAATCTTTAAAAAACTATGAGCTTTTCTTTATGCTTTTAACCAGGTCTTTCCATGTTCTGTTGCCATTGCCTAAAACAAAATTTATAAAAAAAAATGTAAAGAACATGATTACATAGAGCATATAATCTTCATGATCATGTGTAAAAATAATTTTAAACAGATAATAAAGCACCAAATTTATAATCCCTAAAACTAAGGAACGTAAGAAGTTTCTTAAAGTAAATATATTTCCCATAAATTTCAGCAAGAGCAATTATTTCAAATCTGCCCAGATGCTATAATCCACCACTTTCGTAGGGATCTGTTCTACATATTCTGAAAACGGCTCGCACGAAAGAATGGCATCCTTCCCTTCTCTTGCCAATTCCTGATACAGTTTTGTACCCTGTGTTTTCCAATGAATCATATCATCAGAAACATCCCTGATAATTTTTGCCGGACTTCCAACAATTAATTTTCTTGGCCCACATGTAAAGTTGGCAGGAACAAAAGCTAATGCTCCAATGATGCATTCATCACCGATCACAGCTTTATCCATTACCACAGCATTCATTCCTACCAGACAGTTCTTCCCGATATGCCCGGAATGGATAATAGCACCATGCCCAATGTGTGCTGATTCTTCTAAAATAGTTTCAATATTGGGAAAAACGTGGAGTGTACAGTTTTCCTGAACATTGGCTCCGTCTTTTATAATAATTTTACCCCAGTCGCCACGGATGACCGCATTGGGACCAATATATACTTCTTCGCCTATTTCTACATTTCCAATGATTACGGCCTGCGGATGAATATAGGCCGATGGTTTTATGATAGGGCGAATCCCGTGATATGAGTAGATATTCATGAAATTTTATTAAAAATTTAATTTAACAATGTATCAATCTAACAGTTTACCAATTGAGATTCTTCACTTTGCTCAGAATGACAGGAATTGTTACATTGATACATTTTTAGATTGTTATAGTAAAAAAGCTATACTTTTTCAATTACCATTGCATAGCCTTGACCGACACCGATACAAAGCGTACATAATGCATATTTTTTATTCTGCTTTTGAAGCTCTATCGCTGCAGAACCAATGATTCTTGCTCCAGAAACTCCAAGAGGATGCCCAATCGCAATCGCTCCTCCATTTGGATTTATTCTTGCATCATCGTCTTTTAGTCCTAAGCTTCTTGTTACTGCCAATGATTGAGCTGCAAACGCTTCATTTAATTCGATAACATCCATATCTTCTAAAGACAGGTTTAATCTTTTTAAGAGTTTCTGTGTTGCTTCCACAGGTCCGATTCCCATAATTCTTGGCTCAACACCTGCTACCGAAGATCCTAAGATCTTAGCTTTTGGTTTTAATCCGTATTTTTTTACTGCTTCTTCACTTGCCAGGATCAATGCTGCTGCACCGTCGTTCATTCCTGAAGCATTTCCGGCTGTAACGGTTCCTTCTTTTCTGAAAGCAGGACGAAGTTTCCCTAATCCTTCCATAGAAGATGTTGGCTTGATAAATTCGTCTGTATCGAAAATTTTCGGTTCTCCTTTTTTCTGTGGGATTTCAACTTTTACAATTTCTTCCGCCAGTCTTCCGCTTTCCTGTGCTTTTGTAGCTTTCTGCTGAGACCAAAGCGCAAATTTATCCTGATCTTCTCTGCTGATCTGGTGCATATCCGCAAGGTTTTCAGCGGTATCTCCCATTCCGTCAACACCGTACAATTCTTTCATTTTGGGGTTGATAAAACGCCATCCGAAAGTGGTGTCAAATAGTTGGCTGTCTCTTCCGAAAGCGGCACTTGGTTTTGACATTACATACGGAGAACGCGTCATATGCTCTACTCCTCCTGCAATGTAAATTTCACCCTCCCCTGATGCAATCGATCTGAAAGCATTGGCTACAGCTGACATTCCTGAAGCACATAATCTGTTGACGGTTTCACCTCCTATTTTGTAAGGAAGTCCGGCCAGTAAAAGTCCCATTCTTGCAACATTACGGTTATCTTCTCCTGCCTGATTGGCACATCCGAAAATAACGTCTTCAATTTCCTCAACAGGAACTTCAGGGTTTCTTCCCACAATTTCTTTAAGGACAACCGCCGCCAGATCATCAGCTCTAACTTCTGATAATCCTCCCTGCAGTTTTGAAATAGGAGTTCTTATGTAATCTATGATGTATACGTTGTTCATTTTTATTAGATTTTTAGATGCTAGATTTCAGGTTTCAGACAAACAAGAATCTGTTATCTGACATCTGACGTCTATATATCTTTTATAGTTCTGTTACTTTTTTTCCGATTTTATAAACTGTCCCGACAAATTTTGCAATCAGTTCTTCATGTTGATTGGTAATATTGATGTCGTAAACAGCGGTTTTTCTTGTATTGTTTACCAGTTTACTTTCAGCTCTGAAAATATCGCCTTCTTTTCCGGCTTTGGTAAAACTGATGATACAGTTTAATGCTACTGCCGCCTCTCCAGAATTGTTGGACGAAAATGCTAATGCCGAATCTGCAAAAGCAAATGTAACTCCTCCGTGAACGGTTTTAAGGCCATTCAACATTTCCTGCCTGATGGGCATTTCTAGTAAACAATAATTTTCTTGTACTTCAATCATTTTGATATTCATCCACTGGGAAAAATAATCCTGATCGAACATATAGTCTGCAACTTGTCTTGGATTCATTTTACTCTATACTTGTTATTTCTTCATATAATTCTTCAACCAACTGATCATAAATACTCATGGTTTTACCAAGAATTACTTGTTCATAGGAAAGATTTTCTGAATTGGATGAATTTTCAATTGGATAAGGAGCGTTTAAGTCGATTCCGTTTTCATGGGCTAACCGTTTTACCAAGTCTTTATATTTTTCATTAAATTTCCCTAATAATCCAAGTCTCTCTTGATCATCACAGATCGAAGCAATTTCCTGAATTACATAGTTTTTTTCAATTAAAAGCCTTGTTTCCAGCTCAATTTTAAATTCATCTATATCCATTAATTTTAATCTAAAATTTAACATTGTAACTCTTTACCAATTGAGATTCTTCGTTTTCCTCAGAATGACAGTAAGATTGCTACATTGTTAGATTAGTATATTGTTACATTTTACGAAGTAAAGGGCTTTGCCTGTATCTTTCTTCCTGATATTCTTCGTAAAGGTTTTGCAGGGTTTCAGAGATTTTTGCATATCCGATTTCTTTTCCCCAGCTTAATAATCCTTTTGGATAGTTTACTCCTTTCTGCATTGCCAGTTCCAGGTCTTCATCATTGGCAACTCCCAGTCTTTTTGCTTCAACAGCTTCATTGATCAACATGGAAATAATTCTTAAGAAAATCTGCTGATATAAAGTTTCATCCTTTTGAGGAATCGGCTTTTCAGCACCTTCTGTATAATCGTAGAAGCCTTTTCCGGTTTTCCTCCCATGAAGTTTTGCTTCGGATATACGCTGCTGCAGTAAAGATGGTTTATATTTAGGATCGTAAAAATAATCTTTATAAACGGTAGTTGTTACAGAGAAATTCACATCTACACCAATGAGATCCATTAATTCAAAAGGACCCATTTTGAAGTTACCCAGTGTTTTCATAGCATCATCCACCTGTTCCGGAGTTGCTATATTTTCCTCAACGATTCTTAATCCCTCACCGTAGTATGGGCGGGCAATTCTGTTAACAATAAATCCGGGAATATCCTTGGCAATCACGGGAAGTTTACCCCAATCTTTCATGAGGGTGTACATTTTTTCTGCTAAAGACTTTTCTGTCAGTAAAGATGGAATTACCTCAACTAAGGGCATTAACGGTGCCGGATTGAAAAAATGAATTCCGATGAAACGCCCCGGTTTCTTTAATTCTGCCCCTAAGGAAGTAATAGAAATGGATGAGGTATTAGAAGCGATGATACAGTTCTCAGAAACATATTCTTCTAATTCTGTAAAGACTTTTGTCTTAATTTCTTTATTTTCAATAATCGCTTCAATCACAAGATCAGAATCTTTTAGATCCTGTAACGTCTCGCCTTTCGTGATATTGTTTCTGATTTCGGTGGCTTTTTCCTGAGAAATTTTAGCTTTTTCAACTAATTTCTGAAGGGTTTTCTCCAGGCCTGAAAGTGCTTTATCTATTTGCGGTGTCTGTGCATCGTATATAACGACTTTACATCCCGCTGTTGCAGCCACCTGAGCAATTCCTACGCCCATAGTTCCTGCACCAATAATTCCGATATTCATTTTTATTTGTACAATGTATTATGTAAAAAGTATTCATGTACATGCTAAAAACAGATTTGCTTTTTGATCATTAGTTTTTAAAAATCAGCAGCAGAATCATGAATACATCTTACATGAATACTTTACTACGAATTATTTTCCTTTATAATCAGGTTTTCTTTTTTGTAAAAAGGCATTCACTCCTTCTTTGAAATCTTCTGTCTGAGCAGCTTCCTGCTGTAGATCACCTTCTAATTCAAGCTGTTCTTTCAACGTATTGTTGTATGAATGGGCAAAAGCTTTTTTAGTTAACTTTATAGCAACAGTCGGCATATTTGACATTCTTTCAAGAATTTCCATAGATTTTGGAGCAAATTCTTCTTCATTGAAAACTTCTGCAACTAAACCATAAGATTTTGCTTCTTCAGCGGATAATTTTTTACCTGTGAAAGCTAAATAATTTGCCAATTGTCTGCCCAATAATTTTGGTAAGAAGTATGTTCCTCCTGTATCAGGAATCAATCCTATATTAGAAAATGCCTGAGCAAAATATGACTTATCAACTGCTAAAACGAAGTCACAGATTAATGCCAACATAGCACCAGCTCCTACTGCTGGACCATTTACCAAGGCAACAACCGGTTTTTTGCAGTGTGTGATCTCCGTAACCAAAGGATTATAATAATCTACTACAATTTTTCTGATGATGTCGTTATCATGGTGTTCATTTCCCTGTACAAAAGCATCATCCAGATTTTGGCCAGAGCAGAATGCTCTTCCTCTTCCGGAAATAGCCACACATCTTACGGTATCATCTTCGTTGCATTCTCTAATAAAATCTTTCAAATCTCCTAAAGAAGGCTTTGTAAGCGCATTCATTGTTTCCGGTTGGTTGAGGTAAGCAATTTTAAGTTTTCCGTCAAAATGCGTTTCAATATCAAGTTGTGTATACATGGTTTTAAATTTAAAAATTAAATGATTAAAGAATTAAAAAATTACACTGCTCTAATTTAACAATATTAAATCACGTAACAATGCCTCATTTTAATGGCACTTAAAATAGTCAAAAGGCTCCAAACAATCTAAACACTGATAGGAAGCTTTGCATAAGGTAGACCCGAATCTACTGATCTGTTTCGAATGCATCGATCCACAACGCGGACATTTTTTAGGTTTCCCGATGTGATGTTCGTCGGCTCCTTTTTCGGGAGGTGTAATTCCGTACACACGGAGTTTTTCTCTTGCTTCATCTGTCAGCCAGTCTGTCGTCCATATTGGAAACATTTTGGTGACCACTTTTGCATCCCAGCCGTTTTCCTTCATCATTTTAATGATATCTTCCTCAATGGTAAACATAGCAGGACAGGCAGAATAAGTGGGCGTAATTATTACTTCACAAGCATTCTCGCTGGTAACCTTAGCCGCTCTTACAATGCCTAATTCCACGATATTGATTACCGGAATTTCCGGATCGGGGATCTGAGATAGTATGTTTAATAAATTATTCAATTTTTTCTCTAAAATATATTGTATTATCTCCTACAAGAAGACTATCCTTACTCTTTGGATTTTTTAACAGTGCAAAATCACTAAAATATCCTTTTATTTTATCACCTTTCTTAAAGTCATATTTAATATAGGCAAAGTATTTTCCGTTTTTGATGTTTTTGTAAACGATCGAATCTGTTTTAATTTTTTTTGATCCTCTATATATTCTGTATGCAACCTTTGTATTATTTGAAAGCATATCTTTCATTTTAGGTGAGAAAAAATATAATATAAGTTTGTTGAGATTTTTATCTTTTAGCACATAAAATTTACTTACAGAAGAATCAATTTTATTATGTTCTTTAAAAATAACCTGATTTTTGAAGATATCATTTTTACTAAAAACTAAATAATCGATCTGAATTATTTTGGAATTCGTACTATTTGTTACAGTCCAGATTCCAGTTTTACTATCCATTTTAGTGCTAAAGTTACCTGTTAAAGTCAAATTATCTAAATGAGCTGTTACACGATCTATAGAATCATTGACTTTTATTCTAACCTGAGTCTTATAGTTTTTTAATTGAAACATCTCATCAACATCTGTAATGTTCTTGATTATTTTAACTCTCTCTTGTTTCTTTTCACAAGATATTACAGTTAAACTAAACAATAAAAAAATTATAAAATTCTTCATATAAATTTTATGCTACCATGTACATCCCGGATACGCTCTCTGCATATATTGTAATTCACAAAGCATAAATCCGAAATATTCTGTATGATATCCTGTTCTTGATTTAGGCTGCATGAAATGGTCTTTCGGATATTCTAATCCAAAATCTGCGAAATCTTTTTCTGTAATGGAGATAAACTGGTTGTATAATTCATCCACATTCGGAGTGATATTTAAAGCAATTAAATCATCTTCTCCTTCCACTTTTGCGAATAATCCTTTAGTATATTCCCAAACATTTTCGATTGCTTTTACTAAACGGGTTTTACTTTCTTCTGTTCCCTGTGCAAAAATTTTCATCCATGAAGAAGCATGGGTATAATGATACCTAACTTCTTTCAAAGACTTCTGTGCTAGAGCAGAAAGTTCTTCATCAGCAGAATTTGATAATGCTTCATACATCAATTTCTGATAGACAGAGAAAACATATACTTTAAGAATGGTCTGTGCGTAATCTTCATTCGGAAGTTCGGTTAAATGCGCATTCAGATATTCGTGTTCATATCTTAGAAATGCCAAATCATCCTCACTTTTACCGTTATCGGCAACTCTTGAAGCATAAACATAGAAGTTATTGGCCTGTCCAAGTTCGTCCAATGCGATATTTGTCAATGCAATATCTTCCTCCAGATAAGGACCTTCACCGCACCACGCAGACAATCTTTGTCCCATAATGAAACTGTCGTCCGCTAGTTTTAATAAATAATTATATAATGAATTCATTGTTTAATAGATTTCAGATTTCAGACATTAGATTTCAGATGCAGACATTGGGTCTGGTATCTGATATCTCCCATCTTAAAGTCTTTATTAATTACATGTTTTTTACATCATTCGGAATGTCATAAAAAGTCGGGTGACGATATAATTTATCATCTGCCGGATCAAAGAATGCTTCTTTGTCTACTCCTTCTGAAGTCACAATATATTTACTTGGAACTACCCAAACAGAGGTTCCTTCTTTTCTTCTAGTATATACGTCTCTTGCATTCTGCAAAGCCATTTCTGCGGTTGGCGCCTGTACAATTCCAACGTGTTTGTGAGATAATCCCGGTTTAGTCTGAATAAACACTTCCCACATATCTAAATTTGCCATAGTCAAATTATATTTATTTTAAGCTTTTAATTTAATTTTCTGATACATATTTAACAAACGAAAATCCATAATCCGTAATTAAGACAATATCAAAAGGTTTTACTTCTATTCCACCCATACCTGCATCATACAAAAGTGATTTTGAAATTAAATCTTGAATTAAAAATAAATATTCTTTTTTTTCAAGATTATAGTTTTCAGGACATTGAAAATTTTTAAATAAGTTTTCTCTTTTATTTTCAAATTCTTTTTTTTCATAAGAATGAATATGCTCTGCAAAACCTCCTTTATTGATTTGAAATTGAATAATCTCATCAATCTTTTCAGATAGCTCTATATATTGTTTAGCATATTCGCTTTGCTTAATTAGTATTTCAAATTGCTTATCCGTAATTTTTGACACTACGTCTAAAAATGATTCAATATATTCGCGCTTTTCAGGAACTGAGATTTGTTTTATTAGTATTTGCCTAAATCTTTTTAACTTTTCTTCATTCTGAGTCCTTCCCACTTTTTCAATAATACTTTCAAATATATCCCCAAACTCTTCGCTGTTTATATATGATTCATTAATTGAACTCTCACTAACGGTCTCAAGGTAATCTTTAAGATTTTGAACGAATTTATTTAAACGTTCCTGTTTGATTCTCCCTCTATGTTCAAACAAAATTTCATTTAGCGGAGTTCCTATGTATGGGATACTTTGAATAAGTATTTTTAGCCCTGTAACTTGAGTATGATTATCTATTTCCAATTTAAATTACTTCCTTTTCCTGTTTTTCTGCAAAAGCTGCAGCCGCTTCTTTCACCCAAAGGTTTTCTTGCTGCGCCTTTACTTTTGTCTGTAATCTTTTCTTGTTGCAAGGTCCGTTTCCTTTTAAGATAGTCATGAATTCATCCCATGGAAGTTCTCCGAAATCATAATGCTGTCTTTCCTCATTCCATTTCAGATCCTTGTCAGGAATTGTTAATCCTAAGAATTCAGCCTGAGAAACCGTAACGTCAATAAATCTCTGACGAAGACTGTCGTTACTTTCACGCTTTACTCTATAATTCATAGAGATTTTAGAGTTGGGTGAACTGTCGTCATTCGGACCAAACATCATTAGAGCCGGCCACCAGAAACGGTTTAGAGAAGCCTGAGCCATTTCTTTCTGTTGTTTTGTACCACGGCAAAGCGCCATCAGGATTTCATACCCTTGTCTTTGATGGAAAGATTCTTCTTTACAGATTTTCACCATTGCTCTGGAGTAAGGACCGTAAGAGTTCCCCATCAACATTACCTGATTCATAATGGCAGCGCCATCTACCAGCCAGCCGATTGCTCCGATATCCGCCCAGCTCAACGTTGGATAGTTGAAAATACTTGAGTATTTCGCCTTTCCTTCCAGCATATCTTCATAAGTCGCATCTCTATCTGCTCTGATAGTTCCGTTTCCTAAGGTTTCAGTGGCAGAATACAGGTATAAACCATGTCCTGCTTCATCCTGAACTTTTGCCAGTAATGCCATTTTTCTTCTTAATGAAGGGGCTCTGGAAATCCAATTGGCTTCCGGCAGCATCCCTACAATCTCGGAATGGGCGTGCTGTGAAATCTGACGAACCAATAATTTTCTGTAATCATCAGGCATTACATCTTTTGGTTCTACTTTATTTTCTTCGTGTACGTATTGAACAAATTTTTCTAAGTCCATATCTTTGTTTTTTGTAAAATGTAAAAAGTATTTACGTATTCATGAATACATTTTACATTAAATCGTTAATACAATTAAACATCATAATTAAGCATCACCACATTGGTTGTCGGGTGACATTGGCAAGTAAGAACAAATCCTCTTGCTACCTCGTCTTCGGTAAGCGCAAAGTTTTTTTCCATGAAAACTTCTCCTTCTAATACTTCGGCCTTACACGTACAACAAACTCCTCCTTTACAAGCAAAAGGCACAGGAAGATTGTCTTTCAATGCTTTATCTAAGATACTCTCTTTTTTAGAATTAAGGTGGAATGAATATTCATCATCATCGATGATTACCGTTACCATACTTTCAATATTGGCAATCGCTTTGAATTCATCACTCATTTCTGCAGAGTTCTCTTCGTCAGGAGCCGTGAAATATTCAAATAAAACCTGAATAGCAGGTACTTTTTTATCTTTCTTTAAATAATCGGCGATGCCTTTGATCATTTCCGCAGGTCCACAGATGAAATAAGTGGCTTCCTTTACGTCGATATCAGCATATCTTTCAAATAAATGATCCAGTTTTTCCGGAGAAATTCTTCCTTCAAAAATAGGGTCTTCATGTTTTTCACGGCTTACCAGATAAACCACTTTCAGTCTTCCCTTGAAATGCTCTACCAGCTTTTCAATTTCAGCTTTCTTCATAATATGGTTCATGCTTCTGTTACTATAGAACAGATACGCATTACTGTTAGGTTCCTGGTAAAGGCTTTCTTTGATATTGGATAAAATCGGACTGATTCCACTTCCTGCCGCCAAACCGATATAGGTTTTCGTGTTGGAGGGATGATAAGATGTATTGAAACCTCCCATAGGAGGCATTACTTCCAATACTTCATCCATATGAAGATGTTCATTGAAATATCCTGAAACCGTTCCGCCTTCCAGTAATTTCACCAATACTTCAAGCGTGTTGCTTTTTTCGCTTGGCGCATTACAGATAGAGTAAGAACGTCTCTCTTCATTTCCGTTGATCATCATCCGGAAGTTAAGATACTGTCCCTGTTTGAATCTGAATTTATCTTTCAGTTCTTCAGGAATTTCTACCGCTACATTCACTGCATCGTTGGTATCTTTCTGAACTTTTACCGTTTTTAGTTTATAAAATGAATTCATTTTTTCTTTAGTATTCTATTAATTTTTCCACCTTCGCACTTAGGCAAACTGTCCTGGGCATGAATTTTCACTTTCGTGGTGATTCCTACCCGTTTTTTTATTTCGTTTTCTATACTTTTTCCAAAGTTCCCGACAAAAATAGTATAATCATCGGTATTTATTACCTGCTGGGCTTCTTTTACAAAATCATCATCAATTTCTATGTCAATATCCAGCGCTACACACATCTGTTCTTTTTCAATCGGAGTCAGATAATAATTCGGTACAACCCCTTTCACATGAGAAAAAGCTTCTTCTATTTGGCTTGGATATACATTTACACCTCTTACAATCAGCATATCATCAGCTCTTCCGAGGATAGGTTTCATTTTAACCATGCTTCTCTTGGCATTGTCATCATAATAAAGACTGGTAATATCATTGGTCCAATACCGTAAAAGCGGCATAGCTCTCTTTGTTAACGTGGTGATCACTAACACTCCTTCTTCCCCGAAAGGGACCGGTTGTTTTGTAATTGGATCTAAAATTTCAGGATAAAAATGATCTTCCCAGATGTAAGAACCCCCTTTTTCCTCAAAATCTTCCATAGAAACTCCGGGACCGATAATTTCACTTAAACCGTAAATATTGGTCGCGTGAACTCCTAATCTTTCTTCAATATGATGTCTTATGATTTCCGTCCAAGGCTCTGAACCCAACACTGCATATTTTAAACTTATTTCATCTGCAGAAATCCCTCTGTTAGCGAATTCATCTGCAATGGTAAGCGCATAGGAAGGAGAACAGCAGATCACTTCAGGTTTGAAATCCATAATGAGATCCACCTGTCTTGTGGTCATTCCTCCTGAGATCGGAAGAACGCTCATACCTAATTTTTCAGCTCCGTAATGAAGTCCAAGTCCCCCGGTGAAAATTCCATATCCGTAGGCATTGTGCAGCTGCATTCCGGCTCTAGCACCGGCTGCATATAAAGATCTTGCGACCACTTCACTGAAGAGATCAACATCTTCTTTGGTATACCCCACTACTGTAGGTCTTCCCGTAGTTCCACTTGAACAGTGAATTCTCTGCAGTTCATTTTTCGGAACGGTAAATAAACCAAACGGGTAATTATCTCTCAAATCCTGTTTATAGGTAATCGGCAGTTTTGAAATATCTTCAATTGACCTTATCTCCTGAGGTGATATTCCTGCTTCATTAAATTTTCCTTTATAAAAATCCGATCTCTCCCCAAGATACTCTACCAAAGCTGATAATCTCTCGGATTGAAGCTGTCTCAATTGGTCGAGCTTTAAGTATTCAACTGAAAAATCCATATCTAACTAACTAACTAACATTTGTTAGGTGTAAATTTATAAAGATTTTACCACCTGACAAAATTTTTATGATTTTCGTCATATTTTGAATGATTCTAAATAAAATTTCAAATTAAGGTTGGGGTTTATACTAGGATCAGTTTTACATTTAATTTGTCATTCTGAACGGAACAAAGTGGAGTAAAGAATCTATTTTAATATAGAAAATTAATAGATTTCTCCTTTCGTCGAAATGACAAAATACTGCTAAAGAATATCCATACAGTTTGTAATTCTGAATGGAATGAAGTGGAGAATCTATTTTATATAAAATGAATATAGATTTCTCATTTAGTTGAAATGATAACACTCAACAAGAATATCTACTATAATTATTGACATTTTTCCTTCGTCAGAATGACAAGGATGCTGTTTATTTTTTTTGATTTCCTAATAGACCAAAAAGTATCTTATCTCTTATCTCATCGGTGATTTCATTGGTTGAATCTATATTTCTTTTGAACCAGAAATAAGAATTATTTAAGGTATGAAGGATAAACCTGGTGGTAAAAGTCGGTGACTTCAATTCCCAGTCTTGAGCCTGGAAAATTTCAGAAATTAATTTTTCCACCTCAAGCTGATATTGTTTTCTCAATTCTATGAATTCGGGAAGTCTTTCTTCCAAATGCCTCCATTCATTGGAATAGATATGAGTAACATCGCGGTTTTTAAGAACAACAGACAGGTGTTTATCAATAAAGAGGTCCAGCTTTTCTTTTGGATTTACAGGGGTATTTTTTACAGTCTGAAGTTCTACAAAGAATTCCTGTGCAATTCCAAAGCAAATCCATTCCAGAATTTCCTCTTTGGAACGTATGTGCGCATAGAGAGAGGCTGCTTTAATGTTCAGTTTGGTCGCCAGATCTCTTACAGAACTGCCCATATACCCTTTCTCTTTGAAAAGTTCTACAGCAACGTCTAATATTTTTCTTTGTTTTTCTTTTAACTCCATCGGTGAAATGCAAAAGTAATTATTCTGATTTTAATATATTGGTTTTGACTAAATGATTTTTTAACGCTGCCGGAGCGGAGGGTATTTATCGTTATTATGCTTATTTTCTTTTAAGAAGGATCATAAAAGGTTTTATCAAGTAGGAGCTTATTGTTTTTTTACCACCCCGTCAAAAATTCTATGAATTTTCGACACTCCTCCAAAAGAGGGGAATTTTTACTGCGTTGTTTTCAAAATTAGCTCTATTAATCTTTTATCATTTTATAGGATATGACGATTTTTCCATCATTTTACTACAAATAATTACGAATCGGAAATTTTGTCTTTCTGTTTTTACGTTAAAAATACATAATTCGGAAATTTTGTCTCAAATTTTTATAAATTCAACAATAGAACACTTTTTGCGATAAGCTAATCGAATTAAATGATAAATAATTGATAACATTAAGAAATTGAGCCTTAAAATTTAATTTCTTGATGTTTTTTAGAAAAATTAATCGGAACTTAACCTTACCAAAATCATAAAAATATGAACTTAAACCAATATACCGTAAAATCACAGGAAGCCATCCAGGCAGCACAGCAGGTTGCGATGGAATTAGGCAATCAAAGTATAGAACCTCAACATCTTCTGGAAGGAATCTTTCAGGTGGATGAAAATATATCGCCTTTCTTATTAAAAAAATCTGAAGCAGATGCTAATTTAGTGAGAGAGCGTAATCGTGAAAATTTAGAAAAGCTTCCTAAAGTACAGGGAGGAAACATTTATCTTTCACAAACTGCCAATAAAGTTTTATTGGACGCTCCCAATATCGCTAAAAAAATGGGCGATGAATTTGTAACGATTGAACATTTATGGTTATCTCTTTTAGAAACCAGTTCGGAAGTTTCCAAAATGCTGAAAGATATGGGTGTAACCAAAAGTCTTTTGGAAGGTGGAATTAAAGAATTAAGAAAAGGAAGCAAAGCTACTTCTGCAAGTTCGGAAGAAACATACCAGTCTTTAAATAAATATGCTAAAAACTTTAACGAGTTAGCCGCAGAAGGAAAACTGGATCCCGTAATCGGACGTGATGAAGAGATCAGAAGGGTGTTGCAGATTCTTTCAAGAAGAACAAAAAACAATCCGATCTTAATCGGTGAACCTGGGGTGGGTAAGACTGCCATCGCAGAAGGAATTGCCCACAGAATTATCAGTGGGGATATTCCGGAAAACCTAATGGATAAAACGTTGTATTCATTGGATATGGGTGCACTGATTGCCGGAGCAAAATATAAGGGTGAATTTGAAGAGCGATTAAAATCTGTTGTTAATGAAGTGATTAAATCAGATGGGCAGATCATCCTTTTCATCGACGAAATCCACACATTAGTGGGTGCTGGAGGAGGTGAAGGGGCAATGGATGCTGCCAATATTCTGAAACCTGCTTTGGCAAGAGGAGAATTAAGAGCGATCGGAGCCACCACATTGAATGAATACCAGAAATATTTCGAAAAAGATAAAGCGTTAGAAAGACGTTTCCAGAAAGTAATGGTGGAAGAACCGGATACTGAGTCTGCAATTTCTATTCTTAGAGGTATTAAAGATAAATATGAGGCTCACCACAAAGTAAGAATCAAAGATGAAGCGATTATTGCGGCTGTTGAAATGTCTCAACGATATATTTCAGACCGGTTTTTACCGGATAAAGCGATTGACCTTATTGATGAAGCGTCTGCTAAATTAAGAATGGAGATCAATTCAAAACCCGAAGAACTGGATGTTTTAGACAGAAAGCTGATGCAGATGGAAATTGAGCTGGCCGCTATTTCAAGAGAAGGCAGCCAGACCAAAATTGACCATTTAAAAGAAGACATTTCAAAAATTTCAGAAGAAAGAAATGAAATTAATGCTAAATGGCTGAAAGAAAAACAGAAATCTGAGGATTTAACATCGATCAAAAAAGATATTGAATCTCTGAAACTGGAAGCAGAAAGAGCTTCAAGAGCAGGAGATTACGCAAAAGTTGCTGAAATTCAGTACGGAAAAATAAAAGAAAAGGAAGATGCTTTGCAGAAACTTGAATTGGAAATGCAAAACCATCAGAATGAATTGATTAAAGAGGAAGTAACCGCAGACAACATTTCAGAAGTAATCGGAAAATGGACAGGAATTCCTGTTACGAAGCTACTGCAGTCTGAAAGAGAAAAGTTATTACATCTGGAAACGGCACTTCACCATAGAGTTGTAGGACAGGAGGAAGCTATTCAAGCGGTTGCAGATGCAATCAGAAGAAACAGAGCGGGATTGAGTGATGAGAAAAAACCTATCGGTTCATTCCTTTTCCTCGGAACAACAGGTGTCGGAAAAACTGAGCTTGCAAAAGCACTTGCGGAATTCTTATTTGATGATGAAAACAATATGACGAGAATTGATATGAGTGAATATCAGGAACGTCACAGTGTTTCAAGATTGGTAGGTGCTCCTCCGGGATATGTAGGATATGATGAGGGAGGACAATTAACGGAAGCAGTACGAAGAAGACCTTATTCTGTAGTCTTGCTGGATGAGATTGAAAAAGCACACCCTGATGTTTTCAATACGCTGTTACAGGTTTTAGATGACGGCCGTCTTACGGATAATAAGGGACGTGTGGTGAATTTTAAAAATTCGATCATCATTATGACTTCGAATTTAGGATCACACCTGATTCAGGAGAATTTTGAAAACATTACGGAAGAAAACCAGGATGAAATTGTTGATAAAACGAAAGATGAGGTTTTTGATCTGCTGAAACAGACTTTACGTCCGGAATTCCTGAACAGAATTGATGAGATCGTTCTTTTCCAGCCTTTAAGAAAAAAAGAAATCGGAAAAATCGTTCAGTATCAATTGAGAGGATTCAATGATATGCTGGCCAAAAGAAATATTATTATGACTGCTACACAGGATGCAGTAGATTATTTAATGAACAAAGGGTATGATCCTGCTTTCGGAGCCAGACCATTGAAAAGAGTTATTCAACAGGAAGTATTGAACAAATTGTCCAGAGAGATTCTTGCAGGAACAGTAAATGAGGGAGACCGAATCACATTGGATTATTTTGAAGAAACAGGGTTGGTATTCCGACCTGCAGAACAATAAATAGTTTTTTTCATATATATTATTTTTGTAGTAAGTGGCGCAGATCAGGTCTGCGCCACTTATTTTTTGGACCTGAATGATTACAATTCTTATTCATACATTTACAATAACCAAACACCATTAATCAAAACAAGTAAATATTATGAAAAAATTAAAAAGAAACGAATTGAAGGAAATTATTGGAGCAGGTCCGGCACCTATTTATTGTGCTCTTGACGGTTCATGCCCTTCGGGGCTTTGCTGCAGTAATGGCACCCTCTGTAAGGATCCTAAAAAGTATCCTTGCATCTAAAAAAGATTCTATGATAAGAGCGGCGAAATTAATTTTTTGCCGCTTTTTTTATGTTTTTTCAGGAAGCATCAGAAAATATAGTGAAGCACTCATTTTCTTTTTAAAAAGTCAATAATACTTTATACTTTTAACACCCAAAATACAATCCGTGAAAACACGGATAATAAACAGGAAAAACACCTATCGCTTACCGCGTATTTTTTGCGAAATTTGCGTTACTAACTGACATTTTATCTTAAACACTAATATTATGACAACAGACTCTACTTCTAATTCTGAAAACAATGATTTACCGACAGCTCCTAATACGATGCTCACTCCGTTTATCCAAGGTTTAATAGACAATTACCGTATTCGTCAGCTCAATGTAATCAATGATGCAATGAATATCGATGATGCGCATTCTATCTGGTTTGATTTACCTACTTTAAAAAAATTCATCGCCGATATAGAAGCTGAAACTCAAAAAGTAGATACGGCTATAACAGAAAGCAATTTAGGGGTAAGATTTCATTACGCAGCCTACCCGAGAATTGAAGACTGGGATCAGATGGCAGATCAGCCGATTGTACAGGAATATGCAGGAAAACACACGTTAGTAATGATTCCTACGTTGAAGATCGAAGATGAAAACGGTGAAATGTTGAATTATGACTTCAATCCGATGGATTCTGCTACTTATTCCAACACAGATATAGTTGAAAAGGACGCAGATGTTATGGCATTAAGTGCAAGAGGAGGTGTGGGAGGTTCTTCCATTGCTCAAAACCATGGTCAGCTTATCCCTCCTTCAAACAGCAAAGTAGAAAGATTTTAATTAAAGAATTGATATAACACAATGACCGAGTTCCAAACAATTTTAAGTGAAAGTATGCTCTGGATCGAAGGACTTGCTGCTTTAACATCCGTTTTATACTATAATCGTTTAAAAAATCAATATTGGAAATATTTTGTGTTTTTTCTGATCTTCATTTTTCTATGCGAATGTGTAGGAAAATGGGGAGACCATTTTTTAAAGTATAATAAAGCTGCTTTTTACAATTATTTTGTAATCCCCGTACAGTTTATCTTTTTTTATTGGCTGTATGCTGCAAAATCTCTCGGTAAACCCAAGCTTTTTGCTTTATTATCTTTCATTTATCTATTATCTTTCATTCCCAGTGAATTTATTTCAACAGATAAGATCATGTTTTCTTTAAATTATACGCTGGGATGCCTCATACTAATGATTCTGGTAGTGATGGAGTATTATAAACAGATCAACTCTTCCGATATTCTTCATTTTAATAAAAACAGAATGTTTTATATCAATTTGGGGGTAACGTTATTCTATATAGGAACATTACCATTCTGGACATTTCTGGATTATATCAGGGAGTATCGCGGAATTTTCAATATTTATTTCAGTTACTTTCTGATTTCAGGGATCATTATGTATCTATTATTTACAATTTCGTTTATATGGGGAAAACAGAACTCTTAATAACGATTATCTTGTTCAATATCTTTTTTGTGCTGTTTGTTGCCGCTGTGATGGTGTACATCAGACAGTACAGACAGCGCAAGAAAGAATACCTCAATGAAATTGAAGTAAAGAATGAGATCCATAAAAGGGAACTTCTGGCTACACAGCTGGAAATTCAGCAAGCTACCATGCAGCAGATCGGGCGTGAGCTTCACGATAATATAGGACAGAAACTGACGCTTGTAAGCCTCTACACCCAACAGCTGCTCTATGAAAATAAAGTCACTGAAGTAAGTGAAAGGATTGAGCAGGTTTCCCAGATCATCAACCAGTCTCTGCATGATCTCAGAAGCCTTTCGAAAACTTTGACCGATGACAATATCAATCAAAAAGAAATTGTAACTTTAATTCAGGAAGAAGCGGATAACACCAACACTTTTAAAAAGTGTATGGTAAGTTTTGAACATAATTTCAAACAGCTGGATCTTGATTTTGTTCATAAAAATGTACTGCTCAGGATCACACAGGAATTTATTCAGAACAGCATCAAACATGCAGACTGTAAAAATATTTTCATTACCCTTAATACGTCCGATGATGCACTTTGGGAACTGAATATCAAGGATGACGGTGTCGGGTTTGATACATCAGACATAAGGTCAAGCGGCATAGGCCTCACCAATATGAAAAACAGAGCGGCTATCATTGGTGCTGACTTCAGTCTTATAAGCCAGAAAAACATCGGAACTACGCTCAATATTATTTTAAAAAGACAGCCATGAAAAAAACAATAGTTATTGTTGATGACCATATCCTTATTGCCAAAGCGCTGGAAGGAATTATTGGTAATTTCAACGATTTTGAAGTGATCTACGTATGTGAAAACGGACAGGACCTCATCGATAAACTTGAAAACAATGGCCAGATCCCTGATTTCATCCTGTTAGACATCAGTATGCCCATCATGAATGGTTTCGAAACAGCGGCCTGGCTTACAAAAAATCATCCCGGCATCAAAATTATGGCTTTAAGCATGCAGGGTGATGACAACAGTGTAATTAAAATGATCAAAAACGGAGCAAAAGGATACCTACTGAAAAACACCCATCCGAAAGATCTCGAAACAGCACTTACCAAATTAAATACTGATGGCTTTTTCTATCCTGAATGGGCAACACGCATTATACTTTCAAGTCTCAACAATGAAAAGGGTGCTGAGAATACAGTAAGAATTTCCGACCGCGAAAAAGAATTTCTGACCTATACGGTTACGGAGCTCAGCTATAAAGAAATCGCAGATCGCATGTGCTGCAGCCCCAGAACGGTTGAAAGCTACCGCGATCAGCTGTGTGAAAAATTGGATTTAAAAACCCGTGTAGGACTGGCTGTATTTGCGATGAAGAATGGTTTTGCCTAAATGATTTGAACGAAACTCAAATCAAAAATCTTCTCATAATGATGTCAATTGCCTAACAATTGTTAATTATGCAATGAATAACGAATTTCATTACATAATTATATTCAAACAACGTATGATAACATGGAAATTATGAAAAGTTAAAAATCAAAGAAAACCCTATAAATAAAGAAAATAGCTATAAAAACGAACAAAAATATAAATATTTAGTCTCAAAAATCCAGCTAAACCTATCAACTTATTAAAATTCAAATTTTGCAAACTCATTGAAAATAATATAATTTCGTCTCACCACAAAATATAATATTTAAACAATGAAAAAACTACTATTCGGAATTCTTGCCTTAGGATTCCTATCATCTTGCAACAATGATAATGTATCTAATCAAACCGAAGATCCGGGAAAAAGCAATGAATCTTCAACCAGTTTTGCGAATAAAAGAAGCTGTCCTTCTGAAGAAATCAGAAAACAGGCACTGCAAAGCAGTTCAGAGCTACGACAAAAGTATAGTGATTTAGAGGCTAGTACTGAAAAATTTGCAAACGATATCTCTTTAGGAAAAGTTCTTGCAGATGGTACCGTTGAAATCCCTGTCATAGTGAATGTATTATACAGAACCACTGCAGAAAACGTTTCCGATGCAAGGATCACAGAACAAATTGCGGTATTGAATGCTGATTACGGAGCTACAAATACCGATGTAAGCAAAATTCCTACAGAATTTCAGACGGTAAAATCAGGTGATGTTAAAGTAAGATTCAAATTAGCCAATACGGTAAGAAAATCTACTACTAAAACAAGCTGGACGACCAATGATGCGATGAAAAAAGCTTCTACAGGTGGTATTGATGCTACCAATCCTACCAATTATCTGAATATCTGGGTAGTAAGCAGCATGCCTAGCAGCCAGGGAGAAACCTTAGGATACGCCACTTTTCCTGAGTCTGCAGGTCTTTGGAATGATGGTGTTGTAATCGCAGCTCCATTTTTTGGAAAAACAGGGACTTCTTCTCCATTTAATTTAGGAAGAACAGCCACTCATGAAGTGGGCCATTATTTAAACCTAAGACACATCTGGGGAGACGCTAACTGCGGAAATGACCTTGTTGCTGATACTCCAACACAGACTACTTCTAATGTAGGAAAGCCAACTTATCCATTATACAATACTTGCAGCGGGGTTCAGAGATCGGTAATGTTTATGAACTTTATGGATTATGTAGATGATGCTGCCATGTTTATGTTCTCAAGCGGACAGAAAACAAGAATGCAGGCGGTTGTAGCTTCATCAGGTTCAAGAGCAGGCCTAAGAGTACTTTAGAATATATCCTTTTTATTTTTATAATGAAACATCCTTTCTCAGGTTTTGAGAAAGGATGTTTGCTTTTCGTAAGTATGGAAATTATAAAACTTTTGTATTGTCAGCTGGAGTGTAGTCCATAAAAAGACCGCCATCCAGATTAATCGATTTTACTTTTTTCTTGATAGGAATTGTCAAAGCGGTTTGTTTCTGATCTTTTTCCCAAATAGAAGGAGAAAAATGAAGCTTTTCTGTAGTACTATCTTCGTAAGTTAATGTCGCATCAAAAGGTACTGCAAAACCACCTACGTTGTCAATGTTTACCGTAAGAAGATCATTTTGCTGAGCGGTTCCTGTAATCTTAAGATCAATATAATTATTGGTATAAAACCAATTATTGAAGAACCAGTTCAGGTTTTTGCCGGAACCTGTATTCATTGAATTAAAATAATCCCATGGAACCGGATGTTTCCCGTTCCAGTTATCCATATAATGATGAAGTGCTTTTTTAAACAGCTCATCCCCTAAATAATCTTTTAAAGCTAAATACGATAAAGATGCTTTCACATAGGAATTGTTCCCATATCCTGCTCCGCTTACCTGTGTACTCATCGTAATAATCGGCTGATCCTGTTCTGCAGATGGATCATTGATCCATTTTTTCACCCTGAAGTTCTGATAAAATTCTTTTGCCGGCGCTTCACCGTTTTCATCAATCCCGATAAGGTATTCCAGTGTGGTGGCCCAACCTTCATCCATAAAGGCATATCGTGTTTCATTAATTCCCATATAAAAAGGGAAATAGGTATGAGCAATTTCGTGATCTGCCGTCAGTCTGGCATCCTGAAGATTATCGGGAATACTGCTATCATTAATCATCATCGGATATTCCATATCGGCATATCCCTGAATAGCCGTCATTACATTATATGGATATTCTACCCCCGGCCAGTTTTTTGAAAACCAATCCAGGTTATAACGCATCCAGTCTACATAATGCTCGAAATCTTTTGCTCCGGCTTTATATCCGGCCTGCACACTGGCTCTTTTTGTTTTCAGCTGAACACTGGCAGCATCCCACACGTAGTGATTGCTTAATGCAAAGCAGAAGTCGGTGATATTATTAGCTTTAAATTTCCAGATATTCTGTTTATTCTGCTTGGTCACCTTTCCGGATTTCATTTCGTGTTCGGTAGCAACATGCATTACTTTGTCGCTTTTTAAAGAAGCTTTGTATCTTTTTAAATATTCAGGCTGCAATACGGCATCAGGATTCAGGAAATCTCCGGTAGCCCAAACGACATAATTTTTTGGAGCAGTAATCTCAAAGTTATAATCATTAAAATCATTATAAAATTCCTGTCTGTCTGAATGCGGCAACATATCCCAACCGTTGTAATCGTCGTATACGGAGATTCTTGGGAATGAATAGGCCACATAGAAGGTTTCAGCATCAATCTGTCCTTCTCTTCCGCTTTGTACAGACAGTGGATATTCCCATTCTATAGCAATCTGGGCTTTTGATTTTGCTTTTAAGACAGTTTGCAGTTTTACTTTTTCCACCGTTCCCCAGTCCTCACTATTGATGTCATATTTTTTACCATCCACTGCAAATGATTTGATATGCAATCCTGAAGACAAAAAATCTTTGGATACAGAACCAGACCTTGGGGATTCCGGTTTATGAAGATTGTTGACAAAGCGAATAGCCAGATCATTCAGGTCATTCGGACTGTTATTGCTGTACACAATAGTTTCTTTTCCGGAAACTACTTTTGTTGCAGCGTCTACTTTCACCTCTACATTATAAATTCCTTTGTTTTGCCAGTAGTTTTTCCCGGGTGCACCGGATGCATCCCGCGTTCCATTTTCATATGCTTTTTTAATGTTTCGCGGCATATACAGTTCCTGAGCGGAAACTTGATACAGCGAAATAATCATCATAAACCCGGAAAAAATTCTCTTCATATCTCCAATTTTAAAAATTAGCATCAAAATTAAGGAAAATGCGACAGAGAAAAGCAAATTAATCCGGTTAATAGTTAATATTATTCTACGATAATTGTTTTTTACATTCTATCCTGCTCATCCGCTTTTTTAATGGTTTTAGTATTTTTCACCGATTGATTTCCAAAATTGAATTTTAAAGAGATGATAAAGTTTCTTGTATCCCTGTAATCCAGAAAATAATTATCCTGATTGGCATATTTTGTACTTATTTTTTCTCCTGAAGTTCTGAAAATATCATTAAAGAAAAGGCTGGCTTCTAATTTTTTGTTCAAGAATTTCCTGTTCATGACCAGATAAGTAGATGATGAACCTGAAATCCTAAACGTTCCCTGTATGGAAGGTGAATTGTACTGATGTCCCAGCTCCAGTTTCCAGTCACTGTTCTTATCTAAGGTGAAACTGGTTGAAACATTGGATGTCCAGTTCCAGACTTTATTTTTGTATAAAAGATCATCAACTCCGATAAAATAGTTCTCATTATGTTCAAGATTTTCAGACAGACTTAAGCTCCACCATGGTTTGATCTGAAAGTTTTTATACAGACTTAATCCATAGGCCTGTGCTTTTTCTATGTTGGTATAATGATAAATAAGCTGGTTGGTACTCGGTTCCTGAAATGAAATTTCCATGGATGGATACAGCTCTTTACGGTAATAGAAATCGAGATTCCATTCTTTCCAGGTATACGTAAGGTTAAGGTTATGAATGATCGTCGCTTTCAGTTTGGGATCGCCCTGGAAGTAAGAAAACAGGTTGTAATAAGACTTTGCAGGATTCAGCCATGAATAGGAAGGCCTGCTGATTCTTTTCCCATACGATAATCCGAACTGATGTTTACTATCTGTGGTATATTGAGCGTATGCAGTTGGAAATAATTTCCAATAATCGTTCTTATTCATCTCATAAGGTTCTGAAACAATACCTTCCAGATCGGTTTTCTCCGCACGAAGACCTGCTTTAAAATTCCATTTTCCCGGATTATAAGCCAATGAAGAATAAAGAGCGAAATTATGTTCTTTATAATCAAAAACATTGCTTTTATCGGCTCTGTATTGAAGCTGCCCGTTTTCATTATCTGAGAAATCCAGCTGGCTGCTGGTCTTCACAAAACTGTATTTTGCCCCTGATTCCAGTTCCCATTTTTCATTTTTCCATTGATAATCTGCCTGCGTGGAATACAGCTGGACATCACTTCTGTTATTGGTCAGAAAATTATTTTCTTTAGGCGGCTGATTGACAAAATCCAGATAGGTCAGCACATTTTGATATTTGCGGATATTATTTCCTGCAAAATAATTGGTCCAGGTCAATTGGCTTTTTTCATTGAGCTTCCGGTCTGTCTGAAAGCTCAGTGAGTTATTAATCGAACGGGAATCATGATCATTTACTGTTAGATAATTGGATTCAGCAATATTCTGGCTGTTATAAATTAAAGTAGGAACATGATAGGTTCCGAAAGATTTCGGACTAAATGATCCTGAATAATTCAGACTGATGTTGGTAAGGCTGTCTATTTCATATTCAAGATTCACATTTACGGTATTCTGGCTTTTATTCTGATCTTTACGGTTCATGGTACTGATCCATCGCGTCTGATCTTCTATATAATTCACATAATCCGTTCCTTCTCTGTAATACGTTCCAGTTCCGCGGTAATAACTTCCCATGACCGAAAGTTTATCTTTTTTATAATATTGTGAGATCCCTGCTATCCCCTTTGCATACTGACTTTGTATATATTTGGAATACAGAACGCCACGGTATCCTTCTATTTTATTTTTATTTAACACGATATTCAATACGGCACTTCCGGACGCTTCATATTTTGCCGGTGGATTGGTAATAACTTCTACGGATTTCACGTCATCACCCTGTGTATTTTCCAACAGACTCTTCAGTTCATCTCCCGTCAACATCACCTTTTTATCATTAATCGTTACCAGAATACTCTGGCTTCCTTTTATGGCTAATACATCATTTCCTGCTGTAACACCAGGGGTTTTCTTTAGGATTTCCCATGCATTCAGTGAGGAAATATTACTATTTTCCACATTAAACTCCAGACGGTCGATTTTCCTCTTGACGACTGGTTTTTGCTTGGTCATCACTACTTCCTGAATTTCCTGAATCTCTTTTTTCAAAACAATCTGGATTGCCTCCTGCTTTTCCATATCCACATTTTTTTCTACCGTTCCATATTCCAGGTCTTTCACCACCAGTTTCACAGTCTTTTCTGAAATGCCTTCAAGGGTAAAACCTCCGTTTTCATTAGTTGTCAGGGTTTTTAGTAAAGCATTCTGGGAGGTATAGACCTCAACAGAGACCAGAGCCAGTTTTTCATTCTGAGCATTGACAACAGTTCCCTCGATTTTTTGCTGCTGCGAAAACATCAGAATGGGGAGAAACAGAAAGACAAGCAATTTATACATGATTCATTTTTTAAGGTTACATACTCTTCCGAAAACAGGATATCCTGTCCGCGAAATTTCTGATACAAAAGTCCATGTTGCTAAGGGAAATATGGGTTAACAGAAGGTTAATGATGGGTTAATAGCTTTTAGAAAACAGCCGGAATTAACTTATTATGAAAATATAAAATGGCCTGAATAGAATTCTCTATTCAAGCCTCGAAATATTATTTTTCAATTGATGTTATAAATATGATACGTGATACAGCAAACCTAAGAAGCTATTGCTTTTTCTGCTCTTCCATTCGTCTTCTTCAGATTGGATCTATATACAAAATCTTTCTGACTGTCTTCCACATACAATATGGCACCCGGAAGTCCTCCAAGCCGATAATGTCCCGTCGAAATTTTCGTTTCAGCGGTAAACCATGCGGTAAGTTCTCTTCCTTCAAACACAGCTGTTGCTTTCTGAAGATTATAATTATTCAGTGTTTTTGTTTCTGATTCAATTTTCCATTGAATATTTTCTTCAGCATCAGTATGAGCCGTCACTTCTTGAGACTGTTCAACAGACACTGATCTATCAGTATTTTGGGCATTGGCCAAAGCGCCTATTGATACCACGAAAAGAAAAATTATTTTTTCCATTGAGTAATTTTTTATTAAAAAGTACAATCAGAAAACTGTGCGAATATGTTTTTAAGTATCCCGTTGTAATGAGTAGATTAAAACTTTTATCTGCGGTACAAAGGTGATTATTTAATCTGAAAAACTCGGTTAATGGAAGGTTAATGATACGTTAATGGCCCTATGACAAAGACTAAAGTTTTATATTTGTTACTATGATTTTGAAAAGTAAAAATCTTATTGCTCTTTTTGCAGCATTATTCCTGCTTCTGTTGGGGAGGCATATTTCATGTATAAAACCTATCAGGTAAAAGAGCGGGAAATTTACAGAAACGTACACAATAAACTCACCGGATTCACTGATGATCTGGAAGATAAAAAAGGAATCAAAAAAAAATCAGACGACTCGCTGCAGCATATTTTCATCCGGTATAACAATAAGGAAATCAGCAAAAAAAAGTTTCTAGAAATTTTTGAGGAAAACAGAAAAAAAAGCCAGGATTATTTCAGCCGGTATGTAGATAATCAATTCAAAAAAGAAGGGTATAAAATTGCTGTTAAAATTCAATACTTATCCATCGTTTTTTTACCTGCTAAAACCCAGCTCATTGACCATCCAATCACCCTGTTTGAAACAAAAAATAAGGTTGTAAAAGCAGGAATTACCAACACGGGAAACTGGGAAACCTCTTCCAAATCAACCTCAGATGATGAAAAAAAGATCGTCAAGAACAATAGCTTTCATGTGAAAAGCAAAACAGAATTTGAAATTTTAAACATCAAAAGTATTGTTTTCAAAGAACTCACCCTGCTCTTTCTATGTTGTATTGCTTTACTGGCAAGTGTTTTAATCCTTTATATTTTTACGGTTAAAAATTTAATCAGGCAGCAGAAACAGGTAGAAGTTCTCCACACTGTTGTGGATAACATTTCCCACGAATTTAAAACACCTATTGCCACGCTGAAAATTGCATCCAAAGCACTGAATAAGGAATGGAATCCTGAAATACTGCCTCTTATTGACCGACAGATTATCCGCCTGGAAAGCCTGATGCAGCAGCTTCACAAAGATGAAACAGAAGAAGAAATCATTCGCATACAGCCCGAAGATTGGAATTTTTTCATTCAGGACTTATCTTTTGCTTACCCTCACATAGATTTTGAAATCAAAAACCAGATTACACAGCAGCTTCCTTTTGATAAAACCCTGATGGAAACCGTTATTAAAAATCTTTGTGAAAACAGTGTAAAATATGGAGCATCTTCTGTAAAAGCCAATATCATCAACCAACCACACCATATAGAAATTGAAATTTCCGATAATGGCCAGGGTATGGAAAAGAAAGAACTTAAAAATATATTTGAAAAGTTCTACAGAATACAGTCCAATAATATTCACAACAGCAAAGGATTGGGGTTAGGACTTTATTTTGTAAAAAAAATAATTGATCAGTATGCCGGCAGAATAGAGGTTTCAAGCCAGCTTCAAAAAGGAACAACTTTTACAATACGACTGCCCTATGAAAACTAAAATTTTGCTAGCAGAAGACGACATAGATTTTGGAATGATTCTTAAACAGTATCTTGAACTCGAGGATTTTGAGGTCGAATGGTTCCAGAATCCTGCTGATATCGTTCCTGTTTTATCTGCCGATTTTACGTTTCATATCGGGATTTTAGATATCATGATGCCTAATATTGACGGATTTTCTTTAGCTAAAATGATCTTAAAGGAAAAACCTGATTTTCCCATCCTGTTTTTAACAGCCAAAAACCAGAAAATAGACCGCCTGACAGGCCTGAAAATAGGCGCAGATGATTACATCGCCAAACCCTGTGATCCGGAAGAACTCATCCTGAGAATCAAAAACATTCTTAAAAGGGTACAGCCCGCTACTCCGGAAAACATCATCAGTATAGGCAGCTACCAATTAGATACAGAAAAGCTTTTGCTGTCCCATGCAGAAGGAAACATCCGGCTTACCATCCGTGAACAGGAATTGTTGCTTCACCTTCTGAAACATAATAAAAAAGCCATAAAGCGGGATGATATCCTGGACAGCCTTTGGGAAACCAATGATTATTTTACGGGAAGAAGCCTCGATGTTTTCATCAGCAGACTTAGAAAGTACCTCAGTAATGATCCTGAAATAAAAATCCAATCCCTGAGAGGAATTGGATTTGAAGTTGATTTTCCGACACCCTAATATTGTTTAGAAAGAAATATCTACCAATACCGGAAAATGATCGGAAGGATACAGTAAATTCTCTCTTCTGTCATTGATGTGGCGGTGTGATTTTATGTTGAATCCTTTTACAAAAATATAATCGATTCTTTCTTTTGGAATTTCATTCACATTGAAATCTGTGAATGTTCCCACAGGCCCATAGTGTTTTGTCTCCGAATGATAGAAACTATCTTTCATATGTTGTGACATAATTTTAATCGGTTCTGAATCATCCGTTAAATTAAAATCACCACTCACTGTTACCGGCAGGTTTTTCGGATTGATTTCTTTGATTTTCTTTAGAATTAATTCTGAAGATTTTACTCTTGCCACATTTCCGATATGATCGAAGTGAAGGTTGAGCGCCATGAATTCTTTTTTAGATTTCTTATCTTTAAATACAGCATAGGTACAAACCCTGTTGTATGCTGCATCCCAGCCTTTTGAAGGAACATCCGGAGTCTCAGAAAGCCAGAACGTTCCCGATTTGATGATCTGAAGTCTGTTGGTATCATAAAAAAGTGCTGAAAATTCACCTTTTTCTTTTCCGTCATCTCTTCCTACTCCTACATAATCGTAATTCTTTAATCCGGTCTTGAGATCTTTCATCTGCTCAGGAAGCGCTTCCTGAACGCCAAAATAATCCGGGTGATAATACTCCAATAAACTAACTACATCCTGCTTTCTTTCTGTCCAGGCATTCTGCTTATCAGATTCCACCTGGAGCCTGATGTTAAAACTCATTACTTTAAGATCCTGCGAAAATCCCAACGCAAAAAACATCAAAAAGACCATAGAAAATCTAAAATTCATACTCATATATTTAAATAATAAATAACAAAAATAAAGCTTCTCTACGAGAGAGAAGCTTTAAAAAGGTAACAATATTGTTAATTTAAACAAATGGAAATTCTATTCTCTCGTGAATTTGAATTCTCTCTCCCCTTGCTTAAAAGTGATTGCTTTTTTGTCTTTACTGAAAACGATGGAAATAGTTGCCTGATCAAAAGTGAATGTATTGTCACCAGCATATTCCAGAGGAAACTCAGACTGCCCGCCTGCTTTTCCATACAACTGTCCGTTTTTCTCAGAAAATATGATTTTAACCGGGGCTTCTTTGCTTCCAAATGTTCCCGTGAAATCTTTCGCATCAATTTTATCAACCGGTTTCGCCTGTGCAGAGCTCCAGCTGTTATTTTTCACATTGATATCCGGAATCTGGGAATTCGGATCCAGTTTCACCTCATCAATTTCTTTATTTGAATCTACTTTGAAAGTCCATTCTGTATTTCTTTTCCAAAGCTCGATAGGAAGCTGGATAATCTGCTTGGTTCCATCTTTAAATTTCACCTGAACCGTAGTCGGCATCGGAAGCTGTCCGATATTTTCAACTGTAACCTGTGCCCCGTTCTTAAAGTCTCCGTTGATGTATTTTACTGACTTAACACTCTGATCGATTTTCCATTTGCCGAAAAACCAACCTCTCCAGAACCAATTCAGCTCTTCTCCGGAAACATTTTCCATCGTATGGAAGAAATCCCATGGCGTAGGATGTTTGAATGCCCAACGCTGGATGTATGTTCTGAAAGCTTTATCAAATTTTTCAGGTCCCAAAATGGATCCTCTTAAAATTTCAAGACCCATTCCCGGTTTATAGTAAGCCAGAACACCGATGTTTCTTTCTTTCATATTATCAGCTCCCACCATAACAGGTTCAAACTGATCACTCATCAGAAAACTTCCTGTTTGGGCAACATTCTTCTTTTTATAATATTCTCCTTTGTTGAAAGCCTCCGTGGACAATTCATTGATAAAGGTATTAAACCCTTCATCCATCCAGGCAAAAAGTCTTTCATTAGAGCCTACAATCATTGGGAACCAGTTGTGTCCGAATTCATGATCCGTCACTCCCCAAAGGTCTTCTCCTTTAGAATCCATATGACAGAATACGATTCCCGGATATTCCATTCCGCCTTCATTTCCTGCAACATTCGTCGCTGCCGGATAAGTATATTCATACCATTTTGCAGAATAATGTTCTATAGCAGCCTTGGTATATTCCGTAGATCTTCCCCAAGCTTTATCGCCACCGGTTTCTGCCGGATATGCGGAAATAGCCAATGATTTTTTACCACTAGGCAAATTGATTCTAGCAGCATCCAAAACAAATGCAGCGGAAGATGCCCAGGCAAAATCTCTTGCCTGATCAATTTTAAATTTCCATGTTTTAGTTCCGGAAGACTGGTTTTTGCCGATCTCAGATTCCGGTCGGATCATAACTGTTTTATCACTGTTTCTGGCTTGGCTCCAGCGGGAATTTTCTTCTTTGCTATAAACTTCTTTTTCATTAAGAAGTTCGCCGGAAGCCACTACATAATGATTGGCAGGCACCGTGATATTAGCGGTGATATTACCATATTCCAGATAAAATTCCGCGGCACCAAGGTAAGGAAGGGTATTCCATCCCATTACATCATCATACACACACATTCTTGGATACCACTGGGCCATGGTAAAGATTTTACCGTTTTTGGTTTCCTGTACTCCCATTCGGTCAGAACCATATTCAGGTGATACAAAAGAATATTCAATTTTAATTTTCGCCGTTCCTCCTTTGGCTTTAAGCTCTTTAGGAAGATCAATCTGCATTCTTGTATCGGTAACGGTATATTTTACGTCTTTACCGTCCATTTTCACCGATTTAATAGTATATCCGCCATTCAGCTTTTCTCCATGAGCACCATTTCTGCTTCCAGCCATAGGAACGACTGCATTTCCTCTGGAATCTTTATTAAATAAATTCTGATCCAGCTGAAGCCAAAGAAAGCCTAACTGATCGGGACTATTGTTGGTATAGGTAATTTCAGCAGTCCCTGTAATTTCATTTTTAGCCTCATTCAGGCTGACATTGAGATTATAGTAAGCGGAATTCTGCCAGTAAGCATGTCCCGGCTGCCCGCTCGCTGAGCGTGTTTCCGTACCGGTCTGAGGATAGAAAAAAGGTTTGAATGCCTCTACATAATCATATTTTGGAGCTTCCTGTGCAATGGCAGATCCTGAAAACATAAGGACTGCAATAGCGGAAACAAGCGTGGGGAATTTATAATTCATTGGTAAAAATTTATAAGCTTATAAACAGATAGGTAAAAAAACTCCCGGATTTGTTACAAATCCGGGAATTTTTATTATCATTTAATTAGATTTCTTTGCTTTAATCATGGCTTCGAGCATATCCCACATTTCCTGGGGAACATCTTCCAGCATGTTAAATTCTCCGGCTCCCTGCAGCCATTCGCCGCCATCAATAGTTACTACTTCCCCATTCATATATGCTGAATAATCGGATACCAGGTAAGCTGCTAGATTAGCAAGTTCCTGATGTTCACCTACTCTTCTTAACGGAACTTTCTTTTTCATATCAAATTTTTCCTGAAGATCTCCCGGCAGTAATCTGTCCCAGGCTCCTTTGGTAGGGAAAGGTCCCGGAGCAATCGCATTGAAACGGATTCCATATTTCGCCCATTCTACCGCTAATGATCTGGTCATGGCCAATACACCTGCTTTTGCACAAGCAGAAGGTACAACATAGGCAGATCCGGTCCATGAATACGTCGTTACAATATTCAAAACAGTTCCCGGGGATTTAGTATCAATCCAGTGTTTACCGATAGAAAGTGTACAGTTTTTGGTTCCTTTCAGAACGATATCCAGAATAGAATCAAAAGCTGAATGCGTCAGTCTTTCGGTTGGTGAAATAAAATTTCCTGCAGCATTATTCAACAGGATATCAATTCTTCCGAATTCTTTTAAAGTGGCCTCTTTCATAGCTTCCACTTCATCCCAGTTTCTTACATCACAAGCTACACACAGAACTTTCCCGCCTGTTTCATCTTCCAGTTCTTTGGCAGTTGCCTGTAGTTTTTCAATATTCCGGGAAGTGATCACTACTTTTGCACCCAAATCAAGAAAATACTTGGTCATAGCCTTTCCAAGTCCGCTTCCGCCCCCTGTTACAATCGCTACTTTATCGTTCAATGCGCCTTCACGAAGCATCGGCTGTGTATATAGATTCATACTTTTTATTTTTCCTAAAAATACTAAATATTGAACGGATGACCTTTAAAATTCCAGTATAAATAATGTTATAAATAATTATTCTCTTGTCATTTTTAAAAACAACACAAAAGATCACATTAAAACATGAAATAATATAAACAAATAACCTGATCATTAATGATCAGGTTATTTGTTAGGATGAGTCAAATCATCATATTAATTAGGAAACAACTACTCCTTTGAATGAAAGTGTTTTAGGAGTTTTACTTTCGCTTGTTGTAACAACAACTGTTTTCATAAATGCCCCTGGACTCGCTGCATTAAAACTTGCCTCAACAAATCCTTTTTTACCAGGAAGAATTGGAGTTTTAGTATAATCTGCTGTAGTACATCCACATGATGGCGCTACATTTTCTATAACAATTGGTTTGGCTGATGTATTGCTAAATTCAAACCTGATCAATTTAGGTTTTCCCTGAGGGATATTTCCTACATCTATAGATTCTGATTTCCATTTAATTGCATCTGCGATCATCTTTACTACAGGATTGTTTTCACCAGGAAATACACTTGCATAAAACGGAGAGAATGCTAAAACTGCCAGAACAGCTGAGATTTTTAATTTTTTCATGAGTATAAATTTTTATAGTTAAAAAATCAAAGGAACCGATTATTATCTTTTGATTTAACAAATATAATCCAGATTTTCAATACAAATTGTTAACTGCTATCAAACATTTGTTAACAAGTTGTTAATGATAAAAGATTAATAGATATTTTTGGATAATATTGCCTCTGAAAATGGAAATAAAGAAACTCAATATTATTATAACTCTCGGGTTCATTGCTATTATAGGAATTTTGATAGCGCAGCTTCTATGGACACGGCAAGCCTATAATCTTGAAGATAAAAAATTCAACCAAACGGTAAATATCGCTTTACTGGAAGTGGTAGAAAAACTATCCGGAGGAAAAACTTCTTTTACTGAAAGTCCGGTAGAGAATATTTCCAACGATTATTATGTAGTTAATATCAATAATGAGGTTCATCCCGCAGTGCTCGAACATTATCTGAGAACAGAATTTACCCGTTTTCAAATCAATACAGATTATACATATGCTTTATACAATTGCCATAGTGATAAAATGATCTATGGGAAGTATATCTCGAAAGAACAGGAAAGTCCTAAAAATAAAGGCATAAAATTCCCAAAACATAAAAATCTGGTGTATTATTTCTCAATTCGTTTTCCTGATAAAACCAGTTATCTGATAAGTTCGTTACGGTTCTGGTATTTGCTTACTTTTGCCCTTATTATCATTCTTCTTGTATACGTCTACTCTATCTATACGATTATTCAGCAAAAAAAATTCTCGGAACTGCAGCGGGACTTCATTAATAATATGACACACGAGTTCAAGACTCCCCTTTCTTCGATAGTTTTGGCTTCAGAAGCACTCACCAAACATGACATCATACAGGGAAATCCTAAATTACAGACCTACACCTCTATTATTACCAATCAAAGTTATAAACTTAATAATCACATTGAAAAGATATTGAATATTGCAAGAAACGATGCTTCCGGACTTTCATTAAAACCTCAGAAAATAATTTTACTTCCCCTCATACTGGAAATTACCAACACCATCAAGCAAAAAAATGAAAACATCACTATCCAAATAGAAATTGATAACAGCGCTTCAATCATTGCGGATGAGTTTCATTTTACAAATATCATCTACAATATTTTAGACAACTCTATAAAATATTGTGAAACAAAACCCCATATCATTATTTCAGCATATAAAGACTCAAAAGGATTATATTTAAAGTGTAAAGATAATGGAATGGGAATCTCTGCTAAAAATCTTCCGCATATTTTTGATAAATTTTATAGGGTAAATACAAAAAAAAATGAGGAGATCAACGGTTTTGGATTGGGATTATTTTATGTAAAAAAAATAGTACAGCAACATAACTGGAAAATTTCTGTTGAGAATAATACAGATAAAGGAATTACCATGATTCTATTTTTCCCGTTTTAAATTTAATAAGGTACAAGTAATGGAAAAATCTAAAATTTTATATGCAGAAGATGACAAAACCATAGCTTTCCTCATTCAGGATAGCCTGGAGCCCTATTATAAAATTGATCATTATGCTGATGGAAAATCGGCACTTGATGCATTCAACAGCCAAAATTTTGATATTTGCTTACTGGATATTATGATGCCCGAACTCAATGGCTTTGAACTGGCACAACAAATCCGTGATAAAAATTCTGAAATTCCTATTATTTTTATTTCGGCAAAAGCTTTGAAAGAAGACAGAATTAAAGGACTAAAAATCGGAGCAGATGATTACCTGGTAAAACCTTTCAGTATTGAAGAACTCATTTTAAAAATTGAAATTTTCTTAAGACGTACCAAGAAAACGGATCCTTCACCGATACAATACAAAGTCGGTCAATATAACTTTTTCCCTAAAAACTACACGTTACAAAATTCAGAAAACACCATCACTCTCACCCAAAGAGAATCTGAATTGCTCCTTTATTTTATAAGTCACAAGAATATGGTTGTAAAAAGACAGGAAATTCTGAAGGCAGTTTGGGGGGATGATGATTATTTTATGGGGCGAAGCCTTGATGTATTTATTTCAAGATTACGAAAAGTATTTGCACATGAGCAAAATATAGTTATCGAAAATCTACACGGAATAGGTTTCCGGTTTTCTGAAAAATAATAGGCCGCATTCATTACCCCGATACTTAATTATTATTTGATTTTAATTAAATTCACCCTTCTAAAAATTACTCATCCATGAAAAATCCGGGAACCTCCGCTGTACTGATTCTCTTACTTTTTAGTGTACATTCCAAAGCTCAAACATTCGAAAAGCTTTATCAATATATCAATCCATTAATAGGAACTGAAAAAATGGGGCATACTTATCCTGGTGCGACCGCTCCCTTCGGTGCCATTCAGCTGAGTCCTGAAACAGACACGATTTCTTATGAACTTAACGGGAAATACAACGGTGAGGTGTATAAATATTGTGCAGGATACCGATATGAAGATAAAACCATTGTAGGATTCAGTTCTACACATTTCAGCGGAACCGGACATTCTGATCTTGGTGATTTTCTACTCATGCCTACCGTAGGGAAATTACAGTTGACCCCTGGAACCGCTTCGAATCCAGAAAGTGGCTATAGAAGCAGGTTTTCCCATCAAAATGAAAAAGCAGAAGCTGGTTATTATAAGGTAAAACTGGATGACCACAATATTCTTGCAGAAATGACTACAACTACCAGAACAGGCGTTCACCGGTACACTTTTCCAAAATCTGATCAGGCACATATCATTCTTGATCTGATAGCTGGAATTTACAATTATGATGGTAAAAATGTATGGACGTATGCGCGGGTAGAAAACGGCACCACTATTACAGGATACCGGCAGACCAACGGCTGGGCAAGAACAAGGACGGTTTATTTTGCCATGACTTTCTCTAAGCCATTTAAATCTTACGGTCAGAAAAATTATGATGGCAAACAGGTGTATAATGGATTCTGGAGAAAATTTGACCAGACCAAAAACTTCCCTGAAATCGCCGGAAAAAACCTGAAACTATATTTTGACTTTGATACGAATGAAAATGAAGCCATAGAAGTAAAACTGGCAATTTCACCGGTAAGTCAGGCCAATGCCCTTGATAATTTACAAAAAGAAACCGGAGGTTTATCTTTCGATCAGGTCAAAGCAAAAACCCAGCAGGACTGGAATAAAGAATTAAATAGAATCGTTATTGAAGGTACCGAAACTGAAAAGACCAATTTTTATACAGCCATGTACCATACTTTTATCAATCCTACCACTTATACGGATGTGAACGGAGAGTATAAAGGACTCGACCAGAATATTCATAAAGCAGAAGGATTTACCAACTACACTACATTTTCTCTTTGGGATACCTATCGTGCACTTCATCCCTTCTTTAATATCATTCAGCCAAAGCGTAATAATGATATGGTTCAATCGATGATGGCACATTACCGCCAGTTTTCCATGAAAATGTTACCGATCTGGTCACATTACGCCAATGACAACTGGTGTATGAGTGGTTATCACAGTGTAAGCGTTGTTGCCGATGCAATTATCAAAGGAAATTATACCGGAGATCCAAAAGAAGCCCTTAAAGCTTGTGTCGAAACAGCGAACAAAAGAGATTATGAAGGAATCGGACAGTATATAGACCTTGGGTATATTCCTGCTGAGAAAAGCGGAACCTCGGTTTCCAATACATTGGAATATGCTTATGACGACTGGGCCATTGCGCAACTGGCAAAACATCTAGGTGAAACCGACATTTATAACCAGTTTATGAAACGTTCTGAAAACTGGAAAAACAATTTTGATCCAAGTATCGGTTTTATGCGTCCCCGGTTAGCCGATGGCAGTTTTAAGAAAGATTTTGACGTGTTGAGTACCCACGGCCAGGGATTTATTGAAGGAAATTCATGGAACTACAGCTTCTTTGTTCCTCAAAACCCGGATGAACTGATCAAAATGATGGGTGGAAAGAAGAAATTCGCATCAAAACTGGATGAATTGTTTACCATGCATCTTTCTGATGAATTTTTTGCCGACACTGAAGACATTACCCGTGAAGGAATCATTGGCGGTTATGTTCATGGGAATGAACCTGCTCATCATGTTGCTTATTTTTACAACTGGGCGGGACAACCGTGGAAAACGCAATCCCAGATCCGTCATATTTTGGAAATGCAGTACAAAGTGACTCCCGATGGATTGGGAGGAAATGATGATGCAGGTCAAATGAGCGCATGGTATATTTTAAGTTCATTAGGATTCTATCCTATAGCGCCTGGTTCAGAAGATTATTCTATCGGAAGCCCTGCCATTGATCATGCTGTTCTGAATCTGGAAAATGGAAAAACTTTTGAAATTGAAGCCATCAATCAAAGTCCGAAAAACGTATATGTTCAAAAGGTTCTTTTGAATGGAAAGGAGATCAGGAATTTCACTCTGAAACATTCTGAGATTATGAATGGTGGGAAATTGAGTTTTTACATGAGTGCTAAACCCAAGAAATAAGCATCTGGTGTGTTATTCTGAACGAAGCGAAAGCGGAGTGAAGAATCTATTAAAATAATTTAATTGCTCCCACAGATTTCTCAGATTTTCACAGATGATTGTATTTAAAATCTGCATAATCTGCGAGATCTAATAATAAGTTTGGCTAAAGCCAATGGAAAATAAAATATAAAAAGAGCGGGCTAAAGCCCGCTCCTATTGAATTATCTTGATAATCTCCATTAATTCAGAGATTATATTCTATGATTTAATTTTATTAATCTCTTTCTTCAAAAAGTAATCTTTCTCCAAACTTCTCTTCTGTAATTTTCCCATTATCATATACCAGATTTCCATTCACAAAAGTATGGGTAACTTTAGAATGAAAATTCATCCCTTCCAATGGACTCCAGCCACATTTATATAAGATATTTTCTTTGGCAACCGTCCAGTTTTCATTTAAATCAACCAAAACAAGGTCAGCCTTGTACCCTTCTCTCACAAAACCTCTTTTTCCAATTCTGAAAAGGATGGCCGGATTATGACTCATTTTTTCAACAATTTTTTCCAGGGAGATTTTACCGTTTTTATAATTTTCCAGCATCACTACTAATGAATGCTGTACCAAAGGTGCTCCTGAAGGACATTTAGTGTATACATTTTGTTTTTCTTCCCACGTATGAGGCGCGTGATCTGTTGCGATGACATCAATTCTTCCATCTAAAAGCGCTTCCCAAAGACCGTCCTTGTCCTTTTGGGTTTTTACGGCAGGATTCCATTTAATCAACCCTCCTTTTGTTTCATAATCTTCGTTAGTGAAGGTTAAATGATGAACGCATACCTCTGCGGTTATTTTTTTATCCTTTAAAGGAATATCATTTCTGAAAAGTCCTGTTTCTATCGCAGTCGAAAGGTGGAACACGTGAAGTCTCGCACCGGTTTTCTCTGCAAGCTCAATTGCTTTTGAGGATGATTTATAGCAAGCATCTTCACTTCTTATCAAATGATGAAACTTCATTGGAATATCTTCTCCGTATTCATCGATATACTGCTGCGTATTCGCTCTGATGGTCGCTTCATCTTCACAGTGAACTGCGATCAGCATTTTTGTATTGCTGAAAATATTTTCCAAGGTTTCAGGGTTGTCTACCAGCATATTTCCTGTTGAAGACCCCAAAAACAGTTTAATTCCAGGAACATTTCTGGGATTTGTTTTTAAGACTTCATCCAGATTATCATTGGTTCCGCCCATCATAAACCCATAATTCGCATAGGCTTTTTGAGCCGCAATCTCATATTTGTCTGCCAGCAATTCCTGCGTTACTGCATTGGGAACTGTATTGGGCTGGTCGATAAAACTCGTTACGCCTCCTGCGATAGCAGCTCTTGATTCCGTTTCAATATCTCCTTTATGCGTTAATCCCGGATCCCGGAAATGCACCTGATCATCAATAATTCCTGGCAGAAGGTATTTTCCGGCAGCATCAATAATCTGGTCGGCTTCCTCAGAAATAGAAGAATCTATTTTAGAAATGATATCGTTTTCAATTAAAATATCGCTTTCAAAGATCCGGCCTTCGTTGACGATTTTTACATTTTTGATAAGGGTCTTCATTTTACTTTTAGGCTTTAGATATTAGATTTCAGGCAGCAAAATGCTATCTGTATTTTCATTGATTACAAAATTAAGATTTATGAATGAATTTTAATCCCTCCGATAATAAATCAATTTCTAAATATTTACATTTGCATAAAATTTCACATCTTGAAAAAACTTCTTAACGAGACTATTATCTATGGAATTGGGGCGATTATGCCCAGAGTGATTGTAGTACTCCTCAATTATTTATTCATTAAAAACATCAATAATAGTGACTTTGCTATTTTCACCAATTTATATGCACTGATTTCATTCATCAATATTGTTCTTTCATTTGGTTTTGAAACGGCTTATTTCAGATTTTCTTCAGATAAGAATAATGAGCAGAAAGTCTTTAATACTTCTTTCTGGTTTTTAACGATCTTCTCTTCCGTTTTTCTCATCCTGGTATTGCTTTTCAACCAGCCTATAGCAGATGTATTTGGCTACTCAAAAACTCCGGAGTTCATCAGATGGTTTGCCTGGATTGCCTTTTTTGACAACTTGCTTGTCATTCCTTTAGCATGGCTCAGATTTCACAACAAACCTATAAAATATACCGCTGTACGAGTAATACAGGCGATCTTCCAAAGTATTTTCGTTATTGCCCTGTTTCTTTATATACCCCAAAATATCATCTTTAATTTTGGATTGAAAGAAAAAGTAGCCTATCCTTTTTACAGTAATCTTGCGTCCAGTTTTCTTGGATTCCTGCTGGTACTACCGATTATTTTTAAGGTTAAATTTCAGTTTTCTAAAGATCTCTTTCTTCAGATGATTAAATATTCATGGCCGATCATGATTGCAGGATTGGCATTTATGGTGAATGAGAACTTTGATAAGTTTATCCAAAAATTTATTATTGATGACGGCGCAGCGGGAGCGTATGGCGGCTGTTACAAGATGGCTGTTCTTATGACCCTTTTCGTTACCGCCTACCGAATGGGAATTGAACCGTTTTTCTTTAAACAGATGCAGAATGAAAATGCTAAACTGACTTATGCAAAAGTGACAGAATATTTCTCATTTTTTGCCTCTATCGTTGCATTGGGAATTATTGCTAACGTTTCCTGGCTTAAACTTTTACTGGTTCCTAACAGTTCTTACTGGATCGCCATTAACATCATTCCTATTATTGTCATCGCCAATTTATTTTTTGGCATCTATTATAACCTTTCCACCTGGTACAAAGTAACCGACAGAACAAGGGTGGGAACGTATATTTCCTGGGCCGGGGCGATTATCACCATTGTTTTAAATTTTGCATTATTGAAAACTTATGGTTTTATGGTCTCTGCATGGGTAACACTGGCTGCTTACTTTACCATGATGGTCCTTTCTTATTTTCTGGGTCAGAAGTACTATCCTATTCCGTACAGAATGAAAAAAATAGTATCTTTTATTATTCTCCTGGGAATATTCACTTATATTATTTCAGGTATATTCAACTATAATTTCTGGATCGGCAATATTCTGTTCCTTATCTATACAGGAATATTGCTCTATACAGAAAAGGATATGATCTTATCAAAAATCAGAAAGAATTAAAACTGGCCTCTAATTTGATGCAGTGAATTCCTAATATATAAACACAGACTAAAGATGATAAATATTACCGACAAGCATGGTTTTAATTACTATCTTTAACCTAAGAAAATTAAAACTAACAAATAAAACATCCTCATATCATTTATGAAAATTATTGTTCCTATGGCTGGACGTGGTTCCAGATTACGTCCACATACACTCACCGTTCCAAAACCTCTTATTCCTATTGCAGGAAAACCTATCGTACAGAGATTGGTGGAAGACATCGCTAAAGTAGCCGGAGAAAAAATTGAAGAAGTAGCCTTTATCATTGGGGATTTTGGACCGGAGATTGAAAAATCCCTGCTTCTTATTGCCGAAAAATTAGGAGCAAAAGGAAGTATATATTACCAAACAGATCCGCTGGGTACCGCTCATGCCATAAAATGTGCTGAAGCTTCTATGCAGGGAGACGTGGTCATTGCTTTTGCAGATACCCTTTTCCGTGCAGATTTCCAGCTGGATAAAAATTCAGATGGAGTGATATGGGTAAAAAGTGTGGAAGATCCTTCTGCCTTTGGAGTCGTAAAATTAGATAATTATGGTTTTATCACAGATTTTGTAGAAAAACCACAAACATATGTTTCGGACTTAGCAATTATTGGGATATATTATTTCAACAGTGCTGAGAAATTGATGAGCGAAATTAATTATATCATGGATAATGATATTAAAAATGGCGGCGAATATCAATTAACAACTGCACTGGAAAACCTGAGAGCGAAAGGAGCCAAATTCACTTTAGGAAAAGTAAATGACTGGATGGACTGCGGTAATAAAAACGCAACCGTAGAAACCAACAGCAAAATCCTTGAATACGAAAGAGAAAACATGAAGAATTTCCCTGCTTCTGCGGTGATTGAAAATTCTTTAATTATCCAACCTTGTTTCATTGGAGAAAATGTAAGGATTTCCAATTCAAAAGTAGGTCCTGGAGTTTCATTGGGAAATAATACAGTTATCGTTAATTCCAATATTGAAAACTCATTGATTCAGGAAAACACAAAGATCAACCATGGAAATCTTTCCAACTCAATGATCGGTAATTCCGCCCAGTATTTCGGAGTAGCAAGAGAAATTTCTTTAGGAGATTTTTCCGTATTGGATTTTTTATCCAAATAAAGTTAGAAATTATTTAACATAAATAAAGATATGTCTAGGCCACACAATATATTTTGTGTGGTTTGGCGTTAATATTGCAAAGTATTTGTAATTGAAAAGATTAATACATGAAAAATTGGATATCCGTACTACTATTACTTCTCGTTGTAACGTCTTGTAAAACCCGTAATGCGGCCAGAAATAAAACAGGCACTCCGCAAGACAGCACTACTACTGTTGTTGGGGACAACAGAGATCCAAAAGATGTCAATGAACCTGTAAGTGATAAATTCGCTTTCTTTGAGCATGTGATTATTCCGCCTAAATTTGAGCAGATAAAAATCAGCAGCAAAATAAATGTAGAGACAGGAAATTTCATTCCTACCCTTGATGCAACTATTTATATTGAAAATGATAAAAAAGTATGGATGAATCTTCAGGCATTCTTTTTTACGGTAGCGAAAGGTATTGCTACTCCGGAAGGAATTAAAGGCCAGGATAAAACAAGTAAAACCTATATTGATTCAGACTTTGATTATCTTAATCACCTGCTAAATGTTAATTTTATTGATTATAAATCACTGGAAAAAATATTACTGGGGCGAACTTTTGTAAAAATCAGCGATTCTCAGTTCAATCTTACCCAGAATGCTCAGGGCTTTAAAATGGCCTCAAAAGTAAACCAGAAAATTGTCACCAATGAAAAAACGAGAGAGTATAAAATCGTTTTACAATATGATACCAATTACGACCTGTTAAGTGTCAATTTAAAAGATGTACTATCTCCCGATGAATTAGAAATATCATACAGCAATTGGGATGAATATAATGGAATACGTCTTCCAAAAAATGTTAAAATAATTATAAAAGGCTCAAAATCTAGCCAAATTTTAATGGAAAATACGAAATTTGACTTTTCGAGGATGGAAACAGCATATTCTGTACCTTCCAGTTATAAGAAAATAGAGATTAAATGATTAAAAAATTTAGCTTTTTAATAGGTATTTTGTTCTTTGGTCTGCACCAGGGGCAGCAAAATAAAGAACAATTGCAGAAGCAGAATGCCGATCTTAAAAAACAAATTGCACAAATAAATTCAGATTTAGCTAAAACAAGAAGCGAATCCAAGCTTTCCGTAGGCTATCTTATGAATGTCAATAAAAAACTGGTCTTAAGAGAAAAGGTTTACAACAATACTCAAAAAGAAAAAAGATTTATTGAAGACGATATTTATCTTCGTCAACTGGAGATCAACAGGCAAAATAAGGAACTCGGTGTTCTGAGGAAAAACTATGCCGAAGTTTTAGTAAAAGCCTATAAAAACAAAGGTGTACAAAATAAAGTAACCTTTATTCTTTCTGCCAAAAACCTTGGAGAAGGAATAAGAAGGGTTCAATACCTGAAACAATATTCCGATTTCCAGGATAAAAAAGCAGCCGAAATCACAGATGCTGCGAATCAAATCAAAAAGACCATTACGCAAAGGCAGAATTCAATAAAAGACAAAGAAAATCTTTTAGTTAATCAACAAAAAGACTTAACCACCATCAATGCTGAAAAAGCACAGAAGGAACAGCTGGTTACAGAATTCAAGAAAAATGAATCTAAACTGACGGTAGAGCTTAAACAGAAACAAACTCAGTCTAAAGTTCTTGAAGGCCAGATCAGAGCCATTATTGCGGAAGAAATAAGAATAGCCAAAGCGGAAGAAGAAGCCAGAAGAAAAGCGGAAGCGGAAAAAATCCGTCTTGCAAAAATTGCTGCAGAAAGAGAAAAGGCAAGAATTGAAGCCGAAGCCAAAGCCAGAGCGGAAGCCTTGGAAAGAGAAAGAAAAATAGCAGAAGCAGAATCTAAAAAAGCAACAGAATTAGCCGCTAAAAGAGCTGAAGAAGAAAGAAAACGTACTGAAGAAGCCGCCAGAGCTGAAGCTAATGCGAAAGATGCTGCCCGAAAAGTCGCCGCAACAAAAGCCTCTGAAGAAGCCAACGCTAAAGCTAGAGAAGCAGCGAATAAGCTAATCGCCGCAAGAGCCGCAGAAGCAGCACTTGAAAAAAGAAAAGACGAAGACAAAAAGGCGGCAGAATCTAAAGCTATGACCAGTTATGGAGTAACCACTCCGGCAGGAAATAATTTTGCAGAAAGTAGAGGCCGATTAGGCTATCCGGCAGACAGAGCAGGACAGATTACCCACCGTTTTGGAAGACAGCCACACCCTATACTCAAGAATATTGTTGAAGAAAATAACGGGATCAAAATTTCAGTTCCCTCCGGAACCCGTGCAAAATCGGTATTCCCGGGAACCGTTTCTTCAGTATTGGCAAACAATGACGGAACAAAGACTGTAATTGTAAAACATGGAGAGTACTTTACCATTTATTCCAACTTAGGAAATGTAAGTGTTTCCAAAGGGCAACAAGTTTCATCAGGCACTCCTGTAGGGACTATAGCACAGGATTTCGATGGTTCCTATACGCTTGATTTCCAAGTATGGAAAGGAAGTAATCCAGTCGATCCATTAGGTTGGATTGCATATTAAAAAAAGCTAACTTTGTAAAAAATTTAGAAATGGAAACATTAACAATATTATCCTTATCATGGCAGCACATCCTAATTGTTGCAATACTTCTTGTTTTGCTTTTCGGAGGAAAAAAAATTCCGGAATTAATGAGAGGAGTAGGTTCTGGTATTAAAGAATTTAAAGATGCCGTAAAAGAAGAAGATAAGCCGGACTCTGAAAAGAATCCATCTTCAACGAATAATAATACGCCTAGCAACTAAATTCTACAGAATTAATGAATTTCACTGAGACTGCATGGAAAGTCTTCAATCAATCTATTGAAGACTATCACGTGTTTGATGATGTTAACGCTCTAGTTAATAACCCTTTCGAAAAAGACAGTTTGGAACGGATTTTGTATGCAAAGAACTGGATTGATACCGTTCAATGGCATTTGGAAGATATAATTAGAGATGAGAATATAGATCCGACCGAAGCTCTTCAACTGAAGAGAACAATTGATGCCTCTAATCAGAAAAGAACTGATTTAGTGGAATTTATTGATAGTTGGTTTCTTACAAAGTTTGAAAATATAACTCCGAACCCTGATGCAAAGATAAATACTGAAACTCCCGCTTGGGCAGTAGACAGACTATCCATTCTCGCATTAAAGGTTTATCATATGTCATTAGAAGCTAATAGAGAGTCCGCTTCTGAAGAGCACCGAACGAATTGCCAGGCAAAACTGGACGTGCTTCTTACTCAGAAAGAGGATCTTTCAACTTCTATAGATCAGTTGCTTGCTGATATTGAGAACGGTAATGTTAAGATGAAGGTATACAGACAAATGAAGATGTATAACGATGAGAGTCTTAACCCAATCCTTTATCAAAAGGGGCAACAGAAATGAAAAAACAATTTTTTTTTGGAGTACTATTAATAATAACTGCTTCCTGCGCAACGGAAAAGCTTAACCTTTCCCCGTTGTCCAATAATTTTTACAGCGAAACGAAGGGTTCAGATTCAGGTAGAGATAAAAAGAAGGGCTTTGATATTAATATCAAAGAAAATGTAAATGCTTCTGAAATATCAAATCTTATCTCAACTTTTCCCAAGTTTAAAAATGTCGAAGTAAATGAGGAGATCACCAGCCTGAAATACAGCCTGCAGAACTATTTATATGCAATCGACGCCAACAATTCACCAGGAAAAAACAGAGCTATTAAGAGCTTCGAAAAATCTTATAAAAAAATCCAAAAATTAAGACAACGTCTCGATAAAGATGATGATGAGGTACTCAACAGGTATCTGGTTCGTCTAAAGACCAACATCTCTGTTATTGAAGATTCTTTAAAAGGAAACTAAAACTAATTGCACTATTAATGATTAAAATTCAGGCGGAATCCAATGTTCCTACAGAACACGGCAATTTCCGAATGATTGCTCTCTCTGAAGATGCCAATGACTGGATGCCTCACATGGCCATAATAGCAGAAAATACAGATTTTTCAAAACCTGTGAATGTACGCTTCCACTCAGAATGTATTACCGGAGAAGTTTTCCATTCAAAAAAATGTGAATGCGGACAGCAACTTGATGCCGCAATGAAATATATCCATGAAAACGGAGGCATTATCGTCTATCTTCGTCAGGAAGGAAGAAATATAGGGATTATCAATAAACTAAAAGCATACTCTTTACAGGAAAAGGGACTTGATACTGTACAGGCCAATCTTGAACTAGGTCTTCCTGCAGATGACAGAAACTTTGGAGTGGCTATTGAAATTTTGAACCTGCTGGATGTAAAAGATGTCAATCTATTGACGAACAACCCTGAAAAGGTAAAATACGTCGTAGAAAGCAATATTCATCTGAATTCAAGGATTCCACTGCAGATTCCGGCTAATGAGAATAGCAAAGGATATTTACAAACAAAGAAAGATTATTTTGGCCATCTTCTGGATGACAATGATAATTAAAGAACAATACATAAAAAAAGCTCCGAAAGAATATCTTTCGGAGCTTTTTTATATTAAGCTTGTCTAGTCCTGAAATATCGATACACAAAAAAAGAATCGTTATGGAAGAACATTTAGAAACCCAGTATGTCAAGCGT
>NZ_JAWRXA010000494.1:0-260 GCF_046535275.1 Chryseobacterium sp. SIMBA_029
CGGCATAGCCTTTGTCGACAAAGAGGCGGCGCGCAGCCGCGATCAGTGCCTGCTGCGTCTGTTCGGTTCGTTCGCGATTGGTCCTGGTCATATCGCCTATTTACATACACACCGCATGTATGTTAAACGAAAAAACATACAAACTGTATGCAAATTGAAAAGGAGCAATGAAATGAAATCGACGAGCTATTATCCGGTCATCATGACCGGCGACGTGGCGGTAACGGCGGCTTTCTACATAACGCATTTCCGCTTTCAGG
>NZ_JAWRXA010000495.1:0-260 GCF_046535275.1 Chryseobacterium sp. SIMBA_029
AGGCGAAGAAAAATTGTAAGCCTTTGGAAAAACTTCCGAAAATGCCGCAAATCCGGGCGAAAGCGTCGATCGCGCGCATTGCAAAAGCTGAGGCCCGGACTTAATCAAAGCGCCTGCCCGCAATTTTTGTGAGATGGATGGCGCAATGACCGATACGAAGCCGAAGACCCGCGACGAGCTTTTTGCCTTTCTCGACGAGCTCGGCATCCAGCATGCCACGAAGGATCATGCGCCGGTGTTCACAGTTGCCGAATCTGTGT
>NZ_JAWRXA010000496.1:0-260 GCF_046535275.1 Chryseobacterium sp. SIMBA_029
GCCTATTTGGGGGCCGATCTGTTCCTGATTGATGTGGACGTCGAGGACGGGGCGGACCTGCTCCTGACCACGCAGTCGGCCACGAAGATATATCGGACTCCGGGCTCGTTTGCCGAGCAGCGGATGAACGTTCGGCTGGGGGAGCGGGCCCGGTTGGAGTTGGTTCCAGACCAGGTGATTGCGTACCGGGAGGCCAGCTATCGGCAGAGTTCCCGCTTTAGCCTGGACCCGACGTCGAGCCTTGTCATGGCAGAGGTCAT
>NZ_JAWRXA010000497.1:0-260 GCF_046535275.1 Chryseobacterium sp. SIMBA_029
CCGATGACATTATCGTCCGACAAAAAGCGACGGGGGACATCATAAAGGGCGACCCCGTCGCCCTCCATTTTTGGACAGCGAAAACAGCAATTGAAAAATCGTACAAACCACTGACGGAGACGTACCCGTCCAGAACCAACACCGGGAGCGTGAAGATGATTTCGGTGCTAGATAGCCAGCAAGGGAGAGATGTTCAAATCCTTGTGTGGTACGACACGGCAACGTCACTTGTAGCTATGATGGCGATTAAGTACGACATG
>NZ_JAWRXA010000498.1:0-260 GCF_046535275.1 Chryseobacterium sp. SIMBA_029
TCCTTTCGGGGCGCGGTCAACCGCCTGACGATCTGAAGGCTTTTGTTCGTCAAACGATTGAGGCAGGTGGATGGAAACTTTCGGAAAGAAAGGAAAAGCTCGCTACGAAGCCAAATCGACTAAAGGTGCACGGATTACTTGTCGATGGCGATAGTCCTCGTCTGACGAAGGGATATCGGCATCGCATTCGAGCGCTGACTCATCTGCTTGAGAAGGGCTCGGTGTCTCCGGAAACGATGCCGATGGTGCTGGGCCATATC
>NZ_JAWRXA010000499.1:0-260 GCF_046535275.1 Chryseobacterium sp. SIMBA_029
GCATAGCATCGCTCCTGGCGACGTGAAAATGACTAGCGTGGTGCGGCGTTTATGCAAGTACCACGTATCTATTCCCTGCCACGACGATTCCAGCCTAGGCCGACATACTTAAGAAATGCTTAAAAACACCAGCGGGCGTGTTGACTGAACGTCGGCCGCCTGGTCGGTCCTGGACATGCGCATCGCGTTCGGTCGGCAACGCAAGGCGGGTTGCTAACGTCCGGCAGTGCGGCGTTCGTCCGAGCCCAAAGCTCGTGCAT
>NZ_JAWRXA010000500.1:0-260 GCF_046535275.1 Chryseobacterium sp. SIMBA_029
GGACGACTTTCCGTCGAGCAGCCCAACACCAACGTGCGCCACCAGATGGTTGATCGCGTAGAGCGGCTTTCCGGTTGCCACCGCGAGCGCCTTGGCAGCACAGACACCCACCATGAGGGCACCTGCGAGGCCGGGCCCCGATGTCACGGCGATGGCGTCGATGTCGTCCAACGTGACCCCGGCCTCGTGCAACGACTCTTGGAGCGTCGGCACAAAAGCATCCAGATGGGCCCGTGAAGCGATCTCGGGGATGACGCCGC
>NZ_JAWRXA010000501.1:0-260 GCF_046535275.1 Chryseobacterium sp. SIMBA_029
GGTGGAGAATCGTCCAGGCGCCAATGGCAACATCGGCGCTGAAGCTGTGGCGCAGGCTGCGCCGGACGGCTACACACTCCTGCACAGCACCTCCTCGCTGGGCTTTACGGCCGCGTTCCGCCAGAAAGTCTCATACAACCTCGACAAAAATCTGACCCCGGTTTCGCTGCTGATCGACCAACCTTTGCTGATAATGGCGAGTTCCCCTCTCGGGGTGACAACCGTGCCGGAGCTGAAGTCCTACGCCCAGAAGCATCCCG
>NZ_JAWRXA010000502.1:0-260 GCF_046535275.1 Chryseobacterium sp. SIMBA_029
CTACGGCTCTCAACGGATCTTCCGCTACAAACACAGGAAGACCTGTCTTTTTGTGAATTCTGTCTGCAAGACCTCTTAGCAACGCTCCTCCTCCTGCAAGATAAATACCTGTTTTATAGATATCAGCCGCCAATTCCGGTGGAGTAAGAGAAAGAGTTTCCATTACAGCATCTTCAATTCTGATGATAGACTTGTCTAATGCACGTGCAATCTCCTTATAGCCTACCATAATTTCTTTAGGCTTACCGGTGATAAGGTCT
>NZ_JAWRXA010000503.1:0-260 GCF_046535275.1 Chryseobacterium sp. SIMBA_029
CTACGAATACAAGCCCGGCGACAACGATCTCATCGATTTCAAGACCGGTTTCTATTACAATCGTCTGAAGATGACGTATGATACAAACGCGACTGGTGGAGGAACTGCGGCCGGACGCGAGATCACCGATACCGGTATCGGTTTCGACGTCTCGAACACCTCGAAATTCGATCTCGGCGATGTCTCGGTCTCATCGAACTATGGCGTGGAATATTTCCATGACACTTATGATGTCATGAACAGCACGGCGCAGCCGCAGG
>NZ_JAWRXA010000504.1:0-260 GCF_046535275.1 Chryseobacterium sp. SIMBA_029
CGGCTACTTCGTCTGGCTGGTCTATTTCCATCCCTATGAGAGCACCGATGACGCCTTCATCGATGCGCGCAGTTTCTCGGTCGCAGCCAAGATTTCAGGCTATGTTGCCGATGTTCCCGTCTCCGACAACCAGCATGTCGATGCCGGTGCCGTCATCGTCAAGATCGATCCACGCGACTACCAGATTGCCCTCGATCAATCGAACGGCCAGATCGGCGTCGCCAAGGCCGCGATATCGAGTGCCGAAGCGCAGATCGCCG
>NZ_JAWRXA010000505.1:0-260 GCF_046535275.1 Chryseobacterium sp. SIMBA_029
ATTGGATCACTACCAGCTTTAACCATCTGTGCGTGAGCACTGATACGTGGTAGGACACGACCAACGAAATAGTCAGCAAGCTTAGCTTTGTTAGTATAGAACTCGCCTTCTTGACCATTGGCAGCTTCGACCATTAGCGCAAACATGTAAGAGTAGGCTAGGTAGCCAAAAGCATGCATGTAGTCAACAGCACAGCCGTTAATTTCATTTTTGCGTTCGTTAATATTGCTAAGAACCGTTTTGGTTAGCTCTTCAATAGT
>NZ_JAWRXA010000506.1:0-260 GCF_046535275.1 Chryseobacterium sp. SIMBA_029
ATTCACGGCCATGTCTATTCTGTTATTATTAGCAATATTTGCCGCTGCATTCATTGCTGAAGTACGACTGATAAAAGGAAGTAAAATTCCTCCCTCTTTGCATGCCAACATTGAATTTTTTGTCAATGCCAAGTACATATCTTTATTCCCAACTTGAGCACTATCGAAACGTACTGTAGTATGGTGCTTTTTCCACTGACTTTCCTGAAAACCAATCATCTCACTGCATGTAGGCGTCTGCATCATTTGCCAAATTCCAT
>NZ_JAWRXA010000507.1:0-260 GCF_046535275.1 Chryseobacterium sp. SIMBA_029
CCTTATTCTGACGGAGGAAAAAACCTGTTCCCGGGCGCGCCATGCGCGCCTGCGGTGCATCACATCGTAGTGCACGGCGGATGCGAAAAAATCGATAAAAAATCGCCTGCCAGCGCTAATTAAATGGCGGTTTTTGTGACGAATTGTAATTGCGCATAACGATGTGCAAAGACGAATTATTTGCTGATTTTGTCGTGCTAATTTACGACACGGATTCTCTGACCAGGGGGTGAAGTCATGAACCTGCATTTACTCGCCGG
>NZ_JAWRXA010000508.1:0-260 GCF_046535275.1 Chryseobacterium sp. SIMBA_029
CACGCAGCCGCGCCCGAAAGATCATCGCCGCCTACAACGTTGACGGGCGCACCTCCGTCCAGGTCCGTGGAGCCTTGCTCACCGACTTCTCCTTCACACTGCCCCAGGCCCGCGGAGCACTCGCCCACGCCGCGGCCGGCGGAAACGCACACCTGATCGCCGTCGGCCCCGTCGAGGGAGCCCCCGCCGTCCACGGCACGGAAATGTACGGCATCGTCGGACAAAAACGACCCGGCGCCAGTGACGAGCAAATCGTCCGT
>NZ_JAWRXA010000509.1:0-260 GCF_046535275.1 Chryseobacterium sp. SIMBA_029
CTCCGAGTACCCATTCCAAACAGCGGCAGTGGGGGTTGAGGAAATGGTCCTTATCCATCCCAAAAGATCAGTGCTTCCTGAGCGCAGCCAGGATGCGCTCAGGTCCCTGCTCTCCGGTTACCGTTTCGTCCTATTCGATAACCCTGTTCTGACACACCATGCCGCCATCACAACCTCGCTGATAGATACCTACGGGTTGACTCGGTTCCACGTCGTTGATGGCTACCGCACCATGCTTTCCCTAATCCGCCTAGGCGAAT
>NZ_JAWRXA010000510.1:0-260 GCF_046535275.1 Chryseobacterium sp. SIMBA_029
TACGCTGGCAACATGAGCCTCTCCGAGCAGCAAGCCCCCGAACTGTCCCCGGAAACCGTTGTGGTTGCGGCTGGGCGGCCGGAACGTTCCCACGATGAACCGGTGAACCCGCCGATCGTCCTGTCCTCCACATACTTCGGCACTGGGCAGCTGGGTGACGGTGATCGCGGTTACGGACGTTATGCCAACCCCACATGGGACCCCTTCGAAGAAGCCCTCGCAACCCTGGAGGGCGCGGCTCTTCCCGGCCTGCTTTACGC
>NZ_JAWRXA010000511.1:0-260 GCF_046535275.1 Chryseobacterium sp. SIMBA_029
CGCACACTCCGGTCACCAACCAGACCGTGGTGCTCCGTACCGCTGATGGTGGTGCACTGGTGGTGGGCCGCCTCGACTTCTCCTTTGAAGGAACACCGAAGTCCGCAGGCGACAAGCTCATACTCCAGGACGATTCGGCAGTGTTTGCCGGTGGCAAGGAAACCACCACGGGAATGGTCTTGAAGTTCGCGGAGTCAGTTGCGGTCTACATTCCCCCGGCAGGTTCTTCTGATCCGATGAAGCTGGTCGCGGCTACGCGT
>NZ_JAWRXA010000070.1:0-388 GCF_046535275.1 Chryseobacterium sp. SIMBA_029
CTGGCGAAAGGAAACAGAAGCAAAGACGTTGCTGATGCTTGCAATAAATACGGAGGTTTCTACCTTGGATCAATCGGAGGACCGGCTGCCATTCTTGCGAAAGACAATATAGTGTCTGTAGATGTAGTAGATTTCCCGGAATTAGGAATGGAAGCCGTAAGAAAAATTGAGGTAAAAGACTTCCCTGCATTCATCATTACCGATGATAAAGGAAACGATTTCTTTGCCAATCTTGCCCACTAATTAGTTTAAAATTAAAATAAATTAGAAAATAGAGTCTCTATCTTTTGTGTAAACAGGAAAAAAGTTCTATTTTTGCCTAAAATCTTTAAGAGATATGATAACGATTTTATCAGCATTTTGGCCGTTTTACCAGTTCCTATGGACT
>NZ_JAWRXA010000512.1:0-259 GCF_046535275.1 Chryseobacterium sp. SIMBA_029
CTCATATCTCTGAAAATGAGTTAAAAAAAATCAGTTTTCTGAAAACCCCAAAAGATTCTGTTGCCGTGTGTTATCTGGCCGAGGAAGAAACGTGGGAAGATAAGAATATACAGCTGGTTTTGGATGGTATTCAGGATCCGGGAAATTTAGGGACCATTATTCGATTAGCAGATTGGTTCGGAATAGAACAAATTATTTGCAGTGAAGATACGGTGGATTTTTACAATCCAAAGGTGATTCAGGCAACCATGGGATCATT
>NZ_JAWRXA010000513.1:0-259 GCF_046535275.1 Chryseobacterium sp. SIMBA_029
GGCTGTATCCGGCACGTGGAGGAGAACGGCGAATGCGTGGCGCGCCGAAAGGTCTGCTGCCTTCGCTATATGCTGCCCGGCATACCGAGCTGTGGCAAGCTCTGTGCGCTGCCTGAAAGACGCAACCAGTAGCTCAAACTTGATCTTCGCCTGCGCCTAATGCCTGCTGGCGCTTCTGGCCTTGAACAGGCTACCGGTCGGGGTCTGCAGGAAGGTGTCGAGCGGGATATGTTCCTGGTGCAGGAAACCGGTCGATGGC
>NZ_JAWRXA010000514.1:0-259 GCF_046535275.1 Chryseobacterium sp. SIMBA_029
CCTGAAGTTTTATGAACCAAATAAGCCATAGTATCCATTGGGTTAGAAACCACGATAATGATTACTTCTGGAGAATGTTTTACTAAGTTTTCAGTAACTTCTTTTACGATACCCGCATTGATACCAATGAGTTCTTCTCTGGTCATTCCAGGTTTTCTTGGAATACCTGAAGTGATTACTGCTACATGAGAACCTGCAGTTTTGCTGTAATCTCCTGTTGTTCCGGTAATTTTTGTATCGAATCCGTTAAGAGATGCCG
>NZ_JAWRXA010000515.1:0-259 GCF_046535275.1 Chryseobacterium sp. SIMBA_029
GATGGGCATCCTGACGCGCGAATTGGCCGAGCTTTATGAAGGAAAGGAACTGCCCGCCCTGAAAATCCAGTATAAGGATTATTCTGCATGGCAAAAGCAAGCATCTGCCCGGACTGAAATGAAAAAGCAGGAAGATTACTGGTTAAATGTCTTCAAAGAGGAAGTACCTGTTTTGAACATGCCGACCGATTTCAGAAGGCCGGCATCCCAATCGACCGAAGGCGGTTTAGTGTGTTTTGAATTTGACCGGGACTTATCG
>NZ_JAWRXA010000516.1:0-259 GCF_046535275.1 Chryseobacterium sp. SIMBA_029
TCTTAACTTTAATGATTCCAATGAAAACAAAGAAGTAAATAAAATAAATGTTTTTCAAAAATTAAAATCCCCGGAGACACAGAAAATACTGGATAGTATAAAGGCTAAAAAAAACCTAACAGAAGAAGACTCGCTGACTATTAAAGGTTTAAACGCAATTTCTGATTCTGCAAAAATAGATGATGTTAGAGAAATTCTGGAGCTGAACAAGACAATAGATCCTGAGGTTGAGTATGGAAATTATAAAACCAGAAAGTCT
>NZ_JAWRXA010000517.1:0-259 GCF_046535275.1 Chryseobacterium sp. SIMBA_029
CACTGAACTTAATAGATACCGACTGACCTGGCTTAATGACAGGTGCCGTTCCTGTTCCCTGAAAGCTTCCGCTTTCTACAAAATCTTTAGGAGTAACAACATTTTCAAAGGTAATGGTTCTTTGAGCAGACGTGTCCATCATGTTATTGTCGGAATCGTTGCAAGATGAAAGAGTAAATGCTGTCATAATTCCGGCTGCACATACTGTCATTTTAAAAAAGGTCTTTTTCATAAAATAATTTTTTATAGTTGAAAGTAT
>NZ_JAWRXA010000518.1:0-259 GCF_046535275.1 Chryseobacterium sp. SIMBA_029
CTGGGCGCACGGGGCCAGGGCACAGCCGTCGCGCGCGAGTCACTGCTCCGGAACGCTACGGGCGGGAAATGCGCGGTGCCGTGTGCGTGACGGTTTGATGGCGTCATGAAGCGGTCCGGGATCCTTATCGAATCTCCCCGCATGTCGTTCCAGGCACGGGAGCGTGAAGTGTTGGTTATGGGCAAGCGTGGCACGGAGCAACCCCTTCAATAAAGGTCCAGCGCTATGAACCAGGCAGAGGAAGACGCAGGCTTGCTGT
>NZ_JAWRXA010000519.1:0-259 GCF_046535275.1 Chryseobacterium sp. SIMBA_029
GGTCGTTTTTTCAAAAAACACACTTCTCTTTCACCCTCTGAATACAGAATTAAGGAAAATATCCAGTCTTAGGAATTTGGGGATACTAATTCTGACATTAGGGATATATGTCGCTTTCTGAATAGAGGTACCTTTATAATGTTAATTAAAAACAATACAAAATGAGTACGATCAATTCAAAATTCGGCAACGTTTTAAATACTTCTGAACAGTTTGGAAAAGTAAATCATGAACCGGATTCAAGCAAAGAAGTCCAGAT
>NZ_JAWRXA010000071.1:0-386 GCF_046535275.1 Chryseobacterium sp. SIMBA_029
TACTAAAAGAGCCTACGATTCCCTTGGAATGAGTGGTTTTTCACTAAGCGAATATATCTTGATGGATGGCATTCCTTATATGCTTGAAATGAATACCAATCCAGGGTTCTCTCCTGCAAGTATCCTTCCCCAGCAGGCGAAACATTATGGAATCTCCATTATGGATCTTTGCGGAAATGAAGTTGAAAAAGCTTTAAATAAAAGAAAATAGATAATAGACGTTAAAATTAGAGACTAGATATTAGAAACTGAATAAAGTCATAATTCATAGTCTAAAATTTATAACTCAAAATTATAACTCGTACCACATGAAAATTGCTGTTTTCCCAGGGTCATTTGATCCCATTACTTTAGGACACTACGATATTATAGAAAGAGCAGCTCCG
>NZ_JAWRXA010000520.1:0-259 GCF_046535275.1 Chryseobacterium sp. SIMBA_029
GCTTTATTTTCATCTTATCAATATTTCCCATTTGGGCTATATCTGTAATTTCAGGATTGGATAAAGAGTTGGGAGTAAAGAACGGAGCGCTATTCAGCAGTTGAGAGCCATTGTAATTGGAAACAGCCCAAACACCAGGAGAGAAAGGCGTTTCATTTGCAGTTCCACCAGAAGTATTGGTAATGGTTAAAGTAAATTCAGAAGTCACCTCATTGTAGTCAAGGTTAAGTTTCATTAGCTGTGAGGCATTGATATTAGG
>NZ_JAWRXA010000521.1:0-259 GCF_046535275.1 Chryseobacterium sp. SIMBA_029
GGGCTCGTTTGCGAGCGCCTCTGCATTGACGCGGGCAACGAGGTCCATCAGCGTGCCATAGGCCGGCACCTCGTTGCGATACATGGCCGACATGGCGGCGGAAAAAGCTGACCGGATGTCGCTCGATGTGACGTGTTTTGTCATGTGCGTGGCCCTAAATGGATTTGTCACTTGATGCTGAAAATGGGATATACTCCTCCCATTGATGTTAATGTTGTGACTTATGCGTTTAACTTGATGCGGAAACGGAATAGCCATG
>NZ_JAWRXA010000522.1:0-259 GCF_046535275.1 Chryseobacterium sp. SIMBA_029
GCTGCAGCCTCAGTGGAAGCTCCCGTGGCCTGCGCGTTGCGAGCCGCCCTGAGGAGGTACGGAAAAGCATCTGAGTACTTGGCAGCCAGATACAAGTGCTCTCCGATCAATGCGTCCCAGTCCTCGTTGGAACTCGCCCGCAGATTGGAGATGACGCCTGCAACCTGGGCGTGTAACCGGCGCTTCCGCAGTCCACTAAGCTGCGCATACAGCACGTCACGGATCTTGCCATGTGAGAATTCGAAGGACTCGTCACTCG
>NZ_JAWRXA010000523.1:0-259 GCF_046535275.1 Chryseobacterium sp. SIMBA_029
CGTGTGTTGGGCCTCCTCCCGCAGCACCCTACGGCTCCTGATGGCATCACCGTCCGCGACCTCGTGGGCCGGGGTCGGTTTCCGCACCAAGGCTTCTTCCGCAGTTGGAGCGCGGGGGACTCCTCCCTTCACGATCATGCTGTGCAACGCGCTCTCGAAGCCACTGGCACTTTTGAGCTCGCGGATCGAAACGTCGACGAGCTTTCCGGCGGGCAGCGCCAGCGAGTGTGGATTGCGATGGCCTTGGCACAGGAAACCG
>NZ_JAWRXA010000524.1:0-259 GCF_046535275.1 Chryseobacterium sp. SIMBA_029
CTGTATTATGGAGGTATTCCAAAAGGAATGGTAACTTCTAAAGAATTCCCTAAGGAGGATCCTATTGTTCAGGAAAAAGAAGTTACGGAAATAGACCAGAATATTCAATTACCGGCCTATGTTTTTGCGTACAGAGTACCTGGGAATAAAGAGAAAGATGCTTATACCCTTGATATGCTTTCTTCTTATTTAAGTGATGGAAAATCTTCAGTTTTAAAATATAAACTGATAGACCAAGATAAAAAGGCCTTAGATGTAG
>NZ_JAWRXA010000525.1:0-259 GCF_046535275.1 Chryseobacterium sp. SIMBA_029
GCCTGCGATCGAGCCGAAGCCCCAGATGGTGACGTTGGCGCCGTCGAGCGTATAGAGCCGTTCGGTGTCAGGCGCGGATTGGGCAATGTTGTATGGCTCGTTCCACTGTGACGCCTTTTGCGATTCCATCAATTGGTCCATCCGTCGCACGGCGGCCAGAATCAAAGCCAGTGCGTGTTCGGCCACGGGGCCATCGTGAAGTGATCGTCCCGACGTGATGGCTACGTTCTCGCCGAACCCGGCAGCCAGCACACTATCG
>NZ_JAWRXA010000526.1:0-259 GCF_046535275.1 Chryseobacterium sp. SIMBA_029
GTAAAGCTAGGTCATACCAAAGAAGAAGAAGAAGAAGAAGAAGAAGAAGATAAAAAACTCATTCAAACGTATTAACAGACAGACAAAGTGTTTATGAGCTATTATCTTCATTAAAAAAACATATCCGGTAATGTTATAGCCATTTCGAAATGTAGCATTATAAAAGCTCCTAAGACTAGTTTTCTAAAGATTTTAAGTGATTATCATCATGTCGCATTAGATGTCCGGCAGCTTATTGAATAGTCCTGTATCATAAGTT
>NZ_JAWRXA010000527.1:0-259 GCF_046535275.1 Chryseobacterium sp. SIMBA_029
CACGCAGCTGACCGCGACGCCGCCATCGCCGCCGCCCTTGAAGCCCTCGACAACGTGCACGTTGAGGGAGTCAAAACAACCGTTCCGGTGCATAAGATGCTGCTGGCGCGTCCCGAATTCGCCTCCGTCACCCACCATTCCAAGTTCATCGAGTCCGCTCCCGATCTTTTGGAGGCGAAATGACCACGCCCAGCACAGCGCTCTCGTCAAACTCCGTGCGGAGTGAAGCCCGCTACACCTGGGGCGGTGACGAGTTCCT
>NZ_JAWRXA010000528.1:0-259 GCF_046535275.1 Chryseobacterium sp. SIMBA_029
GAGTGATTCACTGCATGAAAAAGCATTTCAAAAATACTATTCTCAAATTTCGTTCCTCTCGAATTCTGATATTCTATTCTCTTTGCGAGATCAAAATTGGTGATAATATCAATGCTTTTAAGAAAATTCTCGTGATTGATTTCTACCAGAGATTCAAAGGGATTAATTTGCCAGACTTCAAAGGTGATCTCCCTCAATATCCGGGCATTCCAGATCTGTTGTGCATTAAGGGTATGGTTAATTAGACTGATCGTTTTAT
>NZ_JAWRXA010000529.1:0-259 GCF_046535275.1 Chryseobacterium sp. SIMBA_029
TGAATAAATCATGTCTGGAAAAAAGGATATTGGATCTGGCTTTTGTAGTAGATGCAACAGGTTCTATGGGAGATGAAATTTCTTACTTACAATCTGAGTTATTGGATGTCTTAAGAAAAGTAGAAACCAATTTAAAAAATACAGAAGTAAGATATGGTTCCGTATTTTATAGAGATAAAGGCGATGAATATGTCACCCGAAAATTTGATTTCTCAGATAAAGCCGAGAGTTTGATAGAGTTTATCAAGCAACAAAAAGC
>NZ_JAWRXA010000530.1:0-259 GCF_046535275.1 Chryseobacterium sp. SIMBA_029
CTGTTAACTTTATTGACAATAACGGACAGATCACAAATCGCGTTTACAGCAATGTAAATAACAATCATGCTTTCGGAGCAACTACACAATTTGGAACAATCTATGGAGATAAATTCTATTTTGTATCCAAGCAGGCTGCTGATGGAGGAGATTCACAATATACACCTGGTGGTAGACTCGTAATTGCCAATGCACAGACCATGCAGAAAATTGCAGGATTCAATGATATCGGAGGGGGAGATGGAAGATCTTTCCTTGG
>NZ_JAWRXA010000531.1:0-258 GCF_046535275.1 Chryseobacterium sp. SIMBA_029
GGTAGTACCAGTTGGGGTTAGTGGCAAATTATATGTATCTGGAGCTGGCTTATCTCGTGGCTATTTGAAAAGACCTGATTTAACGTTGGAGAAGTTTATAGACAATCCATTTGAAAAGGGTAATAAGATGTATGATACCGGAGATTTAGCAAGATGGTTACCTGATGGGAATATAGAATTCTTAGGCAGAAAAGATTTCCAGGTGAAGATTCGGGGATACAGAATAGAGTTGGGAGAGATAGAGAGTACGCTCTCTGA
>NZ_JAWRXA010000532.1:0-258 GCF_046535275.1 Chryseobacterium sp. SIMBA_029
TTTTTCAGGACATAAAATGTATGCTCCAATGGGAACAGGTATTTTATATGGAAAGCGTGAAATATTGGAAGCTTTGCCTCCATTCCATGGAGGAGGAGAGATGATTGCAACATGTTCTTTTGATGGAACAACCTATGCAGGGCTTCCTTTTAAATATGAAGCAGGGACTCCCAATGTAGGAGGAAATATTGCTTTAGGAGCAGCCGTTGATTTTATGGAAAGAATTGGGCGTCAAAATATCCAGAATCATGAAAATGC
>NZ_JAWRXA010000533.1:0-258 GCF_046535275.1 Chryseobacterium sp. SIMBA_029
GGTTATATCCATTCGCTTTTGCAATTTCATAAAACTGGTTTCCAAACTGATAGTAAAGCGTTGATGAAACATTATAAGTTTTGAAATAGTCATATCTGTAAATTCCAATATCTTGTTGACCTGTCTTCCCTACACTCGCTCTTAATTTTAAATCTGAAATACTGCTATTTCCTTTTAAGAAATCCTCTTCGGAAATTTTCCAAGCAGCAGCAACTCCCCCAAAATCACCCCATCTGTTATCTTTACTGAATCTGGACG
>NZ_JAWRXA010000016.1:0-64682 GCF_046535275.1 Chryseobacterium sp. SIMBA_029
TAAACACTAAACACTAAACACTAAACACTAAACACTAAACACTAAACACTAAACACTAAACACTAAACACTAAACACCTACGCCAGCGCATACGTTCTGAAATTCACCATTCTTACCTTTCCGGAATCTAACAGAAAAATAAGATTTTCTAAAATGTTCTCCTTGGAATGGTAGCTCAGCTGAACAGACAATTCTTCAATCGTTGAGGCTCTTTTGGATAATAAATTGATGATCTGCATAGAAATGTTTTTCCCGAAAATGGATTGTTTATTTTTCTCACAAACAGAACACTGGCCACAGTTTTTAGAATTCTTCTCTCCGAAATAAGAAAGAATTAATTTCATTTTGCAGTAGTCTTTATTTTCTACATAAAATTTCATCTCTTCCCACTTTTGGATCTTGTTTCGCTGAATGTGTTCAAACAATTTCCAGTAAGCAGCATTAACAACTCTTTCGTCTCTGGGTTTTAAGAATTTTATACTTGATAAAGCACCATCCACATATTCCAGATAATTTTTTTTCTGCAATTCCTTTAGACGTTCTTTAATCAGGTCGATACTGATTCCTAATTTATTACTGGCCTGTTGTTCACTGAACATTACCTTATGGGTGGTAATACCGGAAATGGTACGAAGCATAAGCTCTATGAAATAGGCGTCTTTTTGAGGCAGCTGATCAATCTCATCAGCATGCATTAAAAGCTGTAAAGAAGACAGGCTTTTGTTGTCGTTAAAGTAAATGATTTCCTGGTTGTGCAGGAAGTTCAGTACATTATTAATTTTAGCTCTGGATAACTTTGTAAAGTTTTGTATTCCTACCGTGTTCAACTGGAATACTTTTTCAGGCAATTCGAATTCCGCCACCTGAAAAATAGAGTAGAGGTAGCTTACAATTTTAAGAAACTCTGCTTTATTAGGAATCTGATTTTTTAAGATCTGATCGAAATTCAAAAGCTCCTGCTTATTCCAAAGCATAAATGCAAAACTGTCTTTTCCATCTCTTCCTGCTCTTCCGATTTCCTGATAATAATTTTCAATGGAAGGAGCCGGAGAATAATGGATTACAAAACGAACATTATCCTTATCAATTCCCATCCCAAAAGCATTGGTAGAAATCAATACATTCGTTTCACTGTTGCTCCAGATCGTTTGTCTGGCATTTTTCTCTTTTGTCGTTAATCCTGCGTGAAAGTAATCAACATTTTTCAGCTGGTTTTTATGTAAATACTCAGTCAGCAGCTCGGCTTCTTTTCTTGTACGTACATAAACAATTCCCGAATCATTGGTATGTTTTAAAATATCAAAAATACGCTGGAATTTATCAGAAACTTCTTCTGTGAAAATTTTAATATTATCTCTTTTAAAACTTTTTTGGAAGACGTTTGGGCTTTTAAGTTCCAGTTTGTTCTTAATCTCTTCCAATACTTTTGGCGTGGCAGTTGCCGTTAGCGCCAAACAAGGAATTTCAGGAATATTTGTTCTGAAATTTTTTATATTTTGATAGCTGGGACGGAAATCCTGTCCCCATTCCGAAATACAGTGTGCTTCATCTACCGCAATAAATGACAATTGTATTTCCTGAATATTTTGAAGGAATTGATTGTTTGTAAGTCTTTCAGGAGAAACATATAAAAGTTTTGTCAGTCCTTCCTTACAGCGGCTGTAAATGGTTTCTGCATCATATTCATCCAGTTCGGAAGATAAATATTCGGCTTCTATTCCACGGGATTTAAGCTGGTTGACCTGATCTTTCATCAGGGCCAGCAATGGAGAAATAACAAGACAGGTTCCTTCTTTCAGTAAAGCTGGAAGCTGGTAGCAGAGTGATTTTCCGGCACCGGTTGGTAAGAGAACCAAACTGTCTTTTTCGTTGATGACAGCATTGATGATTTCTTCCTGAGAATCTCTAAAATCATCATATCCCCAAAAATATTTTAGGGTGTCATATTTTAATTTTTGAAAATCCTGTTGAGAAATCATGAGGTAAAAATAAGGAAAGTATTACAACAAAAAAAGTCACGCCTTGCGTGACTTTTATATAATTTACTAAAAGTTTATTATTTAGCTTCGAAGTAAACTCTTCTATTTGCTCTGTTTTTCCATTCAGGACATTTAGTAGCTGGTTCACATTCAGGATATTTAAGGTCTTTTTCACCTCTTCCTAAAGCGTTAAGCTTAGTAGACTGAACTCCGCTTTTGATTAAATAATTCTTAACGTTATTCGCTCTTCTTTCAGACAATTTTTGGTTGTAAGCATCAGTACCTCTTGTATCTGTTGCTCCAATCACACTGTAAGAACCAGTTGAAGAGTTGATATAGTTTACTGCGTTGTTTAGAATTGGAGTATTTGATGGTAAAATTCTATCAGAATTTAAATCAAACTCAATACCTTCTAATTTAGTTTCCGTTTCTACTACAGGTCCTGCTGTAGGAGTAGTAGGACAACCGTTGTTTTCAACAGGTCCCGGAACTGTTACACACTTGTCGTAAAGGTCAATTACGCCATCAAGATCCGTGTCAAGGGCAACACCTGCACCGTCAACTCTTGCACCGGCAGGAGTATCAAGCTGTCTGTCCCAATCGTCACATACTCCGTCGTTATCGGCATCTCCTTTTTTACAAACTTCAATATCCTGGTTTTTGTTAGCCAAAACATCCAGCTTGTAATAGATCTCCTGAAGCGGATCATGCCACATTAAGTGAGATTCGTGTTTTCCTAATTTTAAAGAAATACCTAAAGTTGCGTTGAAGAAATTATCAGATACCTGCTCTTCACGTTGGTTGATTGCACTGTAATTAGCACCTCCTCCATCGAATTCATCATCACCGGTTATTACATACATTAATCTACCTTCGATGTCAATTCTTCTGTTTACCTTAAATTTCAAACCTGCACCCGCCTGTGCGAACATAGATCCAAATTTGAAAGGTTTAACTTCAGTCATCATTCTTTGACCAGTTGCATCTTTCTGGTAAGCTCTGTATGCAATGGTACCAATACCTGCATACCCGTGCAATGCCCATCTGAAAGGAGAGTGGTTATCAACTCTTCTCAAAAGATTAGAGAAGTTGATGTCTCCTAATAATGAGATCGCATCGTATTGAGTTCTTGCCCCTACTGCTGTTGCATCGGGAGCAGCATCTTTTGTATTGAACCAACCTTGTCTGGTTTCACCTCTGTCATATTGTAACTTTAAACCAAAAGCATGAGTGATGGCTTTGTCAATACTTACATAGGCAGAATATCCAAAAAGATTTTTCCCATTACCATTTTTTATAGACGTTAAATCTGCAGATTGCATTAAAGGCACGCCGGCACCAACAGAAATAGCCCAATCATTGAATCTTTTTGATTGGTTCGTAAATGGGGAAACATTGGCAGAACCGGAGGAAAATGTGTTTGGATATTTTCCGTTTGAAACTGCTGTTGAGTCTTGTGCATAACTAGCTGTAGGTACAGCTAATGCTAATGCAACAATTGCTAAACTTAATTTCATAGTGTTATTTTCTTTTTAGTTAATTTAAATGATTTATCTGCTGAAAAAACAATTTTTACATCGTTAGTTCTCTAAATTGCAGTCAATAAAATTGATATATTTTATACCTATTATTCTGAAAATTATATAAAGGTAAGTAAAATATTTCGTAATGAAAAATAAAATAGATAAACCGAAAAACATAGTTTTCGGTTTATCCCGAGTATTAATAGATTATTTTTTCTTTTTTGAAGATACTTTTTTGATTGGTTTTTTTACAGGAGCGTCTTCATAGTCTTTCTTCTGTATAGAATTCCAATCAGTATTTTCTATAAATCGTACCGTAACTTTTCTGTCAGCTAATCTTTCAGCATCAGAAGCAGAGGCAGGAACTCTCGCTTCTGCAGAGCCTACTCCTTTTGACTTAAGTACGTTTTGATCGATTCCTCTGTTTTCTAAAGCAACAACTACTGCTGCAGCTCTTTCCTGGGAAAGTCTTAAATTATAAGCAGCACTTCCTTTGATATCGGTATGTCCTGTCAATAAATAATTCCCCCCATTTTGCTTGATAATTTCAGCAGCCAGATCTAATTTATCGTTAGATTCAGGTCTGATCGTAGCTTTATTGAAGTTAAAATAGATATCTTTAAGGGTTTTTTCTACTTCAGTAGCGGTCTCACGATTATCTTTTTTCGGATAAGGACAACCGTTGTTTTCAACAGGTCCCGGAACCGTTACACACTTATCATTAAGGTCAATTACTCCATCAAGATCTGTGTCAAGGGCAACACCTGCACCGTCCACTCTTGCACCGGCAGGAGTATCAAGCTGTCTGTCCCAATCGTCACATACTCCATCATTGTCACCATCACCTTTCTTACAAACTTCAACATCCTGGTTTTTGTTAGCCAAAACATCAAGTTTATAATAGATTTCCTGAAGCGGATCATGCCACATTAAGTTAGACTCGTGTTTTCCTAATTTTAAAGAAACCCCTAAAGTAGCGTTGAAGAAGTTATCAGATACTTGCTCTTCACGTTGGTTGATCGCACTATAATTAGCACCACCTCCATCAAATTCATCATCACCGGTTACGACATACATTAATCTACCTTCGATATCGATTCTTCTGTTTACTTTAAATTTCAAACCTGCACCCGCCTGTGCGAACATAGATCCAAATTTGAAAGGTTTAACTTCAGTCATCATTCTTTGACCAGTTGCATCTTTCTGGTAAGCTCTGTATGCAATGGTACCAATACCTGCATATCCGTGCAATGCCCATCTAAAAGGAGAGTGGTTATCAACTCTTCTCAAAAGATTAGAGAAGTTAATGTCTCCTAATAATGAGATCGCATCGTATTGAGTTCTTGCCCCTACTGCTGTTGCATCGGGAGCAGCATCTTTTGTGTTGAACCAACCTTGTCTGGTTTCACCTCTGTCATATTGTAATTTCAAACCAAAAGCATGAGTGATGGCTTTGTCAATACTTACATAGGCAGAGTATCCAAAAAGGTTTTTACCATTACCATTCTTTATAGAGGTTAAATCTGCTGACTGCATAAGTGGTACTCCAGCACCTGCTGAAATAGACCAGTCGTTGAACCTCTTCGATTGGTTGGTAAATGGAGAAACATTAGCAGAACCTGAGGAAAATGTGTTTGGATATTTTCCGTTTGAAACTGCTGTTGAATCTTGTGCATAAGCGGCTGAAGGGAGAGCCATTGCTAATGCAACGATTGCTGAACTTAATTTCATCGTGTATTTATTATAAATGAATTGTTTTTTTTGAAAAACAATTTGTGTTTTGATTATTTGTTATTTTACTGGGCAGCCATTATTTTCTACAGGCCCTGGAACTGTTACACATTTGTCATATAGATCGATAACTCCGTCAAGATCCATATCCAAAGCAACACCAGCACCGTCTACTCTTGCACCAGCAGGAGTATCAAGCTGTCTGTCCCAATCATCACATACACCATCGTTATCAGCATCACCTTTTTCACAAACCACAAAATCTGTAGTAGCATTTTCTAAAACGCTGGTTCTGTAGTAAGCTTCCTGAAGTGGATCATGCCAAGCTAAATGAGATAAATGTTTTCCTAATTTGAAAGAGACTCCTAAGCTCACTGTCCAAGCATTGTCTGATCTCGATTTTTTGATCATGTTATACTTTGAAACGGTTGATGCAGGATCGTAATCAGCTGGGCCAGCCCATCCGCCACCATCAAATTCGTCGTCTCCACTTATAAGGTACATTGTTCTTGCCTCAACATCTATAAGTCTTGAAACATTATATTTTACCCCCATACCGAATTGATAAAACAGGGAATTGATATCAAAGTCCTGGTGGATAAATAAAGGAACTCTTTTAGGAGTTTCGCTCCATCTGAATTCGTTATTATCATGCAAAGAGGTATTGTACCCCTGGAAACCAATTCCTGCGTAACCATGGAAAGCCCATCTGAATGGAGAATGATTATCTACCCTTCTTAATAAATTAGAAAAGTTAACATCTCCTACTAAAGATACCTGATTAAACTTTGTGGTTGCAGTACCTACACCAGCCAACTGGCCTGCAGTTCCTGGCAGTTGAGCTGTTTGTTTTGTTTCACCTCTCATATACATTACGCTTAATGCGAAAGTATGAGTGATCTGCTTATCAATACTTACGTATGCGTTATATCCCCAATTGATCTTTTTATGTAAAGATGTAAGATCAGAATGGAGCATAAACGCTGTACCACCACCGACAGAAATAGACCAGTCGTTGAATCTTCTGGATTTATTGTCAAAAGGTTTTACATTGGCAGAGCCTGAGGAAAAAGTATTAGGGTACTCGTTTGAGGAACTTACTGCGATGCTATCCTGAGCATAAGCTGCAATAGGAAGAACGGCTAATAATAATAAACCTAATTTCATACGATATGTTTTATGTTTTATTTAAATAAAATCTTTTAATAATATACTAGAAAACTCCCTTTCAAAAAGATGTTTATGATGAGGGATTTCTAACCTTTTTGATTTGAAATTCAATTCGTCATACTTGATGATATCTATATCTATTATTCTGTCAGCATAGCCTCCAGAGACTTTTGAATCATTTATTCTTCCCATCTCAATTTCAATACCTTTAACGAAATCAAGCAGTTGAATAGGTCTATAACGAGTGAATATTACTAGTGCAATATTACAAAAAATATTGGAACTAACAAATTCTACTGGTTCGGACATTAAAAATTCACTGATTTTTAACATTTCATTCTCGCCTTCATTAATCTTCTGTACAGCAAGTTCTATATTTTTTTTTTGATCTCCAAGGTTACTTCCCAGTAACAAAACTACCTTATGTTGCGACATATTGGAAAATTGATTGATTTTATGAAAAGTTTTTTAAAAAATGTCCTGGCAAATATAGTAGCTATTGTTCTACTTTTTGTCGTGTTTTTCTTCTTTTTCATTATGATGCTCGTATTTAGTGCGATGGGAAATGATAAATCTGTGGTGGTAAAGAAGAATTCTATCCTTACCATTAATTTAAAGACGAATATTATAGACAGCCCAACGGAAGAACAGGTAGGTTTATTTAATATTAATAACCAAAATAAAAATATTCTGCTTTATGATGCATTAGAAGCTATCAATAAAGCCAAGACTGATGATAATATTAAAGGAATTAGTATTGAAACGGATAATCTGAATGCCGGAGTTACCCAAATTGATGATTTAAGGAATGCGATTGAAGATTTTAAGAAAAGCGGAAAGTTTGTATATGCGTACGGAAATGCGGTTTCACAGTCTGCTTATTATCTAGGATCTGTTGCTGATCAGTACTATCTTAATCCATCAGGGATGATCGAATTGAAAGGTCTTGCAACTGAAGTTACTTTCTTTAAAGATTTTGCAGATAAATATGGGATTGGTATCGAAGTGATCCGTCATGGAAAATTCAAATCTGCGGTAGAACCTTTTTTAAGAAATGATATTTCACCGGAAAATAAAGAACAGCTGAGTACACTATTGAATGATCTTTGGAAGAATACCTCTGCTAAAATGGCTGGTTCAAGAAAGATTGATTCCACTCAGTTCAAAACGGTGGTAGATAGTTTATATGGTATGATTCCTGAATTAGGAATACAATATAAACTTGCTGACAAGCTGATTCAAAAGACACAATATGATGAGATCATCAAGGCTAAATTAAGTTTAAAAGAAAAAGAGAAGCTTAATAAGATTTCTCTGGCCAATTATATCAGTTCTTATTCCGATGATGATAAATCCGGTGAAAAAGTAGCGGTATTGTATGCTTCAGGATCAATTAATAACGGAGACGGATATAATGATATCAATTCTGAAAAGTATATTAAATACATTAAAGACCTTCAGGATGATGATAAAGTGAAAGCAGTTGTGTTCAGAATAAACTCTCCGGGAGGAAGTGCGAATGCTTCGGATGAAATTCTATTTGAACTTCAGCAGTTGAAAAAGAAAAAACCTTTAGTGGTTTCTTTCGGAGACTATGCGGCGTCAGGAGGATATTATATTGCTATGGCGGCAGATAAAATTTATTCAGAGCCTAATACACTTACCGGGTCAATCGGAGTTTTCGGAGTGATTCCTTATTATAAAGATATTGCCAACAAAAACGGAATTCGTTCAGACATTGTTGCTACAAATGCTAACTCTCAGTATTATTCTGCATTAAATGGGGTGAGCCCTTACGGGGTAAGTCTTATCACAAGAAGTGTGGAAGGTACTTACAAAAGATTTGTGCATTTTGTTACTCAAAACAGAAAACAGACTTTTGAGCAGATTGACAGTGTAGGGGGCGGTAGAGTATGGAGCGGTACTCGTGCCAAGCAGATCGGTTTGGTTGATGAACTGGGAACATTGAATGATGCGGTGAAATTTGCAGCACAGAAAGCAGGATTGAAATCTTACAACGTAGCTTCTTATCCTAAAAAGATGTCTCCGTTTGAACAGATTTTCCAGGACCTTAATGAAGACGGGATCTCTGCAAGGATTATTAAAAATAAGATCGGAAAAGCCAACTATGAAATTTTACAACAGATTACCGACAAGAAACTGAAGTCTGAAGTAAAAATGGAAATGCCTTACCAGATAAAAATCGAATAAACTAAATTATATTGTATACAAAAATCCCGGATCTGAATTTCAGATCCGGGATTTTATTTTGTATGTAATGCTACTAGCTCTTCTTTGTGGCCATTCCATATACCCAAAGAACAATCAGTGCTCCTCCTACTGCTAAAAGCATACTTCTGAAATCGAAACTGTCTGTAGTTCCCCATCCTAAAGTACTGCCTATAAATCCACCTACGAAAGCTCCAACAATTCCTAAGATAATCGTCATTAACCAGCCACCACCTTGAGTTCCCGGCATAATAAGTTTTGCAATTGCACCTGCGATAAGACCAAATATGATCCAAGTTAAAATTCCCATAGTTTCAAATTTTTTAAGTGTTAATATTGTGAATTTGTTGAGTTAACATAACAAAAAACATGATAGAAATCATCTTTTCTTGAAGAATGAGTCTACAAATTCCGTACCATTAAACAATTGCAGATCCTGCATCTTTTCTCCTACACCAATATACTTAACCGGAATTTGGAACTGATCGGAGATACCGATAACGACACCACCTTTGGCTGTTCCGTCTAACTTCGTTACTGCCAGTGCATTTACTTCAGTGGCAGCGGTGAATTGTTTTGCCTGTTCAAAGGCATTTTGTCCTGTAGAACCGTCAAGGACAAGTAGAATTTCATGAGGTGCATCAGGAATAACTTTCTGCATTACTCTTTTCATTTTTGAAAGCTCGTTCATCAGGTTGACCTTGTTATGAAGTCTTCCCGCAGTATCTATGATCACAACATCCGCGTTTTGAGCAACAGCACTTTGTACCGTGTCAAAAGCCACAGAAGCTGGATCTGAGCCCATATCCTGCTTTACAATAGGAACACCAACTCTTTCGCTCCAGATCGTTAACTGATCGACTGCTGCTGCTCTGAAGGTGTCTGCAGCTCCAAGAACTACTTTTCTGCCTTCAGATTTAAACTGATGAGCTAATTTCCCGATAGTGGTAGTTTTTCCAACGCCATTGACGCCGACTACCATGATCACATAAGGTTTTTTGGTTTCATCAATATTTCCTGATCCTGCATGCGGATTTTCCAGTAAAAGTCTTGATATTTCTTCGCGAAGGATAGAATCCAGTTCACTTACATTTATATATTTATCTCTGGCAACACGTTCTTCAATTCGTTCAATAATTTTGATGGTGGTTGATGCGCCAACGTCGGATGCGATAAGTATTTCTTCCAGTTCATCCAGTACTTCATCATCTACTTTGCTTTTGCCGACTACGGCTTTAGTCATTTTTTCGAAAAAACCCTGGCTGGATTTTTCCAACCCTTTATCTAAAGTTTCCTTTTCTTCTTTTTTGAAAATGTTTTTAAACCAACTCATACTAGAATTTTGAATATATATAAGATGTTGTGATAGATCTCTTTATCACAAAGATAACAAAAAAACTACCCAAAAGATGAGTAGTTTTTTATATTGTAAATAAAGCGCAGCTTATTTTTTCAAATAAGCATCCACTTCGTCTGCATTCATTACTTTTTCTTCGAAAACGTAAGCTTCTGATTTAGAAGACTTCACCATTTTCACAACTTTAGTCATTTTTTTTGACTGTCCGCTTTGTAGGGTTGCTACTACTTTCTTTGCCATGGTAAATTATATTTATAAATTACTTGATTTCTTTGTGAAGAGTGTACTTTTTAAGAACAGAGTTGAACTTCTTAAGCTCTAATCTCTCTGTAGTGTTCTTTTTATTTTTTGTAGAAATGTATCTAGACATTCCTGGCATACCGCTCTCTTTGTGCTCTGTGCATTCAAGGATCACTTGAACTCTATTTCCTTTTTTTGCCATGTTTTAATTCTTTTTAATCAATCCGTTTCTAGTTGCTCTTTCTATAGCCTCTTCGATTCCAATCTTGTTAATCACTCTCAATCCATGAGCTGATACTTTCAGTGTTACGTGCTTATCTTGCTCCGGAAGGTAAAACTTCTTCTCCAATAAGTTAATTTCAAAACGACGCTTCGTTTTGTTATTAGCGTGAGAAACGTTGTTACCAACCATTGCACGCTTTCCTGTTATTTGGCAAATTCTTGACATATCTCGATGTTCTTATTTGTATAATATTTGAGAGTGCAAAATAACGAAGAATTTTTTAGATAGACAAATATTTTGCAAAATATTTCGAAATAACTGCCTGATTAATACTTTAAAATTGAAAATAGAAAGAAACACCAGAAATAGGGCTTTTTCAGACTGATAAAATTCATATATCCTTTCTACAGAACGGAGAACTTAATATTATATCTTTGTTTTTAATTAATCTAAATAAAAATAATATGAAGAGGATCTCTATTCTTTTATCGATGCTTTCGATAGGTATGGCAGCACAGAATTTTACTGAAATTCAGACCGGTATGAAAAATTTTTACTATTCTGCCAGTGATATCACTGATATTGATAATGACGGTTTCCAGGATATTGTAGTGAATGGGGCGATAGATTCTGACGGAGATGGAAATGTAGATACAAGTTTTAATGAAGTTTATAGAAATAATGGAACAACACTGGTTCCTTATGCAGATCTTGGCGTTGATGCAACGCATCTTGGAGATATAAAATTCATTGATTATAATAACGATGGACTGCCGGATATTATTTCTACCGGATTAAGCTATATGGATATTGTGAATTATAAACATTACCGGTTCCGGAATACAGGAAGCAGCTTTGTAAAAGAGGCTGACCTTCCGGGAAAGATTTATGGTTCGATGGATGTTTTTGATTTTAATCATGACGGAAAACTCGATTATGCGCTTAACGGAACCCAATATGACGGGACCGGTTTTGTGAATAAGCTGGACTATTATCAGAATACAGGAAATGGTTTTCAGCAGTTTGCAGGCTGGATGGAAGGAACGCAGAACAGCAGCTTTAAAATGGTAGATCTTAATAATGATCATCTTCTTGATATGGTGATTCTGGGTTTTGATCAGAACAGTAACCCGATATGTAAGGTGTATTTGAATGAAGGAGGTAATTTAACCCTTTCTCAGACACTTATTCCTTTATCAAGCGGTACTATAGAATTTGCTGATTTCAATGGTGACGGTTATCAGGATGTAATTGTTTCAGCTCAGGATTCTAATTATGACGGATACCTTGCTGTTTTAATGAATAACGGAGCCGGACATCTTACGGCTCAGCAGCTCAATATTCCTTCAATTTCAGATTCATCTGTAAGTGTAGGGGATCTGAACAACGATGGATATTATGATTTTATGATTTCAGGGAATGATGAAAATAACGATGCGGTTGTGAAATCTTTTATTTATGATTCCACCAATCAAACATTTACTGAAAATATACCTACAGGTTTGTATACTTTAGGAGGTCCGGGTTTTGTACATTTACTTGACTCTGACAATGATCATCATCTTGATGTTCTGCTGTCCGGATTTGATTGGGCAGATCCGGATATGCCTTCACTTACTAAAATCTTCAAAAATGCTTCTGCCGAAGCCAATTTGAAGCCCGTGCCTCCTGCAAACCTTAGCCTTATAAAAAACGGAAACAGATTTAATTTTTCATGGACCGGAGCTTCAGATGACAAAACTCCTGTGAATGCGTTGCGGTATGAAATTAAAGTGGGATCAACTCCGGGAGCTCATGATATTGCTAAATATGTAGTGACTACTCCTTCATGGTTTTTAGAGCTTAATCCATCCATTCAGGATGTCTATTGGAGCGTTCGTTCTATTGATGCTTCAAAAACATATTCTGATCCTTCCACGGAAGGTATACTGGCAACTCAACATGTTTCTATTGATGAACAGTTCAGCATCTATCCTAATCCGGCTTCTGAGAAAGTCTTTATTAAAGGAGGAAAGGTTTCGTCGGCTGAAATGTATTCTGTAGACGGCCAAAAAATGAATATTATTTTGAATAATGATCAATCCATCAATACTTCTCACCTGACAAAAGGAACCTATATCTTACAATTAAAAATAAAAGAGAAAATAACCACCAAAAAACTTATCATTAAATAATTGAATCATTTGTTTTATCCATGTGAAAAGCCAGACGTCCAGCTGGCTTTTCTTTTGTTTATCAGTCCCGTCTTTCTTTTATAGAAGGGAAATTATAGTATTTATCTTATCAGGATTATTTTTTCTTTTGCAGTTTGTTCTGAACCTTTTTAATTAGAAAATAGAACAGTAAGAAACCTAAGGCAAATATTGAAATTCGGGTCAGTAAATCACCTGTTCTTACATAGAAAGTCTGCTGGTCATAAAGGTTTAATTTGGCATACAATGCCGTTGTATCCCCATAAAATGTATCTTCTGTAATTTCTCCTTTTGCATTGATATGTGCAGAAATTCCGCTGTTGGCAGCACGGGCAATCTCTCTTCGGGTTTCAATAGCTCTCAGTTTAGCATAGGAAAGAAGCTGTTTGTGCCCTTCCGATACGCCCCACCATGAATCATTGGTCATGATGGCAAGAAAATTAGCGCCTTTTTTTACATAATCTGTTACAAATTCTCCGTAGATACTTTCATAACAGATAATCGGAGCAATTTTTCCTTTATTGTAAGGATTTGAAAAAGCGACTCTTTCTTTATCGGTTCCCAAGGAAGCCACTGTTCCGCCCAGATTAATCATAGCATCGCCTAAAAGAGGTTTGAATACACTCATGTAAGGGAAAATTTCAACGCCGGGAACCAATTTTCCTTTATGGTAAACCTCCACTTTCTGATTAGGAACAATTTGAACGGAAGAATTATACCTTTCTACCCAAAGTCCGGGATTAAGCTGGTAAGCTTCTTTTGGAAGATTGTTCTGGCTAAGATAAAACCGGTGGGAGGAAATTCCTGTTGCAAATACAGAACCGGGGTGCTGAGTTAAAAATTCTTTAACATTATTTAAAAGAAGGCTTTTTTCAAAAGCGGTTTCAGAAATAGAGCCGCTTCCCGGAAGAGCAGTTTCAGGGGCAATATAATAATCAATCTTTCCTTTTGAATTTTTTTCAGCAAGAGCAAGCAGATCTTTTTCTATCGTAAGACTGTCTTTGGAATATTTTTCGTCATAAGGATCAAGATTCGGTTGAAGAAGTAATACACTAACCTGTCCAATAGGTTTTTCATTGAAATTATTGTATTTAATCAATGAAATAATCATCGGAAGTATAATTAACAGTCCTGTAATGGAACTGTTTAAAATAAGGTCTTTTCTTTTTCTTCCGGCTTCCCAGGTCCGTATTGTATAAAACACTAAAACGTTGATCAGCAGGATCCAGAAACTGCCTCCTGTGGCCCCTAATGTATCATACCATTGTATTAATTTTGGGTAATCGGAAAATACATTTCCTAAATTCAGCCATGGCCAGGTAAATTCCCAGTTCAGATGGAATTTTTCAAAACTCATCCATATGGCAATTAAAAATCCCAGTCCCCAATACGTTCCCTGAGCATTTTTATACCAATGGTAACATTGAAAAACCAGCGAATAGAGAAAGGAATTAACCAGTACCGGAAATACAACGGCCATCATAGAATGGCTTCCATCAGGATTTTTTGAGCCATACAGCCATCCGGTCGTTACAATATTCCAGATTACAAAACAAACATAGGAAAGTCCGAAAACAACCCAGCTTTTTCTTTTGTATGCTGAAAATTTAGAAACGCCGTGTTCCATCATCAAAAGAGGAACGAGGGCAAAAAAGATGAAGAACGGAACTCCATAAGTTGGCCATGAAATGGACAGTAGCATCGCTGAAATGAGCGTAAGTAAAACGTATTTCATTAAATTTATTTAACACACAAATTTAATGTTTTTGAAATGAATAAATTTGCAATTGATGTTAAAGAAATTTTATAAAATTATTATCATTCCTTATACTTTATTTTTGCTGTATCTCATGTTTTTGGGAATGGGCAGAACGCAGTATGAGGATAACCTTTTAACGGTAGCGCCTATCATCTCTACCATTAATTTTATTAAAGGATGTATTTCCTGGAAAGATATCATAATGATTGTTGCCGGGAATATAGTGATGTTTATTCCGTTTGGATTTCTGGGATGGATTTTTCCTCAGTGTAAAGAATTGAAATCACTGCTTTTTTCCTTTATTTCTGCAATCACCATCGTAGAAGCACTCCAGTATTTTACCAGAATGGGAATTTTTGAAGTAGATGATATTATACTGAACACTTTCGGTGTGTTTTTGGGATGGATGATCTGTAGATACCTTGAAAATAAATATCCCCGTTTTGTCTTTTAATGTTGTAATCTCATGTCATTAATTCCCCAATCCTGAATTGTATACAGTATGGGCATGAATGACTCTCCGTATTCTGTGAGAGTATATTCAACACGGGGCGGAATTTCAACGTAAATTTTCCTTTCAATGATACCATCTTCCTCCAGTTCTCTCAATTGATTCACGAGCATTTGCTTACTAATCATGGGGATTGCTTTTTGCAGGATCCCGAAACGGTTGACATTTTTACTGATTCCATACAAGATGACGGTTTTCCATTTTCCACCTACCTTATTGTAAAAATGAGTTACCGGACAATTATTGGGGTTGAAATCTTTATTTTTCCTTTTATTTTCCATGAGTCTAAAAAAATGTACTAGGTGATAAAATAATAACTAATATGAGTTATGGGACAAATGTAATAATTTTGTTTCAACAAAAACAATTAAAAATGAGTAATAAAGAATTGGTTCTGAAAGCAATTACAGATGTATTTATTAGAAGAGATATTTCAGCTTTTGATACCTGTTTTGTTGAAAATTATATTCAGCATAATCCGGGAATTCCGAACGGGACAGAAGTTTTGAAACAATTTATACCTTCTTTACCTGCGGATTTTTCCTATGAACCGGGTATAATGACTGAAAATGATGATATTGTCATGATTCATGGCCGTTATGAAAACTGGAACGGAAAAAATATGATAGCTGTGGATATTTTCAGGATAGAAAACGGAAAGATAGCGGAACATTGGGATGTAATGCAAGAAGAAATATCCTCCGCTCAATCAGCAAATGGTAATGCAATGTTCCCTATACAATAAAAGAGATCAATGTTATTTATAAAAGATTTGAAGGAATTTTTTAAAACCAAAATGAAGTATGTTTTATCATTCATGCGACCGTAGATTATAAAACAAATACATTATTTTTGATATACTAAAAACAATTAAAGATGGATAAAAAAGGATTATTCTCAGAAGAAATTAAAAAAGAAGCATTAGGTGAATGGAAAAGTATTGCAGTTGAAGTTCGGCCCAGTGCGTTTAAAAATCCGGACGGCAGTTTAAAACCATTTTATCTGACAAGGGCATTTACCTTTTTGCCGGACGATGGGTTTCAATTGGAAATAATTAATTATGCCGATGCTTTGGGGCAAATTCCGCTGGTGAAAATGCTGATCAAAGGCAGCACAGAGTGGGAGGGTGATCATCCTATTGCAGCAGGCGCTCAGAAGGTTAATTTTACGGCAGATAAAGCATATGAGGTAACTCCGCTTAATGAAGCTTTTACTGGAATTTTAAATACGCTGGCCAAAGAAAATTTTGAAACATGGGAAACGGGCCATTCTCAGGATATTTTTAAGAAAGCATTTGTTCCTTTTGGACTAAAGGAAGGCGATATTTTTAAAGAATATGATCTTATGTATCTTTATAATGATATGATGTTCTGGGGTGCAAGAAATATAGACGGAAGAGGTTTTGATATTGAAGAAAACCGGCCTGTTAATTTGCAGATTCCGATGGTAAGAAAATAAAAAGCAGGAAATTTCCTGCTTTTTTTATGGTTATCCGTTCAGTTCTCTGGCACGTTTTTCAGCGTTTAGAATTCCTTTTTTCAAGGTTTCTTTGAGATTGTTTTCTTCAAATGTCCGTAAGGCCGCTTCAGTTGTTCCGCCTTTTGAAGCCACATCTTTTATAAGTTCTTCCAGGTTTTTTTCGGAATTATTGATCAGGTGAAAAGCACCCAGCATGGTCTGTTTAACAAAAAGTTTGGAAAGGTTTTCATCAATTCCCATTTCTACACCGGCTTTTATCATGGCGTCTACAATATAATAAAAGTAAGCAGGGCCGCTTCCGGAAAGTGCTGTAACGCCATCCAGCAGATCTTCATTTTCTAAATACACCGATCTTCCGGTGCTGTTCAGTAGTCTTTCAATATTGATGAGCTGGCTGAAAGATATTCCTTCGGCTGCGGTGTATCCCGTAATTCCCATTCCTAAAAGAGTAGGGGAGTTAGGCATCGCTCTTACCACGAGCGGATGATTCAATAACTTTTGAATTTTTGAAATTTTCATACCCGCCATGATGGATAAAACCATTTGGTTTTCTTTCAATGTAAAACGAAAATTTTCGGCAACATTTTGAAAATCCTGAGGTTTGACGGCTATAATAATAAGATCCGCATCCAATTCCTGCACTTCTTCAAAAATGGAGATTTTTGATTTGGGAAATTCTTCAGATATTTTGGAGAGTTTGGATTGATTTCTTGTAATTAAATGAAGGTTTTCAGGCTTTATCAGTTCATATTTTAAAAAAGATTTTGAAAAGGATAAACCCATATTTCCCGCTCCGAGAATTGCTATTTTCATACTGTGTTCTTTTTAATAGATAACTAAAATAGTGTTTTTCTTTTAAAACAGATAGAATGTTGAGACATAAAAAAAGCAACCGGATGTCCGGTTGCTTTTAAGTAAAAGGCTAATCGTATTATTTTTTAATAACTTTTCCTGACTGTAAGGTACCATCATTGAAAATAATTTTGTATCCATAGATCCCTTGAAGGTATTGTGTCGGGAATGTCCAGCTTGTTGTTGCTTTATCATCCTTAATATGTACATTCATGATTTTCTCTGATCTTCCATTTAAGAAATTCACAAGATGTATTTCTGCAGTGCTGCCAGTGTAGTTTTTAAAGAAAAATAACAGGTTGTTTTCGTTCACTGTAGCTATTACTTCTTTAGCAGGTGATGCTGTGGCAAACAAGTTATTATTTGCTTTTTTACCCTGAATAATTCCTCCCGAGACAGAGTATATCAGTGTATTGGATCTGTTCCAAACTCCATCGGAAATAGCATATCTTGTAAGATGGTATTCGTCACTGGTGATAGGAAGTTGATTGATGTATTCAGACATGGTAGTTTCTCCGCCAGTGGATGCTCCCCAATAAATCATTTCTCCGATAGAATCATCAGGGTGAACGTCTGCAGCCCAGATGTATAAATAGTTACCATCACCTCCAGCAGGCGTTGTTCCAATAATACGGTCTACGTTAGACGGATCGAAAGAAATTATGTTGTTTTCAATAGCGGGTTCTGTTGATACCTGAACGGTAATAATGTTACTTTCGCTATCTGGTACGTATAAAGAGGTCACTTTTCTCCTGTATTGTAATGTTTGAGTTAAAGGGGTGTTTATGGTGTAAATTTCATTCGTTCCTCCTGCAATATCTATCCAGTTCCCTGCTTCGGTTTTGCTTTGCCATTGAATAGAAAGGGGTTGTCCACTTCCACTTTTTAGATTACTTGAGGTGTAGGTGCTGAGCCTGTTAAGTACTGGTTTTTGCCCAGGCATAACCTTTTGATCATCAATAGTTCCTTTATTACTGTCAAAAGTTTCCACTGTTATTAAATTACCAAATATTTTTAAGTCATTCATTGTTATTGTATTACTTGAACTCTCCAGTGCTGATGGTGTTTTTGCAATACGTCTGAAAGTCTTTCCTATTGAATTTGCAGGAGGAGTGTAGTCAATTGCTGTTGCATTAGAAATATAGGTCCAAACGGGATTGTTATATTCCTGCCATTGATAGGTGAATACATTATCTCCACCTTTAGGCGTACTGCCTACTAGGGTTCGGATGACCGAACTACCGTTATTGGTTATATTTTCAGTAATCTTATTTTCACCTATTCTTACCTGTACATTTACTTCGTTACTGTAACTTGCTTGCAAGCCGACGGTAGTTGGTTGTACAGCTCTTCTTAATTGGTAATTGTACCTATTTTCAGCAGCAGGTGGAGTATAGTTTTTAGTGTTTATCGTCCCGGAGTTTAAATTATACCAATTTCCTCCAGGGTTTTTTCTTTGCCAGTAATACGTATATCCTCCGCTTGACACCACCGGCTCACTTCCTGTAATCGTAGTTGCTGTTGTCATGTAGTCAGTGATTACACTACCCGATATCGTATTATTATTTACGGGGTTGGTTATAACAGGATTATCTATAAATTTCATTGGAAATAAATTGGAAGCGACTGTTGTAAAGCTTCCACCGTAGACATATGTCATATAAAGATTACCACTGTCACTGGTATCGATTAAAACAGATGAGTTATTCACGGTTTCACTTAATACATAATCTACACTTTGTCCATTATTCATAGGGAAATTACCCAGTGTACGAACAAAAACCTGATAATTTGTGCCTAGTTTTTTCGCAATTAATTTTACATTATTTCCCATTTCATTGGGAGAAGAGTTTTTTTTGATGTTAAAGTAAACTTTGAGGGTAACAGGAACTCCCTTGGGTACCAGAGCTAATGAGGTGTATACTGTTCCGTTTACTTCAACTTTTTGTATGGTGATTTTATCCTGGGCTTTATAGAAAGCCAATTGGGAGAGGAAAATTACAAAAAATAGTAATTTTGATAGTTTGCATTTCATTGCATTAGAATTTTGATGATTATTAATTAAGGAGATACGTAGTACTGCTCCCTTTGTTTTAAAAATGTCTTGCAAAATTCATCATAATGTTGGGTAAGGCTGTTACAGAATTTCAATTTAAAATTAAAGAATATCTAATGAAGATGTAATTATTTTTATTTAGAATAATTATATTTTATAGTGATTGTGATCGTGAAACTATTTGTTACAGGAAATAGATCCATATAGTTCTCTTGTTGAAAAACTAAAAGGTTATTCAGGAATTTAATGACAAAAAAAAGACAGTCTATAAAAATAACTGCCTTTTTTGTATTATATGATATTCACTTCCCGTTCGAGTTCTATACCAAACTTGTTTTTGACGGAATTGATGATTTCCGTAGAAAAATCATAAATTTCTTTTCCGGTAGCATTTCCTGTGGCATTCACAATTACTAAGGATTGAAGCTTGTGAGAAGCGGCATTTCCGATTTGCTTTCCTTTCCATCCGCACTGTTCAATCAACCATCCTGCGGGGACTTTTACATTATTTCCGTTAGGGTAGCCTTGGATATTTTCAAATTTTTGCTGAAGGTCTTCAAACTGAGCCAGAGGAATCGTTGGGTTTTTGAAAAAACTTCCGGCATTTCCCATTTCTTTAGGATCCGGGAGTTTACTTTGTCTGATATTGATCACGGCCCGGGAAATATCCTGAATGGTAGGATTTTCGATTCCTGCGTTTTTTAATTCGGATTGGATGGCGCCGTATTCGGTTTTAATGTGATGATCCTTTTTAGTCAGCCTGAAAGTAACATCCAGAATGATGTATTTTCCTTTTGCTTCCTGCTTAAAAATAGAATCTCTATATCCAAATCTGCATTTTTCAAGATCAAATTGTTCTGTTTCCAGTGTTTCTAAATTCAATACACTGCAATTAACGAAAATGTCTTTTATTTCCGTTCCGTAAGCCCCAATATTCTGCATCGGAGAGGTTCCTACATTTCCGGGAATTAATGACAGGTTTTCAAGTCCGCCATAATTTTTTTTCAAACAATACAGAACAAATTCATGCCAGTTTTCTCCCGCTTTGGCAGTAACTAAAACAGTGTTTTCATCTATATTTTCTTCAGAAATTCCCCTTAAATCAAGTTGTACGGCTAAGCCTTCAAAATCTTTGGTCAGCAGAATATTGCTTCCGCCTCCTAAAATCAAAAGGTGAAGAGACTGCGATCTCGAAAATTGAATGGCATCTTTTAATTTTTCAATGCTGCTGGCTTGGGTAAAGTATTGGGCATTCACATCAACGCCAAAAGTATTAAACGGCTTTAGAGAGAAATTTTCCTGCATGTTTATTGGTATTCTTGCGGTAGTAATTGGTTGAGATGATCTTTAAGGTGTTGGAATTGTGGGTAATGGATCGTGTCTACATAAGAGTTAACATAGAGGTGAGACTTTTTCGGAGTTCTGATCTGAAAAGTTTCGTCGAGCCCATCTATAGACTGCATACTGGGAGAGCTTTTGATCCTGTCCAGATCTTTGACATGAACAGAAGAAACCAGCTGCTTCCAGGTTTGAGCAGATATCGCCGAATTCCATTTTTTGTGGGTTTTACGGGCTGTAATTCCTTTTTCTGCTGTAATAGAATCTTTTGTGACTTTTATAATTCTGTAATGGCCTAGCTTTCCGCCGATATTGGATACACTGATGAATGTGATTTCACTGGAGTTTTTATCGGTGAGATTCTGCTCAGGCTTTTTCTTATCACAAGAAAAAAACGCCGGCAGTAAAAAAGCTGAAAATAGGATTCTCAAACCAAAGTTTTTTATTGCCGGCATTGTATTATTTTTTATAGGTGAAATTCTAGTTTGTATTGCTTCAGAGCGCTTTCAAGGATCTCAACGCTTCTTCTTAAATCTTGTTCTTTTAAAACGTAAGCAATTCTTACCTGTTTTTTACCCAATTCAGGATTGCTGTAGAATCCTCCCGCCGGTGCTACCATAATAGTTTCGTTTTTGCTGGAATATTTTTCCAACAGCCACTGTGCAAATTTTTCAGTATCATCTACCGGAAGTTCAGCGACACAGTAGAAAGCTCCTTTAGGTTTAGGGCAGATTACTCCAGGAATAGCATTCAAAAGATCAACCAGGATATTTCTTCTGTGGGTATATTCTTCTCTTACTGCTCTGATGTAAGCACCGTCATTTTGGTGTGCTGCCGTTGCTGCAATCTGACCCAAAAGAACCGGGCTTAGTCTTGCCTGCGCAAAAAGCATGGCTGCATCATGGATCTTTTTTGAACGGGTGATCATGCATCCGATTCTCACACCGCACATAGAATAACGCTTGGATTCTGAATCGATGATGATACAGTTTTCGCTGAGTTCAGGAAATTCAAACATTGATATTTGCTGCTTCCCGTCATATACATATTCTCTGTATACCTCATCAGAAATAATCACGATATCATATTTTAAAGCAAGTTCTGCAAGTTGCTTAAGCTCTTCACGGGTGTAAAGATATCCTGTTGGATTTCCCGGATTACAGATAACGATTGCTCTGGTTTTTTCTGTAATTTTTTTCTCGAATTCTTCAATTGGAGGAAGGGCAAAACCGGTATCAATAGTTGATGGAACAGCTACGATATTAACGTTGAAAGTACTTGTAAATCCGTTATAATTGGCATAATAAGGTTCCGGAATAATAATTTCGTCACCATCATCACATAAGGTAGAAATGGCAAAATTTAACGCTTCAGAACCACCATTGGTTACGATAAAGTTATCAGGAGTTAAATCTGAAAAACCTAACGAATGATAATATGTCGTAAGGGCATTTCTGTATTCGATATTTCCTTCTGAAAGTGCATATTCCAATACTTTTAAATCAATGTTTTTTAAAGCATTTAAAGCCGTTTCCGGAGTTTCAATATCAGGCTGTCCGATATTAAGGTGATATACTTTTATTCCTTTCTGTTTTGCTTTAAGGGCATAAGGAACCAGTTTTCTTACCGGCGATGGCGGCATGTGCTGTGCTCTGTTTGAAATATTCGGCATTGTTCAAAAAATTTGTATGGCAAAAATAAGATTTAATTTTCCAATATTAAAATATATAAAGAATACATCCTTAAAGGAATATCTATTTATGATTTCCAGATTTAATTTTATGGGTTTTAATAATAGTTTATATGCCTGTTTTGTTTAATTTACTTGTTGATTATTTGTTTTTAGTGTTTTATTTTTAATAAATATTCCAATAAACTTTGTTTTTGTTGATTTTTTTATAAATTTACCAAAATCTAATAGTTAATAATTATGAAAATAAATCGATTTTTTGGGGCCTTAAGTCTTTGTGCCCTTTTTTCAGCATCAGACATCCTCGCACAAAATTATCAGACAATGCCTGTACAATCGGGATACACTGCTGATGTTATTGCTAACGGAATTGGTTCTTCTATGATTTCAACAACACAGGATGTAGATGGAGTTTCTTTTGCTTTTGTGGCAAGAGATTTTCAGCTGACATCCTCAAGTACGGCAATTACTTATGGAATTCCGACCAATGGGATTATTAATTCAGTAGTAGCGAGTACTCCGGGACTGAGTTATCAATTGGGCAGTTTAAGTGCAAACAATTCCTTAAGACTTGCCAGCAGTGGTGATTCTGGAACCCTTATTTTTGGAACCCCAAAAGCTGCTTTGAAATTATACATGCTTTCCACCAGCGGAAGTGGAACTTCTACAGTAAATGTTACGGTGAATTTTTCAGATAATACTACTCAGGTATTTTCAGGGATTAGTCTTTTAGATTGGTATAGTGGAGCTAATTATGCCATTCAGGGAATTGGAAGAATTAACAGGACGAATGATGTTTTGGAGGCTAACTCAACTAATCCAAGACTCTATCAGTCTGTATTAAATATTGATGCGGCCAACCAAGCCAAACCTATACAAAGTATTACAGTATCCAAAAGTGCAGGAAGTGGAATTCCCAATATTTTTGCCTTCTCAGCAGATGCGTATTCCGACTGTGGAGTTCCGGCTCTGAATCCCGTAGGTGCACTCACTTCCAATTCAGCACAGGTTTCATGGACAGTTCCGGCAAATACGCAGGCAGCAAGTTATGATATATATTACAGCACCACCAATACGGCACCTACAAGTACTACTACGCCAAATATTACAGGAATTACAGGAACTTCTGCTACAATTGGCAGCTTATCATTTACGACAACTTATTATTATTGGGTAAGAACGAATTGTAATACCGCAACCAGTCAGAGCGCCTGGTCGTTCTCAGGTACTTTTACGACTTTATGCGGAAATGTAGTACCTCCTTATACCAATACTTTCAGTACTGTTCCGGGAGGTTGCTGGAACGCAGCTCTTTCAGGAGGAACTCCGGCATCAGGGCCAAATGGTACTATCGCATATTGGGCACAGGATGGGTTCTTAAATGCAGGTACAACAGGTGCGATCAGAATGAATCTTTACAGTACAGGAAGAGCAGGATGGTTGAAAACAATTCCATTTGATCTTTCTGCGGGAGGATACAGAGTGAAATTTGATTATGGGATAACGACCTATTCCGGTACAGTAGCTTCTCCAATGGGGTCTGATGATATTGTACAGTTTTTAGTTTCTAATGATGGTGGAGCTACATGGAATGTATTGAAGACATGGAGTGTGAATGATAATCCGTCCAATGTATTGGCCACTTATGTATATAACTTAACGGCTAATACCAGTGCCAACACCGTATTTGCATTGTATGGAAATGATGGAACGGTAGATGATTCACAGGATTATAATTTTTATATTGATAATTTTACAGTGGAATCTGCACAGTTAGGTACTTCTGAAGTAAATGCTCAGAAGAAAACAGTGAGTATTCACCCGAATCCTTTTAAAGAAACAGTATCAATCTCAGATACCAGAGAAATGAAATCTGTAACCGTTACTGATGTATCAGGAAGAGTCTTAAAGACCATTGAAAATCCGTCTAAAGAAATTAATTTAAGTACATTGAATTCAGGATTGTATTTTCTGACGATCCAATTCAAAGATGGCTCTATTTCTACGGTGAAGGCTATTAAACAATAATTAACCTGAAAATAATAAGAAAAAAATGGCTGTACACAAAGTACAGTCATTTTTTTATTTTGAATAATTTTAGATGAAGTTATTCGTAAATTTTGTTATTTTGGAAAACTATAAAAAACAAAACTGAAATGCAAATTCCCGCTGATTCTATAGAAGATTATCTCTCAAAAATTCCTGAAGAGAGGCACGAAGTTTTTAAAGGGCTTTTTAATGCCATCCATGATAATTTACCGGAAGGTTTTGAACAAGTGATGAACTACGGAATGATCGGATGGGCGGTCCCTCTGGAAACATATCCTGCCGGATATCATTGTACTCCGGGCTCACCTTTACCTTTTATCAATCTTGCTTCCCAGAAAAACTTTATTGCATTATACCATATGGGAATTTATTCGAAACCTGACCTGTTAGAATGGTTTGTCTCCGAATTTCCTAAATATTCTAAAAGAAAATTAGATATGGGAAAATCTTGCGTAAGATTCAAAAAAATGGATGATATTCCCTTTGAGCTCATTGCTGAACTGAGTAAGAAGATGACCGTGGAAGACTGGATTAGTATTTATGAATCTAATTTTAAAAGATAAATTTATTTGAACAAAGTGATGAAGTAAGACCAACTTCCAGTATTGAGTTTTCTCCGACATTCTTAATGAATTCTATTTTGTAAATTTGGCAACAAAGATCTCTATGAATCCTATGATAAAGTTAAAAACGGTTGTTCCGGATTTCAAGACAGCAGTTATTTGTTCAGTTGTATTTGTTTTTCTGGCCATGCTTCAATGCTGTGCTTCTTCTGCAGCTGAAAAATTAGTAGAGAATGGTGATCTTCTGTTTGTCACGGCAAAAGAAACCGGACTTTCCGGAGCCATCAATAATGTCACTCAAAAACAGAAAAAAGCTTCTTTTGACCATATCGGAATAGTCGAAGAAGTACAGCATCAGTTTTTTGTACTCCATGCCGCTCCTAAAGGCGGTTCCCAGAAGCAGCCTTTAGCTGATTTTATGAAAGATCAGGCAGCAGATGGACAGAGAGTAGTAGTGTATCGTTTAAAACCCCAGTACCGAAATACGATTCCTTCTGCTATACAAAAGGCTGAATCTATGGTAGGGAAGCCCTATAATTTTAATTATATCCTGGATGAGAATTCCTATTACTGCTCAGATTTTATAGAGAGAGCTTTTAGGAAAGACCAGATCTTTAAGCTGGAACCGATGTCGTTCAAAGATCCTAAAACGGGTAATACTAATACATTTTGGGAAGAATTTTATAGAAAAAAGAATCTGAAAGTTCCTGAAGGAGAACCAGGGTGTAATCCTAACGGATTGGCGGGTTCGGATAAATTAGAAAGAATCAGAGAGTTATAAAATAATGGAGAAGCGAATGACTTCTCTTTTTTTGTGTCGACCTGAGTTTGGGATAGAGTTTTATTTTTTTAACAATGTCATAAGTCTGAAGCTGGAAGAAGGAAGTAATCGAGACAGAAAGGATAACTTCAGGGCAGTTTATTCATCTTTTAGACAATTAATTTTATTACATTTTACAATACTAGTTGCAATTATTGGCAACCAGTAACTTCTAAACCTCCCTTCTTCGGCTTCCATTTGCATACAATTTCTTTATCTGAACTCAGATTATGTTAAAATTTAAAAATATTAGTCCACTAATTTGGTAGACTAATATTTTTTTATACTTTTGTGAAAGATTTAAGGCCTGAAGAATGTCTAACCAAAAAAAAATGTTGAGTTATGATTACACCTAATACAAACCTGCAGATATTGCAAAGCAAAATACATCTGCCTAAAAAAGAATTAATAGTAGAAATTGAATTAAATGGCAAAATGAAATTTGAACATTTAATGAATACGATCTACAATCAATTCGGGATTTGTCACAGGGTGTTGTCTGCCAATGTAGAATACATGAACGGGAATAGCTTCGGTTCCGTCCAGTTATATATTAATGTAAATTCAGAAGATTATCAGCAGCTTGAGATCTATCTGAATAAAAATAAACTTTTGAATACCTCTGTAGAGTATCTGTGCAGAAAATATTCTTAAGCCAGTCCATATAGTTTTAATTACGAAAGTGCCCATGTATTGGGTACTTTTTTTATTTTACGAAAGAAGTAAAAAAAATACTATTTTTATAACATACATAAAAACATATACCTATGATTGCGATAATTGTTGTAATAGCTGTAGTAATACTATTTCTTCTTTATGGAGTTTCCATTTATAACCGTTTGGTAAAACTGAGAAATCTGGTTCAGGAAGCCTGGAGCAGTATTGATGTCATGCTTAAGAAACGTCATGATCTGATTCCGAATCTGGTAGAAACCGTAAAAGGCTATGCTACTCATGAACGTGAAACATTGGAAAGCGTTACCAGAGCAAGAACACAGGCGATAGGCGCAGGTTCTGTTGAAGCTAAAGAAGCTGCAGAAAAAAACCTGAACCAGGCCATGATGAACTTATTTGCCGTAGCAGAACAGTATCCTGATCTGAAAGCAAATAGCAATTTCCAGCAGCTACAGGCAGAACTGACTTCCATAGAAAATGATATCGAAAAATCAAGAAGATATTACAATGGAACGGTAAGAGAAAACAATACTCTGGTAGAGTCCTTTCCAAGTAATATCATTGCCGGCATGTATAAATTTGAGAAATCGCCGTTCTTTGAGCTTGATAATATCGCCGAAAGAGAAGTTCCATCAGTGAAATTTTAACCTATGAAAAAGGTAATACTGCTTTTTTATCTGCTGTTTTTTGCGGCCGGCTTTGCGCAGAACGAACTTCAACGCATTGATCAGATGGCGATCGTGGATGGTTCAGAAAAAATTCTCTCTTTCCATTCTATTATTGATGTTGACAAAAATTCAGGCCTTACCATTACTGAAAATATTAAAGTTCACAGCTTAGGAAATAATATTAAAAGGGGAATTTACCGGGCATTGCCACTGTCCAGAAACTTAAATAAGAAGACTCAAAAGGTAAAATACGACATCATCTCCATTAAAAAAGATGGAACGGAAGAAGATTATCATAAGGAAATTGAAGATGGCTTTCTGAAAATATATGTGGGAAATAAAGATGTGATCTTAAGTCCCGGCGATTATACCTATCAAATCCAATATAAAACAAAAGATCAGATCGGCTTCTTTGATAAGTATGATGAATTATACTGGAACGTTAATGGAACCTACTGGGATTTTGATATTGATACCATTTCTGCAAAAATCAACCTTCCGGAAGGAGCCGGAATTATTCAGAACTCCTGTTATACGGGAGCGTATGGAAGCAATTCTCAAAATTGTACCGCAACTGTTTTATCCGATCATTCCATTGAATGGAGTGCTTCCCATCTCAAAGCCAATGAAGGACTTACCATAGCAGTAGGTTTTAAAAAGGGAATTATGGTTCCCCCGCCCCCGCCAACTTTTATTGAAAAATACGGGATTTTAATAGGGGGAATTTTATTATTCCTTGCCCTGATATCCTATTATTACAATACCTGGAGAAAATATGGAGTGGATCCTGAAGCTCCGGTGGTATATCCACAGTTCAATGTTCCAGAAGACCTTTCGCCAGCTTCTTTGGGTTATCTGAAAACAGAAGATTTTAAAAATAAATACCTGACTGCTGCATTAGTAAATCTTGCTGTAAAAGGCTATGTTAAAATTATTGAAGGGGAAGACTCCGGGATTCTGGGAATCTTTAAATCCAAAGTATTTACCATTCAAAAACTAAAAAATCCGGATGCCTTGCTCGCAAAAGAAGAAATCAATCTGATGAATACACTTTTTGCAGGAAACAGCGATACCGTGGAATTTGATGGCAAATATGACCCACAGATCGAAAGGGTAGTCACTAACTTTAAAGAAACATTAAAATTTCAGCATGACGGATTGCTGAACGAAGGGAATAATACCAAAAAATTGTATCTGCCGGCATTTCTCATTACAATAGTATACGCGCTGGGATTATTCCTTAGCTATACCATGTTCCCTGAAGCAGAGAAGATCATTATAGGATTGTTCCTGTATGGGTTTTTCTTCATTCTTTTCGTTGTTGCAGCATTCTTATTTAAATCTTTTCCGGGATTGTTTAAATTTTTCTTAGCTGTTCCTGCCATTATTTTCCTGTTCTTAGGCAAGCTTATCTTTAGCCATCATGAACTGACTATTGACAATAATTTTACGATCTGCTATATATTTATTATGCTGAGCTTTACCTCGCTTATTATTTATCAATACCTTATTAAAAGACCTTCCGAAGAAAAATTAAGGAAGCAGTCTCTGATCGACGGTTTCAAAATGTATATGGGTGCAGCCGAGAATGAACAGCTTAAATTCCATAATCCTCCTCAAATGACTCCTCAGGTTTTTGAACAATTACTGCCTTTTGCCATGGTATTGGGAGTAGATGAGATCTGGGGTAAAAAATTTGATGAAATGCTGAAAAAAATGGCAACCGGATATACTAATAACTGGTATGTGGGACGGAGTATGGGGTATTATGCCTTTGGGAATTCACTGAATTCAAGTCTTACCCAATCCATACAATCGGCGACTACACAACCTTCCAGTTCCGGAAGCGGATCCGGCGGTGGAGGATTCTCCGGTGGCGGAGGAGGAGGTGGTGGAGGCGGCGGCTGGTAGCACACCGTTTCCAACCTGTTTTTCCCATATAATTGGACATAAAAAATCCCCGAAAGGTTTGCTTTTCGGGGATTTTTATATAATACTTCTCTCTTGGAGATTGTTTCTTAAATTCTTTCGATATCAGCACCAATCGCTTTCAATCTTCCATCGATATTTTCATATCCTCTGTCGATCTGTTCGATGTTGTGGATAATTGATTTTCCTTCAGCGGATAAAGCCGCGATCAGAAGGGCATTTCCAGCTCTGATATCCGGAGAAACCATCGTAGTTCCCCTAAGCGGGTTTTCCTGGTTTAATCCGATTACCGTAGCTCTGTGCGGATCACATAAAATGATTTGTGCTCCCATATCGATTAATTTATCTACAAAGAATAACCTTGATTCAAACATCTTCTGGTGTACCAAAAGACTTCCTTTAGCCTGAGTAGCCACTACCAGAATAATCGATAGTAAATCCGGAGTGAATCCCGGCCATGGAGCATCCGAAATTGTAAGGATCGATCCGTCAATAAATTTTTGAATCTTATAATTTTCCTGAGCCGGAATAAAGATATCATCATTACTCTGCTCAAGTTCTATTCCTAATTTTCTGAACGTGTTTGGAATTACACCCAGCTGGTTCCAGTTAACATTTTTGATGGTGATTTCAGATTTTGTCATGGCAGCAAGGCCAATCCATGATCCGATCTCAACCATATCCGGAAGCATGGTGTGTTCAGTTCCATGAAGATAATCTACCCCTTCAATGGTTACCAGGTTAGACCCGATTCCTGAAATATTAGCACCCATTCTGTTCAGCATTTTGCATAGCTGCTGCAGATAGGGTTCACATGCGGCGTTATAGATTCTTGTTTTGCCTTTAGCAAGAGCAGCTGCCATTACAATATTGGCAGTTCCTGTTACGGAAGCTTCTTCAAGTAAGATAAATTTTCCTCTAAGCTCTTTTGCTTTTAGTGAATAAAAATATTCATCCTCATCATAATTAAATTCAGCACCTAGTTCTACCAATCCCTGAAAATGAGTGTCCAGTCTTCTTCTTCCGATTTTGTCACCACCGGGAGTTGGCATGTATGCTTCTCCATAACGGGCTAACATTGGTCCCATCAGCATAATAGAACCGCGCAGTTTAGCACCGTCCTTTTTGAATTCATCCGATTTGATGTAATCAAAATTTACTTGATCCGCCTTGAAAGTATAATCTCCATGGCCATTTTTCGTTACTTTTACTCCAAAGTCCCCGAGGATTTCAATCAGTCTGTTTACATCATGAATATCAGGAATGTTTTTAATTCTGACCTCTTCATCTGTTAATAAAACTGCACATAAAATTTGTAAAGCTTCATTTTTTGCCCCTTGTGGAGTTATTTCGCCATGCAGCCTTTTCCCTCCTCGTATTTGAAATGTACCACTCATTTACTTTCTGTTTTTATGGTTGTTGTTGCTATTGTTATTGTTATGCCTTCTTTTGTTAGGTTGGTTTCTGTTATTCCCGATGTTCCCGGTATTCCGGTTGTTGTTATTATTGCTGTTGCTTCGGTTATTGGTAGTGTAATAAATCTTGCTCTTTTCCAGAGATTCTATTCCCGTCAGATCCAATCTGTTTTCCGATAATTCTTTTAAATGGCGGAAAATGACATCATCTGTAACATGTTCCTTATTATATACATTATAAGATTTCTTCATATTGTTGGCAATCACTTCGATTAAGGCTTCCTTTTCGTCGCCAGGTTCCAGTTCTATTGCTTTTTCTATTAATTGAAGAATACTTTTTCCGTAAAATTTAAATTCACCTTGAAGTTTAGGGTATTCCATTGTTTTAGGTTTCTCTGCCAGCTGTTCTCTGGTAGGAAAAGGATATGGAGAATCTACATCCAGATCATAACTTGCTAAAATAAATAGATGATCCCAAAGTTTATGTTTATAATTATCTTCGTCACGAAGTTGTGGGTTTCTTTGACCCATAAAATCGATGATTGCCATTGCCATTTCGCTTCTCTCATCCCTGTCAGAAAGCTCTTTGCAGCGCTCAACCAACTGTTGAATGATTCTGCCATATTCCGGCATATGAAGCTGTGTTTTTTGGGTATTGTATTCCATAGTATGCAAATATATGGAATATAAGAAAAATTGTTCAGAAAATATTAAAAGTTTATGATTTTTTAATGAAAGTTTATATTCCTGTTCTAAAATTTTTATTGTTAAAAAATGAAATTATGTTACTTGATTTGGATTTTAATTCAATAAAAGTGTAATTTAGTTAATAGATTAATAATTAAAACAATTGTATGAAAAAAACACATTTCTTTCTTTCAATGCTGGCTTTGGGGCTTCTTAGCTCCTGTCAGAACAATGATGAAATCAGTAATGCCAATCCTAGCCAGGCAGAAGTGCATGACAAAACAGTACAGGTCACCAATCATGATGGCAGGCCTTTTAGTACCGGCAACGGTTCGGCCTACAGTAAATTTGTATCCGGACCGGGCGGTGGAGTATTAATGCAGGGCTTTTATTGGGATGTCCCCGATGGTGGAAACTGGTGGAATACCGTAACGGATAAATTGTCAGCATGGTCAACTGCCGGAATCAGTGCCGTCTGGCTGCCGCCTGCTTCCAAGGCTCAGAACGGAGCCTATTCAATGGGATATGATCCTACAGATTATTTCGATTTTGGAAATTTTAATCAAAATGGAAGTGTAGAAACCCGCTTTGGATCAAGAGCTGAACTGGAAGCTTTAATTACCAAGGCGCACACCGAAAATATGCAGGTGTACGCAGATATTGTTATTAATCATAACAGTGGCGGACAATCTGAAGCGAATCCTTACACGGGAACGAGTACATGGACCAATTTTTCGGGAGTTGCCTCAGGAAAGTTTCCGAGAAGCTACAATGATTTTTATAAAAATGCTTATGGAAATAATGATGAAGGAGCTTTCGGTGGTTTTCCCGATCTCTGTCATGCCAATCCTTATGTGCAGGACTGGCTGTGGGGAAGAGACGATTCTGTCGGGAAGTATTATAAAAATGTAATGAAATTCGACGGTTGGAGATTTGATTACGTGAAAGGTTTCGGTCCCTGGGTAGTCAATTCATGGAATTCAAATGTCGGTGGATTTTCTGTTGGTGAACTATGGGACTCTAATGTCAATACCCTGGAATCATGGGCCAATAATGCCAATAGTTCCGTATTTGATTTCGCAGCCTATTATAAAATGGATGAGGCTTTTGATAACGGAAATTTAAATGTTTTAAATGACGACATGATGTGGAAAAGAAATCCATACAAGGCTGTTACTTTTGTAGCTAATCATGATACCGATATTATTTATAACAAGATGCCTGCCTATGCTTATATCTTAACACATGAAGGATATCCTACTATTTTTTACAGAGATTATGAAGAATGGCTGAATAAAGATAAGCTGAATAATCTGATCTGGATCCATAATAATAAAGCTACTGGAACAACCTCTATTTTGTACACCGATAATGATGAATATGTGGCAAGACGTAACGGTTACAATGGAAATCCTGGTTTAGTGGTGTATATCAACAACTCTTCAAGCTGGCAGGAGAGATGGGTTGAAACCAACTGGAGCAATCAGCAGATTAAGGATTTTACAGGTAATTCGAACTGGTATCCGACTACGCAAGGTGATAAATGGGTGAAAATCCAATGTCCGCCAAACTCGTATTCTGTTTGGTCACTGAACCAATAATGATAATTCAACTGCTCCATATTTGGAGCAGTTTTTTTCTGTTTTTATTACAATGAGGTTTGATATTTCTAAATTGTATCGGGGATAAAATCCTTGCGATTTAACAAATATATAAGTAGGTAAAAATAATTTACGTCTTAATGATTAACCAAAATCAGACTTCGATAAATTTCTTTCTCTGATGCTGATCCGGAAGAAAACACTTTTGATTAGCCAGTTTCATTCTGTTTCTTGAAACCACATCATAAGCTTTATCACTTAGAAATACCGGCAGTAATTTTCCAATGCCCGAAAGTTTATAAATACCACCTAATAAATTGGCGATTTGTAAAATAGCCCGTGATTTTATCAGATAATATTCTTTTGGTTTCCAAAGGTACATGGTGTTAAATTCCTTCGTTTCGAGTCCTCTTTCCGATAGAAATTTTTGTCCGAAATCAGACTGCAGGGAAGCAAACATAAAATAGTCTTTTTTGTCTCGCTCCAAAATCCATTGTACCCAAAAATTGCATACGCCGCAATCTCCGTCAAAAAATACAATATATTTATCTTTCCAGTTTTCCTGCATATTATTGATTTTTTAAAAAACCATTTTTCGTTCCGTGTCTTCTTTTACTTTTTTGAAATAGGTAACCAGTTCCAGCCTCTGCTGATCAGTTAACTTTGCATCCTGATGTCCGATATAATACGATTCCAGCGGCATTTCTTTTTTCTCAATCATTTCTATGCACTCTTCCAGCTTATGTGCCTGCCTTTTAGGTTCGTATACTGCAAAGGTAGAGAAATTGAGATGCTTTCTTCCTTCCACTACATGATTTTTAAGAAACCATGAGGAGGGGGCAATACTCGAATACCATGGATATTTTGTTTCATTAGAGTGGTAGTCATAACAAGATGTACTGATGATCTTGGCGATTTCAGGCGGAGTGTCTTTAATCCTTAAAAAATCCATTCCCGGAGTTGCCGGTGGATTGGTTTTATCAATCGGGAAAAACTGGATCATAATGAAAGCGACAAGAACAATAACGATTATTTTTTTCATTGTAAATCTACGTTTGCTATCTATAAAAGTAATTAAATTTTATTAGAATACCTATCTGTTTATTATAAAAGTGTTTACGTTTTATTTGAATCATTCTAAATATAAACGTTTTTAAAGCTCTTTTATTCTGATATACATAAAATAGTATTATCTTAATTGCACAGAAGTAACCATTACAAAAGGAGACATATTTTTAAAATTATATATAGTTTTTAACTATCGTAAAAATAAAATCAATAGATCGCGTTTATTGATTAAGTGTTTGTAAGTTTGTCTTGTTCAAAAAATTCAAACTATAATATTCAACATCAAAATATAAACAATAATGGAAAATGACCCAAATGACATCAGTAAATGCCCTTTTCATAATGGAAGTATGAAGCAGCCTGTTGCAGGTGGCGGTACCCAAAATCAAGATTGGTGGCCGGAGCAGCTTAGAGTAGATATCCTTCGTCAGCATTCCGCGCTGTCGGATCCTATGGATAAAGATTTTGATTATGCTGAAGAATTCAAAAGCCTTGATCTTGAGGCCGTAAAAAGAGATCTTCATACATTAATGACTGATTCTCAGGATTGGTGGCCGGCAGATTTTGGACATTATGGTCCTTTGTTTATCCGTATGGCCTGGCATAGTGCCGGTACTTATCGGGTAGGCGACGGAAGAGGAGGTGCAGGATCCGGACAGCAGCGTTTTGCCCCGTTGAACAGCTGGCCGGACAATGTAAGCCTTGATAAAGCCAGAAGATTATTGTGGCCGATCAAACAGAAATATGGAAGAAAAATTTCCTGGGCTGATCTTCTGATTCTGACCGGAAATATGGCATTAGAATCAATGGGCTTTAAAACATTCGGATATGCCGGAGGGCGAGAAGATGTTTGGGAACCGGATATGGATGTATATTGGGGTTCCGAAAAAACATGGCTGGGAGGTGACCTTCGGTATGCACATGGTTCAGAAGGAGTGGATAAAAGTGGTGGAGTTCTTCCTACCGATGACAATGCGGATGGAGATATCCATTCCCGTAACCTTGAAAAGCCTTTGGCCGCCGTGCAAATGGGGCTTATCTATGTAAACCCGGAAGGACCGGACGGAAACCCGGATCCTATTGCAGCTGCAAAAGATATCAGAGATACTTTCGGACGTATGGCAATGAATGATGAAGAGACTGTTGCATTGATCGCAGGAGGACATACTTTCGGGAAAACCCATGGTGCAGGACCTGCTGATCATGTAGGTAAAGAGCCGGAAGCAGCAGGAATTGAGCAGCAAGGTTTGGGATGGAACAGTTCTTATAAATCCGGAAGAGGAGCAGATGCGATTTCAAGTGGTTTAGAAGTAACCTGGACTGAAACACCGACCCAATGGAGCAATTATTTCTTTAAAAATTTATTTGAAAATGATTGGGAACTGACGAAAAGTCCAGCCGGAGCTCATCAATGGGTTGCAATAAATGCCGAAGAAATTATACCTGATGCATTTGATCTATCAAAGAAACACAGACCGACGATGCTTACGACCGATCTTTCTTTAAAATTCGATCCGGAGTATGCTAAAATATCAAGACATTTTTATGAAAATCCTGAGGCTTTTGCCGATGCTTTTTCCCGTGCGTGGTTTAAACTTACCCACAGAGATATGGGACCGAAAGCACGGTATCTGGGACCCGATGTACCACAGGAAGAACTGATCTGGCAGGATCCTATTCCTCAGGTGGATCATGAACTGATCAACACCTCAGATATTGAAGCATTAAAAGCAAAAATACTGGATTCAGGGTTGAGTATTTCACAACTGGTTTCCACTGCCTGGGCCTCAGCTTCAACTTTTAGAGGGAGTGATAAAAGAGGCGGTGCCAATGGAGCGAGAATCCGACTGGCGCCTCAAAGAGATTGGGCAGTGAACAATGTTCCGCAATTACATCAGGTACTTACTGTACTTGAAAATATTCAAAGAGAGTTCAATGCTTCGCAAGAGGGAAATAAAAAAGTATCACTAGCTGATCTGATTGTATTGGCCGGAACTGCAGCGGTGGAAAAAGCGGCACATGATGCCGGACACCCGCTTTCTGTTTCTTTTGCGCCGGGCCGTATGGATGCTTCCCAGGAGCAGACCGATGTAGAATCGATGGGATACCTTGAACCTGCTGCCGATGGATTCCGTAATTATCTGAAAAGAAAATATACCGTATCTACCGAGTCTTTATTAATAGATAAAGCCCAGCTTCTTACCCTTACCGCTCCGGAACTAACGGTGCTGATCGGAGGAATGCGTGCGTTGGATGCCAATTTCGACGGTTCAAAACATGGTGTATTTACCCAGCGTCCGGGTGTTCTTACCAATGATTTCTTTGTTAATCTATTAGATATGGGAATACAATGGAAGGGAATTTCTGAGGATAATGAACTGTATTTGGGAACGGATCGTGTAACGGGACAACCCAAATGGACGGCAACCCGTGCAGATTTGGTATTCGGATCCAATTCTGAATTAAGAGCAGTTGCAGAAGTTTATGGAAGTACTGATGCACAAGGGAAATTTGTAAATGATTTTGCTGCAGCATGGACGAAGGTCATGAATCTGGATCGCTTTGATCTGAAATAAATATTGATTTGAAAATATGAATAAAGGCAGCAATTTTATTGTTGCCTTTATTTTGTTGTGTATACCAGTGGTCTTAATTAATCAGGGTTAGTTATAAGGAATAAATATAAAGAACAGAATCATTTTTAGATTTTCATCTGAGTTTATTTAACTGATAGCAGTAATTAAAAAATATAGAGTTGTTATAAATTATTATTGATATTTATAGTAGATTGCCAAAATTTTACATTTGCAGGCGTCCTTTTCAAAGCTCTGTTTTTTAAGTAGTAAAGATTATAAAAATGAAAAAATATTATCGATTCATCCCTATGGTAGTAGGTTTGCTTCTATTTGGATATTTCTATCTGTATAAGCATGTATACAAGAATAATAATTATTTTTACCAAAATGAAATTCACTCCAGGGTTATAAAAATAGAAAATTATTATGATAAATCACTGCGATTTTACTATACTCCTGAATATCGTATAACAACTGCAAACACCAAAGGTGATACATTGAAAATAGGCGACTCTATATCCAAAAAGTCCCATACACATAAATTTAGTGTTTATAGAATGAGAAATGACAGCTATGAATTTTATAAAAGATATGACTAAGTTTTTGGAAGAAATAGTAGAACCAGGCAAATTGAATGCCCCTTTGAAATCAGGCTTTATGTGGATGCACAAAAGTCTATTAGCATTAAGAAGTAGGTTAAAGATTTTGAATACCATATAATATAGATTTTTAGCAAATTAAATGATAAAAAGAAAACATATTCCGTTCATAGCATCTTTGATTATAGTGATAGGCTGTTATTTCTATACAGGAAACGATTTGCAGGAAAGAGCTAAGAATAATTTTAAACAATTTAATGCGAGTAATTTAGATGATGAGCTTATAGGCATTGATTATTATGCAAAAGGAATAAAAATAATTTTTGCAGATAAAGAATTTGTCTTGCATCCGATTACCGACTCATTAAATGAGTATACTATTTTTGAAGGGGTAGCTGAAAAAGGAGATTATATCATTAAAAAGCCTTTCCAAAAAATACTCATTGTAAAGAAGAAAACAGGAAAAGAGTATAGATATAATTTTAGAGAATTTTAATAATCTTGGAGTTGATCAGCCAGCAGGATACGGACAAGATAGTCACATCAACAAGGCGCATTTGAACAAATACCGGTTTGTTCCCACGAAAAAAATGTTTTAGTATAGAAATTTATAAATCGTTAAAAACACATCAATACATATATCCAAAATCATATTACTCCCACACTGCCGTACATCTTTATCTTTCTTGAAGTTTCACTAAATAATAAAATCATATCTTTGCAAAAAATTGGGCTCCAAAAGTTGGAGAAACCCATTAATAACTTGTCCTGAGCTTAGTCGAGGGATTATTAAACATTTTTATGTCGAATATTGTCGCAATCGTTGGGCGTCCCAACGTAGGAAAATCCACACTTTTTAACCGTTTACTAGAGCGAAGAGAGGCCATCGTAGATTCTACGGCAGGTGTTACCAGAGACCGCCATTATGGAAAGTCGGACTGGAATGGAGTAGATTTTACCGTAATTGATACCGGTGGTTATGATGTAGGAACAGAAGATATCTTTGAAGAAGAGATCCGTAAGCAAGTACAGCTGGCTGTAGATGAAGCTACTTCTATCATTTTTATGATGAATGTGGAAGATGGCCTTACCGATACAGATTACGAAATCTATGAACTTTTAAGAAGATCAAACAAACCTGTTTATGTCGTGATCAATAAAGTAGATTCTGCTAAGGAAGAACTTCCTGCAACAGAATTCTACCAGTTAGGAATTGAAAAATACTACACACTTTCTTCCGCTACAGGTTCCGGAACAGGAGAGATTTTAGATGATGTTGTTAGAGATTTTCCAACTACAGATTATAAAGATCCATTTGAAGGATTGCCAAAAATTACCATTGCAGGACGTCCTAACGTAGGGAAATCTACACTGACGAATGCTTTGCTGGATGTTGAAAGAAATATCGTAACAGATATTGCAGGAACAACCAGAGACAGTATCCAGACGCTTTACAATAAATTCGGACACGAGTTCGTATTGGTAGATACCGCTGGAATGCGTCGTAAAGCTAAAGTTTCTGAGGATCTGGAATTTTACTCTGTAATGAGATCAATCCGTTCTATTGAATATTCTGACGTCGTGATCATCATGGTAGATGCTACACTGGGTTGGGAATCTCAGGATATGAATATTTTCGGACTGGCTCAGAAAAACAGAAAAGGAATTGTAATCGTTGTTAACAAATGGGACTTGGTTGAAGATAAGCAGACTAATACGATGCGTGACTTCGAAAAAGTGATCAAAGACAGAATCGGTCAGTTCAGTGATATTCCTGTTTTATTTATCTCAGCATTAACGAAACAGAGAATCTTAAAAGCGGTAGAAGTGGCCATGCAGGTGTATGAAGACCGTAAGAAAAAGATCAAAACTTCAAAATTAAATGAAGTGATGCTTCCTATCTTTGAACAGACGCCGCCACCGGCTAATAAAGGGAAATATATTAAAATTAAATATTGCGTTCAGCTTCCTACGCCGTCGCCTCAGTTTGTATTCTTCTGTAACCTTCCACAATACGTGAAAGAACCGTACAAAAGATTTACTGAAAATCAGTTGAGAAAACAATTCGGGTTTACCGGAATTCCAATTGAAGTCTATTTCAGACAAAAATAAAAAACTGCTTCCAAATTAGATTGGAAAAGATCATATAAACAGGGTAAGGATGTATTTTCTTACCCTGTTTTTTGAATCTAGTGAAGAATATTTCTTCCTTAGGATTTAATTTTCGTGGATATATACCATTTTACCCCTATTGTCATTCCGACCGAAGGAGGAATTTGTTTAATAGATTAGATTCTTCATTTCACTTCGTTACATTCTGAATGACAGCAGAAATAAGTAGATCATATCGTCTGGTGTAAAATTGTATATCCTTACCTTTATTTTTAAAGCCATTTTTCATACAGTAATCTTACCGGCTGATAGCCTTGTGTAGCCAGCCAACGCTGCATTGTATCATTATTGCATAATGTGAAACGGTAGATTTTTCGGATGTTATAAGTTGAATAGGTTTCCTCGAAAGCTTTATTCAACGCAGAGTAAATTCCCTGTTTCCTGTATTCTTTTTTTACATAACCTTCAGAGACGTACAGATCATCGGCGTCTCCAAGCTCAAAATTACTGTCGTCTTTTTCGTCAATATACCCGAATAGAAAACCGATGGGTTGGTCGTCAATGGATGCAATAAGAAAAGTACCGTCGTTTTCTTCTTCACAATCCATCATAAAACGCAGATAATGATCCCGGATGTGGCTCCAATCTGCAGTTTTATCATTCATTTCTTTTTCCGAAACATGAAGCTCACCCACCAGTTCGTCTACAATGGGAAGATGCTCGGCAATTTTAATTTTTTTTATACTGTAATCCATAAGTGTTTGATTAAATTATTTTCCTCTTAACGGGCTTCCGTGCCATGAAGTGTCATCAGAAAGAGATTCTCCTTTCATCACAAGAGAAAGCGCATCAATATTCACATTATTACCGATTTCGGTATCATATAAAATAATAGTCCGTGAATGTATGGTCGTCTGACTGCCTATTTTTACGCTTCCTACTTTCATAATCCGGTCTTCAAAAAGATGGGTTTGCGGACCGCAATCTTCATTCAGCATGGCTTCATCACCTATGGTTACCATGTCATATTCTGTAATATCAGTGGTGTTAAGCCATACTCTTTTGCCGATTTTTACCCCCAGAAATCTCATAAAAAATGGCAGCCACATTGTACCGCGAAGGAAATCCAGGAAGAAGATCACAGGAAGTGCTTCATAAATGGTAGTGATTCCTTCACTCATCCACACCTTCAAACTGTACATCGGCATTTCCGTCTTTTTATACTTACCTACCAATATCCATTTTAGGAGAACGGTAAAGAAAAATGAAGGAAGAGCAACGATTCCCAAATAGTAAAACGGAGCGAATATAAACAGATAATGGATTTTCCCTTCCAGATAATTACTTGTATAAGCAATGAATAAAACACTGCAGATAATAATGATGGTCTGCGGAAGGATAATTCTGATGCCCTCAACCAAAGCTCTTGCGAGCTGAAGACGGAAAGGGGGATTATACGTAAGACTGTCTTTAAAAGACTCTGATTTTTGTCTTGAAGGAAGCCCGATAGGAGGGGATCCGAACCAATCTTTTTCAGACGAGTTTTTAAGCTGTTCTTCAGTTGGAGCTTTACTTAGGACACCGATCAGCATGTTATCATTCAGTTCATATCCCTGCGGAATCAGCCCGCTGTTTCCTACAAAACTGTTGTTTCCTATTTTTGTTTTTGCTAAAATTAATTTTTCATTTCGTACATCATGTTCCCCAAGAATTACCGCATCGGCAATAAATGAACCTTCCCCAATTTCCAAGAGATTATGGGAGACATCACTCGCTGTCGATATTTCCGAATTTTTACCCACCTTGGCCCCCATCATTCTGTAAAATTTACTGATATAGACAGATGCAAACAGAGGATGAACAATGGTAAGTGATAAATTAAAAATCTGATCTTTTACCCATTTTCTGTAATACATAAAACTGTAAACAGGATAAATACCGGGTTTCATATTGTACTGCAAAAGTCTTGTAACAAGGCTGACTACACCAATGAACAGTAATATATAAACCGTTGAAAGGATCGGAGCTTGCCATAAATAATAAAAACTGTAATCAGCAGAACGGTCGTCCAGGTAATACAGCGTATACAGCGTAGGTGCTAAAGGCAGAACAATAAGAAGGGGAAAGAAAAATAAAGAACAGGCGTATAAAAGAGAATATCGGTTCCTTTTTCGGGTGGAAGATAATACCGGAGTTTCTACTTCTTCGACACTTTTTACCCGTATTTTCTCAGCAGGGCTGCCGTCCCACACTTCCCCAAACCCAATGGTTTTTCCTTCATTCAGGCAGCTGAGGTCCTGAAGCTCACCAAATTTTTCAATGGTAGTACCTCCACAGACAATTGCTGAAGATCCAAGATAGGAGTGCGCTTTGATATGTACTTTTCTTATTTTTAAAATACCGTTCTCAACGGAAGCATTATCAATACTGCATCCGGAGCTTGTCGTCACATTTTCATCAATCGTTACCAAATCTTCAGCTGCAATAGGCAAAAGACTGAGCTGTGCACTGGGATGAACTTTTACGCCTAATAATCTCAGATATTTCGGATATAAAGGAGTTTCTATAATAAATTCAGAAGGCATCAGTCTTTTAACCGTTTTCCACAGCCACCATCTGAAATAATACCAGCCCCAAAGCGGATAATCACCTTCTTTAATTTTTCCGACAACAAGCCATTTCGTTAAAAGAATAATAATGGAATACACCGGCGGAATTAAAGTATACAGAAGAACTGCACTCAGAAGGGCATACATTGTTCCGTACCCATTAATCTGAAAATAATAATAACTTAAATAAGGAAAAAATATCTGAATGCTGAATAAAGCAAATATAGCCATCAGACAAGCGGACTGTGCTGCATTACAGGCATAATACTGAAAGGTGGAAACCCGTTGAAAAGGTTCCTGAACGGTAGGTTCCTCAGTATGTTTGATTTTAAGACATTCAGCATAGGCCGCAAGCGGCCGGTTTTCATAAATATCTTTTAAAGAAGCATAAGGAATTCCCGCTTTTTGCCTTAAATGAGAAACAAGGGTAGCAGCCAGCAAAGAATGTCCGCCCAGATCAGTGAAAAAATCATGACTGAGGTTAATATCTTTTCCAGGAAATACCCATTGAAGCGTCTGAATAAGTTTTTCTTCTATAGAACCTTCAGTATCTATTTTAATGTCCTCATTCTTTTCATGCTGACTAAAACTTTCGGGAACGGGTAATCTTTTTCTGTCGATTTTTCCGCTCGGCATCCTCGGCATTTCTTTCATTTTGATGATCGAAATAGGAACCATGTACGGTGCCAGAAACTTGGCCAGTTCTTTCCGCATTTCATTTTCATCAAACCAGGAAGCATTGTTCATGACTACATATCCTACAAGCTGTCCCTGCTCATTGGAATCCTCTTTAACAGCCACAGCTGCTGAAGAAATGCCGGGAAGTTGATTCAGGCGGGTTTCTATCTCGCCCAGTTCAATCCTATAGCCACGAAGTTTGATCTGGTCATCTATTCTGCCCTGGAATTCAATAAATCCGTCTTCACGTATCAACACGGCATCACCGGTTTTGTAAATGGTGTCACCCGGAAGTTCAGGGAAAGGATTAGTCAGAAATTTTTGTTCGGTAAGTTCCGGAAGATTAAAATAGCCCTTGCTTACTCCGGGTCCTGAGATGATCATTTCACCACGTTCTCCTCTCGGTACAATAGCCATATTTTCGTCAACAATAGCGATGTGGTAATTCGGAAGCGGATTTCCAATGGTAAGTTCTTCCTGACTGTTTAGTATTGCCATATTGGAAGAAACAGTGGTTTCGGTGGGACCGTAGCTGTTAATAAATATCCTGTACGGTTTTGCCCATTTTTCCTGCACTTGTTTTGTACAAGCTTCGCCACCGGTATTGATGAGCCTTATACCGGGTACTTCATCAATAATGGCTAAAATACTGGGAACTGCATGCAGTACAGTAATTTTATTTTGAATTAAAACATCACTCAGTTCATCAATAGCCTTTACAGTGAGAGCATCAGCGATCCAAATCGTTGCTCCGGCAAAAAGGCTGATCCATACCTCTTCACACCACATGTCAAAAGACACAGAAAAGCCCTGATAAACGACATCGGTATCTTTTATTTCAATAAAATCTTCTTCAGAACGGATCAGGTGGCATATATTTCGGTGGGAAATCGGGATTCCCTTAGGATTTCCTGTACTTCCGGAAGTGAATAGTACATAGGCCCAATGATCAGGATAATGGTATGTAGGCAAAGAAGGAATATGATGCTCAGGCTGTGGAGCGATGGACAAAGGCTGACAATGAATACCTGCGTCGGTATCCGAAAAATAGGTCTTAACCTGAATGTCACTGAACACTTTTTTTATTCTGTCTTCAGGCATTTCCCTATCAAGAGGAATATAGGAAGCCCCTGCTTTGATGATTCCTAGTATAGCAACAGGAAGCTCCAGACTCCTTGGATACCAGACGCCTACACAGTCACCCGGTTGTACACCTGCCTGCTGAAGCTGTAGAGCGATGGCATTACTCCAACTGTCTAATTCTCCATAAGTTAGTTTTTTATCTTTAAATATAAAAGCGGTTTTATTACGGTACTTTTCAAAAGTAGGAGCCAATAATTCCGGAAGGGTTTCATCTCTTATCAATTCAGGAGAAATTTTTCCTAAAATCAAGCTTTTCATCATCGAATATCTATTTTTATGTGGTCATTAGTAGGGTTGGGAAACTTTTATAAATATACCTATTTCTCTCGACTCCCAATATTCAAATTCGTTTTTTAGTTGTAATTTTGCAGAGATTTAGATCGACTAACTGTAATTAAAATCTTAAAAATTCATGCTTACTATTTTATCGCAACACTTTTCTCTTGTTAATGAGTGGATTAACGAACTTCGTAATGTAGAAATTCAGCATGATCGCATGAGATTCCGTAGAAATATGGAACGTATCGGAGAAATTGCCGCCTTTGAAATCAGTAAAGAATTAGAACAAAGAGAAGTTGAAATTCAGACTCCTTTAGATACCATAAAAGTAAAAGAAATAGCAGTACAGCCTGTTATTACAACCATTTTACGGGCTGGAGTTCCTTTATTTCAGGGGATTTTAAATTATTTAGACAGAGCAGACTGCGGTTTTGTAGCAGCCTACCGAAAGCATGATGCCAATGATTACTTTTCTATCAAACAGGATTATTTAACGTGTCCGAATATCGAAGGAAGACCTTTAATCGTTGCAGATCCTATGCTGGCAACCGGTGCTTCCCTGATTGAAGCCATCAAAGATTTGCTAACCAATGGAAAACCAACCCAGCTGCATATTGTGGCAGCTATTGCTTCCAGGCAGGGAGTTGAAACCATTCAGAATGCGTATCCCGATGCAAGAATATGGGTGGGCGCTATTGATGAGCAGCTAACTACCAAAGGATATATCACGCCAGGTTTGGGGGATGCAGGAGACTTAAGCTATGGTGAAAAGCTTCAGCGATAAATATTAAGACAGATTCCAGAAATCTTTCATGATATCCAGTAACAGTTTTGGCCGTACCTTTTCCATAGGATGCTTTGTATCCGGAAGTACGGCCAGATTTGCGTTTGGAATACTTTTATAAACGTTCATACTTTCCTCAATGCTTACCATCTGATCCTGATCTCCAACCATGATCCGGACGGGAATAGTAATTTCTGTCAGGCGATTTGTTGTTAACGGTGGATTTTTTCCTAAAGAAATCATCATTTCCGCAATAGCAGCGAGTAGCTGTTTCCATTTTGGTCCGTGCTGCAATTCCAGAAGCGAAGCATACCGTGGAACTTTCGAGAGGATGGTATCCGGATTAAGCATCTTGCTTTCCTGTAAAGCCTGTTCCTCAGTCCAGTTGAATTTTGTTCCCAATGTCACTACCGAATTGACATTTCCCGGATGTTGTAAAGCGTAATAAAGTGCCGCATAACCGCCCATACTGTGTCCGAAAATATAAACATCCTGTAACCCATTTTTCTCACAATAAACTGCGAGTTCGGTGGTGTATTGTTCAATAGTAATTCCATTTTCCGGTAATTCTGTATTTCCATGGCCTGAAAATAGAGGAGTGTGAAGATAGAAGTATTTAGACAATTCCTCTAAATAAGGCAAAAAGGTATCACTATGCCCTAAGGCTCCGTGCAATAAAATTAGATTTTTCATGGATAAAAGTTGCCCCGAAAATTAAGAAAAAGAATTGAAAACGTGATAATAAATCCGGTATGTAAGGAGAATTAAGAGTCAAATCAAGAGCAAGTCCAAAACCAAACACTAAACACCAAAAAACTAACAACCATTAACCATAAACTAACAACCAAACCCAACCCCCTCACTCATCAGATGCCATCACCAAAACACTTACCTTATTGTCTCCCGCGTTTAAAATTTCCCACGCAATAGTTGCTACAGTATTTCCGGTTGTAAAAACATCGTCGATTAAAAGAATATGCTTTCCGGTAATATTTTTTGTGAGAGAAAATGCATTTCCGGTTTCCAGGCGGTGTTGTTTGTCTTTCAATGCCTGGGCTTTCGAATAATGATTTCGGCTGATCAGGTGATGATCAAAAGGGATATTGTAAAAAGCTGACAGGATTTCCGTGAATACATGCAGTTGATTGTATCCTCTTTCCTTCTGCTTCTTGGGATGCAGAGGAACAGTGGCTAGTAAATCCGGTTTTTCGCCCTCAAAGTCCAGTCGTTCCGCAACCCATTCTGCAAGAACTTTTCCGGCTATTTCCCGGCTTCGGTATTTCAGTTCGTGAATAATTTTTCTGCTTAGATTTTCTTTTTCAAACTGCATCAAAGCATAGGCGTTCTCAACAGGAAACAGTAGTCTGCATTTCTCCCTAACCGGATTATTGCTATCATAAGAAAAGTGTGTAAAATGAATCTGATCGAAACAGAGATTGCATACTAAAAGATGGGCATCAATGATTCTGTTGCAGTGAATGCAGCGATCCGGAAAAAATAAATCTAATATCATTGGGTGTTTTTATCACTAATATAAGATTTATTAATGATAAAATTACATAGGATAGGTGTTGAATTACAGAACGATAAGAAAATTTAAATAATTTTACTTCTTACTGTCAATTGAAAATTATTCAAACTCTTTCCTGATTTTTTCAATAGCATTCTTCATGCTCAGATTGAAATGTTCCTTTTCCAGACGGATAGGCGGGGCTTGTCTTACTTCGCAATCTGCAATGCTGCAGGATTCGCAGGTGACACCGACGTTAATCGTTTGCAGAGAAGGAGATTTTATGAAATTTATTTTTTTAATCGTCTGTGAGTTCAGTAAAATTCCCAGACAGTAACTTCTGTTACTTCCGTCTGAAAACGGATTTTTCTGTGAAGTGGAAATCACCAGGTAGCTCACGCCCTGATCTTTGTAATGAGAGATCTGGGCACCGGTTAAAATTTCATTTTCCTTTAAATGCTGAAGATTTTTTACGGCAATCCAACGGCGACAGTAATGTTCATTGGTGGCATTCGCGTGAGGAGCCTGTTGATGGTTCAGATGCAGCTCTTTTAAAATCTGAATTTTATCTGAATTTTTCTTTTTGACCAGACATAAATAAAATAAATCCTTAATTCCCATTTCCGACGAGAGGAGATTCGTTAACCGATAATAAAAAGTCTCCGGAGATTGGGTGAATTCTTCGATGAGGTTTTCAAAATTTTTCGGTTCCCAGGTATTTTGAAGGAAGAATTCAGCAGTTTTGGCAATGATTTGTTCTTTTGAAATAAGTAAAGCACCCGCAAAATAAGAGGCGTAAAAATTATTCAGAATTTCTTCAAAACTTCCGAAATCCAGCCATGAATAGGTGTTTGGCCGGGCTTTCAGCTCTAAAACATTAAAAGCAATCTCTTTGGTGATGATAAAAATCTTTTGGTCTTTTTCTAATCTGTCATTGAGAAGAAGTAATTTTTTCTCCGGAATAAATAAAGAACGGAGATGTTCCAGCGTCCCGAATGGTTCGAAATTTTCCGAGCGGATGGTATAATTAAACTTTTCAATAAGAATATTTTCCAGTTTTTCGGTTTTTAAATCATGTCCGGGTTCCAGCTGATTTTCCCGGGCAAACTGAATGGCTTTCTCTTCAATATCAGGAAAATAATTGTCGTACAGTTCCTGAAAAGATCTGAGGACTGCAAAATAAAAACGCTCTTTTCCCAAATTATAATTCTGGGAGATCTCTATCAGTGCATTAATGAATGCAGTAACTTTCTTAGGCGCGTCGCTGATGATGCTGATCAGATTGTTTTTATTAATTCCGAAAAGGTCCAGGGGAATTTCTTTAAAAAAATCCGATTGCAGGATTTCATTAAAAGGAGCCAGACTTTTATCAAGCTTGGTGGAAACAAGATCATCAAAAGTACAGCCCAGCGAATCTGAAAGCTGAATGATCTTGTCGTGTTTTGGATATTTTTTTCCGTTTTCAATTTCGTTAAGATAAGATTTTGACAATCCTGTCTTTACCGCAAGATCCTGTAGAGACCAGTTTTTCTTTTGCCTCTGCTGTTTGAGTTTTAGCCCAAAAACCGTTTTGATAAAGTCACTTTCCGAATTCATAATTCAAATATAAATAATTGAAAGCGATTTTACGCATAATAATTTTTTAAAATATTTAGCGAACGTTCGCTATTTATTGAATATTTTTATTTAAGTTTGTAATATCAAATCACAAAATCAATAGGTTATGGAAACCAGAACTCAATTAAAAATAAAGTCTGATAAACAGTATGAAGAAGTTTTCACTTCAGATGTAATGGATTTTCTTGTGGAACTTCACCAGAATTTTAATTCCAAAAGATTGGATCTTTTAGAGGAAAGAAAAAAAGTACAGTTGGAATTTGACAAGGGACATCTTCCAGGATTTTTAAAAGAAACAGAAGAAATACGAACGGGAAATTGGACCTGTGCGCCGCTTCCGGAAGATTTATGGGATCGCAGGGTTGAAATTACGGGACCTGTAGACCGGAAAATGATTATCAATGCCCTGAACGCAGGAACTTCCACTTTCATGGCAGACTTTGAAGACAGCAATTCTCCAACTTGGAATAACTGCACCCAGGGACAGATCAATCTTTCTGATGCCATTAACCGGAATATTGATTTTGAAAATGAACAGGGGAAATCTTATCAGCTGAATGACAAAACTGCAGTATTGCTGGTTCGCCCGAGAGGACTGCATCTTCAGGAAAAACATCTGGAGATCAACGGAGAAGAGGTTTCTGCTTCACTGGTAGATTTCGGAATTTATTTTTTCAGAAATATAGAAAAGCTCCGTGAAAATGGGAGTGCAACCTATTTTTATCTGCCAAAATTAGAGCAGTATAAAGAAGCCCGATGGTGGAATGAGGTATTTGTTTTCGCCCAGAATTATCTAGGAATTCCGCAAGGAACGATTAAAGCAACGGTTCTGATTGAAACGATTACCGCTTCATTCCAGATCGATGAAATTTTATATGAGCTGAAAGAGCATAGCTCTGGTTTAAACTGCGGAAGATGGGATTATATTTTTTCTTTCATTAAAAAATTCAGGAATCTTCCTCAATTTGTCCTTCCGGACAGGGATCAGGTAACGATGGCATCTCCTTTTATGGAGGCGTATTCAAAAAGGGTGATTGAGATCTGTCACAAAAGAAATGTGCATGCGATCGGTGGAATGGCTGCCCAGATTCCGGTAAAGGATAATTATGAAGCTAACAGCATTGCTTTTGAAAAAGTACGTAATGATAAGAAACGGGAAGTGAAAAACGGCCATGATGGCACCTGGGTAGCTCATCCGGTATTGGTTTCTGTAGCGAAAGATATTTTTGATCAATATATGCCTTCTCAAAATCAGATCGATAAAAAATTTGACTATCAGATTAAAGCTGCTGATCTGCTTGAAATCCCCAAAGGAGAAGTGACTGAAAAAGGCGTACGGAAAAATATCAATGTCGGTATCCTGTACCTTGAAAGCTGGCTGACGGGAACGGGTGCTGCTGCCATCTACAATCTGATGGAAGATGCCGCCACCGCAGAGATTTCCAGAACGCAGATCTGGCAGTGGCTGCAAAATGAAACATTACTAAGTGATGACCGCAAATTGACCCGGGCTATGGTGCTGCAGTGGGAACTAGAAGAATTGGACCATATCGAAAAATATGTTGGAGAAGAAAGATTTAAAAAAGGGAAATTCAATCTCGCCAAAGAGCTGTTCAATGAATTGATCTTCTCTGAAAAATTTGAAGAATTCCTGACCTTAAAGGCATATCCGTTTATTTAAAATAAAATCAAGAAACGAAATTCAAGAATCTAAACACTAAAAACTAGTAACCAAACACGAATAACCGTCAACCATTAACCAACAACCAAAAATATGAAAACAAGACAAGAACAAATCCAGGCTATAGAACAAGACTGGCTTACCAATCCCCGCTGGAGCGGAGTAAAGAGACCATATACGGCAGAAGATGTAGTAAAACTTCGAGGTACTTACCAGATCGATTACACCATTGCTACAGAAATGTCGAAGAAATTCTGGGAAAAATTAAATACACAGGATTATGTTGCAGGACTGGGTGCTTTAACCGGAAATCAGGCAGTTCAGGAAGTAGATGCCGGCCTGGAAGCTATTTATCTTTCAGGATGGCAGGTGGCTGCAGATGCGAATTTGTCAGGTGAAATGTATCCAGATCAGTCTTTATATCCCGCTAATTCTGTCCCTTCAGTGGTGAAAAAGATCAATAATGCCTTGTTGAGAGCAGATCAGATCCAATCTGTAAACGGGACCGGTGACAGAGAATATTTAGTTCCGATCATTGCTGATGCAGAAGCCGGATTTGGAGGAAACCTGAATGCTTTTGAACTGATGAAACAAATGATTGAAGCCGGAGCTGCCGCCGTGCATTTTGAGGATCAGCTTTCTTCTGCTAAAAAATGCGGGCATTTAGGAGGAAAAGTACTGGTGCCTACTCAGGAAGCAGTCAATAAACTTATTGCAGCGCGCCTTGCATCAGATGTAACGGGAGTTCCAAGTGTCATTATTGCCAGAACGGATGCGGATGCTGCGGATCTTCTGACCTCGGATATCGATGAACGTGATAGGAAATTTGTAACAGGAGAAAGAACTTCTGAAGGTTTTTATATCGTGAAAAACGGAGTAGAGCAAGGGATTGACCGTGGGTTGTCCTATGCGCCATATGCCGATTTGATCTGGATGGAAACTTCAAATCCTGATCTGGAGCTGGCAAGAAAATTTGCAGAAGGAATCCATTCAAAATTTCCGGGCAAGATGTTGGCTTATAATTGTTCTCCATCTTTCAACTGGGCAGCAAGACTTTCAGTAGATGAAATGTTGAATTTTAGGGAAGAAATTGCAAAAATGGGATATAAATTCCAGTTTATTACGCTGGCAGGTTTCCATGCACTTAATACCGCAATGTTTGAACTGGCGTTAGCTTATAAAGAAAGAGGTATGGCTGGTTATTCTGAATTACAGGAACGCGAATTTGCTTTGCAGCAGAAAGGTTTCAGAGCAGTAAAACATCAGTCTTTTGTGGGAACCGGATATTTTGATGAAGTTCAAAATGTGGTGACCAGTGGTTCTGCAACAACCGTAGCCATGAAAGATTCTACAGAAACAGCCCAGTTTCATTAAATCATTTTCCTATATTTAATACAATTTTTAGGTAAACCTTCTCTGTATGGGGAAGGTTTTTTATTTGAAATATTTCCAGCTACACAATATTTTTCATCAATAGAGATAGGGTTTAATCGTTTGAGAAAAATAAAAATTTATATATTTGATTAATAATGAAGCCGTACAATAATGAGTTTAATCTATCAGAAACAAATACAGGTAACCGAAGAACATATTGATCAACTTAACCATGTCAATAATGTGCAGTATGTACATTGGGTGGAAGAAATCGCTGCCGAACATTGGGAATCTGTAAAAGATAAAACAGAATATGCAAAAGATGGATGGATGCTCGTAGACCATCACATTCAATATAAAAGACAAGTGTATTTACATGATATTATTACCGTAAAAACCTATCCGAAAGCTCCTGAGGGAATTAAACAGCCCAGAAAAGTTGAATTTTATTGTAATGACCAGCTTGTTGTAGATTCTGATACACTTTGGGTTTTAGTGGATCTCGAAACAAAAAAAGTGAAGCGGCCGGGTGAAGATTGGCTGGGCAATATCTTTGAAGAATAGATACCTGTACATCTCCTGTTACGGGGAAGATGTACAGATCGGAGATTTCAATACCTCAATTTTCTTATTCTTACAATCAGAATTTGTAAGCTGTGGCACCTCTTTTTTCTATAAAATCTTCTCCATTTTCAATGTACTCAGAAGAGTATAATTCATTTAGTTCCTGTAGGGTAAGCTTTTGGATGATATTTCCCTGCAAGTCCAGGATATACCATTCTCCACCCATTACTACATGCTCATCATGATATACTTCCGGTTTTTTCCATTGACTGTATTCGTGATCCAGGTCAAATCTGTAGACTTCTCCATTTTTGTTGGCAAGATATAAATTGGGGGTCAGTTCCTCTATCCATTCATATTCAAATGGAATGATGACTTCTGATTTTAAATTAACAATTCCCCATTGGCCTTTCCCTAATTTTTTACCGTAGCTGGTATAATAATCCTCATTCAAACCAGTGATTTTAGGGCTGACATGGTCATAAAACTCGTCAGAATGGATCCATGAGAAATCGCCTGTAAACGCTTTTAATTTTGTGACATCATACGTCCAGTCCAAATAATCATACTCAGGTTTTGTTTCAATGGATTGATTGTTTAAAAGTCCCCATTTTTTATTAGCATCAAAAAATCGGATCAAAGCATTTTTCTGATCCACAAGCTGTCCTTCCGCAAGTTTTACTTTGGTTTTATGGGTAAGAGAATGAAGCAAAATATCATTTTCATGCTGCGTGAAAACAAAATCTAAAGGCTCATTAACAAATAACTTTTCATAAAATCCATCGATTAAAAATTCATTTTGATGGTTAACCATACTGAAGGTTTGTCCTTCTTCGACTGTATATAAAGTATGGGAATGAATTTTTTCAGCATATTTCACACTGATCTCAGTGAAAGTATTGTTCTGCTCATTAAAAGCAATCGTTGGAATATGATTTGGAATGTATCCTTTTTCTTCTTTTATACAACGTCCTTTTGTATCAAAATAAAAAAGTTTTTTAGTGAAATTTTCAACATCTTCCTGGTTATCAGGATGCATGGTACAGCAAAATATACTGAAATCTTTATAATATCTTATTTCACTAAAAAATGGGAGAATCAGAATACTGTTATTGTTAGAGTTCATCACCCCCATCAGGTGAAAATAATTTTTGTTAAAAAACTCATTAAAAGGTTTAGCCACTCCGTTAATATTGAAATTTGCCTGATACAGGGAATTATGGTATTCCCCTAGAACAGAAAAGGGATGTTTTTTATCTTTATGATGAAAATAATGCAGGCCGTCTTCAACCGTTACTGGATAAGTTGCTGTAAAATCATTGTTTCTGTGATGTTCGAAGGATACACTTTCAAGATACTCACGGAAATCCAGATCCAGGATAAACTTATAATCAAATCTGTTTTCAAGTTCTGACTTTTTCTGCTCCTGAATTTCTTCATCAGAATAAAGAGGATCCTTATCAAGATAAGACCTTAAAAAGTTATGGGCTATTTTAAACGTTGAATCATTTTGATCATGGTCCATTTTTGTAATTTTAAATCAAAGCTAAAATAATTAATTTCAAACTTAAGCCTTATCTTTGCATTATGATACGTATTACAAATATGCAATTAAGTAAAATCTATAATTAGTATACAATACATATATAGTATTGATTAACATTGGTTATTTAAATTTTATTAAATTTTTAAATTGTAATATAATTTATAATATTGTATTTGAATGCAAAAATATTGACACACATTTTGACACACATTGTTAATTGAATATATTTGCTGAAAAAACAGATGGCAACCATTAAATATTACCTCCGTTCCAGAGCAAGAGACAGCATCATCCAGATACAGTTCTCAGTTTCGAAAAATCTTAAAATGAGAAATTCGACAGGTCTCATTATTAATTATTCTAGTTGGAGCGAAAAAACCTCTCTTCCTAAACAAAATACTCCCGAGAATAAAAACTTGACAATTCAATTAAACGATTTAAAGAATTTTGTTTTGAAAGAGTATAATAAAGATTTATCTGGTGGAGTTTTATTTGATTCGCACTGGCTGAAAAATAAAGTCAATATTTTTTTTGATAGAGTTGACATTGAAACAAACTATAATATTGTTGTTAATTACATAATTCAATATAATGAGCTTAGGAAGTTTGCTAAGACAAAAACAGCTACTGATCAACAATATATAGGAATGGGACAGAAATTTGCAGATTTTCAAAAATTTCAAAAAAAAATATACGTATTCCCAGAAGTAGATAAAAAAGTAATGCTTGAATTTAACAATTGGTTGATAGAAAAAGATAAACTAATGGAATCTACAGCTCAAGGGATTTTAAGAAATCTTAAAACAGTCCTTCTGGATGCTAGAGATAGTGGGAAAACTATACATCACCAGATCAATAGCTTCAGTATTGAAAATGTTCCTGCTATAAAAATATTTCTGAGTTTCCAGGAAATTGAGCATATAAAAAATACTCCTATTATCGGAGATAATTTACAAAGTGCCAAAGACTGGCTTATTATTGGTTGCTATACGGGGCAGCGCGTAAGTGATCTTTTGGGTATGAATAGAGGGAAAGTGTTCACAAAAACCAATTCAGAGGGTGAGAGTTTCCGGTTTATAGAGCTGATGCAGATGAAAACGGGAAAACACGTTACCATTCCTTTACATGATGAGGTAGAAGAAGTGTTGCTAAAATATGATGGAGATTTTCCACCTATATTTAGTGGTAGAAATACTAAAGCAAATACCGCTCTTTTTAATTATTATACTAAAAAAGTATGTGAGTTGGCTGGACTTAATACTATTGTCAAAGGCAAGGTTTTTAATGAAGAGTTAAAAAGAAATGAAATTAAAGAAACTGAGAAATACAATCTGGTGAGCAGTCATATATGCCGGAGAAGCTTTGCAACCAACTTTTACGGGGATAAAAGATTTACCACCCCTCAGATTATGGCAATTACAGGACATGGAACGGAAACCGTATTTTTATCCTATATAGGTAAAACTTCATCCGATCACGCTTTAAATACTGCAAAAACATTTAAAGAAATAAAAGACCAACAAAAAAAAATATTATAGCTTAAGAGCCTGTTTGGATTTCAATAATATTAGACAGCCTGCAGAAATAGAATATGAAAGGCTTCAGGGGTTTCCCGACAATTGGACAGAATTCGGCAACTAAGAAGGAATTGTAAAGAAAACAGCTAAAAACCCAAAGATATAAAATGCTTGGAAATGCTGTTACGGTAAAGGTCGTTGAGGAAATTGCAAAAAGACTAAAAATAAATGGACTACATCAGACCTTCAAAGCATAATCGTAGAAACTATTTTGAATTGTGATGCAAAAGTTAAACGGGTACAAGTGACCACTAGGGAAGTTGTTTCAGTTAATTAAAAAAAAAGCGCTATGCGGGCCCAGAATCTCAATAGGTACTTTCCGGCAATCCCCTTGTACGGCGCTACGAGCCCTGAAAAAACGCCAGCTACAGAAATTTTCAGAGGTGGTCAGTTGCCATTATGGCAATATAAAACGTAGTATTAATGGAGGTTTTGAAGAAAACTAACTCCCTTTTGGTTGCCACTAAAGAAACAGGTATTTATGGAAAACAGAAAAGCAATGTCAATAATAACTATTGTATGTCTTTTTGTGACGAATGTGACGGAGAAAAAACAAAAATATTTTCACGGGAAAAGTTTCTGGAGTTACTAAAGTTACTTCTGTAAAACAGAATATTTTTAAGTCTATTCATTTTATTTCCAGATAAAAAAACTCTTCATTCTCTTTCTTTTTTTTGGAGTCCAAAAACTATAGCTTCGAGATTCTCTCAGAATAAAAATATAATGCGACATGGTTTGTCGCATTAAGGAATTAGCTTTGCTATAAAATACAGAGGCATGGAAATTCCGTTTTATTTAAGTTTCAAAGAATTTGAAAAGAATTACCCGTCAGACCTTGCGAAATGGTTTGACTATTACAGCGATTCCGATGAGGTAGATTTTTTAAAAGAGTTGGTAGATCAATACTACTATTGTTTAGAATATGACTTTACGGAAGATAAATTAATACCCGATGTAATGATTACCCTTTGGGACTGTATTTTTCCTTATCATGAGAAAAGTGAGTGCAAATTCATTGCAGCTTATGAAAACGGGAAACAGAAAAAGGTATTTTGGGATGAACATCAAAATGTTATTGAAAGGAAAAAGATTAGTATTATGGAATACGCCCAACACATCTTAGATAAAATTCATAAATATTTCAAAGCCAACAATATTACATTTAAGGAGAATGAAACGCTACATGATTACATTAATAATCGGGAAATTATTACATCTGATGAGCTTTTTGGATACTGGGTTGATTATGACCTACACCAAAAGACACTTAATTTTTTAAGAGCTTATATACCCTTACATGGTGAAAAAGTAAGCGAATCTTCATTTAGAAATTTCAATTTTGCTATCGTTAGGATGGCAGAATTTATTGATAAGAGACTAAAAGAATTAAAGGCTTTTGAATGGAGTATTTATCAAAAAGTAAAATCACAGGCGAAATTTCAATTAGATAAAAATGGAGAAAATGAAATGCAATTACAATCTCTTTCTTATGTTCCGAAAATTAAGATTAACGGAAGCCTGCAGGCTTGGGGATATATTTTCACGGAATTGATGGATAAAGGCTATATAGAACCTCAGCGGAAAAATGGGAAGCTTAATGTACAGGGAACGGCTAAAATGATCTTAGATCACTTTGAATTCACCAAAGAAGAATTTCAGCCCCCATTGGAAAGTGTAAGACAGGCGTTATTTACACAAAACAAATTCAGTAATGACAAACAGAATCTTTTTAAAATACCATCTTTTAAACAACTAGAAAAATAATATCATTTCATTTTTCAATTTAAACCTATTTTATCTAAAGAATTTCCCCGAACCAGCTTCGGGGATTTTTTATTTTCAATATATTCAATTGCAAATCAATGAAATACATGTAAAACTGGATAAACTGTTACCAATACTGGATAACACTTGCACCCTGCAATGCTCCAACTTTGTGCTCAACAATAAAAACAATGTATTATGAGTGCAATACAATTTATAGGAACCAGCCCTAAAGAACTTATCGAGGACATTAAAAAGGAAATCATTCCCGAGCTCAAAGAACAGTTATCTAAAGAGTTCCAACCGAAAGAACCTACCGTTTACCTTAGCAGGAACGAAGTCTGCGAAATGCTTCAGGTTGACCTTTCCACTCTTCACCGATGGAGAAAGGACGGAACACTTGTAGCCTACGGACTGGGAAACAGGGTTTATTTCAAAAGAAATGAGATTGACGAGCTGATGAATAAAAACAGGTTGAGGTAGAATTGATTAAATAAAAATACGGATATTATGAAACTCCATCCTGAATTTAACGACCTCAACGATCCCGCCACCATTATTAACCATGTTGAGCAATTGGTGAAGAAAAACACGGAAATCACTCCTCATACTGAAATATTACAGCAGTTAATCGAGCAGTTTGAGCCCTTGGATTTTGAACTGCTCGCCTTTCCACAAGTTCAGCAACTAAGGGGAAAATTAGAAGAACTGCCTAGAGAAAGCAATGAGGCCGATACGCTCCGTAAGCAGCTGGAAAAATTGAAGCTAGGCAGGACTCATTATTTGATTCTTTCCATTGAAAATACAATATATCTTGCGGAAAAGAACCGTTGGGGCTTGTGTAAGAACCAGGATTTTATTTATCTCTACAATAGTACTTTTTGGAGTGAAATTGATAAAGAACATTTTCAAAAGTTTCTGGGAGAAGCAGCCGAGCAAATGGGAGTTATTAAATTTTCGTCAAGGTTTTATCAGTTCAGGGAACAGTTATTTAAGCAATTTCTTGCCACTGCTTATCTGCCCACTCCTGAAAGCAATAAAGATAAGGTACTCATCAACCTTTTGAACGGTACATTTGAAATAAGTCCGCAGGGAATGAAGCTGGGAGCTTTTGACCGCTCAGATTTTATCACCTACCAATTGCCGTTTACATACGATCCACAAGCGGAAGCTCCCCTTTTTGAAGCGTACTTGAATAAGGTATTACCGGATAAAGAACGACAAAGGGTGATGGCAGAATATCTAGGCTTTGTATTCATTAAACATGGCAGTAATGCATTAAAGGAAGAAAAAGCCTTGATCTTGTACGGAACAGGAGCCAACGGGAAAAGTGTGTTTTTTGAAATCGTAAATGCACTACTCGGAGAAGAAAATGTAAGCAGCTATTCGTTACAGAGCCTTACCAATGATAATGGGTATTTCAGGGCAAAGATCGCTAATAAATTGGTCAACTACGCCAGTGAGATCAACGGAAATCTGGAAACCTCCATATTTAAGCAGCTCGTTTCGGGGGAGCCTGTAGAGGCTCGTTTACCGTACGGACAGCCTTTTACCTTGAAACAATATGCAAAACTGATCTTTAACTGTAACGAGCTCCCAAAAGATGTTGAACATACCAATGCCTATTTCAGACGGTTTCTGATCATTCCTTTTGATATTACGATACCTCCGGATGAGCAGGATAAAAACCTGCATACCAAAATTATTGAAAATGAACTTTCCGGAGTATTTAACTGGGTGCTGGAAGGACTTAACAGATTATTAAAGCAAAAACAGTTTTCAGATTGTCAGGCTGCACAAAAAGCTGTCGAGCAGTACAAAATGGAAAGTGATAGTGTACAAATGTTTTTGCATGAGAATGAATACGGAATTTCAGCAACAAATGAAACAGCTTTAAAGTCTTTATTCAGCGAATATCAAAACTATTGCATAGAGAGCGGTTTTAAAGCCTGTTCATTAAAAACATTGGCAGACCGATTGAGAAATTCAGGGTATCAGACGAACCGTAAAAAATACGGAATGGTCGTTAATGCAGAAAAAAAGTTTTTCTCTAAACTACACCACCTACACCACGTACACCCAGTTTAATGAAAAGGTGTAGCAGGTGTAGGAGATGTAGCACCAGAAACAAAAATATTTTTAATGAAAAATGGAAACCAAGCATCAATATATTTTAGAAAAAGGCAGCAGAAAATACCATTGCCCGAACTGTCATAAAAAGACTTTCGTTTATTATATTGATACCGAAACAGGTGATTATTTACCTCATCAATATGGGCGCTGCGACCGTGAAGGCAAATGTTCTTATCATCTCAATCCTTATCTGGATGGATATGTAAAGACATTCAACGAACAGAAACATGACAATCTTTCGGAATTACCGAAAAACAGGAAACAATATTATAAATCCATAAAGCTGCATTTTGCATCTAAATCTCAATGTAAACCTGAATCTCAGCCTCAATCTGAAATTGTTTACTTTGATTTTGAAACTTTTAGGGAAACATTAGAACCTGAGCGGTACGAAAAGAACACATTTATACAAAACCTGTTTTATCAGGTACAATTTCCTTTCCAGCCAGATGAGGTTACAAAAGTTATCCAATTATACAGATTAGGAACCGTTGCTCATGGCTATAGATCCGGATCTGGTACTTTTCCTTTTATTGACATGGATGGAAATATCAGGGCGATACAGGTAAAACAGTTTGATGAAACAAATCATACCACAGGAACGGATTTTTTACATTCAATCATTGAGAAGCACTGCATTCAGAACAACAAACCTTTGCCCGAATGGCTTATAAAATACCATCAAAACGGAAAAAAAGTTTCGTGCTTGTTTGGGGAACATCTTTTAGCTCAGTATCCATTAAATCCCGTCGCCTTGGTTGAAGCTCCGAAAACGGCTGTTTATGGCACATTATATTTTGGGCTACCTGAAAGTTTCGAAAACCTTATCTGGCTGGCGGTTTACAATAAAAGCAGTTTTTCATTGGATAAACTAAAAGTACTCAAAGGTAGAGACGTTTTCACCTTTCCCGATCTTTCAAAAGATGGAAATACATTCAAAGAATGGGAAGCTAAAGCCAAAGAAATTGAGAAAAGATTACCCGGAACACGATTTATTTTTTCGGATCTATTGGAGCAATTGGCTCCTGATAGGGATAAAAATGAAGGCAACGATATTGCAGATTACCTGATAATACAGGATTGGCGGTTATTCAGAAAACAAAACATACAGGAAACAACAAGATCCAAAACTCAACTCAAATCTCCAATTGAAACTCAATTTCATACTAAATATGAATCACAATCACAATCTGAACCTCAGCCTAATGTAGCAGACGTAGATCATGAAGCACAAAAAACAAAAATAATTTTAACCACCCAATCAACACCAACAGTTGAGACCGTTACAAAAAGAATTAAAAAGGGAGAAAAGAATCAGCCCGAAATCTGGAATAAAGAGATTTCGGATCTTGAAAATTTCTTTACTGAAACTGAATTTCCTGATACTCCAATTAAACTGAACTCATGCAGTACTATTGTAGATGTTCCGGAATTCATTAAAAGTCATCTTTCTGTTGTAAAAGCAAATAACGGAAAACGTGCATTTTCTCCCTACCTCAGCCGATTACGGGAACTAAAACAAATATTAATACTTAAATAAATCAAAATGAAATCAACAAATAATACTAAAAAAGGTTTACAAAAGTTGACAGAATCAGAAAATAAACTCAATGCGATTTTGGCTTTACAAAAAGTTACTCCCGAAGATGTTAAAGACCTCTCACAGGAAGAAAGAAATAAACTCGGTGCAATACTCACACACCAGCTCAATACATTGGAGGCTGATGAAAAAGAAAAACTGTACGATAAGGTAGAGGAAATAATGGATTCGCAGACCAAAAATGAAATCTGGGAACATAATCACATTAACATCATGTGGGGAATTTCCGTTCTTATCAAAGAAAACGGGCGTATGCCTACAAAAACAGAAATTGCAGGTAAAACGAAAATTAGCAGACAGACCATTTATAAACATTTGAAAAACTATAAAAACAATCCTTTCAATGCAGAATTTCAGGAACAGTTTGCAATTATGTATCCTAAATTAATGGCTTCCGTTTTTCAGTATGCTTTAAAAGGTGATATGAGAGCTGCTAAATTATATCTTGAAAGTATCGGAGCTTTAAAAACTCCCTCATCTGGAAGTAATGGTAATACCAATACCTTGATACAGAACCAGAATAATTATATTCAGATTAACGGAAAGGTATTAAGCCAAGAGACCGTTAAGAATCTTAACCCTGAACAGCTTAACACCATTGAAGGGATCTTAAAAACCATTGAAATAAAAGAAACTGATTGAAATGGGTAATATTAAATTTCAAATTCCGGAAAATAAGAATCCAAAAAAACAAAATTAAAAACCCAATACAACCTTAGATTACCAAAGTGATTTTAATCCCTTCATTAAATCAAAATCGGACGAATCGGACGTGTTAAAGGAATATGTTCTCCATGATAAAAGTGAACAAAGTGAACACATTAAAGAAACAGCTTGTTTTTTTTTCAAAATACATCGAAATGGGTGCACATTATTACCAGAATTCCTAATGAATTATTACTATTGTTTATAGAAAAACTTAGGATATTCTTTAAGAAACTTATTTTTTCTTTCTTTCTTTCTTATATTTACTAGTACACAAATAAATACTTATCTGAAAAAAATAATTCAACCCATGAATTTGTTCCATGAAATAGATGATAAATACCTAAAGGATGTTCTTTATAATAACTCATTAAAAGATCTTCCTGATGAAAAATGGAAAACCATTGAAGGCTTTGAAAATTATGAAATTTCTAACTATGGAAGGGTAAAGAGCTGTGAACGTTGGTTCCGATCTTCACTTGGCCATGAATATAAATTGGCAGCACGAATCCTGAAGCCGATCTATTCTAAAAATTTTAATACTTACCTCCAAAGCTACACTTATAATTTCCGATGTAAACTTTCACGAGAAGGAAAGTCCCAGACAAAATCTTTAGGACGGTTAGTTTATTACCATTTTATTGAGAAATTTGATATGCATGACCGTACTGTTGTTATTGTAGTAAAGGATAATAATAGATTTCATATGCATTGCAGGAATCTGGAAAAAATTTCTGTCAGAGAAGAAAGCCTCAGAATATATCAAACAGACAGAGCTAAAAATATCAATGCTTTATATTCTCAGCCAGTAAGCCAGTATGATGTTAAAGGGTTGTTGATTGCTCAATATAAAAGTATTTATTCGGCTGAACGAAAACTCGGTATTTCCAGTGAAAGGATTATGGATGTAATTAATAAAGTTTTTCTTACTGCCGGATCTTTTCGTTGGTTTTTGCAGAGTAATCCGCCAGTGGAAAAAGATTTTCAAGTGGCTGGAATAAAAACGACTTCAAAAAAAATATTTAATGAAACGCTTTGGAAAAATTTGGGAAAACCAAGGATTGATAAAAAAAATCTGCCTCCGTGTATGAATTTATCCATAGAGGATCTTCCCGGAGAATATTGGAAGCCAATACCAATATCAGGTTTTGAAGACCAATATGTAATATCCAATAAAGGTAGGTTGAAACGTCTAAGTGGATGGGGTTACACCGGAAAGAAAAAGCTTGTGAAAGAACAGATTCTTTCACAAGCTAATGTCAATAGAAAAAATACTTCCTATTATCTATATTGCAAGCTAACTAATGATAAAGGTAAAACTGTTACAGCAATTGTAGGGCGGTTACTGTATTATTGTTTTGTAGAGTCTTTTGATTTGAATGATAAAACATTGATTGTAATTAATGAAAATATGCCGCCATGGAATCTGAATTTTTCCAAACTTTTATTATGCTGTTCTTTATTGAAAAAAAATAAAAAGCATCTTGATTTCTCATAAAGGGTTATGGAGGATTTTCAAAACATTCAAATATTCTAAAAGTTGTAGGAATAAAGGATAATGACTAAAATTAGTGTATAAAAACAGCCTCTGGAAATTACCATTTATTACTGTTTTAATACCATTTTGAAGCTAAGAAATTACTGGAATAAGCATTTAATTACTGTTTTACTGTCTATTATTACAGAAGATTATAGATACTTATCTTTGAAAAATTCATTTTCCAAACCCACTAACTTTATTATTTCATTATTACCAGAGGCTTAATTGATCTTCGGTAATTTTTGTTGCTGTGTTGCAATGTTCTTTAATAATTTGGGTTTGTGATAAATCATAAAAACAATGTACAATTAATACCTCAGCCGAGTTTGTCCCTATTGCTTCGCGCATAAGAGAACTAAAGAATATAAATTCATAATTGAATATTTCCCTATCGCTTCGTGCGTGTAGGAAAGTCAAGAAAAAAAACCTTTTACGGAGTTTCTTTATGTCTCTACGCGTGTGAGGAGATGTACCAGTTTCAGTAAAATGTTGATTTTGCGGTTTCCTTCACCAGGAGTTGAAAAAATATTTCTATCTTAGCGTTGATAATTTTAACGAAATAAAGCGTAAGCGCTATCATTAGGCTACAGAAAACCGCGAATTTTCTAAAACAGTTCTAACAATGATAGACTTACGCCCTTGTACCCCAATATGGGCACGAGGGCTGTAAGTCATATCTGGACTGTTGGGTTCTTCGCGGTACCTCTGTAGCAGATTGACTTCGGTTCCGTGCCTTTCTTTTTTCTAAATACAGAAAATTTCTAAGGTGTGATAAAATACGACAGGTTCTGTCGCTGTGCTGTGGTAGCTTTGCTTTAACAATAATGTATAACATTAAACTTTGAAACAAATTAAAATACACAATCGATCAGGATAAATGATTCCATAAAATCACGAATTTAATATGGGTTTTTCCCCATTGTGTAAACTTAAAATTATTTCTAAATTCACGCACTAAAAATGTACAAATGCTTATGAAAAAAAACTATTCGGGCGCACTTCTCATGTGTGCATTATTCAATTTATCTGCCCAAGAAGTAATATGGGAGAGAAGCATAAAATCCAATACTCAGGATTTCCTTTCACAGGTTACCACAACTATTGACGGACAGTATCTTATTACGGGAAGTTCAATTCAAAAACCGACAACTGACAACCATCAGCCAACAGCCAATTCAGGTTACGATTTTCATTTGGTAAAAATCAACCAGCAGGGTGATCAGGTTTGGGAAAAATATTTCTCCGGAAATAATCACGACTTTTTATCTGCCACGGTGGCCACTCAGGAGGGTGGTTTTTTGATTTCTGGCACTTCATATTCCGGGAAAAATCAGGATAAGAAAGACGAATCTAAAGGTGGTTCGGATATTTGGCTTATCAGATTAAATGAATTTGGGGATGAAATGTGGCAAAAAACATTGGGAACTTCTTCCGATGAAGAAGCCCGTGCGGTTGTTCAGACGACAGACCTTGGATTCTTTGTGGCCGGAAATATCCAAAATTCAGCTAAAGGTTATGGCTCAAAAGATGCTTTGATCATAAAACTGGACAAAAATGGAAAAGAATTATCACAGCTTATTTTAGGCGGAAAAGGGCTTGATGAAGTTGAAAAGATGATTCCAACGAAAGACGGAGGTGCATTGTTAGGAATCTATTCCAGAAGTACTATTGGAGGATCAAAAAAGACCGAAAACTTTGGTGAAGGTGATTACTGGATCATCAAACTCAATAAAGATGGGAAAGTAGAATGGGAAAAGAACTATGGCGGAAAAGTAGACGATCATTTGAGAACGCTCGCTTTAACATCTTCTGGATTCTTAATCGGAGGTGAATCAAGATCCGAAAGATCCGGCAATAAAACCGTTGGTATCGAAGAAGGAACCGATCTGTGGCTGATTTCACTCAATGAAAGAGGCGAAGAGATCTGGCAGAAATCCTACAATTTCAAGAACAGAGACGTATTGATGGGAATGAGTGTACTTCCATCAACAGATGATAAAACATCTAAAGGAATCCTTCTAGGTGGCTATACTCAGGCCGAAGGGAGAATAGAAAGTGATGATGAAACTTTTTGGATGTTATATCTGAGTCAGGATGGCAATGAACAGTGGAGAAAATATGTAAAAGGAGAATCCCGAAAGAAAGAGGAAAGATTGTCTGATATAAAGCTCAACAGAGATGGCTCCATTATACTCGCAGGAACCAGTGCCGAGGAACTCGGAAAAGAGAACTGGAAGATTATAAAGCTTGGAGACAGCCAGATTGACAAGTTGATCGAAAAACAGGAAATCAAAATCTATCCGAATCCGGTAACGGATTATGCGTATGTAGAAACCGGCTTTGATTTCAAGGAAGCATATATCACTTTGTATGACATGGGTGGAAGACAGCTCCAAACACTAAACACCAAAAACAAAATCACTAAAATCAATACTCAGAATTTGATTCAGGGAGCTTATCTGGTGGTAGTTAAGACAGATACGAATA
>NZ_JAWRXA010000534.1:0-258 GCF_046535275.1 Chryseobacterium sp. SIMBA_029
CTCGTGCCGGCGTTCTATTCGCGCCCGCAGTCAATCGAGCATATCGTCGATCATACCGTCGGGCGGCTGCTCGACCTGTTCGACGTCGAGACGGATATCGTGAAACGGTGGAAGCAGGGGTAGGGCGGCACAGACGTGACGCCAAGCGGCAAGCCGTCGCCGCAGCGAAACTCGACGCCGTCCGGGCGCCAGCGGAGATTCTTAATTTCACAGCCCCCCATAGCATCCAGGCATCCGGACGATGGCGTGACCGCAGCG
>NZ_JAWRXA010000535.1:0-258 GCF_046535275.1 Chryseobacterium sp. SIMBA_029
GGTCTTAGTTTTCCATCTTCAGTTTCAATACTTAATATTTTGTGTCCGGTAGCTTCAATCGCTCCGGTCTCATTATTTAAAATATGTCCTGTAGATGCAGAAACTGCGCATTGATAAGGCTTCAGAATAGATGAAATCACTATTAAATTAGCCTGTGTTCCTCCGGAAACAAGGTAAACCTCAGAATCTTTCTTATTTATTTTTTGCTTAATTAATTCTTTTGCCTGCAAAGAATACTCATCCTCACCATAACCGGCC
>NZ_JAWRXA010000536.1:0-258 GCF_046535275.1 Chryseobacterium sp. SIMBA_029
GTGCTGCATAACCGTCATAATATACTGCCTGAGAGATCAGATTCGTCATCGTGGTTGTTTGTGACTTAAAAAGACCTGCAAGGAAGATACTTGAAAAAAATAGCCTTTTATACATATGGTGGGTATTTCCTGTAAATATATTAAAATATGTATTAAAAATATTGTTTTAACGATTATATTTTTAGGTTAAGTGGTTTTCATTATTGAATGTGTAAATTTTTTTATTGTTATAGTGTTAAGTTTGTGGTTATTATGTTG
>NZ_JAWRXA010000537.1:0-258 GCF_046535275.1 Chryseobacterium sp. SIMBA_029
CGGAGAAAAATTTAAGTCAAAAGATTTGATTTCCGTTATCGTTGGAAAGGAAACAGCTGTTACAAAATCTTATAAACTGGAGCAGAATCCTCACTTTAGCTTTGGGAAAGATGAAAAGGAGAACTACTGGAAAACAATCCTTAGACAGGCTACTGTTCAAAATTATCTTCAAAAAGATATTGAAACATATGGTGTTCTAAAGATTGCAGAAAAAGGACGAGAGGTTTTAAGTGGTAAATCCAAGGATACCTTTTTAAT
>NZ_JAWRXA010000538.1:0-258 GCF_046535275.1 Chryseobacterium sp. SIMBA_029
GTGAGATAATGCTTTATAAGTTGTAAGACCTTCTTTTACAACGTTCCCTACAGAACCTTGTTGTCTGTCGCACTCTTCTAAAGCTTCGTCAACTTTATTGCTGTTCAATAAACTTCTTACTTTAACTACGAAGTTGTCTACGTTTCCTGAACCTGAAGCTTTGCTTAGTACAAAGTATCTTTCAAAAGAGAAAACAATTACAGTAATCATGAATGTTACAAGTAATGGTACAATAATACCTCCCATGTAGATCATTCC
>NZ_JAWRXA010000539.1:0-258 GCF_046535275.1 Chryseobacterium sp. SIMBA_029
CGTGCCGGTTTCGGATCACTGGCGTCTCGGCGGGATGGCCGGTTACAGCCACGATGCCCTCGATCAGGCGGATACGGATTCCTATCACGGCGGTCTTTATGCCGCGGGCGATTTCGGTCCCCTCGACCTCGTCGGTGGGGCTATCTATTCTCACAACGACGCATCGACCCAGCGCGACATCGCCTTCGGCACCTTTGCCGATCAGCTGACCGCCGACTATGCCAGCGCCACGAGCCAGGTCTTCGCCGGCATCTCCTG
>NZ_JAWRXA010000540.1:0-258 GCF_046535275.1 Chryseobacterium sp. SIMBA_029
GCGCCCCTTGCTGAACTGTGCAACTGCCCGATAGAAAAGAATTGTGTCGCGCGCAGCGTCTTTGTTCACCTGTGGTATCTCAGGTGGGACGTCGGTGCTCTCCAACGTCTTCCAGTCTTGGGTTGATAGAGCGAACTGCAAGCGATGCCGCAATTGAACAACAGCAAACTGCCCCGCTAACTGTTGTCGTGGTTCGGGCATAGAGTCCATGTACGCCTTAGCTGCGACGTACTCCCCGGCGGCCAACAGTTCGTCAAT
>NZ_JAWRXA010000541.1:0-258 GCF_046535275.1 Chryseobacterium sp. SIMBA_029
GCGTCGCAGATGCCGATCTGCTCGTAATTCATCCGCGGCTGCCCGGACAGGTGGCGCGAGAAGTAGGCGAGCGACTTCAGGCGGTGACGCTCATTGCCGTGGTGCATTCCGAGGAAGAAGCTGGCGTCGATGAACAGGGGCGGCCGCGTCATTGCTGCAGCTCCTTGAGCGCACCGTTGATTGCATCGACCGCTGACGCGAATACCGGCGTTTCACGCGCGAGCGCAATCCGGATATAGCGCTGCCCCCTGGCCGGAT
>NZ_JAWRXA010000542.1:0-258 GCF_046535275.1 Chryseobacterium sp. SIMBA_029
GAAGAGAATGGACTCCTGCCCTTTTTATGAGTTATCAGCCTGTTGCAGTTCCTGAACTTACTCTTAGAGCTTTCTATAAAAAGATTTTCAGGCTGCCTACTTTCAATGATTTATATTATACCAATGTTGGAAGTACTTTCCTTGAGCCTGAGTTTACGTATCAGCATGATATCGGTTTTACTTATCAGAAGAAATATGAAAATCCTGTATTTAAGGGATTTTATGTAAAGATAGATGGATATTATAATAAAGTAAAAG
>NZ_JAWRXA010000543.1:0-258 GCF_046535275.1 Chryseobacterium sp. SIMBA_029
TTTAAAACGGAGATCTGACGATTCCTCAAACCAGTGAATATCAGTCCCCGTCCCGATAGTCGACTGATCGGACACGTATCGACCGTTGCTCAGGTCGTATTGCACGAAGGCCTCGGCATCGCATGCGCCATGGAGTTCATAGACAGGAATAAGGTACGCTTCCTTGACCTTCCAAAGCTTTCCTTGTGCGTCGTAATCTTCAGCGGCTATAGCTACGCCAGAGTCCTCGTCGATATAGAAGACTTTCTTTGACGCGAC
>NZ_JAWRXA010000544.1:0-258 GCF_046535275.1 Chryseobacterium sp. SIMBA_029
GTTATTATCTGCTGGGCGACTATTGGAGGATTTCAAACCTGCAGCCGAGGGGCTTTGCTCTCTTCCGCTGGTCGATCCGGGAGATCCTCTTCGACCTCCAGGCGCCATGCCCCGAGGATTGGCCCTGGCGTCGGCGCCCAACAGTCGTTCTCTATGCCATCGCGGTCTGCATCTACCGGATTGGCCTGTTCATCGGTATAGCGCTGGTCGTCTACCATATGACGCAGGTGAAGCTGCTCGGCATTCTGCTGTTTTCCG
>NZ_JAWRXA010000545.1:0-258 GCF_046535275.1 Chryseobacterium sp. SIMBA_029
GCCTTTGTCGGGGATCGACCGCAGCTGTTCCTTGATCCGCTTGATCGACGCATCAAGCGTCTGCTCCGGGCTCAGCCGCACCGGGAACACGCTGGTGAACCAGCCCACGGTCCGCGTCAGGTCAACGGTATCGAACAATTCTTCGCGGCCATGCCCCTCCAGTTGCACGAGCACGTCGCTGCGCTGGGTCCAGCGTGCGATGACGCGGGCCAGTGCGGTCAGCAGCAGGTCGTTGACCTGCGTACGGTAGGCAGCAGG
>NZ_JAWRXA010000546.1:0-257 GCF_046535275.1 Chryseobacterium sp. SIMBA_029
GGGGCCGCACGGCGAGGAGTTCATCTGCCCGCCAGCCTTTTGGGAATGTGACGATGAACGTGCTGCGCAGTTGAACATCGACGAGGCGCACTTTCGCGAACACTGCGTCGCTGTACTGCGCGAACGCCTCAAGCCCGGAGCGCTGATCCACGATCCGGCGTGTTCGACCGGCGAGTTGATCGCTCATCTGGCCCAGGAGCTCCCCCGCTGCCTGTGCCTGGGCTCGGACCTTTCGGCGTCGATGATCCGCTATGCGG
>NZ_JAWRXA010000072.1:0-381 GCF_046535275.1 Chryseobacterium sp. SIMBA_029
CTCAGTAATCAATAAATCATCATCTTCATTACGCTTTTGTACCAAGTAACTTCCATCTGGTAAAATTTCCATCTTCATCACTCTCTCCCCTTTTAAAAATGGGGTAGTGAGCATCCAGTCAGTATTCAATGATTGACTGAAAAATAGAGTACAGCATAGGATTGCTGTTGCAAATATTATTTTTTTCATGGTTTTAGTTTTAAATAAAAGGAGCTTATGGTAAACCACAAGCTCCTTTAAAATATTTTGAAGTGTAAACTAATTATTCTTCAGTTTTTTCTTCAGTAGTGTCAGCTTTAGCTTCTTCTACTTTTTCTTCTACAGGAGCATCAGCAACAACTGCTGCTTTAGCTGGCGTAGATCTTCTGCTTCTTCTTGTAG
>NZ_JAWRXA010000547.1:0-257 GCF_046535275.1 Chryseobacterium sp. SIMBA_029
CCGGAGGTATTTTATTCTGGGCAAGCAGCAGTATGAAGAAAGGATTTGTACCTACAGAAGATAGAGGAATTATCTTTACAGATGTTCAGCTTCCTCCGGGTGCTTCTATGGAAAGAACCTACAACGCTTTGAAAACTCTTCAGGCTAAAGCTATGAAAGTTCCGGGTGTACAGAATGTAACGATTTCTACAGGTAGAGGATTCTTATCCGGAAATGGAAGTAACAACGGTCTTGCCTTTGTTAAGCTGAAACCATTT
>NZ_JAWRXA010000548.1:0-257 GCF_046535275.1 Chryseobacterium sp. SIMBA_029
GCATTATTTTTCCATTCATTTTAGATCATCTAATCATAATGTTATGAAAATCAGTCAATTTTATATTCCGGCAATGAGCGTTTTTTTGATTTTATCTTCATGCCAAAAGAACCATGCCAATGCACAGCAAATTGGAAATGACGGCAGTGTTGAAACAGAAAGACCTAATTCTGAATACGAACCCGCATTCAAGGGACAGACAAGAATTAAGGCAGTGAAAACAACTACAGCTTATCAAGTAGAGGTATTGAACAAAG
>NZ_JAWRXA010000549.1:0-257 GCF_046535275.1 Chryseobacterium sp. SIMBA_029
TTCTATGCCAGAGGACAAACGGGACAACAATTGCTTTTGGGAGCTTATCAGGCCTTAATGAGGCAGGTAGGAAAAGGCTCTGTACAATTGTTTTCAAGGCATGAAATGCTTGATCTGGTTACCATTGATGGCAAGGCCAGAGGCATTATCGTAAGGAATTTAGACACAGGAGAAATTGAACGTCATGCAGCACATGCTGTAATATTAGCAACAGGAGGTTATGGAAAGATCTATTACCTTTCTACATTAGCGATGGG
>NZ_JAWRXA010000550.1:0-257 GCF_046535275.1 Chryseobacterium sp. SIMBA_029
GTATATGTTCCGATTTCTACGATTAAGGGAACAAAATTGGACTGGAAAGAAGGAAGAATTAATAACAATTTCGGAAGAGTACTGGAATTGGTAAGTGATGGTAAAGTAAATCAGTTCTCTTTCGTAGTAGATACAAGTTACCGTTATTGGAAGGACGGAGAGATCACAGCAAGTTATACATGGTCAGACATCAAGGATAATACTTCCTACAACGGAAACGTAGCCAATTCTGCAACATTATCAACCCTTATTCAGAG
>NZ_JAWRXA010000551.1:0-257 GCF_046535275.1 Chryseobacterium sp. SIMBA_029
ATTCCAGATTTCCATCTTCAGCATTAATGGCAAGAAGTTTTGATTCATCGTTAGAGGATATTCTCATCTCAGTGTATAAAGTACCGTCCTCAAAAAAAAGGATATGGCTTCTTTTAGCAACAAGCTTGTCATTCTTGTAGATCCATTTGAACACCTTAGGATTTTTAATGAAAGTATTATTTGGATCAGAGATGTCACCATTAGGGAGATTGCCATCTTTATCAAGGTTCAGGGCATAGATGGTTCTTGTTTCACTT
>NZ_JAWRXA010000552.1:0-257 GCF_046535275.1 Chryseobacterium sp. SIMBA_029
GGTGTGCGGGGATCTCGAAGTCAAGACGGTTCTTCTCGCTCTTCCACAAATCGATCGCAGCCGGCGCAACGAAATCATCGAGCGCCTACGCTCGGCGAAGGTCGCCGTGCGGACGGTTCCCGATATCAGCGCGCTGGCAACCGGTCAGGCAAAGTTGACGGATCTTCAAGACCTGGATGTCGAGGACCTTCTGGGGCGCACGGCCGTCAAACCGAATACCGGATTGCTGGAACATAACGTTCGCGATCGGATCGTCC
>NZ_JAWRXA010000073.1:0-380 GCF_046535275.1 Chryseobacterium sp. SIMBA_029
CGATAACATAGTCCTGGCAGGCCAGTGTCACCAGGGCATATCCCGCCCCGATGATGGTGCGCGCCGCGACGATCTCTGGAACGGAAGTAGCGAAGTAAAGGAGAAGATGCGCTACAAAGACAGGAATGGCTGAGAGAAACAACAGCATCCGCCTTCCCAACCGCTGTGCCAAAGGGCCAGCGAAAGGCGAGATGAAGACGATTGCGCTCAGATAGCCTGCCAATGGAAGACTGATCAGCACACTGCCATCCACCCATTTCCATGGATTGTCGGCTGACCGCGTATATAGTGGCAAAAAGGAAAGTGGTAGCTCGTCGGCCGCGGCGAAGAGGAACAGGGCCAGGCGCAAATCGGTGAACTAAGAGAAGCGCAGCGTTGTT
>NZ_JAWRXA010000553.1:0-257 GCF_046535275.1 Chryseobacterium sp. SIMBA_029
CTAATAGAGGATCCTTTTGCTCAATAAGATCTCATAATTTTGAGAAAGATTAAGATGAAAGCGTATTCATGGTAAATCATGAATGTAAACGGTATTAAATAATAGTAAAGTAATGAAGAAAGTAAGTTTTTTGCTCTTAATGGGCTTATCAGTTTTGGCCTTTGGACAAACAACCCGTGAGATCATCAAGGATTTTGACGGAGACTCCATCAAGGATACTATTCGTATTGATAGTGATAGCCGTACCCTTATTTGCT
>NZ_JAWRXA010000074.1:0-380 GCF_046535275.1 Chryseobacterium sp. SIMBA_029
GATGTTCAATCCGAGCAAGATCTTGCATGGGATGGTGAGCGCTATATCCCGGGGATGTCCACCGAGATTGAACTCGAGCACATGCATCGGTACGTCGTTGCGCGTAAACTGGCCGCTGGCCTGCGTGTACTGGACATCGCGTGCGGAGAGGGCTACGGCTCATATGCCTTGTCCAGTCTTGCGGCGTCAGTCATCGGTGTAGACATCAGTGAAGAAGCAATTCGTCATGCGCAAACACAGTATCTGCACCGGACATCGAATCTCGAATTCAAGGTGGGTTCAGCGGCCGATATTCCGTTAGCGAACGCAAGTGTCGATCTTGTCGTGAGCTTCGAGACGATTGAGCATCATGACCAGCACGAAGCCATGATCCGCGAGAT
>NZ_JAWRXA010000554.1:0-257 GCF_046535275.1 Chryseobacterium sp. SIMBA_029
TCCTTTAAAAACTAATCAAAATTTTTGAATACATTAGGTGAACAAAAAAAGAATAACCTCATTAAAATTTAAATCCATGGAAAAAATAGCAGCCATTTGTTTCTTTCTGTTCAGCCTTTCTGTTGTGAATGCCCAGACTATAGAATCGGGAAGCCGCAGCACCACGGGCTATATCAAATCGGATGGTACGATTGAAAACAGCAGCCGTTCCACAGTCGGTTACATCAAGTCAGACGGAACGATTGAGAATAAAAACC
>NZ_JAWRXA010000555.1:0-257 GCF_046535275.1 Chryseobacterium sp. SIMBA_029
GTGGATCAAGTCCATGAGCATTTCCTGCATTATTAATCAGAACATCAATATCTTTCCATTCTTCAGGAAGGGAATTGATGGCTGCTTCAACCTCTTCAAGATTCCTTACATCAAATTTTAAACTAAATATTTCGGTATATAGAGAAAGCTCAGTATCTAAAGATTTAAGTACTTCATTTCTCCCTCCACATATAATGATTCTGTTTCCTTGTTTTGCCAGAAGTTCTGCTGTGGATTTACCTATTCCGGAGGTAGCT
>NZ_JAWRXA010000556.1:0-257 GCF_046535275.1 Chryseobacterium sp. SIMBA_029
CCTCAACGGATCATTAGAGCTGCCCGCCCACGAACGTGACCTCATCTCCCACGCGGTCAATGAACTCATCAAAGAGCTCCCACCGCGGCGGATGGCGCCCTACAGCGGTAAACCTCCCGAGACGCTCCAAGAGCAAAATTCATCAAGCGAAAACCCCTCATGAAACCCGGGCTCCGGAAGGCGGCCCGTCCCGCGTGCTTCCGAGCAGCGCAAACCTTTACAGGCGTCCCTGCCTTGCAGGGGTCCCTTCCTTACAG
>NZ_JAWRXA010000557.1:0-256 GCF_046535275.1 Chryseobacterium sp. SIMBA_029
CTTTCTGGGTCGCAATTGCATCGAACAGGTGGGGATCACTAACAGTGAAAGCCGATGGAGGGTCACGCTGGCTCTGTCGAGCAAGTCTCGCATAGGCGGTTTGGTCAAGATTCTTGCCGACGCCACGGGCGCTGTCGATCCAGGAGGTGAAGTCGGCATCTGCCAGACTACGCAATTTAAACTGCATGTCGGAAAAGCCGTCTCCAGAGAACTGGGCGGAAGTGCCCCAGATGTCAGCGGCGCTGTCGGCCTGCAG
>NZ_JAWRXA010000075.1:0-380 GCF_046535275.1 Chryseobacterium sp. SIMBA_029
GGGTATGGATATGAATATTGTGATCGGAGCATTACAAAACAAAACTTTCCCGGGAAAACTGACGATGATCGCTCCTAAAGGAAAAGACAATGCAGGAACCATTAAATTCCCTGTAGAAGGAAACGTAGATAATCCTAATAACGAATATATCAGAGCCGGTTTCTCAGCAAACGGGGAGATTATATTAAGCTCTCAAAAGAATGCCTTATTACTGGACGAGTCCTTGGTTCAGTATGAAAAGAAGCAAGGGAAAGATGTTCCATTTATAGAAGTAAAACAAACAGATGGAAAATTCAAAAAAGTATATGTAAAATTAGGTGCCAGCGATGGTATTAATGTTCAGATTCTTCCGGGATCTAATATTACAAAAGATTCTGAAG
>NZ_JAWRXA010000017.1:0-48773 GCF_046535275.1 Chryseobacterium sp. SIMBA_029
AAGCAAAAACAAATTTGCTCTGGTTTAATTATTTATTTTTGTCCTTTAATCTGTATCGGAGTTTCAGGACTAGTCAGCTTATTTAAAATAAAAAAAGTACACTTAAAGAAAAAAATATTTGATTTTTTTTAAAAACTTATGTGAGCTTAGTGAACTTATTTTCAAAGCTTTGTTAAATTTAAGTATTCAAAAAACTTTATGACTTTTGTGTTTAAAATACAAAGCATAAATAAGTTTATTATTTAAAGCTCTTCTGCAAGAGTTTCATTTATTGTAAAAGCAAAAGCCCCAGGATTTCTCCCGGAGCTTTTTTAATTATAAAAAACTGAAAAGATATTTCTTATTTACTTCGTCTTGATTTTAGACTCGTCGATATGGTAATATTTAATTACACTGTTATAATCAGCATAATCTACAGCAGCAGCTGCATTTTTGCTTGTACCTGTTTTTGCAGGAACTACAACCACTCTGAATTTTTTTCCCTGATAATAAGTCGGATTTGCCGTTAAACTTAATGTTGGAGTAGAATTGATATTAATTGTGATGGCAAATTTGCTGAAATCAAATAGATAATCAACAGAATCATTATTTGCATTTCCTACATAATAAGTATAAGGAAGAAGTTTCCAAACCGGTGATCCTCCATCAGTTCCATTCTGCATGTAGATTAATACTACATCAGACTCTACAAGAGGATTATTAAAATCATCCGTGTATCTATAAAGATTATCACTTACCTTGGTAAAACTAGGCGCGATATCGTATGCTACTGAATATGTATCGTAATCCACAGTATTTACTGGCGTTACATCGTCATTATTGTCGCAACTGTAAGCAAAAAGACCTACAAAAGCCATAAGTAAAAATGGAAGAATTTTTTTCATTTTTATAAAAGTTTAGTTATTATACATAAAGCATATTCAAAACATATACCAAAAAACTTAAAAACATTGTTTTCATCATTTTTTTAGTTGTATTTTTGTTCTTATTCAAAAAATCATGAAGAAATTATCATATACTTCCCTCTTTATTTTTTTATTTATAAGTTCAGCTATTACCGCCCAATATCAGCCTAAAAACCTCTCTAAAGAAGATATAAAAAAGGCTCATCAATGGGTTGATAAAACATACAAGTCCCTTTCACAGGACGAAAAACTGGGTCAGTTATTTATTGTAGCATTATATACCAATAAAGACGAAAACCACATCAGCCAGATCAGAAACATCGTTGTTAATGATAAAATCGGGGGATTAATCCTGATGCAGGATGATGCGGCAAGAGAAATTAACCTTGTTAATGAATTCCAGCAAAAATCCAAAGTTCCGTTAATCATCGGAATGGATGCAGAATGGGGCCTTTACCAAAGAATTGCTGCCGCTCATAAGTTTCCCTGGGCTATGACTTTAGGAGCTATACAAGACAAAAATCTAATTGAGCAGATGTCTGCCAAAATAGCCGAAGACTGCCATAGAATGGGCATTAATTGGGATTTTGCGCCAGTAGTTGATGTTAATACCAATCCCAACAATCCGATTATTGGAAACAGAAGTTTCGGTTCAGAAGTGGATAATGTAATTAGTTCTGCCCTATCCTATTCAAACGGTCTTCAGAATAACAATATCCTTGCGGCCATAAAACATTTTCCGGGACATGGTGATACCAGCACAGATTCACATCTTGACCTTCCGGTAGTTTCCCACAGTTTGGACAGACTTAACAGCATAGAATTAGCACCCTTCAAAGCATTAATGGATAAAGGAATCGGTGGTGTTATGGTAGCTCATCTCTATGTACCGAGTTTGGAACCCGCTAAAGGAATTCCTGCTTCGGTTTCGAAAAACATCATTACAGGGTTATTGAAAGAGAAACTGGGATATAAAGGCCTTATCATCACTGATGCATTAAATATGGGTGCTGTTGCCAATAAATTTAAACCCGGTGAACTGGATGCAATGGCTTTTAAAGCAGGAAATGATATCATGCTGTTTTCACAAGGGGTTGCTGATGGGAAAAAATTAATTCAGAAAGCGATTGACAATAAAGAAATTCCTCAATCGCGAGTGGAAGAAAGTGTTAAGAAAATCTTATTGACAAAATATTTTTTAGGATTAGATCACTATAATCCCAACAATCCTGAAAACGTTAATAATGATCTGAACAATAACTCTCATAAAGTTTTGGTTCAAAATCTGTATTCCAATGCACTGACTTTACTGAAAGACGACAAAAAACTGCTTCCTCTTACCGGAAAACAAGTCTATTACGTTCCGCTAGAAGAAGCTCCTTATCAAGCTTTTGCCAATCAACTGGGGGCAGCTGTAATTATCAAAAAAGCCAATGAAATTAGTACAATCCCAGCTAACTCAACAGTGATTGTAGGCTTGCATAAAGATAATTCTACAGCGTACAAACCTTATAAAATATCAGCTGAATCAAAGAAGATTCTATCTGAATTAACAAAAAATCAAAATATTATCCTGAATGTTTTCGGAAGCGCTTATGCTTTAAAAGACATCGATATTTCAAACGTTTCAACCGTTCTCGTTTCTTATGAAAATAATGACGACTCAATGACTGCAACAGCAGATGCTCTTAACGGAAAAACAAAAATATGGGGCAGACTTCCTGTCCTTGTCAATGACCAGCTGAAAGCAGGAATAGGCATGGATCTCAATCCGGCTTCTGCCAGCACCACCAATATGAACTCAACAGTTTTCACAACATCAAAACAACAGTAATCTAATGAAAATAGGCATACTTTGCTATCCAACATACGGCGGAAGCGGAATCGTAGCAACAGAATTAGGAATGTCTCTTGCCAACAAAGGTTATGAAGTACATTTCATAAGCTCCGCACTTCCTGCAAGACTGGATATCACGAATCCGAATATTTTTTTCCATAGAGTGAATGTCCAGACGTATCCGCTTTTCCAGTATCAGCCTTATGATATTGCATTAAGTTCAATGATCTACCGGGTCGTTAATCTTTATAAGCTGGATTTACTTCACGCTCATTATGCTATTCCTTATGCATATGCAGCTTTTACAGCGAAGCAAATGCTTATGGAAGACAACAATGACATTCCTTTGGTTACGACCCTTCACGGGACGGATATTACGCTGGTAGGACAGCACCCGAGCTATAAGCATGCGGTAGAATTTTCTATTAATAAATCAGATGCAATTACTTCTGTTTCCGAAAGCTTAAAAAAAGATACCCTGCAGTTTTTCCACATCAAAAAGGAGATTCAGGTAATTACTAATTTTATTGATAATTCTGAGTTTGATGACTGTGATGAATGCCAGAGAACGCAGTTTGCCAGTCCGGATGAAAAAATACTGATCCACGTTTCCAATTTACGTCCGGTAAAACGTGTGGAAGAAGTATTGCAGATCTTTAAAAATGTGGAGAAAAAAGTAAAATCGAAACTGATCATTATCGGTGAAGGCCCGGACATGGAAAAGATCAATCAGTTTTTGGAAGAAAATCCAGATCTGATCTCCAAAATCCGTCTTTTAGGAAAAGTTAATGATCTGTATAAAATTTTACAGCTTTCAGATGTATTTCTACTTCCTTCGGAGCAGGAAAGCTTCGGTCTTGCGGCACTTGAAGCTATGGCCGCTTATACTCCGGTTATCAGTTCTAATGCAGGCGGAATTCCGGAAGTGAACATTCAGGGGGAAACAGGATTTTTGGCAGAAATCGGAAATGTAGAAGCAATGAGTAATTATACCATTAAGCTACTAAGCAACGATGAACTTTTAGCCAAAATGAAAATAAATGCGAAAGAACAGGCTATAAAATTCGATTTGAAAAACATTCTTCCTATTTATGAAGAAATGTATAGAACGACCATCGAAAATTTTAAAAAGGAGGTGTCGAAAGTATAATATTTCTATTATATTTATCGTCACTTATGACGGAAAAACTACTTCAATATCTTTGGAACTATAAGGTTTTCAAACATTTTGACTTCAAAGATATTGAAGGGAATTCCGTTGAAATACTAGAGTTTGGAAAATGGAACTCGGATGCCGGCCCGGATTTTTTAACGGGAAAAATCAAATTCAATAATGTAATACTGGCTGGAAATATTGAGCTTCATGTAAAAGCCTCCGACTGGATTTTCCATAACCACTCTACAGATCCCAACTACAAAAATATTATTCTTCACGTCGTTTTCCACAACGACACTTCTATTGATGAGTTTACCATCAATAATATCCCAACACTGGAGCTTAAAGACTACATCGATGAAAATATTCTCTGGAAATACGAGAAACTTTCCGGTGAAAACCAATTCATTCCCTGTGAACGTATTTTTGATTCGAAAAAAATCCCAGTCAATTTTCATGAGGGAAATATTCTAAGAAAACTGGAAGAAAAATCCATGGAATTTGAGCAGAGTCTGAAACAGTATAAAAATAACTTTGAAGCGGTTCTATTCCATAGTTTAGCATATTCTTTCGGACTAAAAGTGAATTCCCATATTTTCCGGCAGATCGCTGAAAGTGTTGATTTCAGTGTTATTAATAAAATCCGGCAAAACCCATATCAGCTGGAAGCTTTGTTATTTGGAATTTCAGGATGGCTCGAAACTGATGAAGATGAGCAGATAAAAATCTGGAAAAGAGAATTTACTTTTATCAAAGCAAAGTTCAATATTCTCGATTTACATTTTCATCCTAAATTTTTGAGATTACGTCCACCTAATTTTCCTACGATCCGGCTTTCTCAACTGGCAAACCTTTACCATCAGCAGCAAAATATATTTTCTAAAGTGATCACTGCAAAAAATTCGGAGGAATTATTTTCTATTTTTAAAGACAGCAGCGCTTCCGAATATTGGGATAATCATTTTAATTTCGGAAAAATATCGAACAGTAATTATCCCAAGGTAGTAAGCAAAGATTTTGTGGATCTTATTATTCTTAACACGATTCTTCCCTTAAAATATACCTATCATAAATATCATCATGAAGAAATTTCGGAGGAGATCATCAGTTTTTACCGAACGATTGCTGCCGAAAAAAATTCAGTGACCAAAAACTGGAAAAACCTGGGTACATCTATTCCCACTGCGTTAGAAAGCCAGAGTCTTATTTATCATTACAAAAGTTTCTGTGAAGAAAAAAATTGCTTACATTGCAGTATTGGATTTAAAATTTTAAAAGAATCTTCAAATGTTTGATAATATCCGCCATAAAATGGAAAGAGAATGGTTTGGTGTTCTTACGAGAATGGGCGCTAAACTGGGGATCCCTGTGTCTAAATTACGGGTATTCTTTATCTATTCAACTTTTGCCACGGCTGGCTTTTTCTTTTTAATTTATCTGGGACTTGCTTTTACTCTTTGGATTAAAGACATTTTCATCACAAGAAGACCCAGCGTTTTTGACTTATAATTATGGAATTTTTACAGATCACCTCATCAGAGGATTATAGAGTTCAGGAAATATACAACTCTTACTCCAGCACCTTTCCTGAAGATGAAAGAAGAGACTGGAACCAATTCGTGGATTTATTTTCGAATCCCCATGTGAAGATTATTTCGGTCCTTCACGAATCTAAAACAATTGGATATCTAATCATCTGGGAACTCAGCAATTATGTTTTCGTAGAACATTTTGAAGTGTTTGCGGAATTCAGAAGCCAGAAATTAGGCTCGCATATTACAGGCTATTTATTTGACAATTATCCGAGGATTATTTTAGAAATAGAGCCTGAACATCTGGACGAAGATGCCAAAAGACGGTATGCTTTTTATCAGAGAAATGGATTCAGACTGATTGATGAAGCCCATATACAGCCCAGTTACGGCGAAGGGAAGAAACCTTTAGATCTTTGGCTGCTGGCTAATTATTCTCCTGAAAACCTCAACATCATCAAAGACGAGATTTACGATATCGTTTATCATTAACATAAAAAAGTCAGATTGCTCTGACTTTTTCTTTTTTGTATTTATTTTGATGAAAACCTGCTCGATGTACTAAACATCAGTTAACTTCATATTCCAGTTTGATAGTAATACTGGCTTCCTTCTCTTTGGAAGACGTATTGAACGTTCCTCCGTACGAATAATCTTCGTTAGAATTAGGAGCTGTAATCTGCACTACACCCATCGTTGCCTTTTTAAGGTGGCCTAAACTGCTTCCGGAGTTCTCCGCAATTTTCTCTGCACGTTCTTTAGCATCTTTTGTCGCACCGGCAATCATTTCCTGCTTAACGGTAGATAATTTTGTGTAAAAGTAAGATGGCGATGAAGAGGTGAATTCAATGCCGCGGTTGATGATCTCTGTAATATTTCTGGAAACGTTTTCAATTTTAGCCACTTCTTTACTTTCAATGGAAACTTTCTGGGTTAAATTATATCCCGAAAATTCTCCCTGAATATTGTTCCCGTTGGCATCATTGTAATTTCTGAATTGTTTTTGAATATCTACGGAAGAAAATACAATCTCATTCTGCTTGATCCCCTTTGAAACAAGATAGTCGTTGATTACTTTTCTGTCCATTGCCAATTCATCATAGGCTGATTTCAGGTCCATATTATTCTTCGAAAAGCTTCCGGACCAGGTGATAAGGTCGGCTGTAAAATGCTTTGTTCCTAAACCGGTTACAGAAATGGTGTTTTCAGATTTATTCCTGTTTTTTATGGCATTTCCAAGGAGACCGAGACCGAGTACAAATCCTAATGCTCCAATGGCAACGGTGATAATACTGCTTTTATTCATAAAATTGGTGAATTGGGGTGATTTAATTTTTCACAGAAAGTACATCAATTTCCGTTCCGAAATTTTAAGATTTTTTTAACATTATTCTGACTTCCCGGAATGTTGTAAGCGATCTACATACAATGGTATCGTTTCTTCCAGCCTCAGCAGGACTCCAGACAAATTTTTAGCCTTCACATAGGTTCTTACCTGAGGTTTAACAAGAAATGAAAATTCTATAAACTCTGAGATTCTCTCTGCAGGAATACCTGCCTGTGTAAAATAGTCTTCGTCTACTCTATTTTTAATCCAGGAAATATGTTCCTGAAGATCATCGTATTTATATTGCCGTTTTTGCTTTCGGGCTTTTCCGCTGATGAGATCATACACTCCCTGAACATTAAGACTTCCCAAAAGCATTGGCAGCAACACGCTTTTTACTTCTGCAGGTTTTTCCCTCATTTTTCCAATGGGTTGTGGAAGCCCAACTGCCTGTTGAACGATTTCTCCTTTATCTATCTTCGCCACAATTCTGGAATCTGTTGACAGGTCACCTGTAAGCCTTTTGACGATCTGTACCTCTTCTATCTCTTTTGGAATCGGGATAAGGCTGACTAATAACGGAGGATTATTACCATCCGTCAGAACTCTTGTAGAAACTCTTCCGAAATCTTCTTTGACAAATCTCAACTCGTCATTTTGCGAAGCTTCAATAGAAAATGCCCCTTCAGCATTCGAATAGGTTTTATGATCGGTAGCCATATTGATAATGATAACACCACTCAAATTGATTCCGTCATTATCCACAATTCTCCCTGTGACGGTTTGCTGTGAAAACAAATGCATAAACAGAAAGACCAGGAAAAGAAAAACTATTTTTCCGGTGAGTGCATATCTGTATCTGCTTTTGAAATTCAATGTATATTTTTTATGTTCTTTATTGTTTAGCCTTCGAGTTTATTCGTCTTTTTATACTCCTGAAATGCTGCTTTCAATTCAAATTCTATGGCTGCCACATTAAAATCTTTTCTATATAATTTTGCAAGTTTTTTGGTGTCATTGGCATAGAGTAAAAAACGGTCTATCTGTTCATCACCCATTCCATATCTCCTGAGAAAATCAAGATTCATTTCTTCCTTTACTCTTTTAATAAAATTTTGAGTCTCATTATAATCAGCTTTCGTGATCTTAGGCTTGCCTGATTTTTTAATCAAATTTACTACAAGACCGAGAGCTCCTAATGCATCTCCTTGTCCTGCTGAAAAGTCATGACCTCCAAATTGTTTCGGGATCGTATTTTTCGGCAGCGGTTCATTGAGAGGGCTTCTCATATAATCATCCAAATCAGATTTTAAAGAGGCTATTCTTCTTGACTCATCAAGATGTTTGCTATCTTTTTCAAGGTTTCCTGTAGGCTGGTACTTAATCTTTACTTCAGGAATCAGGATTTCGGCATGAGGCAGAACAATTAGTAATGGACTTCTGATATCTTCCTTGGTTATTTTCCTATCAACACGATAATAGCCTTCCTTTACAAATCTAAGCTCGTCATTTTCATCAGCATCAATTACAAAATTTCCGGAAGTATTACTGAATGTACTTGTATGATTGGAAATATTCACCACTAAGACAGAATTCAGAGTTGAACTTCCATTATTGTCTATAATGCTTCCTGTAATCTTTTGCTGCGACCATATGTCTGCAAAAATAAAACAAGGAACTGCATACAGGCTTTGTCTGATATACTTTCTCATCATCGCCTATCTTTGGGTTTGTGGAGCACGGTAAGAAGAAATTCTGGTCAGCACAAAACGCTGAAACCTATAGAGGTCTGCATCACTGCAAAATCCATATTTCAAGATTTTTTTCCTTTCAAAACCTCCCGCCAGCACGTAATAAATAAAATGATCTATAAGGGGTTTTTCTATTTTAAGATGGATAAAATATTCGTCACCCAAAGCACTTCGAATGTAGGTTACAAAATCTGTATCATCCCATTGGTCTTTCACTTTTCCAATTGAAAAGCCTTGTCCTTTAGGCTGCACAAATTCGCCAGGCTGTGCTGCCAATATCCTTGGATCTGATTTCTGAGCAATGTAGCGGTCTATCTCTTTCGTAAGTTTCTCCACTTTTGGTTTATTGAGGTTTTTGGAATCTACCCTCAAATTTCCGGTAATCCCTTTCTTCACTTCAACCTCGGGAATCAATATGGTTGTTCTTGCGAGACTAACGTTTAAAGGGGACTCTATATTTTCTTTGGATACTTTTTTCATCATACGTTCATAGCCGGCTTTTATAAAGCGCAGCTCATCCCCTGCTCTTCCTGAAAGCATAAAGTGTCCGTCCTGGTTAGATGCCACCATTTCGTCCGTTCTTATATTAATGACGGCAACATCCGCCATCTCGGCGCCATCTTCAGTGGTGACCCGCCCAAAAATATAGCTTTGGGCATTCAGATTGATAAAAAAAATTGTACATAAAAGAAAGAATAATTTAATTTTCACGGGCAGTTTTTAATAAAGCAAAGCTAAAATTATTTTTAAATGTAATCATAAGTTTAACCTCAGTTAACTTGTTTTAGGATTTATTTTTAATTTTTGATTCTAAAACTGTTAAAGAGCCGGCCCAAATTGTTAAAATCCCACTTAAATTTTAGCTAAATTGCAGTCTCAATTCTATTAAAACAATGCAAAATTCTTATACAGTGATCAATGCTTCTGCGGGTTCAGGGAAAACCTATGCCCTTGTACAGCGGCTTTTGATGATCTGTCTACGTTATCCGAACCAACCGCATTCAATCCGGAACATTTTAGCACTTACGTTCACCAATAAGGCAGCCAATGAAATGAAGGAACGGATTTTATCGTGGCTGGGAAATTTTGCTTCTGATCAGTTTGCAGAAAATGCAGATCTAAAAAATATACAGAAAGCTTTTGAAGAACAAGGCTTAAGAATTACCATCGATGAACTTCATCTCCGATCTAAGAAGCTGCTGGATTATGTTCTTCACAATTATTCCACTTTAAATATCGGAACGATTGACAAGTTTAATTCAAGGCTGGTACGCAGTTTTTCTTATGAGCTGGGACTGGCAAAAAACTTTAACCTTGAAATTGATGCAGAACCTTTTCTGATCGAAGCGGTTGATAAAATGCTTGATCAGATTGGTGAAAATGAGTCGATCTCCAATTCTTTCATGGATTATGTGGATTACAGCCTGGAGAATAATGAAAGGATCAACCTCAACAAGAGTCTGTACGGATCAGCAAAAGAGTTTGTAAAAGATATTCATTATGAACATCTTAAAAGCAATAAAAGTTTTGATGATACGACGTATGAAGACATCAAAAATACGCTTCGGAAAGAAATTGTAGCCAATAAAAAACAATCCACGGAACTTGCTTTGCAGTCTGTAGATTTATTCAAGTCCAGAAATATCGAAATTGAAGATTTCGCCCAGGGTAAAAATGGGCTTGGAGGATTCTTTACCAAGGTTTTGGATTTTTATCAGCAGAAAAGACCGGGGTTTCCTTTTCCAACGACGCAGGAAGAATCTGTGGTCAATAATTACAGAAAGGGAGCGTCTTCAAAATCAAAAAGTAAAGAGCCGGACATCTTAGAAATTCTAGAGCAGCTCCTTGAAAGCAGGATGCGTCTTATTATTTTATATATCGAAACGCAAAAGAAAGAGAAAATTTTGTCTGCTCTTCTTCCTTTAAAGGTCAACAAAGATATTCAGGATGAGTTAAAAAAGATTGAAGAGGAAAATGATCTGGTTTTGCTTTCAAAATTTAATATCCTGATTAATGAAAACCTGAGAAATGAACCTTCCGCTTTTATTTATGAAAAAGTAGGTTCACAGTTTCAGCATTACTTTTTTGATGAGTTTCAGGATACTTCAGAACTTCAGTGGCAGAATTTTGTTCCGTTGAGAGATCATAGTGTGTCGTCTGAGAACACTTCTTTCACATTAGTCGGAGACCCTAAACAGAGTATCTACCGGTTTCGTGGCGGGGAAAGCAAGTTAATGCTGGATATTATCAATAAAAAGGAATTTGCGCCTAAACAAGCGGATCTTCTGGTTCTGAAAGACAACTGGCGAAGTGCTACCAATATTGTTCAGTTTAATAATGAATTATACCAATACCATTCCCGGGATCTGGAGGAGGAACATAAAAATATTTTCGGGACGGATGCTGAACAAAATTCAAAGTCAAAAATTGCAGGAAGGGTAAAAGTAAACCTGATTGAAAATCTTACCAATGAAGATTTTTACAACGATACTTCCGAACGGATGCGTAAAGATATCCAGGAAAGTCTGGACAACGGTTTTAAATTTTCGGATATTACAATTTTATGCCGTGGAAACTTCGATATTTTCAGTTATTCTCAGAAACTGGGAAATCTGAAAGTACAGTATCAGGGCGGGGAAACCAATATCAAGACAATTTCAGATAAAGGATTGACCCTTGAGCTATCGAATACCTTAAAGGCGGTCATCGAATTTCTGAAATGGGAAATGAATCCTAAAAGCAAGCCGAATCTGATCATGATGATGTATCATCTTAATACGTTAGGAAGAGTTGAGATGGCAGATTTCACGCTGGAAATGAAAAAAATTCTGGAAATTGAAACGCATGAAGAGATTCTTCAGTTTCTTCAGGAAACGTACGCTTTACATTTAAAACAGGACAACTTTCCGAAGTTTAACCTGTACAATTTTGTAGAATATTACATCAACGAATTTTCTATTGAAAACAAGGAAACTGATTTTCTTCTGAACTTCCTGGAAATGCTTTTTAATTTCACCCAAAATGCAGGCGCAAGTACAAAAGAATTTTTAAAATACTGGGATGAAGAAGCCTCAACCTACACTATTCAGGCTTCAGAAAACATTGATGCCATTCAGATAATGACGATTCACAAATCGAAAGGTCTTGAGTTTCCTATTGTCTTTATTCCTATGATGAATAAAAACAGGGACAGCGAGTTCAGTAATTGGTTTGAGACCGACAACAATGATGCTCTGAAATCTGTTAACATCAATCAGTTCAGTAAAAATCTTGAGGTGTATGACGAATCTATTGAAAAATTCAACAAGCAGAATTCATATAAAAACCTCATCGACAGATTATGTTTGCAGTATGTGGCTACTACAAGACCTGTTGAGCAGCTTTTCTTTTATCTTCAAAAGCAGAATAAAACATCAAATAATCTTGAATTGTTAGCATTCCTTCAGGAAAAAAACACCAGTGAAGCAGATGAATTTGACGTTTATCCGGTGGATCCTGAGCTGTTAAAAAAACAGTCGAAACATAAGAGTTCATCATTTAAAACCCAAAACATCCGGAATTTAAAAAATATCAATGAAAAAAGTACTTCGATAAAGATTGCAACACCATCGAAAAACTATCAGGTACGGGTTGAAAAGGTAAGAATAGGTCTCTTCGTCCACGAATTATTATCTAAAATAAATACCCGAAAAGATATTGTTAAGGTCCTGGACAGTTATGTTCTGGAAGGTTTGATCACTTTGGATGAGAGAAATGAAATTCAGCAGACCTTAGAGCATATCGTCACCACCTATGCTGAATTTTTCGACGAAAAGTGGGATGTCATCAATGAAAAAGACATTATGATCACGGTAAGAGGAAAAAGCAGAATCTTCAGACCTGACCGTATTCTGAAAAATGGAGAAGATCATGTGATTGTAGATTTTAAAACCGGAGAGCCAAAAGAAGATGATGTAATGCAGATCGAAGGATATAAAAATATTCTGGAAAGCCTGGGAAGAAAGGTTTCGAAGACCCAGCTTATTTATTTGTAACTCTATTTCTTGATCAATAGATATCAATCCATTATAAATAAAAACCCGCCATTCTAATGAATCGCGGGTTTTGTATGTAAATGAATCCTGATATTATGCCTGTGGATCCGGAGTGAAAACTCTCTGTGCTAATTCCTGGTCAAAAAGGTATAATGCAGACGGGTTATCTGAAACCATTTTGATTTTAGTAACATACTGTGATGCGCTAGCCTCTTCTTCTACCTGCTCATTGATGAACCACTGAAGAAAAGATGTCGTTGCAAAATCACCTTCGTCGTTGGCATTTTTTACAATATTAAAGATGCTTTTCGTTACCGTTTTTTCGTGCTGTAATGCTTTTTCGAAAATATCAATTGCATTTTCGAACTCATGTGGAGGTTTTGCAATTTCTCCGATAATGATCTGACCTCCTACATCATTTAAATAATCAAACATTTTATCTGCGTGCATCAGTTCTTCTTTGCTCTGAACTCTGAAATAGTTGGCAATTCCGTCCAGGTCAATTCCTGAAAACCATGCAGACATTGAAAGATAATATTGTGCGGCGTATTGTTCGTGTGCTATTTGTTCGTTAATTAATTTTGCAATTTTTTCGCTTACCATAATAAAAATTTATATTCAAAATTATGGAATAAAACCCCGAAATCAAAAGTTTTAATGAAAATTAATACAAAAAGGATGGAATTACTTCCATCCTTCACACATTAAAAAACTAACATTATAAGCTGTTATTTTACCTCAGCTGCTCCCGTATTCATTGGTTTCCTCATCATTTTTCCGTCTTTCATTCCTTGCTTTCTCTGCTCCATTTTAGCTTTTCTGTCTGCCTGCCATTTATCATACTGCTGTGGTGTCAAAATGTTTTTCATATCAGCATCCATTTGAGCTCTTTTCGCTTTCATTTGGTCCATTTGGGCTTCTCTGTTCTCTTTGTTCTGATCAAAGGTAGCCTTCATTTCAACTTTTCTTTTTTCATTAAGCGCTTTTATCTGGTTAACCTGAGTTTGATTCAGGTTGAGATCTTTCTGCATCTGTGCCATATGCTCCTGTTCTCTTTCCTGCATTTTTTGCTGCATTTCTGCTCTTCTCGCTTGTTTATCCTGTGGAGTAGTTATTTGTTGCGCCATGGCAAAACTTCCCATTCCGATCATTGCTATTGCTAAAATTAACTTTTTCATCTTTCTTAAATTTTTAATTAATTGTTATACATCTATTTGATTATCGATATAAACAGAAGTTAAATCAAATAATTCATAAAAAATGTTAATTTTAATTATCAAAACTATATCTCAATAAAAAAGGACAGATTCTAAAAAAAATCTGTCCTTCACACCACTTAAATATAATATATGAAAATTAATTACGTGCTAAACGTTGTCTGAAACCTCCACCTCTATTTTCGCCGCTGTTATTGTGCTGCTGTCTTGGAGCTGAATGTTCAGAACGCTGTTGTCTGAAGCCTCCTCCATTATTTTCCTGTCTTACGGGAATGCTTTCTCTTCTTGTTTCCTGGCTTCTGAATCCACCACCGGTTCTTACACCTACTCTGGTTCCATCACTGGAATTTCCGTTTCTAAAACCTCCGTTATTCTCAGTTCGGGTTCCACTGTTCATATTATTATTCCCTCTGAACCCTCCTGAATTTCCATTGTTTCCGTTGTTTCCGTTATTTCTTACTCCATTATTTCCCTGGGTACGAACTCCGGAATTGTTATTGTTGCTATTTCCCCGGAAACCTCCGCCATTATTATCTCTTACAGAACCTCTGAATCCATTGTCTTCTCTGCTACTTCTTCTCACGATATTCAAAGTCGGATTATTCACCCCTCTGAATTTTGCTCTATCTACTCTGTAAACATTGATATTTACATTTCTATACCGCGGCATTACACTAAATCTTGGTGCGTAATAGGTTGTTCTGTAATTCTGGAAATATCTAATAGGGCTGTATCCATGATAGTAATTATTTTGGAAAGTAACGAATACTCTCGGTCCTAAAATTCTTTGCAGTGCATAAAATCTATCGTAATACCATCTATCCGGATTGTATCTGTAGAAGCTATTCCAGTTTGAGAAGCTTACATACAGATTGTTAAGTCTTAACACCTGGTCTATCTGCCAAGTATTCAGTCTGTTTTGGGCAAAAAAGCCATTCCAGTTGATATTGAGAATACTATTTCGGTAGTCGTTGTAATAGCTTTGGTAATAATCCTGCGGATAATAATCCTGTGGATAATTGTAGTAGTAATCATTAGGGAAATAATTTTGATCATCCTGATCGCTGTAATACCCATCGTTACTTCCATTATATCCGTCGTTGCTTCCGTTATATCCGTTATTATTTCCGTTATATCCGCTGTTGTCTCCGTTATACCCGTTATTATTTCCGTTATCTCCCCAACCGTTGTTATTAGGGTTATTAGGGTATTGCTGAGCGAACGACAGAGTCGCCAGGCTCAATGCAAATCCCAAAAGTATTTTTTTCATCTCTATAGTCGTTAATTGGTTAGTATATAGTAGAATATCTCTATTCTATCTCTTTGATGTAAATAAAAAAAAGAAGTTAAATCTTTTGACCTAACTTCTTTTAAAATATCATTAACTAATTGATAATCAAATATTAAATTTATGCTCTTCCGCTATCTTTTATCCAACCGGCAATTTTTTGATTAAATGAGATATTGTTTTTTAAATCCTCTACATTCAAATGCATTCTATATCGCCAATAATGTGGAAAAACAGCAGGATTATTGATTCTTTCCTGATCCATATTCTGATTGGTCAATGCCGAATCTGTAGCCAAAAATTCCTGTATTGGGAATATAGCCAGCATGGCATCATTGTACAGATGCTGTTTCATAATAATTTCAGCAAGATCAGCATTGAGTTCTTCCGGTGCTTTTCCATATTGATTCAGCTGCTGGTTGAAATATTTCTGCGTTAATGCCGGATCTTCTTTCCACCATTGTCTTAACGTAGAACTGTCGTGTGACGAAGCGGTCACTACATTTAAGTAACCCGCATCTTTAGGATTGTAGAAAGGTATATTTTCAGATGGCATTCTTTGTACTTTCAGCGCGATAATTGCCAATTCATCCATTACGATAGGTACACTTGCAGGAACCATTCCCAAATCTTCTCCACAGATAAGCATTTTGGTTGCATTTAAAATGACCGGAAGTTTTTCCATCGCTTTTTCATACCAAAGATGATCTTGTCTTTTGAAGAAATAATCATGATACAGTTCATAAATGGCCTTCTTCTCCCAATCTGAAAGATATTTATAAGATTCAGTATTGTATACATTGAATCTTGGGTGATATACCGTTTGTCCGTTTCTTTCCTCAGGCAGAAATAAAACATTTGCGCACAAGGAAATCAGCTGCTCTTCGATAGGACCTCGCGGATTTTTCTTAAAAAAATCCGACAGCTTTCTCTGGGTATCAAATTCTTCTTTAAATGAATACGTTCCGTTCTGGTTATTATTAATGAATTCTAGCGTTTTACCACTGTCCTCGCCGAAATAATCCCAAAGGATCTGCCCATTGATAAAAGGTTTGCAATACCTGTCAAAACTGAAAGGAATGCTGCGTGCGTTGAATTCATCCAAAACAATAGGAACAGCGGGGTAAAAATACCCTAAAATTCCCTGTGTCGCAGAAATTGGCATTCTCCAGATCCTGAAGAATCCTAATATGTGGTCGATCCTCATAGCATCGAAATACTGTTCCAGCGCTTTGAATCTGTTTTTCCACCATCTATAATCATCAGCCTTCATGGCTTCCCAGTTATAGGTTGGAAATTCCCAGTTCTGTCCAAGCTCCGTAAACTGATCCGGCGGTGCCCCAGCCTGAAAATCCATTCCGAATAATTCCGGTTCTGTCCATGCCTCTACTGAGTATCTGTAAATACCGATCGGGAGATCTCCTTTTACAGAGATGCCCAGACTATGCATATAATCTACAGCATCTTTAAGCTGTAGATGGAGCTGATACTGTACCCACGCATGAAGCATTGATTCATCATAGTCTTTATTTTTAGGAGAAAAGAATGGAGAAATTTTGCCGGCAATGTATTTTTTATGTGTCTTCCATTCATTAAAGTTGGGCGTTTTATATTTATCCCTTAACACACAGAACGCCGCATAGGCAACCAGCCAGCTTTCGTTATCTTTTATAAATTTCTTAAAGTTTCTGTCTTTATAAATCTTTTCCTTATTCCCACCGAAAACAGCTTTTATATATTTCCATTTCCCGGAAATCACTTTTTCATAATCTATTAATTCTAAGAGATTTAACGCTTCTTTTTCGGATTGATATTCTTCAACTAAATCCACCGGTAAAGGAAAATCTAAGTTTTCTAATGAAATATATTGTGGATGCAATGCATATACTGAGACTGCAGCATACGGATAAGAGTCTGTCCAGGTATAATTCGCAGTGGTATCATTAATCGGAAGAATCTGGATGATTCCAAGACTCGTTTCTTTTGTCCAGTCAGCCAGTTTTTTCATATCGGAAAATTCTCCGACTCCAAAACCGTCTTTACTTCTCAGTGAAAATACGGGAATGGCAACTCCTGCATCGTGGTACATCTGATACAGCTTGAATTTGAAATAATGATTGGAAACAATATGCAATATATCTTTCGATAAATTGGGTGCTGTATATCTGTTTTCACCCGTCTCCACATCAATTACACGGCCTTCCTTTGTATCATAAATGCAGTACTTAAACTGAATAAGTTCATTCTCTGGAATTTCAACTGATACTTCCCAAATTCCGAAATCAGTCTGAGCTAAATGAACGGCTTTTTCATAGTCCCAATTGCCCAATGATGCTGTGCTTCCAAAAAGTACAATCTTCCAGTCCGGATTATAAATAGGTGCTTCAATGCGGAATAAATGGGTGTGTTTTTTTAACACCGTAATTTTCTCAGGAACAAAATGATTAAGTTTATTGTAAAGAATTTTGTTATTCAGATAGTTTTCAGGAAAATTTTTGTTATTCCACTCATCAAAAATGACAAACTCTTTGTAGTTATGGGGAAAATGAAGTTTGTGCATTACAAATTCCTCACGAAGGATAACTCCTCTTTCATCCTTAAGCTTATATTGATAAGAAATTGATTTTGAAAAATAATCCACCTCACATTTCCATATTCCATTTTCTGCATAAAATAATGTATGACTCTGAGCAGTGGCTCCTTCTTCATTGATAACCAACTCCAAAGACTCTCCAGATTTTGCTCTGTAATCGATAATAAAGTATAGCCTCATTTATATTTTTTTATAAAAATACATTATAATCTTGAAAAACAAAACTTATTGAATATCAAATCTTCATTAAAAAAGCCTTCTCAACTATTTGAAAAGGCTCTTGATTTTTATGAAAGCGGAAGATTATTCAGTGACCAAAATTTTCTTGTTTAAAAGAATTTTGTTGGTCTCATCTGTAATACTCACAATATAGGCACCGCTAATAAGATTTTTCAAATATATCTGTTGGTTCAGTGAACCCTCTTTTACAGATAATTGCTGCTGCATTACATTTTTACCGGATAAATCAAAAACACTAAGTTTGATATTTCCTTTTATCGCTTTATCATTCCCTTTTATGGTAATGAAATGTTCATCCACTCTTGTTGGGTATATATCCAAATTAGCAAGGGTATTAGTGGATACCGCTTTGTCATTGATAAAATACTTACTTGCTAAATCATAAATATGCAGATTAAGATCTCCGGGAAGCTGTTTAGCCTGTAAAGTCTCTATATCTATTTCGAATAAAGGAGCTCCTTTTGCACTTGCAATGACCACTTTCCCTTTGGAATTAACCGCAGCTCCGTTTACAGAATAATTTTCTGGAATCCCTGTAATTTTTCCGACAAATCTTGCCTTTAATTCTTTAGTTGAGATTTTAAATACATTTCCTGACACTGAAAAAACATAGAAATTATTATCGGCATCCGCAACCATATCTCCACCAAAACCGGTTTCCATGGTAGTAAATGAATTTTTTCCGTTGGAAGGATCATCTTTAACGATTCCAAGATCTGTTACTACATACTGATTGTTCTTTTTAGCAATCTGCAAAAACTGGGTCCCGGAATTATTCATGGCATATATATTTCCATCATATCCTGCGGTCATTCTCGTAATGTGAGAATTGATATCACAGGAAGTTACTCTCACCACGGTATTTTCAACGAGTGTAATTTCTTTTGTATTTGGATTCAATACATAAATATTGGAAGAAAACATCGGCATGTAGACCAGATTATTATTAGATGAGTCGTACGCTAATGCTGCCATTGTGGTAGCCTGAGAATTATTATATGAATTTTTGTCCTCAGAAGCAATACCTCTCCTAGCCTGTGAAAATACTTTTGCTGGAGAATCAGCCGTAAAAATACGTTCTCCGGAAGTACCGATTATTGGATCCATTGAACGGAAATCATTAAAAATAATTGCTGGAGAATCTTTTCCGGTAATGGCAAAGAAATCTTGCTGTGCGTGTGCTTCTATACCTAACAGCAGTAAAAATAAAGGGAATAAATGTTTTTTCATAATAATAGAATTTTAGATGTGTAATTGTTTTACTATTACTAAGTTACACAATTTTCCACATGAAATAACAAAAAATTCTCTTCCTGTTGAATATTATATATAATTGATAATGAACGTTTATTTTTTTAATCAATTCTAAAAATTCAATACCTATTTTTAATAAAAAATCCCGCAGATTAAACAGATAAAGCAAATTCATATGACATAATCATCTGCTCAATCCGCATAATCTGCGAGAGTATAAATAAGTTTACAGTGTCTTGATTAATTCAAAACATAGCTTGTTCCATCTCTGCCATCTTTCAGCTCGATACCTTCTGCAAGCAGTTTATCTCTGATCTGGTCCGAAAGGTCGAAATTCTTGGATTTTCTAGCCTGATTTCTCAATTCAATTAAAACCTGTAATGTCTGATCTAATTTTTCATTGTTGTTTTCTTCAACAGCCTGCAATCCCAATACATCAAAGATGAATGCCTGTAAAGTTGTTTTCAGGTCTTCAAGATCTTTAGCTGAGATCGTTTCTTTATCATCATTTAAAGCGAAAATAAATTTCACTGCTTCAAATAAATGAGCAATCAGGATCGGTGAATTGAAATCATCGGTTAATGCATCATAACATTTCGTTTTCCATTCTTCAAGATTAAAACCAGATTGTTTTTCATCATTAGGAGTAACTGCATTCAATACTTTAACCGCTTCCATTAATCTGATGAATCCTTTTTCACTCGCGATCATTGCGTCATTGGAAATATCCAGTACACTTCTGTAATGAGCCTGCAGGAAGCAGAATCTTACAATCGTCGGATGGAAAGGCTTTTCAAAGAAATCATTTTCTCCGGTCACCAACTGCATCGGCAGGATATAATTTCCTGTTGATTTACTCATACGCTGGCTATTCATGGTCAGCATATTGGCATGCATCCAGTAATTTACAGGAGCTATATCATTGCAGGCTTTCCCCTGGGCAATTTCACATTCGTGGTGTGGGAATTTTAAATCCATTCCGCCGCCATGAATATCAAATTTTTCACCTAAATATTTAGTGCTCATTGCAGTACATTCAAGGTGCCATCCCGGAAAACCTTCTCCCCAAGGAGAATTCCATCTCATAATATGAGCGGGAGATGCTTTTTTCCAAAGAGCAAAATCCTGCGGATTCTTCTTCTCACCTTGTCCATCTAAATCACGGGTATTGGCGAAAAGTTCTTCGATATTACGTTTTGAAAGTTCACCGTAATTTAATCCTCTTCTGTTGTATTCCAGAACATCAAAATAAACTGAACCATTGCTTTCGTAGGCAAAACCTTTTTCAATTAGCTTCTGAGTCAATTCTATTTGTTCTACAATGTGTCCGGTTGCTGTAGGCTCAATATTGGGAGGCAGCAGGTTGAACATATCCAGGACTTTATGAAAATCCACCGTATATTTCTGTACGATTTCCATGGGCTCAAGCTTTTCAAGACGGGTCTGTTTTACGAAACGGTCATTTTCTACATTTCCGTCATCGGTAAGGTGTCCGGCATCGGTAATATTCCTTACATATCTCACTTTGTATCCTAAGTGCATCAATGAGCGATAAATAAAATCGAAAGAGAGGAACGTTCTTACATTCCCTAAATGAACATTGCTGTACACGGTAGGTCCGCAGACATACATTCCAACATTTCCTTCTAAAATAGGCTTGAATATTTCTTTTTCTGCAGTAAGCGAGTTATATATTTTTAATTGCATGATTACAAAATTGAATGATTTTTTAATGAATAATAAATTTAAAATTAGGATAAAAATAGGGTATCGCAACAAATAATTACTGCTACAAAAATTTTATTGGAAACTTTTTTAAATTGTATCATTATTAAATTGCTTTTAAATGATATTGTAAGTGATCTATATAATCCTCAATAATATAGGCCAGTGTAAAAGTCCTGGGTTCCGTTTTCGTGGTGTCACAAATTCTCTGCAAAGCTTCATCCGGAATATTTTCCACAATATGTACGATCTGTCTATTTAAAACCTTCCAGAGACTGATGATCTCGGAAGCTGAAATATTCTGATAATTCTGGACTTTTACCCAAAGATCCTGATCGTATACAATATTCTCGTTTTCTTTATATTGGGTGATTACAAATCTTCTAATATTGGTAAACGCACTGTCACAAAGATGTCCCAAAATTTCTTTTTTAGACCATTTTTCAGGGGAGATTTTATATGACCATTCTTCTTCAGAAATCGTTTTAAATCTCTCAAGCTCTGCTGTGATAATATTTTTAAGAATCTGATAATCCATTTGAAACAAATTTAATCCAATTTCGCATGGCTTCCTACATAATGAAGGAATTCTTGTCTGGTTATAGGATTGGTTCTGAAAATTCCGCTTAACTCTGCGGTAATCGTAGAACTTGCTGTATCTTTTATTCCTCTACAATTTACACAAAGATGTTTTGCATCGATAATACAAGCAACATTTTGTGTACCCAAAGCTTCTTTTAAAGCATCTACAATCTGCATGGTCAGTCTTTCCTGAACCTGCGGTCTTTTGGCATAATAATCAACAATTCTATTGATCTTCGATAAACCAATCACATCACCATTTGAAATATAAGCAACATGTGCTCTCCCAATAATCGGCAAAAAATGATGTTCACAGAATGAATATACTGTAATATCTTTTTCTACTAACATTTGTCGGTATTTATATTTGTTTGAAAATGTAGAAATTCCAGGTTTATTTTCAGGCAATAATCCTCCAAAAATTTCATTTACATACATTTTCGCAACACGTTTCGGAGAATCTTTTAAAGAATCGTCTGTCATATCGAGACCTAATGTCTCCATAATCTCGCCAAAAAGCGCTGTAATCTTTTCTATTTTTTCCTGTGGCGATTTATCAAAAGCATCTTTCCTTATAGGTGTATGTTCTTTTCCAGTGAAAATATCATCGTCGTTATCAGTAAAATCAACCATTTTTATTTAATTTGCAGCAAAAATACGGATTATATCTGTTTGTTATATTTCAATTGAGCTTAAAAACATTACCTTATTATTCATTCGGAGAAAAAAATTATGATTATTGTTGAAGAAGTACAGGATGAAGACCAGAAAAAAGAATTTTTAGAATTCTCGGCCCGCCTTTATCAGCATGATAAAAATTATATCAGACCTTTAGATAAGGATATCGAAAACATTTTTGATCCTCAAAAAAATAAGTTTTTTAAAAACGGAGAATGCCGGAGGCTTTTATTTAAAGATAAACACAACATTACTGTTGGAAAAATAGCTGTTTTTGTCAACCACCTTTATCTACAAAATCAGCCAACAGGAGGAATTGGTTTTTTTGACTGTATTAATGATCAGGAAACAGCAAATTTCATTTTTGATTATTGCAAAAAATGGTTGCAGGAAAGAGGAATGGAAGCCATGGATGGACCTATCAACTTTGGGGAAAGGGATAAATTCTGGGGACTGCTTATTGATCAGTTTATAGAGCCTTTATATGGAATGAACTATAATTTCCCGTATTATAAAGAGCTTTTTGAAAATTATGGGTTTTCGGTTTATTTTGAACAGCTTTGTTTTTCAAGATCCATTTTTGCAGACGTTTCAAGAATCTTCACCGTGATGCATGAAAAGCACAGAAGAAATCCGGCTATTACAGCCAAGCCAATGAAAAAGAATAACCTGGAGAAGTTTGCTGAAGATTTTACGGAAATTTATAACAGAGCCTGGGCCTCACACGGAGAAGGCAAACAATTGGAAAAGGCTAAGGTGGTAAAGATGTTCAAGACGATGAAACCTATTATCAATGAGCATATTTCCTGGTTCGTCTATGAAAACGGAAATCCTGTTGCTATGTGGATCAATATTCCGGACCTCAACCAGTGGTTTAAATATCTGAATGGAAAGTTTGGGATTTTTGAAAAAATCAAGTTTTTTTTCCTCAAAAAATTCAGGAAGAATGAAAAAATGGTGGGCCTTGTTTTTGGAGTTGTTCCTGAATGGCAGAAGAAGGGGATTGATGGCTATATGATCTGGGAGGGAACTCAGCATATAAGAAAGCACACTGATTTTACCGAAACTGAACTTCAATGGATTGGAGATTTTAATCCTAAAATGATCAAAATTGCAGAAAACCTTGATACTGATCTAACAAGAAACCTAGCTACCTACCGCTATTTATTTGATCGAAATACAATTTTTGAAAGGCATCCTTCTTTATGATATACAAGCGGCTTTATCCAGAAGATAAAGCCGCTTATTTATTTCTGAAAAATTGAAATTATCTCAATCTTTGTATTAAAATTAAACTTCTATATGAGTTTCCTGTTCCTGGGGAAGCATTTGATGAAACAACAAAGCTATTACCCACTGGAGAAATTGAAAAATCTACTGTCTGTGCAGAAGCTCCTGTAATATTGATATAGTCATCAAAATAAAATACTGAGGTCAGATTAGAATTAATAGCAGCATTGATTAGAGAATACTCATTATTATTTACGATGGCTTTTAAAAACAGAGTATTAGAGGCACTAGCATTAGCAAAGTTTCCTACCAGCCTCACCTGAAGTTTATAAACACCGGGTTGTAAAGTTATCTGATCCGTTGTTCTGGCTACAGAGCCCTGTCCTGCAGTAGCACCTACATTGTCTGTTACCGTTGCCCCTACAATGGTATTGATGAAATTTGGGGCACCATTGGGTGCATTTACCATTTCTGCGGTACTATCGTTTCCACTAAATCTAAGCCCTACTTCTCCTCCCGTTGTATATGTTGCCGCATTAAGTCCCACTCTCAGAATCTGTCCTTCAACGGATACGCTATTATTTTTGTAAATATCTCCATTGCCATCGATAACCAAGCCGGAGGCAGATGTACCTGCAGCCAGCGTTGCAAGGTTTTCAAATCGTATAGGTCCTGTATTTGCATTAACATCCAATGGTCTTTGCGGCAGAGAAGTACCTATACCAACATTTCCAGTAGAGCTAATTCTGAAGCGTTCAAGTAAGGTTCCTCCTAAAGAGTTACCGATATAAAAATCTTCTTCAGAACCAGTTGTTGAGGATGCTCCTGTACGTATACTTCCCACACCCCAGTTGGCACCTCCTGATGTAGGTCCGTCATTTGTAAAGCCTAATAAAGAATAATTACCCGTGGCTAAAGGTGAAGTATTTCTTAAAGCAAGCAATGCATATTGATTGGTTGAAGAGGGAGCATCTATCAAATTGTATCTATTCCCCTGCATAGTTTGAGCAACAACATGCAGTTTTGTAAGTGGTGCGGTTGTACCTATACCTACCCGATCATTCAATGCATCTACAGACAAACTTGAACCATTTACAGAAAATGAATTAGTAGTGGTTCCTCCGGTAAAGGCTAATGTTAAACCTCCCTGGTTAACAGTTCTGTTCGCTGATAAAGTACCATTATTTGTATAGATACTTGTATCAACAGTAGGCGTACCACCTATTGCCTTCCATATAGTTCCATTAAAATAATAATATCCGAGTGCAGTAACTTCTACCACCTGAGCCAAACTAGGGATTGTTCCGGTGGGAGTAGTAATATCGTTTACAAAAACGACAGCAGCTGTCTGAGGTGTGTCATAGGTGCCAGCTGTTTTAGCTGCTAATTGCTGCTTACTGATTCTTGGAGCAATAATCCCGTCAGGAATTGTTGTTGTAGCTCCTTTTCCCACTACTTCTAAAGTTGCAGTTGGTGTAGTTGTGTTAACCCCTACTTGTGCATATAACATGGATGTAAAAGCAAGGAAACCAAGTAATAAAGTGTTTCTTTTCATATGTGTATATATTTTTACAAAATAAAGTAAAATAAATAGAAACTACCAATAGTTACGATTGATAATAAATATATCTATCAGAAGTTTATATCTATTTATGAATAAAAGCACCCATAGATAGATATAAATATTACCAAATTAAACATTTTAATGTTAATTTAGTTAAAAAAGTTCGCCCGCTACCTTTTTAATATTATCACTTTTCCCCATTGAATAAAAGTGTAAAACAGGCACTCCAAAATCAAGCAATTCTTTGCATTGGCTGATGGCCCATTCTATCCCGATCTGTCGGACCGCTTCATTATTTTTAGCGTTTTCCACTTCATTAATTAACTCTTCCGGAAGATCTATTTTAAAGACCTGAGGCAGTAATTTCAGATGTTTTTTGGTAGCAATTGGTTTAATGCCTGGGATTATCGGGATGGTAATTCCCATTTCTCGCGCCTTGGTTACGAATTCAATGTATCTTTTATTATCAAAAAACATTTGGGTAACAATATAATCTGCTCCGGCATCCACTTTTTGTTTCAGCCATTTCAGGTCGTAGTTCATGGAGGGAGCTTCGATATGCTTTTCCGGGTATCCAGCAACTCCAATGCAGAATTTATTATGTTCGTCACATATTTGATCTTCGTCATGCAAGTATTTTCCTCTACCTAAATTATTGATCTGATATACAAGATCCATCGCACTGGCATGTCCCCCGGAAGTAGGTTCAAAATACTGATGCCCCTTCATCGCATCGCCACGAAGCGCCATTACATTTTCAATCCCAAGGTACATACAGTCTACGAGAAGGTATTCTGTTTCTTCTTTTGTAAAACCTCCGCAAAGGAGATGCGGAACGGTATCTACATTATATTTATGCTGAATCGCCGAGCATATCCCGAGTGTTCCGGGGCGCATTCTGGTAATACGCCGTTCTACCAGTCCGTTTCCTTTGTCAAGATAAATATATTCTTCTCTCGAGGTCGTTACATCAATAAAAGGCGGCTTAAATTCCATCAACGGATCTATATTTCTATATAAATCTTCAATCCCAATTCCTTTTTGCGGCGGAACAACTTCCAGGGAGAATAATGTTTTTCCTTTTGCGTTTTTTATATGATCTGTAATTTTCATGTTTAGTATTAATCTGCTAAATTAGGTGACAACCATTTTCTTGCTTCTTGCAAGGAAATCCCTTTTCTTTTGGAATAGTCCTTCAATTGGTCTTCTGTGATCTTCCCGAGCCCGAAATATTTGGCATGCGGGCTTCCGAAATAATATCCGGAAACTGATGCGGTAGGAAACATGGCTAAACTTTCCGTAAGGAAAACGCCAATACTTTCTTCTACTTTTAAAAGATCCCAAATCGTATGTTTCTCTAAGTGATCCGGACACGCAGGATAGCCCGGAGCAGGACGTACTCCTTTATATTTTTCTGCAATAAGGTCTTCATTGCTTAGATTTTCCTGATTGGAATAGCCCCAATATTCTGTTCTTACTTTTTTATGTAAAAATTCAGCATAGGCTTCTGCAAAACGGTCTGCCAGTGCTTTTACCATGATGGCATTATAATCATCATTAGCTTCTTCATATTCTTTTGAAAGTTCATCTGTTCCAAAACCTGTCGTTACACAGAAAGCGCCTACGTAATCCGTTTTCCCTGAACTTTGCGGTGCAATGAAATCGCTTAATGCCAAATATTCTTTTCCTTTGGATTTCTGAACCTGCTGTCTTAAGGTGATAAATTTTGCCTGCTCCTTATCGTTTTCATCGAAGATCAAAATATCATCCGTTTCATTTGCTTTCGCTTTAAAAATTCCAAAAATAGCTTTGGCTGTTAATAATTTTTCATCCAAAATTTTCTTTAAAATGATCTGAGCATCTTTGAAAAGTTCTTTAGCCTGTGCACCCACCACCTCATCTTCCAGGATATTCGGGTATTTCCCGTGCAGATCCCAGCTTCTGAAGAAAGGCGACCAGTCGATAAAGGGAACCAGCTCATTCAGATCCTGATCGTGAAACACCTGTACACCTATATTATTTGGAGTAAAAATTTCTTCGTTTTTCCAATCTATTTTAAAATGATTTTTTCTTGCCTCTTCAATAGTTACATATTCTTTATCTACCTGTCTGTTCAGGAATTTTTCCCGGAAATCTGAATATTCATCTTTCAGATCATGGACATATTCTTTATTGCGGTCACCCAATAAAGAACTTACCACATTCACTGCTCTTGAAGCGTCATTTACATGTACGACAGCATTTTTATATTTTAAATCGATCTTCACAGCGGTATGGGCCTTGGAAGTTGTTGCTCCACCAATCAATAAAGGAAAATTAAGATTTTGACGTTCCAATTCTGAAGCGATATACACCATTTCATCTAAACTTGGCGTGATCAAACCACTCAAGCCAATTACATCAACATTATGTTCGATCGCAGCCTGGATAATTTTTTCTGCAGGAACCATTACTCCAAGGTCTACAATTTCATAATTATTACAACCCAGCACCACACTCACAATATTTTTACCGATATCGTGAACATCTCCTTTTACGGTTGCCATTAATATTTTTCCGTTGGCAGGTCTTGCTCCGTCTTTTTCTGCTTCTATAAAAGGCTGTAAATAGGCTACTGCTTTTTTCATCACTCTTGCCGATTTTACCACTTGCGGTAAAAACATTTTTCCGCTTCCGAATAAATCTCCGACAACTCCCATTCCTGTCATCAAATTAATTTCAATAACATGTAAAGGTTTTGCCGACTGGAGCCTTGCTTCTTCCACATCTTCTTCAATAAAACGGTCAATTCCTTTCACTAAAGAATGCGTAATTCTTTCCTGTAAAGGTCTTGTCCGCCATTCAAGCTCTTCTACTTTTTCTTTTTTTACCGACTTATTTTTTTCAGAATACTCTAAAAGTCTTTCTGTGGCATCTTCTCTTTTGTCAAGAATTACATCTTCAACTAATTGAAGAAGCTCTTTATTAATTTCATCATATACTTCCAGCATGGCTGGATTTACGATCCCGATGTTCATTCCCGCCTGGATAGCATGGTAAAGGAAAACAGAGTGCATCGCTTCTCTCACGGTATCATTTCCGCGGAAAGAGAATGAAACATTGCTCACTCCTCCACTTACAGATGCATACGGCAGATTTTGTCTCACCCATCTTGTGGCCTCAATGAAGTCGATTGCATTTCTCCTGTGCTCATCCATTCCGGTTGCCACAGGGAAAATATTTAAATCGAAAATGATATCTTCTGCGGCAAATTTCACCTGGTTCACCAGGATATCGTAGGAACGTTTTGTAATTTCTACCCTACGATCGAAAGTATCTGCCTGTCCATCTTCATCGAAAGCCATTACAATCACTGCCGCACCATATCTCTTTATGGCTTTTGCCTGCTTGATAAATTCTTCTTCTCCCCCTTTTAAGCTGATGGAATTGACTACACATTTTCCCTGTGCTACCTGAAGCCCGGCTTCCAAAATCTCCCATTTGGAAGAATCAATCATAATCGGAATTCTTGAGATATCAGGCTCTGAAGCAATTAAATTCAAAAACTTGATCATGGAAGCTTTTCCATCAATCAGCCCGTCATCAAAGTTAACATCAAGAATCTGTGCTCCGCCTTCTACCTGATGACGTGCAATATCCAATGCCTCAGAAAATTTTTCTTCTTTAATTAATCTTAAAAACTTTTTAGACCCGGCAACATTTGTTCTTTCACCAACATTGATGAAGTTACTTTCTGGCGTTATAATAAGAGGCTCAAGGCCCGATAGTCTTAAGTATTTGGTTAATGGTTGTTGGTTATTGGTTGTCAGATGTATACTATCTGTTTCCATTATTCAAATTTTTATAGTAGTTAATAAATCCATTAATCAGTTTTTTACAAGTCAAAATCTGATTTGAAATTTCCTGAAAATCATTTTCAGAAATATATTTTTGGTCAAGAGCCAAAAAAATTTGTGTCTCCAGTTCAAATAAAGAACCTCTTGAAATATGCAAAAACTGCAGGGTATCATTGGACGTTCTCCTCCCACATCCTTCAGCAATATTAGAAGGAATCGATATCGCACTCCTTCTTATCTGGTTAGTAAGTCCGAAAAGTTCCTCTTTGGGAAAGTTTCTTGTTCCGTTATATATTAAATTTGTCAATTTTCTAGCTTCTATCCAAACTTCTAAATTTGTATATTCCATGGTATGTTATAATATTAAACAGACAACTATAAACCAATAACCGACACCTTTCTTGGCGGATAATTTTCTACCAGATCTGCAATCGCTTTTATATGTTCAGGAGTAGTTCCGCAGCATCCTCCGATGATATTGATTAATCCTTTTTCTGCATATTCTTTTATCTGTTCTGCCATAAATTCAGGGGTTTCATCATATTTTCCGAAGGCATTAGGCAAGCCGGCATTCGGATAGGCTGAAACATAAAAATCTGAATTGTGGGCCAATGTTTCTAAATATGGCGTCAGCTGGTTGGCTCCCAATGCACAGTTGAATCCTACACTTAATAGGTTCAAATGGGAAACTGAGATTAAAAATGCTTCTGCAGTCTGTCCACTCAATGTTCTTCCTGATGCATCGGTAATCGTTCCTGAAACCATAATGGGAATTTCTATGCCCCTTTCCTCCTGAATTTCATCAATGGCGAAAAGAGCTGCTTTTGCATTCAGGGTATCAAATATCGTCTCTACTAATAAAATATCCGAACCTCCATCCAGTAAAGCTTCTGACTGCAGTTTGTAAGCGATTCTCAGTTCATCAAAAGTAATCGCGCGGTATCCTGGATCATTCACATCGGGACTTAAGCTTGCCGTTCTGTTCGTTGGCCCGATAGATCCAGCTACGAATCTGGGTTTGTCCGGATTTTTAGCGGTGAATTCATCACATACTTTTCTTGCAATCTTCGCAGATTCATAATTAAGTTCATAAACCAATTCCTCCATATGATAATCCGCCATGGCGATGGTAGTTCCGGAAAATGTATTGGTTTCGAGGATATCTGCTCCTGCATCTAAATATTTCCTGTGAACTTCCTCGATAGCATGAGGCTGCGTTAATGAAAGCAGGTCATTATTTCCTTTTACAGGATGTTCCCAGTCTTTGAAACGCTCGCCCCGGTAATCTTCTTCTTCAAATTTATACCGCTGAAGCATAGTTCCCATCGCTCCGTCAAGGACAAGGATTCTCTGGGATAGTGCTTTATATAATTGTGCTGAATTTTTCATTTTACTTTTTTATTGAAATGACTTTAATAGGATTTTCATTCTATCTGAACGAAATCGTCGATTAAGGCTCTTGTATATTTCAAACTTTTTATTCTGAAGCCTTGTCAAGGCTACTTTTTGAGATCAATCTGTCCAAATACTTTAATCCAGTGCTTGTTTCAGATCTGCTATTACATCCTCTACATTTTCAAGACCTACCGAACAACGAACCAAACCGGCAGTAATTCCCACTTCATTTCTTTCTTCATCTGTTAATTTCGAGTGTGTTGTAGAAGCAGGATGCGTCACAATAGTTCGTGTATCGCCCAGGTTTGCGGAAAGCGAGCACATTTTAATACTATCTAAAAACTTCCTGCCGCCTTCTATTCCACCTTTTATTTCAAAAGCCACGATATTTCCGCCCAATTTCATCTGCTTTTTTGCAATTTCATAACTTGGGTGAGAAGGTAAGAAAGGGTATTTCACCAATTCTACATTAGGATGACTCTCCAGAAACTGAGCGACTTTCAGTGCATTCTCACAGTGCCTTTCTACACGGATGGCAAGTGTTTCCAAACTTTTTGACAATACCCAGGCATTGAAAGGTGACATGGCAGGACCGGTATTTCTTGCGAAAAGATAAATCTCTCTGATCAGGTCAGCTCTTCCTACAGCAACTCCTCCTAATACTCTTCCCTGTCCGTCAATAAGCTTTGTTGCGGAATGCACCACCACGTCTGCTCCATATTTGATGGGCTGTTGCAGATAAGGCGTCGCAAAACAGTTATCTACAATAAAAATCAGATTATGTTTTTTTGCAATCTTCCCAAAAAATTCTAAATCCAGAATTTCAATGGCCGGATTGGTTGGAGTCTCCAGATATAAAATTTTTGTGTTGGGCTGAATATATTGCTCAACATTTTTTGCATCATCCGCTTTAAAGTAGGTAGTTTCGATATTCCATTTCGGAAAATACTTCGTAAATAAAGTATGGGTAGATCCAAAAACCGACTGGCAGCTTACAATATGGTCTCCGGCATCCAGTAATGTTGCAAATGTAGAATAGATCGCAGCCATCCCCGTTGCAAAAGCGTATCCGGCTTCTGCACCTTCCATTTTTACGATTTTATCAGTAAATTCATTGACGTTAGGATTTGAAAAACGGCTGTATAAATTTTTAGATTTTTCTTCTGCAAAGCTCGCCCGCATATCTTCCGCATCCTGGAAAACAAAACTTGAGGTAAGGTATAATGGTGTAGAATGCTCATCAAACTGACTTCTTTCAGTCTGTGTTCTTATTGCAAATGTTTCAAAATTTTCCATATAGTTTAATTTTAATAATGTAGCAATATATCACTGTAATAGTTTACCAATGAATAGCTGTATCTGTTTTTGAGGTAGTTTTTTTTGGTACACTGTTATATCGCTGTATGTACATTAATTTATTTTGTTTCGCTTAGTCTTAAAATATCTCCGAAAACACCTCTTGCAGTCACCTGGGCTCCCGCCCCTGCCCCCATAATCACGATCGGGTTTTCACCATAACTTTCCGTATATATTTCAAAAATTGAATCTGATCCTTTCAATTGTCCTAAAGCGGAGCCTCCCGGAACAGAAATCAGTTTTACATCCAGCTGGCCCTTTTCTTTTTGCAGGTCTCCATGCAGATCTCCTACATAGCGCAGCACATGACCAGGTTCCTGATTGTCCTTAATTTTTTGATATTCATCATCCAGTTCTTCTAATCTTGAAACGAATTCATTTTTCTCAATGGAAAGAAGATTTTCTGGAATTAAATTTTGAATATTGATATCACTGAATTCATTAATAAGGTCTAATTCTCTTGCAAGAATCAATAGTTTTCTGGCGACATCATTTCCTGAAAGGTCTTCCCGTGGATCCGGTTCCGTATATCCCTTCTCCATTGCCTCTCCGATTACTGTAGAGAATTTGTCATTTCTTACAGAATAGTTATTGAAGATATAGCTTAAAGATCCTGAGAATACACCTTTGATTCTGGTAATATTTTCCCCTGAAAGATGTAATAATTTTATAGTGTCAATTAACGGTAATCCTGCACCTACATTGGTTTCATAGAGATATCTTCTGTTATTTTTACTCAACGTATATCTTAGTTTACGATATTCTTCAATAGGAAGCGTGTTGAATATTTTATTGGAAGACACGAGGTCGAAGCCATTTTCAGCTAAAGCATGGTAATTTTTAACAAAATCTTTGCTTGCCGTATTGTCTACAACGATCAGGTTTTCCAATTGATTTTCTTTGGAGAAGCTAATCAGTTCTTCAACATTGGAAGAGTTTTTCGCCGCCAACACCTCATCATTCCAATTACCATCAAAGCCTTTTTTATTAAATGCAATTTTCTTTGAATTGGCCACCGCTACTACTTTAAGATCAATCTTCTTACGTCTTTTAATTTCTTCTGATGATTTCAACACCTGCTCAATTAATGTTTTCCCTACGTTTCCATGGCCGATAATTGCCAGATGAACGGTTTTAGGTTTTTTTGAAATCTCAGATTCAATGATATTTTTAGTTTTCTCATCCTGTGAAGAAGTAACCACTATATTGACTCTTTTCTCACTTGCTACCTGGTTTAAAAGCAATGGAAAAACATTATTTCTGGCAAGCTCTGAAAGAATTTTATTAAAATCCTCAGCAACAAATCCCAGTACAGAAACATTATTAATACTGTAAATCTGAGAAACTTTCCCCGATAGTCTTTCTGCTTCAAATTCGTCTATCAAACAGTTAACCGCTTTTTCGGAATCATTCTCATGAACCAAAATTGAGAGGCCGTTTTCTATGGCCTGTTGAGAAATTACGCCCACACTGATCCTCGCCAGGGTAAGGGCTTTGAAAATTCTTCCGTCAATCCCGATTTCACCTAAGAAATCTTCTCCTTCAAATTTGATGATTGATCTGTTTTTTAAAAATTTTATTTCGTTAGCATTTTTCATCTGTTCTTACTTTAATTTTTATTATTGGTCAGATAGAATTTCGCGGCCGCTCCATTTCATTCTTTACAAAATATTTTTAATGATGTTATTTAATTGTTCGTATTCCATTAAGAAGGCATCATGCCCATGTATTGATTGTATCTCGTGATAGTCAACATTTTTATTTTTCTCTTTCAGTTTTTCAAAGCACATTCGAATTTCAGAGGCCGGAAAAAATAAATCGGTATCTACCGAAATCAGGTGCATTCGTGCGCTGATCTCTTCCAATTTCTTTTCTTCAGCATTAATATTCATCAGCAGATGGTTCATCAGCTTATAAGACAACAAACTAAATCTTTCGTTTAGTGAATTTCCATGATAAACCAACCAGTCTTCTGATTCTAAGCACTGTTTTTCCTGATTATATTGAGTTTGAAATCTATCGTTTAATGATTGTGGTGTTCTGTAGCACAGCATCGCATGAATTCTCGCTTTTTGTAATGGCTCGTGATCTCCACTCAACAAAAATTTCTGAACCAGACATTGTGCATGAAGCCAGTCATGGGTTTTGAAATCGCAAGCCACCGGAATAAAGATTTCCGCCAGATCTGGTTTTTTAGCCAGCATTTCCCAGCCAATTCCTCCACCCAGTGATCCTCCGATAATGGCGTATACGCTTTGTATGTTTAGTATTTTAAGTCCTTCCAGAAATATATTGGCAATATCTGAAGGAGAAAAATTTTCATATTCATCAATTAAAAAATCATCATATCCGTTTCCGGGAATATTGAAACACAGAACAGTGTAGGTATTGGTATCAATAACCTGTCCTTTTCCGATCAGCTGTTTCCACCATCCTTTTTCGCCGGCAACATTGGAGTTTCCGGTTAAAGCATGATTAATAACAATGATGGGTGCAGTAAACAGGTCTTTCCCGAAGAGCTGGTAGCTCAACGGGATATTGTATTCCTTGCCGGAATTCGTTTGATACGAAAGTGTACTATTTTTTAGTTCTGTTCTCAATTCTATTATTATTTTAATACAATTGAAAATGCCATAAGAAATGGCTGAAAGAACTTCAGTAAGTTATCTGTCCAAAATAAATTGGTAGAACGTAGCACCTTCTTTGCTTGCACAAAGGGTTGCTAAGGTTTCATAGGGTCTAATCCCTCAACCTTTCTTGATAACATTTTCAATATTTGAATGAACGTGTGTCGCAAAGATAGTACTTTTTATTTTATATTTTTAAAAAAAATAATTTACCCCTTACAAAGCCCATAAATAAAAGATTTCCAAGACTATGTTAAGGATTATTCAGATTGAAAGAATTGGAATTATTTTTCAAAAAAACTACCTTCGTATCGAAAAGTGATGCAATATGAGTGTTGAAAAACAAAGATTACAAGATAATAACTGGAAAAACTGGGGTCCTTATGTAAGCAACCGGCAATGGGGAAATGTACGGGAAGATTACAGTCCGAACGGAAATGCCTGGAACCATACCAATCATAATAATGCAGAAAGCTATGCCTATCGCTGGGGAGAGGAAGGTATTGCCGGAATCTCTGACTCAAAACAGATTTTTTGTTTCGGTCTTTCTTTTTGGAACAGAAAAGATACAATGGTGAAGGAGCGCTTCTTTGGACTGAGTAATCCTCAGGGAAATCACGGAGAAGATATTAAAGAAATTTTTTATTACCTGGATAATACGCCTACCCACAGCTATATGAAGATGGTGTACAAATATCCTATCAATAAATTCCCATATGATAACCTCGTAGCTGAAAATGGCAGGCGAAGTAAAAAAGAATCTGAGTATGAAATTATCGATACCGGGATCTTTGACAATAATGAGTATTTCGATATTTTCATTGAATACGGTAAAGCCGATCATAATGATATTTTGGTAAGGGTTACTGTGTGTAACAGGAGCCAGCAGGAAGCTCCCATTGTAGTGGCTCCGACTGTATGGTTCAGAAATAACTGGAAATGGGGTTATAATACGTATAAAGGTCAGCTGAATGCATCTCATGAAGGATGTATTGACATTAACCACGATAGCATCTCCATTAAGAAATTGTATTCAAGGAGATTGAATGCCAATAGTGTTTTTTGTGAGAATGAAACGAATACTCCAAAATTATATGGAGCTCCCGAAACGGAAAATACCTATTTTAAAGATGGCATCAATAATTTTATTATTCATCAGTCGAATACAGTGAATCCTGAAAAAAGAGGAACGAAAGCTTCTTTTTTAATTGATGAAATGATTGGCGCCGGCGAGTCAAAAACATTTGATTTCAGATTATGTCCGAATGATTTAGATGAGCCTTTCCTGCAGTTTGATGAGATCCTGAATGCAAGAATTAATGAAGCTAATGAGTTTTATAACGAAATACAAAATGACGTAACGAATGATGATGAGAAAAATGTTCAGAGACAAGCCTTCGCAGGCCTGCTTTGGAATAAACAATTTTATCACTACAACGTCGGAAAATGGCTGAAAGGAGATCCTAATTTTGAAGCTCCGAGAAATTTTAATGATTATGTAAGAAATACGGAGTGGAACCATCTTCATAATAAAGATATCATCTCTATGCCCGACAAATGGGAGTATCCTTGGTATGCCACATGGGATCTGGCTTTCCATTGTGTTCCTTATGCTATTATTGATGCTGAATTTGCAAAAGGACAGCTTTTGCTGCTTACCAAGGAATGGTATATGCACCCAAACGGTCAGCTTCCTGCTTATGAATGGAACTTAACTGATGTGAATCCACCTGTTCATGCATGGTCATGTTTCCGGGTTTTTAAGATTGATGAAAAGCAAAACGGTAAACCCGATTTATTATTCCTTGAAAAAGTTTTCCAAAAACTTCTTCTGAATTTCACCTGGTGGGTTAACCGAAAGGATAAAAGCGGAAATAACATTTTTGGGGGCGGTTTCTTAGGACTTGATAATATTGGGGCCTTTGACCGAAATATGGTCTTAAAAGACGGCCAGCATCTTGAGCAGGCAGACGGAACAAGCTGGATGGCTATGTATGCCCTTAATATGATGCGTATTGCCATGGAACTTGCTCAGTACTATCAGGTATATGAGGATATGGCAATTAAGTTTTTTGAGCACTATCTGTATATCGCTGAGGCTATGGAAAACCTGGGTGATGACAAAGAAGGATTGTGGAATGAGGAAGACGGATTTTTCTATGACGTTCTGCAGCTTGGAAATGGCGAAAGTGTATCATTACGTCTAAGAAGTATCGTAGGCCTTATCCCATTATTTGCAGTGGAAGTTATTGATCACAGCTTGCTTGAAAAAATGCCGAATTTCAGAATAAGAATGGAATGGGTTTTAAAAAATAAGCCTGAACTTACAAAATTAGTCTCTCACTGGGATGAAGAAGGACATGGCAGAAAGCACCTGATGAGTATTTTACGTAAAAACAGATTGACAAAAGTACTGACAAGAATGCTTGACGAGAAAGAGTTTTTAAGTTCTTACGGAATCCGCGCCATGTCAAAAGTATATGAGGAAAATCCTTTTGTTTTTTCTGTTCACGGCAATGAAAATGTAGTCTATTATACACCCGCAGAAAGTGACAGCAGAATGTTCGGTGGGAACAGCAACTGGAGAGGACCGATCTGGTTCCCTATCAATTTCCTGATCGTTGAAAGTTTACAGCGTTTCCATTTTTATTATGGAAACAGCCTAAAGGTCGAGCTTCCGACAGGAAGCGGAGACAAAAGAAATCTCGATGAAGTCGCCCAGGATATAAGCAACAGACTGTGTTCTATATTTTTAAAAGATGAACATGGCCAGAGGGCTTTCAATGGGGGGAATGCTCTGTTTAACTATGATGAGCATTTCAGAGATTACATCACCTTCTTTGAATATTTCCATGGTGATAACGGACGCGGTGTAGGTGCTTCCCACCAAACCGGATGGACGGCTACTGTTGCAAAACTTATGAAACCAAGATTGACAATATAACTGCAAAGCCTCTTTTTTAAGGGGCTTTTGCTAACAACTATTCTTACAACAGAACAAGATTACTTTTAGTTAGCAAAAGGACTTACCAGAAAGGTAGATAATAATCACATGAACGTATCAAACATAAAAAAACCGGGCAATACGTCCGGTTTTTTTGTTTTTTATGATTGAAAATCTAAATCTTTTCTCCGTTGACAAAAACTTCATATCCAATTTCCACATTCGGTTCCAGGGTTTTGGATACAGAACAGTATTTTTCAAAAGATAATTCTGCTGCTTTTGCTGCTTTTTTAGGATCAACTGTTCCTTCCAGAAAAAACTTTACTTTAATTGCCTTAAAAGGTTTTGCATCTTCCACCACTACTCTTTCCCCTTCTACTTCAGCTTTAAATCCTGTGATTTCCTGACGCTGCTTTTTCAAGATGGAAACCACATCGATTCCGCTGCATCCTGCTACCGCCATCAGCACGCTTTCCATAGGAGAAACTCCTTTGGCTCCGGGTTGTGAAGTATTGTCTAAAAGAATTGAATTTCCCTGAGAATTGGTACATTCAAATAAAAAATCGTCGTTGATTCTATTAAGTGTTATTTTCATTTTCAAATTTATTTTTTAGGTTCAGTTACCCCAATCATGACTCCAAAATCGCCGTCTTTTTGAATCCATTTTTTCTCAGGGTAATAGGTTCTTGAAACAAAGCCATCAAGATATAAAGCTTTTGTACAGCCAAGCTCTTTAAATACAGAAGCAAAATTATAAAAATTAACTTTTCTCTTAGACATGATAAAAACTATATTTCCATCTTTTAAAATCCCCACTCCATTTCTGATATAAACATTTGGGGAATCTTCTTTAAAAATTGGATTTATTTTTTCATTAACCAGCAACATCGGACCTGATTGAGTAGCATATTTAATATTTAAATCATATTTAAAAGCTTTCGTGTCAATTAATTTAGCATCATTGTTTTTTGTGAGATAAAATACTCCATTAGGATTGAGATAAAAATTACCTTTACCTGATAATGTATCTATTGGATTTAGAATTTTAAAGTTTTCAATGTAAAGTCCTTTAGGAGAATTTGTCATTTCAAACATTCCGCCATTCACAGCAAACTTTAATATTTTCTTATCCCGTTCTACTTTACTTTTTAAATGATCAATACTTTTAAGAATTACTCCGTTATCATCTTTCCAATAGAACGAAACATTTTCAATTTTTGGATTGGTCTTAAAAATTACAAAATCATTTTCATATTTCACTTTATCATTACAAGACGATGTAAAGTAAAAACACAATATGATTAATAGGATTCTCATCTGATGTATTTAAATAAAAAATCATTAAGAGAGTAACTCCAACAAATTTATCTCTTCAAAATTATAAAATTCCTCTCGCTTTTATCTCAAGATATTTATTGATAACATCGATATTCAAATTCTCAGGAAGTGTATATACCGTGTAAATTCCATATTTCCGAAGTTCCTGAATGATGAGTTTCTTTTCAAATTCAAACTTCTCGGCAATGATTTCATCATAGATCTCCTGTGTACTTTCAGGATTTTTATGGATCAGTGTCTGAAGTTCAGCGTTTTTAAAGAAAACAACCACCAATAAATGGTTTTTGGCTATTCCACGAAGGTATTTCAGCTGACGGTTTAAGCCATCCAGCGTTTCAAAATTAGTAAATAGCAGAATCAGACTTCTTTGATTGAAAGAGTATTTTACATCCTGGTACAGACGATTGAAGTCACTTTCAAAAAAATCGGTTTTTACATTGTACAGTGCTTCCGATATTTTTTTCAGCTGCCCCGATTTATTTTCGCCTGCAATTTTATTCTCTGTTTTTTTCGAAAACGTCATCATTCCTGCACGGTCTCCTTTCTTCAAAATAATATGGGATAAAGCCATTGCCGCATTGATTGAATAATCCAGTAAGCTTAATCCATTGAAAGGCATTTTCATTGTTCTGCCCGTATCGATGAGCATAAAAATACGCTGTGCTTTCTCATCCTGAAACTGATTCACCATCAGGCGGTTCGTTTTAGAAGTTGCTTTCCAGTTGATGGTTCTGATATCATCTCCGGGAACGTATTCTTTGATCTGCTCAAACTCCATGGTATGGCCGAGCTTTCTTATTTTTTTGATTCCACCCAGCAAAAATTCATTTTGCAGTGCCATTAATTCATATTTACGAAGGTGTACAAAAGACGGATAAGAAGGAAGAGTGGCATCTTTCTGAAAAATAAATCTTTTGGAGACAAAACCTATCGGGGATGAAGCATAAATATTTAAACTTCCAAAATGATATTCCCCTCTTTCTTTAGGCTCTAAAACATATTGAAAATACGTGTTTTTACCGGAATCTATCTTTTTTTCAATCAAAAAATCCCTTTTCTGAAACTGAAACGGAATTTCATCAATGATTTTCGCTGTAATGGGAAAAATGTATTCATTTTTAATATCAATTTTCACCGGATTTTCATCGCCGTTGGATAATTTTTCCGGTAATATTCTCTGGGCCAGAACTCCGTTCTTCTGAAGAAACAACAGAAGATAATCAACTATCACCATCAAAAAACATATCAGAAGAATGATGTGCGCAATGATCATTAAAAACGGAAAGAAAAATGCGAACACATAAAGGATCCCCACTCCAATGAGCGTAAAGAAAAAACGGGTGTTGATGTATAAGTTTTTCATGATGTAGATTCTTAAGGATCAGAACTGTTTTCTAAGCCCTAATCACGTCCCTTACCTAGGAATTTCTATTCCTTCTAATATTTGACGGATAATTTCATCCGCAGTAAGACCTTCCATTTCTCTTTCCGGCGAAACAATTACCCTGTGTCTCAATACAGCGTAACTGGCTTCTTTAATATCTTCAGGAGTTACAAAGTCTCTTCCTCTTAATGCTGCAAATGCTTTTGAAGCGGTAAGAAGTGCAAGACTCGCTCTTGGAGAGGCTCCCAGATATAAGAATTGGTTTTCTCTGGTATTTACTGTGATTTTAGCGATATATTGTATCAGCTGAGGTTCCACAATAATTTCTTTTACCAGATGCTGGTAATTTTTCAACTGTTGTGCAGTAATAACCTGTTGAACGGTTTCCGTTTTATCTTCTTTTTTACTTTCGTGCTGATTTTTAATGATGGCAACTTCCTGCTCAAAATTAGGATAGCCAACATTGATCTTGAATAGAAAACGATCCAGCTGTGCCTCAGGAAGCCTGTACGTCCCTTCATGCTCTATCGGGTTTTGGGTAGCCAGCACTAAAAACGGTTCATCCATTTTATATTGGGTTCCATCCATGGTGATCTGCCTTTCTTCCATCACTTCAAATAACGCAGACTGTGTTTTCGCCGGCGATCTGTTGATTTCATCAATCAGGATAAAATGGGAGAAAATAGGTCCTTTTTTAAATTCAAACTCAGAATTTTTAACATTAAAAACTGAGGTTCCTAAAATATCAGAAGGCATCAGATCGGGTGTAAACTGAATTCTGCTGAACGCTACGTCAATGGTTTTGGCAAGCAATTTTGCAGTAATGGTTTTGGCAACTCCGGGAACACCTTCAATCAAAACGTGTCCGTTTGATAAAAGGGCTGCTAAAAGATGTTCAATCATGCTTTCCTGCCCTACGATCACTTTCCCGATCTCGGCTTTTACTTTTTCCAGGCTGGCGCGAAGTTCAATCATATCAATTCTTGATTCGAACTGATCTTCTTTTTTCGTAAGGTTTATAGAACTTCGATCTTCTATATTTTGGTTTTCAATGTTTTCCATAGGATTATAATTTACCAATATATCAATTTAACAATGCAATAATCTTCTTGTATCACTGGCTGATCAGATTATCACTTTTTATTTTATTATTTCATCCAGAATTGTGTTCAGCGCAGCAAGATCTTCTTTCATCACATGGGAATAAGGATCCTGTGCTTTTTTAATAAGCCTGACTGCTTCATGAATCATTTCAATGGGTTTACCCGTTTTCAACTGAAGTTTTTTAACAAAATCTTCATCTAGATTCTGGGTATCAATCAAAAGATCCAGCCGTATTTTATGTAAGAAATACTGGGCTTTTTTTGCCATCATATCGTGGAAATCGCCTTCCTGTAAATAAAGGTTTCCGATGCTTTTCACAAAATCTACAGAAGTATTCTTTAGAGGTTCAATAATGGGAACAATACGCTGTTTTCTTTTGGCGTTAAAAAAGATAAACAAAACAAGACCTCCCAGGAATAGCCACCAGGCATATTTGAGTGCGGGATTTGATAAGATAAATCTCATAAAAAAACGCGAAGTCTTCGTATTGCTTTCTACAAACCAAAGGGTCTCTTTATCCTGAAGATACGAGAAAACATCCTGGGTGTATTTTATGTTTCCCGGTTTCAGAAGATAATAATTCGTCAGGAAAAGAGGTTCACTGTGAACGTAAATATTACCTTTTCCAAATTTAACTTTAATAAAATTAGCCTGATCTCCATTGTCTTTTTCAACGGTTTTACCAAGGACTTCCACGTTGGGTTTAATGAAGGTAAAACCTCTACCCGACGGAAATTTATCTAATTTAATAAAATCATTCTGGTATTCTTTATCGGTAAGTTTCAGGACATTTTCCTCCTGAAAAGAGATGTCTGAATCATAGTATCCAATACTGTCTGAAATTTCTCTCGGAATATCATTTACAACCAGCATCGCATCGGAACCTTTTGAAACCTCATCAAGGATTTTTCTCCACGATTCTTCATCAATGTCACTTTCAATGACTAGAATATTATGCGGCTTTTTAGGATGCTGGCTGTAATAATCGTACGGGGTCTGTTCTATTTTTTTCAGATTGTTTTTAAAAAGGTTTTTAGCTTCATTATTAAAAACAAACAATCCGAAAGGTGTTTTTTCATTGACATCAAAATTTTTCCGCCAGTCCGTAGTTTCTTTTTTATTCACTTCAAGCAACGCCAGAATAACCATCACTACGATGAAGATTACAGCATATATTTTGAAAGTTTTGTTCATAGTAAAAGTTTAATTACGGTTTAAATGCCTGATATTGATTTTTAAAATTCTGATATCCCTGCTCATCAATATTGAATTCTCCATACCACACATAATCGAAAATATAAGACAGATTGAAAAATTCATTTTTAAGATGCGGGGCTTTTAATTCTGCACCATATTCTTTGTTGGTCTTTTCAGGATTCCAGTTGATTAATTTTTTATCACTTAATTTTTTCAGTACAAATAAAAACTGGTACCGCACGGCAGACCGATAATCTCCGGATCTTTCAAATTGAGCAATACTCTCGGGAAAGTTGATTTCATGAATATTTTCATGAAGCTCTTCCGCATTGATCTCTACTTTCTTATTTTTTTTACCAAAGAAGAAGTTTCCATCTTTTCCAAGGATATATCTGACGATAAAATACAGCAAAAACCCGACAAGAAGGATAGCAAAAAGACGAATGACTATACTGGCTACATTGGCAGATTTATCAAACGCTGTTTCTCCAAAAATGCTTTGCAGAAATCGATCTATTTTCCGTAAAAGCTTTTGAAAAAAAGATTCTCTGGGCTTAGAAACAGTATAATCGTATTCATTCCCTTTGTATCTTGACTGAAGATTTTCTTTAAATTTCTTAGGATACACTGTATTTTCAGAAACAGGATTCCTCAACAAAACAGAATCTGCCCGAAGCATATTTCTATAATGTGACGAACTCAGAGAATCTTCCATATAGCTTTCAACCACAGTTGCTGCACTGTCGCTTTGAGCATACACCGATTCTACCGAGAAAAAGATCAGTATGAAAAAAAGAAATTTATTCATTAAATCCGATGGTTTCTATTTCTGCAAGTTCTACTTTTTGATGAAGATCTGTCCGGCTGTCATAATACATCAACCCTGCATTTACAAAGATTAAATTAGAGAGGAAAAATGAGATCAGCATTGAAATTCCGTAAAATATGAAGAAGATAATCCCTGCTACCCCTGCAAAAGCATCTTGTCCGGAACTTCCATCAGGAATTGTCGTAAGCGCTGATCCATAGGTAAACATCATCGGTATCAGTGTGAAAATAGAAGTTATCGCATATAAAATGATGGACATTACAATGGTTGCTCCCCAATATTTCCAATACGGTGATTTTTCTCTTCCATTCGGATAAGAAAACTGCGATCTGATGGCATAACTTAAGCTTTCAAAGAAGCCTCTGTCTGTATTGAAATAATCAAACATCAAAAATATCACCACATTAAAAAGTGTAGGATACACAAGCAGCAAGAGGAAGAATCCAATAATAATCAGCATCATTGCATAGGAGATCCCAAGCACGAAAAACGATAGTGGTACTATAATGAACATCATTCCTAAACAAAGAATAATAATTCTGCCTGCATTCTTTTTAAAATCACCTAAAATTTCATCAGTTTTTACCTTTTCAGCTCCCTGAGCTATTCTTTTAAGATAAAACACGGGATATAAATAATTGACGATCATCAGCACAGCAAAAAGCACAAATATCAACCCTCCTACAATGGCAAGCATTCCGGCATTATCAGAAAAATACCTTTCGAAGTAGTAGCTTTCACCGCTAAGGTTTGAACCAGCAAGCTGCCCGAAAATCTCTCTGAATCCGAAAATAACCACTGCTATCATCAAAATAATCAACAGACCATTGATGAGCAGGTAGTTTTTGAAATAATTTTTACCGTATATTTTGAAAAAGTTGAAACTGTCACTGATAAACGTTCCGAACTCCCTTTTTTTATAAAACTGCATCATTTGGTGTGGTATTAATTTTTTTATAGACAATGGACGGGTAAATGAAATAATAGAATCCTATTATAACCAATGACCCGAAAATAATGAAAAGATTTAATATAAGTGGCATTATCAAAGCATGTCTTGTCACGTATCCTTCAATAATTCCGGCACAGATGGTAAAGGGAACTGTGCTTAAAAATATTTTAAAGGAATCTTTAAAACCGCTTTTAAAAGAATTAAATCTTGATAAGGTTCGGGGAAATAAAATAGAGGCACCGAGAATCAATCCGCACATGGCTTCCACCACCATTGAAAAGATCTCAAAAACGCCATGAAGCCAGATTCCTCTCGCGCTGTCCATTAAGGCTCCGTAATCATAGAAAAAATACTGGAATGAACCCAGCATTACACTATTGGAAAGAAGCGCATACAGCGTTCCTACTCCTCCGGCAATCCCATACAGATATAATTTAGTACCTACCCCGATATTATTAAAAATAATTCCTATTGTACTTCCCCAAGTGGAACCGCTCTGATAAACTCCTACTGCATTTCCCTTTTTGATGTTTTCAATCGTTTCATTCACATACCCTTCTCCAAGAATGATATTCGTGAAATCTTTATCATATATTGCGGAAAGAACTCCTATGGAAGTAAATAAAATGAAGAAAATAAAAGCATACATCAAATACCTCCGGTACTGATACACCAGTAAAGGCACTTCTGTTTTGAAGAAATACAACAGTCTGTTTTCTTCCACCCGTTTCGTTTTATAAATCTTCTGAAATATTTGTGAAGACAGGTGATTCAGATATACAGTGGTGTTGCTTTTAGGATAATAGGTCTGTGCAAAAGAAAGATCATTGATGAGATTGATGTACAGCGAAGACAGGTCATCAGGATTTTTTTTGATTTTCCCTTGAATAACCTGTTCTATTCCCAACCATTTTTCTTTATTTTGTTTAATAAAATAAACTTCTCTCATAATTGTAAGGCTAAAATAATAAAAAATATGTCTCAAATTGCGATAAATACTTCACAAAATGTAAATATTAACTTTACCACTGCCAGTGTTGGAGAAAGAATGCTTGCTTTCATCATTGATCTTTTGATAAAGGTGGCATATGCAGTTGTTTCTTTGTATCTATTTTTTAGTGTTTTTGATTTAGGATATATATTGACCGGGCTTGATCAATGGTCGCAAATGGCTATCTATATTGCCATTACCTTTCCTATTTATGTTTATCCCGTTGTTTTGGAAAGTTTGATGGAAGGCCAGACTCCCGGTAAAAAAGCCATGAAAATCCGGGTGGTAAAAATTGATGGATACCAGGCCAGTTTTGGAGATTATCTGATTCGATGGGTCTTCAGGCTCATTGACACTTCTTTTGCCGGAGTGGTTGGTCTGATCTCAATGATCATTTCGAAAAATAACCAGCGGTTAGGAGATATTGCTTCCGGTACTGCCGTGATTTCACTCAAAAATAATATCAATATTTCTCATACGATTTTAGAAAATATCCACCAGGATTACGTTCCTTCATTCCCTCAGGTAATTGCTTTGAGTGATAACGACATTAGAATTATCAAAGACAATTACACAAAAGCCCTTAAAATTGATGACAGACAGGTCATCAGTAAATTGTCTGACAAGATTAAGAGTATTTTAAAACTGGATGTTGATGCAGTAAAATTGACAGAAAGACAGTTTATTAATGTGATCATCAAAGACTATAATTACTACACAGGGAAAGATAAGTAAAGTTCAATTTACGGCTTCATTTGATAGCCTGAATGACTTTGAAAATTGATACTGCTTCTGAAAAAATTCGTGTTATTTATGTTTACCAAAAGGTCGGTGCAATTTTTGTATTTCCATTAACAAATTATTGATTATGAAATTTGAAAACAATAAATCAGGAAACGGCGGTGTTATTATGCTCAACAACGAAGTAAAAGAAGTAGGAAGACTTACGTATACTATTTTCCCTGAAGAAAATAAACTGATTATTTCTTTCGTACTGGTACATCCGGAATTTGAAGGAAGGGGAATGGGAAAATTTTTGGTTGAAGAAGCCCTGAAATTTTCAAGGGAAAACAACTGGAAAGTATATCCGCACTGTTCTTATGCAAGAGCTGTGATGACGAGAATGACCGATGTAGATGATATTTTCTTAAAGAATTAAAACTTCATTCACCAGTATATCTTCAATATTATCCGGGTAGTTTACTTTAAGGTGATGATCAGAAGCTACCCAATTCATGATCTCTTCAAGTTCTAACACTTTAGAATTAGGAATTCCCATTTGATCTAAAGCGCAAGTATTACATTCCTGTTCATATTGGTTATGAATGGGAATGACGAATAATTTCTTATCCATAAAAAGTGCTTCCGCCGGGCTCTCAAAGCCTGCATTGCATAGAATACCGTCACAGCTTTCAAAATATTTCAGATATTGAGTTTCATCGATAGGAAAAACCTCAACATTCTTCACTTTAACCTGCTGTTTACTGTATTTTGAAAATACTTTCCATTCAACAGGAATCTGCCGCAAGATTTTTATAATATTCTCGTCGGCAAAACTAGGAAGATAAACCAAATAATATCCTTTTTTCTCCGGATTAAGATTTCTGATTTTTCTTCTGATAACCGGCTTTTTAATCTGAGGATGATAATTTTCAAAATGAAATCCTATTTTTCTGTCGCTGGGAACATAATATTTTAAGATCAATTCTCCCAGGAAGTCTTTCTTTTCAGGTTTTGGTGTCTCTGCAAAGCTCATGGATGCCTGATGGCTCAGCTCAATCATGGGTAATTTCTTCAATTTACAAGCCCATCCGGTGAGAGGCTCATAATCGTTAATGATCAGATCATATTGGGAAAGCTCAAGTTCCCTGATTGTTTTAGCAGCTTCGAGAAATTTATTTTCAGTAAACGTTTTGCGGTAGGACAAACCACCTGTTTTGTTATAAAGCAGAGAAATACCCTTATGTCGGTAGTTAATGTCAAAATCAGCCTTTAATTGCGATTGATGTCCACTGATTAACGTGTCTACCGAAGCGTATTTTTTAAGAATAGGAACAATTTCCTGTGCTCTTGCTACGTGACCGTTTCCGGTACCCTGAAATGCGTATAAAATTTTCATTTAGGAAAAATTGGTAACTATTTTTAAAAGTTCAGAATTATCCATATCCTGAATATCTTCTGTTCCATCATCCTGAAGCAGATGTTTATGTTCATCATAATAAAAAATAGTCCATTCCTTTTCATTGTATTCCAGTGCAGACAGATTTTCTATCCAGTCTCCGGAATTAAGGTAAGTACAGGATCCTTTTTTATTGATTACTTTCCGGATCTGAGGCTGATGAATATGTCCGCAGATTACGTAGTCATAATGATTGTCAATAGCCAGCTCAGAAGCCGTCAGCTCAAAATCGCCAATGTACTTCACCGCCTTCTTTACATTGTTCTTGATTTTCTTTGAAAATGAATACTTTTCCCGTCCCATTTTCTCCAAGAACCAATTAACCATATTGTTGATGATAATTAACAGGTCGTAGCCTTTGCCACCGAGTTTGGCGATCCATTTAGAATGCTGGACTGATGCATCGAAAACATCACCATGAAAAATCCAGGTTTTCTTTTGATCGATATCCAGACAGATTTTATTACAGACCTTTAATTTGCCCAATTCAAAATCGGTAAACTTCCGGAACATTTCATCATGATTACCTGTAATATAGTAGACCTCCGTACTTTTGGTAGCCAATGAAAGGATCTTTTTGATCACTTTCAAATGAGGTTTAGGGAAGTAAGACTTTTTGAACTGCCAGATATCAATAATGTCTCCATTCAAAACCAGAGTCTTAGGTTGAATAGAATTCAGATATCTCAGCAATTCTTTAGCCTTACATCCATAAGTTCCCAAATGAACATCCGAAATAACAACTAGCTCTACGTTTCTTTTCATAGTTTTATGCAAAGAAACTAATTGAAAGTTAATTATATATGAATGCTATATTATTTTTTTAGAGAGAGTTCATTAACTCTTCTGTGATTTCCATATTGTGATAAACGTTCTGTACATCATCATCTTCTTCAAAACGTTCAAGCATTTTCATATTAGCCTTAAACTGATCTGCATTCACTTCTTTCGTATTGTTGGCAATTCTTTGAAGTTCTGCACTTTTAGCTTCCACTCCAAGTTCATCCAGTTTATGAGACATTGATCCAAAATCTTCAAAAGCAGTCGTAATCATTACTTCTTCTTCATCCTGATCTACATCTTCAGCACCTCCATCAATCATTTCCATTTCGAAATCATCCCAATCCATTTTGATTTGGGCTTTATCAATACTGAAAATACCTTTTCTGTCGAAGACAAATGCTAACTCTCCATTTTTCCCAAGGTTACCGTCGAACTTATTAAAAATAGCTCTTACGTTGGCAACAGTTCTTGTTGTGTTATTAGTGGTACATTCTACAAAAAACGCAACACCACCCTGTCCATATCCTTCATAGGTAATCTCCTCATAGTTTTCAGCATCAGCCCCACTTGCCTTTTTAATGGCTCTTTCCACATTGTCTTTTGGCATATTCGCGCCTTTTGCATTCTGGATGCATCTCCTTAATGCAGGATTAGCTTCCTGATCTGGTCCACCAGCTTTTACTGCTAATGCGATATCTTTTCCAATTTTAGAAAAAGTTTTGGCCATTTTATCCCAACGGGCCATTTTAGAAGCTTTTCTATATTCAAATGCTCTTCCCATTTTTATTTTTAAATTTTCAACAAAATTACTTAAAAGTATACGAAAAAAAAATACCCCCAAAAAAATTGGAGGTATTTATTATTTAGAAATGTCTAGTCCTGAAATATCGATACACAAAAAAAGAATCGTTATGGAAGAACATTTAGAAACCCAGTATGTCAAGC
>NZ_JAWRXA010000558.1:0-256 GCF_046535275.1 Chryseobacterium sp. SIMBA_029
TGCTGGAACCGAGCGACAACCCGATTGGTGCGAACTACATGAACGCCGTGTACGACGCCGGAATGCCGGCTGTGGTGCTGGGCGTACCCGACGTCGAGGCCGAGTATCAGCGGTTGCTCGCTGCAGGGGTGTCTTTCAAGGGCGCACCTGCCGAGGACCCATCGGGTATCAGTGCCGTCTTCGATGACGGCTGCGGCAATTTCGTTCAACTCCACCAGGACTAGTCCGGGTTAAACAGCCGTGGCCGGGACTGGTG
>NZ_JAWRXA010000559.1:0-256 GCF_046535275.1 Chryseobacterium sp. SIMBA_029
CTGCCCGGAATTCCTCATGGCATGGCACCCACGTTGCAGGCATCATCGCGGCAGTTGCCGGGAACGGAAAGGGCATTGCCGGCGTGGCGCCCCAGGCGAAGATCGTACCCGTTAGGGTTATCGGCACCTGTGGTGGCTACACGTCCGACATCGCCGATGGCATCAGGTGGGCCGCGGGCGGTTCGGTGAGCGGAGCTCCCGCCAACGCCAATCCAGCTCGTGTGATCAACCTCAGCCTCGGAGGCCAGGCAACCTG
>NZ_JAWRXA010000560.1:0-256 GCF_046535275.1 Chryseobacterium sp. SIMBA_029
TTTCCAAAGCTTGCTATTTTTAGGGATAATGGATTTTTTGAAAAAATCATCCTGATCTTTTTGTGAAAGTGTTTTAATATCTTTAATAAAAACATATTGCCTTTTTAAGATAACCTGCATGGCAATTCTTGCCCAGTACAGAGGCCTGTCGTCAAGAATAGCCTTTCTTTCTTTTATTTCATCCTTTTTTACTCCGGTTTTGTTGTTTGTTGTGGTCAACTTCATATTATGCTTCTGGTGCTGTAGTACTGCATAG
>NZ_JAWRXA010000561.1:0-256 GCF_046535275.1 Chryseobacterium sp. SIMBA_029
GTGAGCGAGTGGGCCAAGAGAGGCACGGCTGATGCTCACTGGCAACTTCCGGCGCGTTTGAGCCCTCGAAACTCGTACCAGTTGGCTGTCGGCAGGCTCATTTCGCTAGCTGCACCCAGATGTTAAATCGCCGGAACCTGGTGTCCTGCCATCTAGGACGGGTCTGCCGGGACTAGGTTCTGTACTCATAACTGAGATTCCCTTTGCATAGGATTTGTGATTCAAAGCTCTTCGATGGAGGAACTTTTGAATTGCC
>NZ_JAWRXA010000562.1:0-256 GCF_046535275.1 Chryseobacterium sp. SIMBA_029
CTGATCGCCCGTCTGGGTGGTGGCTGCAATGGCTACTTCATCGATGCGCTCGGCCGGCAACGAAGGATTCCGGCGCATGAGCTCGCGGATGCACTTGACCACAAGGTCATCGGCTCGAGTGCCGGCATAGATGCCCTTCTCGCCCGCCTTGCCGAAGGGGGTTCGTACACCGTCGACGAAGACGACATCCCTGACGGTCCGCCGGGCACTGTGTGATGGACTCATGAATTACTCCTCGTTGAGACATGGAGCCGGG
>NZ_JAWRXA010000563.1:0-256 GCF_046535275.1 Chryseobacterium sp. SIMBA_029
TGCTTTTCAGCATCTAAATTTGTGGGCAGTGTAAGTCCTATTTCTGAAGCCCATTTCATAAGTTCTTTATTAGCATTCGTATGATCAGTAACCATCATTATTCCTAATGCTTTTACAGCGGCATTTCCGCCATTATCGATAGCAAGTTTACCCATCATCACTTCCATAATACCTCCTCTCGCTGCATTTTCTGCAAATTTCCGATCTTGATCATTAACTAATTTTTGGACATCTTTTGTATTGGACACTGTTATAG
>NZ_JAWRXA010000564.1:0-256 GCF_046535275.1 Chryseobacterium sp. SIMBA_029
TGATCGGCGGCGCCGGTGACGACACGATCAATGGCGGTGACGGCGACGATACGATCATCTACACGATCGGCGACGGCGCCGATGTGATCGATGGTGGTGCGGGCAACGACACCCTCAAGATCTCCACGTCCTCTGCACCGGACGCAGGCTATCTCTACGAATACATCAAGTACGACGGCACCAACCTCGTCATGACGCCTGTCCTGCCGAACGGCCAGCCGGCGCCTGCCCCTTATAATGCAACGCTGACAGTAAC
>NZ_JAWRXA010000565.1:0-256 GCF_046535275.1 Chryseobacterium sp. SIMBA_029
TGCGCACGAGTTCAATACGTTCCGCCTGAGTGATCATTGGCGTGGATTGAGCGGGACGGACCGGCGCGTCGAGGTGCCCTCGTCGTGTGCTGTCGCGGTTGAGCCACCGGACAAAATTACGGATGTGCTTGCGGGTGCTGGGCCCGGTACTGAGATATTCGTCGATGTGGGCTTGTCTTAGTTCGCCCGCTGCGATGCCGTGAGAGTCACGGAGCCAGATGAGGAGCTTGCCTGCTTCGGTGATGTCCTGTTTCGC
>NZ_JAWRXA010000566.1:0-255 GCF_046535275.1 Chryseobacterium sp. SIMBA_029
GTAAGTTGGCCGCAGTGTTATCACTCATGGTTATGGCAGCACTGCATAATTCTCTTACTGTCATGCCATCCGTAAGATGCTTTTCTGTGACTGGTGAGTACTCAACCAAGTCATTCTGAGAATAGTGTATGCGGCGACCGAGTTGCTCTTGCCCGGCGTCAATACGGGATAATACCGCGCCACATAGCAGAACTTTAAAAGTGCTCATCATTGGAAAACGTTCTTCGGGGCGAAAACTCTCAAGGATCTTACCGC
>NZ_JAWRXA010000567.1:0-255 GCF_046535275.1 Chryseobacterium sp. SIMBA_029
CCACACCGCGATCTGCTTCCGGCATCCACCGACCATAGACGCGCTAGATGATCGTTTGATCGGCATGTCCTATCTGCTTCAATACCCACATCGGATGCTCTCCAGCGGAGAGCATCATCGACGCGAACGTGCGTTTGGTAAGGGTTCCGGTAAGGGACCTTCGCCTTCTTGATGAGGGATTGCGACCGAACCCACACCTTGGTGTGGCCGGCCCATCGCTGATTGGTATGGAGGGTGGTCGATCAGCCTTATCTG
>NZ_JAWRXA010000568.1:0-255 GCF_046535275.1 Chryseobacterium sp. SIMBA_029
GGCCGCTGGATTCGGTCGGGTCCTGGTGCTTTCACCGTTCGGCGGCAAGTCCCTGCAGCCAGTGGAGTGGGGCACGCACCTCGCCACTCAGATAGATGCTCTGCGCCACGGTGGCAGCAGTGTGGCCACCGTATTTCCCGACAGCGACGCCGAACACCTGTTTGGGGTGAACGCCATGGACCTTTCGCTTCGTCCCGCCGCCGCGCAAGCCGGGTACGAACAAGGAAGAGCCCAAGCGGCAACGCTCAAGGAACT
>NZ_JAWRXA010000569.1:0-255 GCF_046535275.1 Chryseobacterium sp. SIMBA_029
CGACAATTCCGTGAATATACAGGGGGAGAGCGTTAAGGTTGGTAATATAACGCCAAAGCAAGGAGAGGATACAGATGCTTAACAAAAATATTCGGCAGCAAGGCGGGAATCATTCCACGAATGTTCAAGGTGAAACTGTACATATTCATAGCGGGATAACCATAGCAGATGCCAAAGAAATTGCAAATGATGTTTTTGAAAAAAACATGTACAAATTAACATTCATTGCAGAAACAACTGCTAAGGAACGTGCTG
>NZ_JAWRXA010000570.1:0-255 GCF_046535275.1 Chryseobacterium sp. SIMBA_029
TTTAGTTTTTTTATTGAAGTTGTAATCTTATCCAGTTAAGGATAAAAAGTAAAATAAATATTCCTGTTATGTAGAACTGTACTTTATTGACTTTTTTAGGGCCAAATTTCCAGACACAAATTCTGTCCAATATAATGATTATTATCACAGGAATCAGCCCAAATAATGTATAAATTCCTGCCAGTCCATCCACCGCAGAAACACTATTGAATGCAATAACGGCAAAGATCAATCCGATAAGAACCGTTAATAGGC
>NZ_JAWRXA010000571.1:0-255 GCF_046535275.1 Chryseobacterium sp. SIMBA_029
GATCGTTAAAGGTAATGGTCGCAATGTGTTTTTCAACTTGATAATCGACTAAAGGCTCTGACATCTGAGATTTCCTTATTTAAATGACGGTTTTAATATTTTGTATCAGTGAGAATGCTATGAGATAAAGGTAAAAATGATTCAATACCAATTACTATAGCAGCTTGCTCGGATTATAAAAGGGCATTTTATGAGCGCTCAAGACACATCTATACACTGGTCAAGAGTGCTGTTTTGTCGTATAAATTGATAAGG
>NZ_JAWRXA010000572.1:0-255 GCF_046535275.1 Chryseobacterium sp. SIMBA_029
CAATCACGTTCAAAATTGCAATGCCGATGCAACATATAATTAAAAATATATGCACTTTTTACGCCCCTTTCCTTAACTCTTCAAGGTAATTCATCAGCTTGTTTTGTTCTGTTTTTGTCAGCTCATGATGCTTCATCATATAGTAAGAATTACGCCCAATTTTCACTTTGCGATCATGTGCGAATTTGCTTTTACGCTGCCAGTGCATGCATTCATAAGGAATCAGTAAGAAACCCATTTTATGCGCCATTTCCT
>NZ_JAWRXA010000573.1:0-255 GCF_046535275.1 Chryseobacterium sp. SIMBA_029
GATAAAATTCAAGCCAATCTATATGGCTTGAATTTTATCCTGATCATTATATAGAAAATAATAATTTGTTTTATGAACTGGAGGAGTTATCCCAACATTTTCCGTTGGCGCCACACTCGTTGAGCCTCTCGGTTGGATCTGAAACTGGTGTTGATATGGAATATTTAAACTCAATTCATTCGATGGCTTTGAAGCTCAACTCGCCGTGGATTAGCGACCATCTATGTTACACCAACATTGATGGGGTAGACCTCG
>NZ_JAWRXA010000076.1:0-377 GCF_046535275.1 Chryseobacterium sp. SIMBA_029
CGTCGCGCACCACATCACCACTATGGCCGCCAGTCGTCGCCGCCCAGCTAATCGCTTCCCGGTCGCAGCAGTCCAGGGCGAACGTGACGCGCAGCGGTGTGCCATCGTCGCACCGGAACTCAAAGCCATCGGAGCACCAGCGGGTGTTGCTTCGGTCAACAGCAACACGACCGCCATGCCGTCGAGTGTCTCGTCGCACGCCGGGGCGCCGCAGCAGCAACTGATGCTCACGCATAACCCGATACACGCGCTTGTGATTGATGCACGGCGCGCTGGTCTGTTCCCGACTACGGCGCAGCAGTGCCCAGATACGTCGGTAGCCGTACGTGGGGAGGTGCGCTACATCGGCCTGAATCTCGTGGACCAATGCCGAGTCG
>NZ_JAWRXA010000574.1:0-255 GCF_046535275.1 Chryseobacterium sp. SIMBA_029
GGATGTCGCGAAATGGGTGCGTCAATCCGGCCCACTTCCACTCCACCGCCAGTCTCGTGATTATTTAATAGGTGTGGCCACCAGAGGCATGGGAGAGGTTAGAAACTATCTATGGTCTCTTGGTCTGCTCTGAAGGGGGGACTGTAATCTCGAGATGCCAGATCAGCAATTCGCGGTCGTTCCCTAATCTCTTCCAGATTAATAGGGTGGTGAGTCGATAGTAATACCGGGTGGTGTCGGAATGGTCTTTCAGGT
>NZ_JAWRXA010000575.1:0-255 GCF_046535275.1 Chryseobacterium sp. SIMBA_029
GCCCGTCACGGCACTGAAAAACCTGCCGCGACGGACCGTCTTCATCGACGGGCCAGTTCGCGGCGTGCACGAGCATCTCCGAAATTCGCGCGTGGTGTTTCGTTTGCACACCTGGCCAGCAAGGCATTTCGATGTCGCTGGGCTTTCTGACGGGTGGCCAGGAGTCGAGGCAGTTACAGCTTGACATGATTGTCTCCGTGAGCGCCGCGGAGACGCACCCGTGCGGGCTGCGTTCCGCAGGGTGTAAGAGAAAAG
>NZ_JAWRXA010000576.1:0-255 GCF_046535275.1 Chryseobacterium sp. SIMBA_029
AGACCTTCTTTGGCCCCGCTCCCTCGGGGCTGGTCTCCATGGTGCTGTTAGTGACGGTGTCGTTCAGCATGACGGCCCTCAGCAGCGATCAACTCATCAAGGGGCTTCTGGAGCGCGCCACGCGGGACCACCTGACGGGGTTGTTGAACCGCGGAGCGTTCCTTGAACTGGCCAACTCGGAATTGAAGCGATTGCGCTCCAACGAGTCCGGTGCGGCGGTGGTCCTCGCGGACTTGGACAACTTCAAGGCCGTTA
>NZ_JAWRXA010000577.1:0-254 GCF_046535275.1 Chryseobacterium sp. SIMBA_029
TCAGGAGCACCCAAGCTATACTCCTGAAAAATAATCCACAGGGAGGACCGCAATGCCCAATGTCATCGACTACCTTATCGAGAACCGCGCGCTGCGCAATCGCATTATCGATTTCATGTACCCCCTCGTCGGCATCGGCGGAATACTGGCCTCGATTTCCATGCTGCTTGCGCGCTACTACCGCTAGCGACTTCGCGTCAATCTCGGGTGCAACTCCAGCGCCCCAACCCGGCACCTCGCCACAAAAAAAGCCC
>NZ_JAWRXA010000578.1:0-254 GCF_046535275.1 Chryseobacterium sp. SIMBA_029
TTTTTAGGGAAATTGACAACGGCTAAAATTTGTTTTCCCACCAGTTCTTCTTTTTCATAAAGAGAAGTGATCTGAGCTGCAGATTTTCTGATCCCCAAATCTCCAAAGTCTATTTCCAGTTGGTAAGATGGGTTTCTTGCCTTTTCAAAATCATTTACTGAAAGGATGGTTCCACATCTGATGTCTATTTTTTCAAAATCTGCCCAAGTTATGTCTGGTTTTGTGGTCATGTTAATGCGTTAATTAATTGTTCT
>NZ_JAWRXA010000579.1:0-254 GCF_046535275.1 Chryseobacterium sp. SIMBA_029
GTATTTCTTTAGGAACAAATACATAGTTGAAAATGTTTTGTGCTTGTAAGGAAGTATTTACTTCGCCTGCAAAATCTCCAATTTCAAGATATTCAAACATAGGGTCTTCTTTCTCGATGCTTTTATTTGCTAGCTTGTTAAAGTAATTCTTAACAAGATTTTTGTACATATATGTGGATCCTAAGTTCTTTATTATCTCGATGTACTCTTTTTCTTTTGCATGGGTGACCAGAACCCCTTGCTTGTCACTATCT
>NZ_JAWRXA010000077.1:0-376 GCF_046535275.1 Chryseobacterium sp. SIMBA_029
CCGGGCGGCCTTAAATTTCCTCCAAGGATCCGTAGTTCTCGGAAGAATTGCTGCCGCTCTTTTTCTGCCTCAGATCTTTCAGGTGCTTGTAGAGCGTCGCCCGTGACATCTTCAGCACCTCGGCGATGTAAGGTGTGGCGTTGCGGATCGAGAAAATGCCCTGGCGATCGAGAATGCCGACCAGTTCGCTCAGATCGTCCTTGCTGAGGCCTGCCTCGGTCAGCCGCTTCTCGCGCAGATATGCGTCGATCGTGGCGCTGACCACCTCTTTCCAGTCACTCTTGAAAAGCGCTGCCGGCGGGTCCGATGGCGGCGAGAACTGAATGAGGTTGCGGATGAATTCGACGGCACCTTCGAAGGCGGAGATATCGAGGTT
>NZ_JAWRXA010000018.1:0-48357 GCF_046535275.1 Chryseobacterium sp. SIMBA_029
GTCAATGCCTATTACGGCGTATCGAACGCCTATTCTGAAGTGGTATATGAGAATTCTCCACTCGCAAGAGTGGAACAACAGGCTTCCCCGGGAGCCGACTGGGAGAAAAACGGAGGCCATACCCGGAAGATGGAATATCTTTCTAATAATACCGGAGAGGTCAAAAGAATACAGGCGGTGACTTCATGGAATGCTGTTGCGATGATCAATGATGTTTCATTAATCTTTGCTCCCGATGATGCCTACACTTCCGGTGGATATTATAATGCTTCCACCTTGTACAAAACGGTAGCAAAAGATGAAGATGGAAAAGAAGCTTATTCATTTGTGGATTCTTCAGGCCGGAATATAATGATTCGGAAAATTAACAAAAAAAACAATGGAACGGTTGAAAATCTTGATACGTATTACGTATACGATGAATTTGGAAACCTGTCTTTCGTGATTCCTCCGAAAGCAGCCTTATTCAATACTGCTGCAGAACTTAATGGTAATTTAAATACCTTATGTTACCAGTATAAATATGATCAATATCAAAGGTTGGCGGAGAAAAAACTTCCGGGGAAAGACTGGGAATATTTTGTGTATGATAAGCAGAACAGACAGGTACTTGGCCAGGATGGAAACTTAAGAACCGCTGTTAATACATTTGGACAACGGGGCTGGATGTTCACTAAATATGATGCGTTGGGAAGATCCGTTTACTCAGGTTTCTTTGCCAATACAGGAACAAGGGCAGCCATGCAGACCGCTTTAAATAGCATGTCCGCCAATGCTCTGAATAATGAAAAGGCCAGTACTACAGCATTCAGCCAGAATAGTATGGATATCTACTATACCAAAGAGGCATTTCCTACTGGAAGTGTGACGGTCTTGAGTGTTAACTATTATGACGAATATCCGGCAGGGTCTCCGGCAGCACCAGCACAGATAAAAAATCAGGCAATATTAGCCGCATCTCCCACAACAATTGTTTCCAACGGATTTTCTTCTATAAGAAGTTTGAAAAACTCACCTACGGTAAGTTATGTAAGGAATGTTGAAAATAATGGCTGGACCTCTGCAGTGATCTGGTATGACACGAATGGCCGCCCGGTAGGTACCTACGGACAGAACCATTTGGGTGGATTTACCAAAACGGAAACTTTGCTGGATTTTGCAGGAAGAACTCTTGAGGTAGATACCCAGCATTCAAGAAATTCAGGAACGGCTGAAGTGGCAGTAACCGACAGATTTGTGTACAATCCACAACAATTCTTAAGTAAGCATTATCAGAAGATCAATACTAACGCTGAAGAACTGCTGGCAGATTATACTTATGATGAACTTGGTAAGCTCATCAATAAGAAAGTAGGAAATAATCTTCAAAATATCGATTATACCTATAATATCAGAGGTTGGCTTACAGGTATTAATCCTAATGATATCGAAACGCTGAATACTAAGCTTTTTGCCTACAAAATTAAATACAATACTGTAGAAGGAGCTGAGGTGCCCAACAACTCCTATACTGACCTGAAGGTAAAGCCCAAGTACAATGGTGGTATTGCTGAAGTAGATTGGAAAACAGCCTATGGAGCTAATGAACCGCTGAGAAGGTATGGATATGTATATGATGGTGCAGAACGTTTGCAGGCCGGATTCTTTCAACCAGGTTCCAATCCGTATACTAAGGAATATACGGAAGTGGTAGATTATGACCTGAATGGTAATATTTCTTCCCTTCTCAGAACCGGAGGTATTGTTAAGGCAAATGCTGAAGTAGCAGATGATCTGAAATATTATTATACCAATGGTGGTAACCAGCTGGATTATATTGAAGAGATGGGACAGGGAAATGCTCTGAGTGGATATCCTCTGCCACAAGGTATAGGAAAACAGATTACTTATGACCCGAATGGTAATATGATCAGTCATTTAGATAAAGGAATCACGAAAATTGCTTTTAACTTCCTGAATCTTCCGTCTGCAATAACGGGAGCATCTCCCGCAGCTTCTCTGAATTATATTTATTCTGCGGATGGAACTAAGGTACAGATGAGCAGGGATACGGAAATCAGCGATTATCTGGGGAACTTTCAATATACTAGTTCAGGGGGTAACATAATCTCATCTGTGCTTGCTAATGAAGAAGGGTATTATGATTTTAAGAATAGCAGGTATGTGTATCAGTACAAAGACCATCTTGGGAATATCAGGCTTTCATATGCAAGAAATACAGATGGCAGCCCCCAGATTCTGGAAGAAAACAGCTATTATCCTTTCGGACTAAAACATGCCGGTTATAATACGGGTGATACAACGAACAATAAATTTAAATATCTTTACAACGGAAAAGAACTTCAGGCCAATGGAAATTTAGATTATGGCTGGAGACAGTATATGCCGGATCTGGGGAGATGGAACGGGATGGATCAGCTGGCAGAAAGCTATCATTCTTTTAGCCCGTATGCGTATGTGATGAATAATCCATTATCTTTAATTGATCCGGATGGACGATTAACACAAAAATTTTTAACATCCATCTGGAATTCCTCTTCAAATAATGAACCTACTTATTGGTATAATATAGGTGGGTCTTTAGAGAGTAATAGTGGTGTGAAAATAGGCTATGAAGGAAATTATATGAGTTTAAACACAGCAATGGATGCAGAAGGAGGAGGCAATGAACCTGGGATTATACATATTCCTACTATAAGGCTTACTGGTAAGCATAATGAATGGGGACAAGCCTTTCAAGATGCTTTTAATAGTTTTGTAGAAAAGCTGAACAGCGAATGGTACAGTCTAGGTGGTAAAACCAACTGGTATTTAGGGAGTGCTGCAATAGCAATAGCTTTTAAAGGTGGAGTAAACTCTAAAAATATGTATTCACAAGGAATTAGAAGGGGAGTATCTGGAAATTATCAGTTAACAGGAAGAAATTTAAGTTTATTTGGCAAGGCACCCATGACAGAGGTTACACAACCTATTTCTAAAGTAGCAAAATTTGGAAAAGGTTTGGGGACAGCTTCATTTTATTTTGGCTTAGCATCTGATGGAATAGGAGTGCGAAATTATTTACAAAATCCAAATTCTAAAAATGCTGTGCATCCTGCAAAATTTGGATTAAATACCATCATGGGTATTGCTGGTAATTGGGGGGGGCCGATTGGTGCATCTATTGGGACAATTTATTTTGGAGTAGATAACAATTATGATGGACCAGGAGGACAAGGCTGGCCTGGATTTTTTAATGATGCAAATACAGATCAAAAAATGTTAGACGAAGGATTTAATCAAGCTGGTCCCTATAGATTTCATATAATGGGAGCACACGAACCTAAATAACTATACTTATGAAAAAAATAAAAAAAATATATTACTATTTTTTCTATAAAATATATAAATCAATCATTTATACATCTGAATCTTTAGGAGGCGAGTTTTTGACTGATTTTAAAACAATAGTTGCTCTAGGTGCATTAGAAATTTGGCTATTATTATCAATAGGAAATTACTATTCAAGTATCACTGGAGAAAATAGAGAATTAAGTATTCAGGATCCTATAGTTTTTTTTCCATTAATATTAATTTTTATTTTGAATTATTTTTCGTTTATCAATACAGACGTATGGAAAAAGTATAATGAAGAATTTGATAAATTGCCTGAAGCCAAAAATAAAAGAGGAGGAATTATAATTTGGAGTATAATAATTTTAATTATTGTTAATTTAATTTTTTCATTTTATTGCTTGAGCCAACAGTCTAGAAAATAATATTCAAATGGAGTTGTTATCTTTTTTCGGACAAAAGTTTTATACTTCTTAGACTCTATAAATCGAGAAAATTTTATAATGAATTAGGGCATTACACCAATGCCCTAATTTGAAATTAAATAAGTTTAAATAGCACAGGTGTTCTTCAGGCTATGAATACCAATAACTTCTATCCTTTTAGGTAAAACGTATTGGCGCTTCTTCTTATTCTAATTCTGGAAATTTTTATTTTTCTAAATACAGTGTAAAAAAATTACAGAAACAGGTTTTTTATGATTACGGCTGGAGACAGTATATGCCTGAAATAGGGAGATGGGGAGTAATGGATCAACTTTCTGAAAGTTATCTCTCTACCAGCCCTTATACCTATGTACTGAATAATCCTGTTAATATGTTTGATCCTGATGGAAGATTGTCTCAGGCATTTATTAGAGGTATTATGGGCTTTGCAAGTGGAACAACATTTTATAACAATAATGATAATACCTGGTCTATAAATGGCGGTAATATGGCTGTAGACGACAATGGGGTTTTAATCTCAGGGTATTCTTCCCGCAGAGATGTACCGGGAACTATTTATGTTTCTGAAGTTATAGTCAAAGGAAAAAAAGGAACGGGTTTTGGGGAAGGTACTTATAATGGTGCCGTTATGTATAGCGGTATTTTAGGAGCATTACAAGACTTAAATACTCAGCAGGCAATGAGTGCCTGGCAAACTGCCATCAACGAAACGGAAATCGGTAAGTCTATAGGTTCATTAGAAAAATTCCTGTTCTTGGAGATGCCTATGAGCTTTGCGGGCGGAGAGCTTCTTTCTGCAGGATGGAGAGCAAGCGGAATAGGGCAATACTTATGCAGACCTATAGGCAGGCTCACCAATGGTCTTATTAAAATCTGTTTCACAGAAGGAACGTTGGTGGCTGCAGAAAAAGGCAGCAAAAAGATTGAAGATATTAAAGAAGGCGATCTTGTATGGAGCTACAACGAAGAAACAGGTAAAAAAGAACTGAAAAAAGTAGTTGAGCTATCCCGCAATACATCTTCTTCATTAGTGAAAATCTCTGTAAACGGTACAGAAATTACCTGTACACCGGAACACCCGTTCTATGTAAACGGAAACTGGATAGAAGCTAAAAATCTTACAAAAGGAACACTTCTAACCATATTAGATGGAACAACTTCTCCTGTAGAATCTATTAATTTCTTGGATGGCAAAGTAAAAGTCTATAACTTTGAGGTAGAAGATAACCATAATTATTATGTTTCTGAGAAAGGAATTTTGGTGCATAATAACTGTGAATACACAAAAGAATTTATTCAAGGGTTTTATGTAAGAGGTATGACTACAATGGAAAATGGAGTTTATAACAGAACCGTTCAAGGCCTTGTTAATTATGAAGGAAAAAGCCTCTTCGAACTTGTAAGGGCATTTGAAAGTCAAGCTAAAAGTGCAGGCATGGATAAAGTTGTTATAAAAGGTGTTGATATTGTAGAAACTAGATTAATGAACTCAAGAGCAGCAGAACTTATGGGTTATACTTATAAAGAACTTAGTAAAAATAGTATAGAATTAGTAAAGTTTTTAAAATGATAAAAAATGTAAATATTATTAAATCTAAGTTTAAAAGAATTAAAAAAGATTTTTTTAAAACAGAGTTATACGAAAATTTAGATAAAAATGTACAAGAGCAAATAAAGGATAAAATATTATTTATAAATAATGAAATTCCTATTTTGGGTTATTTCGTTTCTGCAAATAGTTATTGGCTTTTAACAGATATGAGACTAATAACAGATAGTTTTATTATTTATCTTGATGACATTAAAATAATTAAGATCCCAGAAGTTTTTGATGAAGGAAAAAGCAATTCAGAATGTGAGAGTTTAGAAATTGTTAAAAAGAACTCTGATATTAACACTTTGAAATTAGAGAAATCAACATGGTATGTAATTTTTAATATTCTTAATTTTATTATAAGGCATTTAAGTTTAAAGAGTAGTCAAGGCTACTCTTTAATATTTGAAATAGAAGGCAACCATAATTATTATGTTTCTGAGAAAGCGATTTTGGTACATAATGATTGCGGAATTAGTGCAATTATTGATGCAATGCCATCTTGAAGTTTGTTATCTTTTTTCGGACAAAAGTTTTATACTTCTTATACTCTTTAAATCGAGAAAATTTCATAATGAATTAGGGCATTACACCAATGCCCTAATTTTAAAATTAAATAAGTTTAAACAGCGCAGGTGTTCTTCAGGCTATGGATACCAATAAACTTCTATCCTTTTGGGTAAACCGTATTGGCGCTTCTTCTTATTCTAATTCTGGGAATTTTTATTTTTCTAAATACAGTGTAAAAAAATTACAGAAAACAGGTTTTTTATGATTACGGCTGGAGACAGTATATGCCGGATCTGGGGAGATGGAACGGGATGGATCAGCTGCGGAAAGCTATCATTCTTTTAGCCCGTATACGTATGTGATGAATAATCCGGTCTCTTTCATAGATCATGATGGTATGCAGGTCAAACCTACCGGCAGGTTAAGCCACATTTATTGAAGAAAAAACAATCTATATTTCTGCTGTGACAGCTCACAAAAGATGGCAGACCTACTACTCTATTATTTTCATAAAAGGGTAACTGATCATCTGGAATACTTGACATTAGCCTGACTCGTTTTTTTTCAAACTTTAATACACGTTGTAACTCAAGCATCATTTACATAATATCTATTGCAATTAAAATTCACTCCCTAAATATCATTCGGACACTAGAAAAAAATAATGAACATCACCTTATTTTGATTTTTTTTAGTTTGTCAATACATTTGCATAAAAATAAAGTCATGAATTATACACTTGAGCTTAAAACTCAGGAATCTTACTCTAATGTTATTTTTAATACGATCATTTTTGATTCATTTAAGGTGAATATAGTTGAAAGATATACAGGCCGGATGAATTTCAATCCAAAATTATCTTATGCTTTATTTAAAGTCCGAACTCCAGAGAATGATATCATTAGAACAAGAGATGACAATGGAAGGGTTAAAATTAAAGGAAATCATTTTGATACTTACACCAAATTGACAGATGTGCTCAAATCTTATGATTACAAAAATAAGTTAATCAACAGACAGGAAGCACAAAGAGATTATGTTCATTTCATTTTAAGTTTAGTCATTGTTAATTATGAGATTAATTAAAAGTTTCATGTAGATATTACATTTAATTAAACATCTGTTTTACATACTAAAAACTCTCCTAAAATTAGGAGAGTAGATAATACGAATGCAAATACTGATGTATAAGTCCAGTTCAAAATTATTGGATATAACATTTTCCGTTTATGACTGAGATCATAAAGGCTGTACTTTAAGAATATTATTTAACACTACTTTTTGCTTTTTCAGATTCCATTAAATGGTGTTCTAAAGTGGGAAGTGTTTTGTTAGCAAAAGACTTTAAGGATGTTTCCTTACCCTCAGAGCTTTCTTTTTTAAATTCTTCAATGTCTTTTTTGTGATCGCTAACCATCAGATCAGTATACATACGGTCAAACTCCACTCCCTTTTTTGCTTTTAACTCATCATATTTTTTTTGCTGCTCAGCATCCAAACTACCTGGCAATGTATAGCCAGCTGCTGATGCCCATTTTTTGAGCTCTTCGTTGGCTTTGCTATGATCCTTGACCATCATCTCTCCCAGAGTTTTTACTGTAGCACCAGCAGCATTAGCAGCCGCTAACTGCCCCATCATCACTTCCATCAGTCCTCCTTTCGCAGCAGCATCAGCAAATTTTTTATCCTGATCACTGAGAGAATTCCCAGATGAAGAATTTGTGATTTTTGTCGAATCGCTAACCATAGTGGAAGAATCTACAGGAGCAGATACTGTTGTACTGTCTGTAGACTGAATTACCCTTGTTGTTTCCGTTTTTTTGCAGGCCATTAATGCAATGACAGCAAAAATTGTTAAAGCAGAATTTTTCATATTAATAAATTTTAGTAAGACAAAAATAAATTTTAAGACATTAAGAAATTATGATCTCGCTCATATACTTCTGATGGTTAAATATTTAATTTTGAATCACCAAAGAATTCCGTAAATACATTAATTACTAATTCATTAATAAAATAACGTATGAAAAATTTACTTTTACCTATCGTTGCAATAAGTCTTTTAGTTGCAGCCTGTAAAAAAAAAGACACAAACACAGGTACTACATATGCTGATTCTACCCAAGCACAAAGAAGTTATTCTGATACAGCAATTTCAAAACCAAAGGTTTCCAAAGACAGTTTAGGAAGCAGTGACAGCATCAACACAAAGACTCATATAGGCGGTAGAAAAACCAGCAATAACAATACCGGTAATGGCGCTGGTAATATTAATGCTGTAGTATCAGACAGTGCAAGGCCTGCCAGATAAAGCCAATCTCTTGTTGTCATAGAGATCTTTACTATACCTCTATTAGCTGATCATTTTTTCCAGCTGTGTAAATTGTTGTTCTTTGTTTATCAATAAAAAATCAAAATTATGAATAGGAAAGTAAAAATAGCATTCGGCTTATTAGCAGGCGGATCTTTACTCTTTTTGGCATTAAAAAAGAAAAAGAAGAAAGTTAAAATATTTTCAGCTCCTGATGGCAATATCTATGGAGAAAATCAAAACCTATATCACTTATGATAACAAAATATATAAAAACGGTAAAGAGATCCGTTTTAAAACACCTGAATCAGACCTAAATCATGTTATTACCTCAAAAAGTTATGAAGTAGATAACGAAAGTGTCTCCAAAAATTACCAATCGGTTGGCAGGAATGTAAGTTATCATCAAAAAGGAATAAGACATCAATAACGTTTAATCTATAACAAAAATTTATAGCTAAGGAACACTCTGTTTTCAAATGGAAACAGGATGTTCTTATTATTGTTAAAAACGCTATCTACAATAAATCGTTTTATTAGCTTTTGCTTTTCCATCTTATGAAGTTCTCTTATAACCGTTTATATCCGAAGACCAGTTAAACTAGCCAATTGATGCCTAGTTTAAGGAACCTCATTGCTGTATGGAATTTTTCGATTTTCCCGGACTTAATCCGAACGTTCCCGTTGGATATATAAATCTTTCAGCTTATTTTCAGTTCTCATATCCTAATCTATTTATTACATTCTGCTATATCTTCCACCCTTTCGAAGCCTTTAATGTCAAATCGAGACAAATAGCACCAATAAAAGCCATAGTCTATATTTCCTGATTCTCTGCACTAATTTCATCATCCAATTTAAATTCTATTACTATGGATGAGAGTAAAAAGACATTACAAGAATTAGAACAGCTTTCTGATATCTTACTGGTACTTGACAAAGCCAAAATGAAAATTCAGGCAGTTATCGGTATCGGAGAAAATGGAGAATTAAAAACGGTTGACCCGTCGAAAAAAAATCAGAACCAGTTTATGCGGGTAGATAAATCGGGAGATATCTTTTCCAATTTCTTTTCCAATTTTTTCAGCCAATTGAAAGACCCTACCCGATTTTCATTTTTTAAAGTACCATCCCTTGTGGCTATACAAAAGGCTAAAGAAATACAACAACAATTCAACCACCCTACAGAAGAGGGAAAGATACTCATAGAGTCTATGGAAGTAAAACCAGAAAATAATATTAAACCAGAAAATAAAATCGATATGGAAACAACACAGCCAACCACAGAACCTAATGACTACCGTTACCAACCACAGCAATTAGATTGGGAAACCCTTTCCAACCTTGGACTCAGTAAGGAACGACTAGAGAAACTGAATGTATTGGAACCTTTATTAAAGGGATATAAAACCAATGAACTTATTCCTATCAGCCTTAACCTTGGTACTGCCATTACAAAACTGGATGCACGGTTATCACTACAGCCGAATGATCAGGGACAAATCGTAGTTGCTATTCACGGAATCAGGAAAGAGCCTCAGTTCAATTTTCCTTTTTTTGGACATGAATTTACCAAGGAAGATAAAGAAAATCTTCTGACTACAGGAAATATGGGCAGAATAGTCGATCTCACCCATCCCAAATCCGGAGAAACAATACCTTCGATTATCAGTATCGACAGGCTTACCAATGAATTAATTGCTTTAAAAACTGATTACATCAAAATTCCAAATGAGATTAAAGGCGTAAAACTGGATGACCATCAAACACAAACTTTACTGGAAGGCAAACCTTTGTATATCGAAGGGATGATCTCTAAAAAGGGAGAGCCCTTCAATGCTTCTGTGCAGTTTAATGCAGATAAGAAATATGTAGAATTCCTGTTTGAGAGAAGAAATAACCACCAACAAACACAAAGTACAGAGCAAAGCCAGTCATCAGAGATTCCTGGAACGTTTAGAGGAAAAGAACTGAATGAGGAACAGTACACTCAATTTAAAGCCGGACAAACAGTCTACATTGATGATCTTACCGATAAGAAAGGTCAAAAATACCAGGGGTATATTACCTTTAATAAGGATACTGGTAAAATAGACTTCTCGTTCCAGAATCCAAACAAACTTAAAGAACAGATAAAGCCTGTAGAAGCTCATAAAACGCAGATCGCTGTTAACTCAGAAGGTAAAACGAATGAAGCCACTAAGAATATCAAAAAACCACTCCAATCGCGGCAACAAGTACCTAAAGACAAAAAACAGCAGGAACAGCAGAAAGTACCTGTTAAATCAGGAGGACGAAAAATATAGCCTATCCCTTGTTATTTGATAGAATATTAACCATCCACAAAAGTTACCCATGAAATTAATACTAGCAGAAAAACCAAGCGTAGCAAGAGAGATTGCCCATGTGCTGGGCGTAACTGAGAAAAAAGAAGGCTACCTGTCAGGTAATGGTTATTGTGTTACCTGGGCATTCGGCCATTTGGTTGGCTTAGGTATGCCTGAGGATTATGGGATTTCAGGATTTGAAAAAGAAACTCTTCCCATCCTTCCCCAACCCTTTCTACTGACTGTCAGAAAGGTCAAAAAAGAAAAAGGACTTGCTCCCGATAAAGGGGCATTGAAACAGCTTAAAGTGATTGAACAACTTTTCAATCGCTGTGAAAGCATTATTGCCGCTACGGACGCAGGAAGAGAAGGAGAACTTATTTTCAGATACATTTACCAATACCTGAAATGCACAAAACCTTTTGAGCGATTATGGATAAGCTCCCTTACCGAAAAAGCCATTAAGCAGGGATTTGAAAACTTAAGATGTGGTCATGATTTTGATGGGCTGTATCAGGCCGCTCAGAGCAGAAGCCGTGCCGACTGGCTGTTGGGAATCAATTCTACACAAGCATTAAGTATAGCTGCGGGTAATGGCATTTATTCACTGGGAAGGGTACAGACCCCGACATTGGCTTTAATATGCCGGCGTTATCTGGAAAATAAAGAATTTTCCGTACAGAAATACTGGCAGATAGAATTATTACACATCAGGAATTTTATTGAGTTTAAAAGTCTTTCCCAGACTCACCTTAGTAATAAAAAGCAGGCAGAAGACCTATTGAGATCCATCGAAAGGAACGGGAATACAGCAACGGTTACCTCTGTTACAACCAAAAATGTAACAGAGCAGCCTCCTCTATTATTTGACCTGACAGGTTTACAGAAGGAAGCCAATAAAAAACTTAACCTATCGGCTGAAGAAACGCTCACTATCGCACAGAGTCTGTACGAAAAGAAATTTATCACTTATCCCCGCACAGGAAGTAAATATATTCATGAAGATCTATGGACAGAAATTCCTCACCTGATAAGAGCTCTGCAGGAAAAGGAAGATTGCAAACAAGCAGTAAGTCAAATCAAATGGGGTCATTTCAACAAGCGTATCGTCAATGATCTAAGGGTTACGGATCACCATGGATTGCTTACCACAGAAAAAATCCCCTCGGCATTGCCTCCTAAAGAAAATGCAGTCTATGATTTAATTGCTTTTCGACTGCTGGAAGCTATTTCAACATCGTGCATAAAAGAAATTACTGATATTTCTTTACAGTCTCTCCACTATGATTTTATAGTAAAGGGCTGTAAGATTCTGGAAGCAGGGTGGCGCTCCATCCATGGCAGTTTTTCTGATGACACGGAGTCTATACAGGAACTTCCTGAAGTCAAAGAGGATGACGTGCTCAAAATTAAATCTGCCAGCATTCTGGAAAAGAAAACCCAACCACCTGTACTTTATACTGAAGCTGGGCTTCTTTCAGCCATGGAAAATGCAGGAATGCAGATCGAAAATATGGAGGAAAAGAAAGCGTTAAAAAATATTGGAATAGGTACTCCAGCTACCAGAGCTTCCATTATTGAAACCTTATGTACCCGAAATTATATTCAAAGAAACAATAAATCATTAATTCCCACTGAAAAAGGATTACAGGTTTATCAGCTCACTAAAGACAAGAAAATTGCTGATGTAGCCATGACCGCAGAATGGGAACTAGCCATGCAAAAAATCGAAAACAATGAGCTCAATCCCTCTGATTTTCAACATGAAATAGAGAATTACACAAGATCTGTTACGGATGAATTGCTTCAAATTACCATCGCACAGCCCAATCTTCCGAAACTCATTTGCCCCCAATGCAAGACCAATCAGCTGATGATACGGGATACCATTATCAAATGTCCTGACCAGGCCTGTAACTGGATGCAATTCCGCAGTGTTTGCGGAGTGCATATCAGTATAGAAGATATCAAAACCCTTATTAACAAAGGTAAAACCTCATTAATAAAAGGAATGAAAAGCAAAGCTGGAAAAAAGTTTGACGCTTATCTCGTTCTCAACAAGGATTATACAACATCTTTTGAATTTGAGAACAATAAAAACCCGCATCGAAAATAACTACCCTACTTTAATTATTAAAAAGAAATGAGCCTGATTGTTAATCGTCTCATTTTTTATTTCACCATTATTCCTGCTGTACTAGATGCTGTAAATCGGGGTCGTTTTTAATGCGTTCCAATTCCTTTTCAATGATCTGAACAACATCCTGCTTTATCTCTCTGTAATGAGCCTCAATTACCTGTTTCATGGTATCCTCACCATGGTCATTTACAAATGACAAAATCTCCGGTATCTTCTGATAATCTTTAGTTTCAGAAACCACCTTATCATTATCCACTACAATTTCAGCATGAAAAATTTTCTGTTCAATTCTCTCATCAAAATTATCCGATACAGCCCCCACAAAAATCCCCTGTGTAAGGGTAGAAATTTTAGAAGGCGGTATTAAACTGTCTAACTGAGTGGAGATGGATGTTGATGTATCATTTTTATTAATGGTCATACTTTGACGTTTCTGTAAGATCTTACCGAAACGCTCAGACAGGCTTTTAGCCGTCTCTCCCACTACCTGGCCACTGAAAATATTCCCTACGGTATTTTGTATTACCTTGCTTTCCTTATCGCCATAATCCCTTGTTAGTTGTGAAAAATCCTGAAATCCCAGACAAACAGCTACCTTATTACTTCTTGCGGTGGCTATGAGATTATCCAATCCTCTAAAGTAAATGGTTGGGAGCTCGTCGATAATAACCGAGCTCTTCAGTTGTCCTTTTTTATTAATCAGCTTAACAATACGCGAATTATACAACCCAAGCGCAGCAGAGTAAATATTCTGGCGGTCCGGATTATTTCCTACGCATAATATTTTAGGCTCATTAGGATTGTTGATATCCAGTGAAAAATCATCACCGGTCATCACCCAATACAAACTTGGAGAGATCATTCTCGACAAAGGTATTTTTGCCGATGCAATCTGACCCTGCAATTGGTCCTGTGCTCCACCCTGCCATGCGTCCATGAAAGAGGAAAGATAATTTTCCAAATCCGGATAAGAAGTCAGAATGGTAAATACATCCGAATATTTTTTATTGAGAAGCTCAATAGCATGGGGAAATGTACAGTATTTTCCGTTATCATATATTTTCAAAAACCAGATGATTGCTGCCAGCAGAATAATGGGTGATTCTACAAAGAAATCTCCCTGCTTTTGTATCCAGCTTCGGTTCAGATTCAGCATAATGGTATATGCTGCTTCATAGGCATCTGAAATATCCGTCATAAAATCCGGGTTTAGAGGATTACAACGGTGACTTTTTCTGGGATCATCAAAATTGATGATGTAAAATTTTGGTTTTACTTTATATTGATGCTGGTGCTTCAGCAAATGATTATAGGCAATGGTGGCAAGGTCATCAAACTTAAAATCGTAGATGTACATTGAAAAGCCCTTTTCAATCTGCTGCTTGATATAATTATTGATGATGGCATAGGATTTCCCCGATCCGGGCGTTCCTAATACGATGGTTGCCCTGAAAGGATTGACAATATTGATCCAGCCATTATTCCATTTTCCTTTATAATAAAACTTGGTGGGTAGATTGACCGAATATTCATTTTCCATCAGTCTGGTTTCCTGCATGAAACTTTCATTCTCATGGTTAAAAACGTCATCCATCATGTTGTGAGTCAGCAACCGATGCATCCATAGTCCAGCCATCAATAATACCATATAGCCCGAAATCAACGTCAGAATATAAAAGAAATCCCCAATTATAGGAGTTAACAACAGTAATGGTGTATTTAAGAAGTACAATATAAACCCGAAGAGTAGAGCTAGATTAATTTTAACCCACGTGATCTTCTCATTTTTCACCCCTTTTGTTCCCAGACAACTTAAAGCTAATAGGATCAATGCAAATACTTTGGTATAAATGGGATGAGAAAATAGATAGGCTGTTCTATGAAAATTATGCAGAATTTTATTGATGATCTCCAGTGTCCACCCTCTATCCAGGAAAAAACCATAACAATACCAGTATAGGTGCATCAAGATAATCAGTATACTTACCGCCCTCATTAATGCTATGATCTTCGCTAAACCTCTTACGTCGTCTTCTCCCTGCATTTCTGTAATATTTACTGTTAAGAAGTCGAATATAAATCCCTCCAAAAATCATCTTTATAAACTGGCAGGTAATGGCCGTATTTGGCATTATATCAATAGGACATTTTGCTTTTGATGATGCGTAATGCTTGGCTGAGAATGTTTAAATTTGTTTGTTTAAGAAAAGTATATGATACCTATACAAGCAAAATACATTGAACTTCTGGATACTATCGGGTCAACTATTGAAACAGCCCGGCAAAATGCTATCAAAGCTGTTAATACTGAGCTGGTAAAAGCAAATTGGGAAATTGGCAGGCATATTGTGGAATATGAGCAGCATGGACAGGAACGCGCAGAATATGGAAGCAACTTATTATCAACACTTTCTAAAGACTTAAAACAACGTTACGGCAAAGGATTTGGCAGGCGGAATATCCTGGATATGCGAAGGTTTTATCTTGCCTATCAAAAATGGCAGGCAGTGCCTGCCCAATTAAGCTGGACCCATATCGTCACTTTACTAGGGGTTTCAGATGACACTGCCAGAAAGTTCTACGAAAAACAAACCGTACTGGAGAACTGGGGTTACCGGGAACTTGAGCGACAGATTAACTCTTCCCTATTTGAACGTCTGGCACTGAGTAAAGATAAAAAAGGAGTCTTACAACTTGCCGAAAAGGGTCATATCATCACCGACTCAACAGAAGCTATAAAAGATCCCTATGTCCTCGACTTTCTTCAGCTACCTCAAAGCCACCGGGTGACGGAAAAAGCTCTGGAACAGAAAATCATTGATAATCTTCAATTGTTCCTCCTTGAATTAGGGAAAGGCTTTGCTTTCGTGGGACGACAATATAAAATATCGCTCCGTAACAGACACTTTTATATCGATCTTGTTTTCTACCATCGTATTTTAAAATGTTTTGTACTGATCGATTTAAAAATAAAGCAGGTTGAACATTATGATATCGGGCAAATGAATCTTTATCTGAATTACTTCAAATCAGAAGAAAACGTGGAAGATGACCATGAGCCCATCGGTATTATACTCTCTGCTGAAAAAGACGAAGTGCTGGTAGAATATGCAACAGGAGGTATTTCCAACAAAATCTTTGTTTCCAAATATCAGCTCTACTTACCTGATAAAAAAGAATTACAAAACAAGGTAAAAGCCATCCTGAATACAGAAAGCTAAAAAATGATTTGAGCAAGACCCATGAAGCTGCCTCAGCGTTTCCGTTTCTTTCTCTTTTTCATCCGATGAGCAAAATCCTGTTCGGAATCAACTTCTCCATTTGTAAAAGAGAAGAGTCCGCCTAATGCATCAATTACACCTGCTTCAGATTGATCAGAGATTTCCCTATTATCAAAGATATGATGTTGTTTTTCCAAAGAAAAATGCTCTAAGTCATATGCATCTGTAACTCTTCGCTTTTCATCAACAGGAATTTCTTTCTCTGGTCTTATATTATTTCCCCATCGTTCATTAAATGAGTTGGAAGAAAATTCTTTTCCCAAGCTTGAGCCGTTCCATACTGTTTTGGATTGATGATCAACAAAGGTGATCCCATACATAAGTCCTGAGTCATTTCTGCGAATTACTGTATTGATTCCCTGCTTTATTAACTTATTTTTAAAATCTTTTTCATTATCTGAAGATTGCATCGTACCGACAATGGCAGCTTTGATATGCACTTTTAATTCATTGTTTTTTAAAGTTTCCCGACACCTAATAAAGTGTGATTCCAAAGCTGGAAGCCCGCTACTTTTACCAAATAATGATGCTTTAAAAGGATGTCCTACTCGTTCTCCATTTGTATTCAACGGAAAATATAATAAACCGCCCTGCATTTTTCCATGAAGTTCACCCTCAACTTTTTCAGCACTTATATTAAAAAGTGAAAGCAGCGCATTGTATTCGCCTAATGTTCGGAACCTATAATATTTGGGAAGATGCCTTATTACAGAAGCAATCTGGCTTTTAACATTCCCGGCCTGATAATAAATCGGATTAAAAATCATTCCCTTTTTCTGATCCTTATTCCCGACTGTAGACTGAAGTCCATATTTTTGTTCAAGCTCCCTGCATATTTTCATAGACTTTTTTCTTTCAAACTGATCCGATATTTTTTTTCCATCTTCGTCTATGCAGACTGATACAATATGAATATGGGTGCGACTGATATCCATATGTTTAAATACTATATAAGGCTGTTCTCCATAGCCCATTTCCCGCATATAATCTTCTGCCATCTGTACAAAACACTCATCACTAACCTCATCTTTTGGATCAGGGTTAAGCGAAATATGCAGCGTATGCTTTTCAGTATTTCTATTAGCAGCCAAATAGGGATCAAAAGATTCAGCCAATTTTGAAACGGTATACTTCCCATCAGACGTTTCAATGATTTTATTGGTCAATAAAATTTTTCCATTTTCCTGTTCAACTTTCACATGATTATATGCCAATGCTCCATATAAATTACTTCCTCTTCCAATTTTTGCAATCATTTTCTTCTTATTTTTTCAAATGATTCCTATCAAATTCCTCTGTTATCTTAATAATCTTCTGACATAACACGGCCATTTCAGCAGTTTGCTTTTCCAATTTATACAGAAATACAGCGGCGTTCTTCTCCGAAAAATGAGTGTATAACAACTTAACCAACTGGTTATAATTCACTCCAATTGCACGAAACTGACTGTAAAAAGAGGTTAACCTCATGTAAAAATCTACAGTTCCTTTATCAATTATAACGGTTCTTATCTCCCTGGCAAATAATAAAGAGATAATAAATTTGGCTTTGTTGACCATTCCTGATGATTCAAAAAGCGACATTAACTTATCATTTTCCTCCTGAGTCAATCTAAATACATGACGGTGAATACTTGGATTGGTTTTAGGCTTCCTCCCTCCTTTCTTTCTGTAATTATTTTTTTTTGCATCCATTAGTATCAATTTTTAATTATTCAATAAAACCTCGACTTCGGAGTGTGGTTTTCAAGCTCCCAGCCGGGCAAGTTGTTTTGAGGCACTCAAAACACAACTTGCCGTGTTCTGGTGAACACTATAATCCCTCTCACTCGATGCATTCGATATAATAAGGAAAAGCAGTAAGCTTTTCACCTCAGTGTATCTTTTCCTCTTTCTTTCTCACACAACATTTGTACACCTCCAAAACAACAACTCATTTACAAAGTAAAGTTCTATATAACAAACTATTGCTATCGAAAACAGGATCAAATACTGCCACTCAATGTCAAGATCTACCAGAGATCATTCCTCTTATCCATCAATCTCTTTCTTTACCCTAAAGTTGTAATACGGGATATAAAAAGGGTATTCACGTAAGAAAATAAAAAGGAAATGCATACTGGAAGTTTATTATAAAAGCATACAGTTATAAAAGTATAAAAGCAGTAAAGCATTTTACATCTTGTAAGACCTGCTAATTTCTAAAGAATAGAATTAGCTGGGCAGGCAGAAAAGCATATCTATTTGAAAGCAAAACCCCAAAAATACTCGCAGAAATACATAAAGGAAGAACAATGTAAAAACATAGACCTCTACTGCACTACAACATAACAAGACAACTATAAATTTTTAAATAATGGAAACAATAAAGAAAACTTTAAAAATCAGCTTCTCTACTCAAAAAGGAGGTGTCGGAAAATCGACTATGACCACCTTGCTTGCCAGTATTCTTCATTACCGTTTAGGGTTCAATGTGGTCATTATGGATTGTGATTTCCCTCAGCACAGTATAAGCAATATGCGGGAACGGGATAAGAAGACCATCATGGAAAATGACTATCACAAGAAGTCAGCCATGAAGCAGTTCCAATCTATCAATAAGAAAGCCTACCCTATTATCAAATGCAAATCTGAAAATGCATTGGACCAAGCGTTAGAATACATACAACAATCCACAGTTATCCCTGAGGTTGTATTTTTTGATCTGCCCGGAACAGCTAATACAAAAGGTGTTCTGACTACATTAAAGGCGATGGACTTTATCTTTTCGCCTATCACTGCTGACCGTCTTGTGGTAGAAAGTACATTAGGATTCACCAAGGCTTTTCTCGGACTTCCGCAAAGCAGTGGAGACCATCACAATCAGGCGCTATGGTTGTTTTGGAATCAGGTCGATGGAAGAGAAAAAACAGGTCTGTATAATGGCTATGAACATGTCATTCATGAGCTTCAACTGCCTATTATGAAAACAAGAATCATGGACAGTAAGCGCTTTAGAAAAGAGTCCGATGACAGTGGTAATTATGTATTCCGATCAAGTTTGCTACCTGCTGAAACTCATCTTATGAAAGCAACGAGAATGGACTTGTTCGTCGAGGAATTTTTAAGCATCGTTCATCTTTAAAAATATCTTACCATGGCTAAGGATAACAAAAACAGCGATTTTGATAAACCCCACGTAGATGAGGAATATTTGATGAATATTATTAGCGGAGAAGAAATTCTGCCCCCCTCTGAGATCAAATACCAAGATCCTCCCCAAGAAAATAAACCTAAAGAAAAGATCAGAAGCAATTCATCAAAAAAAGCAGGTTACCAGGAAACATTTCTAACTAACAGATTTCCATCGGGGCGTAACGGCAAAGTAGTCTACATACGTCCCGAATACCACGAAAGGCTGCTTAGGCTTGTTCAGTTAACAAGAGATGAAAAAACAACCCTCTATTCTTATATAGACAATATTCTGGAATATCATTTCAGAGAGTTTGGGGATGATATTACCCATTATTTCAATCAGCGTTTCAAACCAATTTTATAAGCAATGGAAATACTTATCATTACTTGCCTGCTGATCATTATAATATTGCTCTTGCAGGATAAGATCACAGACAACACAAGACCAGCTAAAATTCAAAGATCAAGCAAAAACAATATGGAATTCCCTGTCATTATAGGAGAACCCACAACTAAAGGACGATATTATAAGCAAGGTACTTCCTCAGAGCGCCAAATTCAGGAACTGGAAATAAATCCTGATAATTTAGACATAGAATATGACATTCATGAAAATCTCAGAGTTCAGCTTGCTCATAAAGAACAGGGCCCGATTTTAATGACTAGCCCTAATTATGATGAGGAGGAAGAAGAATGGAAAAAATACAGAATATCCGGTAAGGATAACGGTTTTGCCCAAGGGGTTACCTTTGAAGAACTAAGCTCCGTGGAGACGATGCTGCAAAGAGATCATTTGGAGTCATCTCAAAAGGAAACAGCGGCAGCCATTGTTCAGAAAATACATGGAACCGAATTATTCAATCTACTGGAAAATTCTATGGAAAGTGCTTCCCGTCAAATAGCTGAGTTACTTGACGGGAGCCTTTCTCATCGAGCAGAAACCGACTCTTCTCATGTTAAGAAAAATGATTTGAACGATTTTGACATTAAGGAGTATTTATAACACCTTATTTTTAACCTATAACCACAAATTTTTAAGCAATAACAGTATTGTATTAACATGAAAACAGCCAAAACAAAGACCTCCATAGTGGTTTTCGTTAAAACAAATGTCTGTTTTCCTGTAAATATTCTTCTATAATACGTGATTTTCTTGAAATTAAATGTGTAATAGTATCCCGATCCGGTTCAGGAATTTTGATGGTCAGCTCATCAAGTTCCACAATATGGGTAATTTTGCTTTCTTGACTAACTGATCAAACAATTCTTCTGATGTTATATTTACATATTCAATGCTACGCCCGATCACATGAGATAGTTTTGCTACCATTTCTACATGGCTAATGGCTTGCGGCCGGCACGAACCACCTATTTTTCTTTTATTTCTTTGGGTATCAGTAAATAATTGACGACTATATTAGCTACATCACGACAATCGATATAATTTCTCCGGGCATTACCCAATGCTCCGTAAATTTCCCCAAAATACTGAACGTTAAAAGTATTTCGTTCCCAGTTTTGCATAAAAGAATGTGGCCTCAGGCAACAAAATTCATCCATATTTTGCGAAAGATAGTCATCTATTTTACCATACCATTGGCTTACCTCTACCTATGCAGGCAACTTAACTATGGGAGCCTATAACTTAACGATCTGCCTTTTACCACTTTACCTGGCTGCGTCAATAATATTAATTTCATACTCCACCTGATGGGGAGCAGTTGCCGTTAAAAGAAACAAAGCATCAGCTCCTTTGCAAACTTCTTTAAGTTGATTAAGAGAATTTAAATTGGCACTCACATAGGTTATATTCGATAGACCTTCCGAATGGTACAGGATAAGGTCTTTCAGGATTCTGCAGAACACTTATCGCCATACAATCACGGCCCCCTGCCGGTACATCCAAATAACGATAACTGGTATCATTTTTTTCATTGAAATAAATTTGTTCTTTTAATACAAATAAAACGGTTATTATCTCTGGTTTTCATCCGTGTTCCCTTCAACTTATCTTCCATTATTTCTAAGTTTGGTATTTATATTCATGAGTCTTTATAGGTAATGGGTAACGGGACAAACTCCGGGAGTAACCCTTTACGTAAGTGTATCAAAATATGATTATGAGATAGAGAGTGGAGAATTCCGGATTTCCGCATATAACAGTACACCACTTTCTACCCATGAAGTGACTGAACACAAAAAAGATCAGTGCCTCTCCAAATCCGTTCTGTGATCTTCTGACAATTTCTCATGTATCCGAAGTAAAATCAGTGAGTGTTGCGGATACTTCAGGAAGACTGGTTAAAACCATTGAAAACCCTCTATCTGGGCGATTTAAAAGAAGGAATTTATTTTATTACCTTACAATCGAATGAAATTATTAAAAACTGTTGTATCATTTATGCTAGACAATCACGGGATACGTGTGTTGGACGCGCATTAATTATTAAAACACACTATATCAATTAGTTAAAACTATGATGTATGTGTGCTGTATGTTAGTTTTTTGTCTTATGTATTTTTTGTTCTAAAATTGCAGTGTATTCATATACAATTAATCAAAAATTAGAAAATTATTATTTAAGAGGGTATCTGCTTATATAATTCTCAGGTGAAGATAAATGTTCAGAAACAATTATATACCAACGGAACAGCTTGCCGATCAAAATCTATTTTATGTAAAAAATAAAAAATCCAAGTTCCATCTCCCAAATGAATACATTAAGAAGAGTATAAATAACTATTCTAAAATTTAAGCCCAAAACATTATGAAAAAATTTATCCTAGTTTCAATGTTAATTGCAAGTTCTTCAACATTCTCCCAGGTGGGTGTTAACACTACCAATCCTAAAGCAACATTTGATGTAACAGGTGCACCCACTGATGCCAATAAATTAGATGGAATAATTGCTCCTAGGCTTACAGGTGATCAATTGGCAACTAAAACTTATACTACAGCACAAACAGGAGCAATAGTGTATGCATCAGCTGGCGCCTCTTCTTTAACAGGACAAGTGATGAACATAACTTCTCCAAGCTATTATTATTTTGACGGAACAGTTTGGCAAAAATTTGTTATAGTAACAGACTTGGAAACGTTAGGAATACCAAAAATAGCAGTAGTTGCAAATGTTGCTGCATCAGGAAATAATACTTCTTTTTTAGGAGGTGACCTTGGCTCAAATATAAGAAAATATTTCTTTAATAATGAGATTATTGATTCCTACGATGCTTACAACCCTTCGACTGGAGAATTTACCGCTCCTAAAACAGGATTGTATCAGATACAGATAAATATATTATTAAAAGCATATCAGAATAACTCTATAGACCTGAGATTAGGACTATCTAAACCTTATACCGGAAGTTTAACAAGTGCTAGTAATGCTACTTTCTCATCTTTAACAGAAGATACTTTTAATACAAATGGTACTTCTCCTGTGTCAATATTATTTAATGGATTAGTATCTATGACAACAGGACAGAAAATAATTCCTCTTACGAGGTACATTACTCCGGGAACATCTGCGGGACAATATTCATTAGATGTAGAAGCAATAAACTATGATAGAACCTTTACCAACAATATGGTAATCACTTATTTCCCTAATTAAATTCAAATTCAACTTTAATCATGTAATACGTTCTAACGAGCGTTATTCTAGCTGCCAATATTCTCTCAAGCTATTTTGTACATCGAGCATAACGCTATAATATTTGTCTCAGGTTCTTCAGAAACTGGACCTATCCCCTCAGGTATCTTTGAAACAATTAAAATAAGAAAATTACAATCGTGTTTTCTTATATATTAAAAAATAGGTTTTGATAAAAGCAATTCTAATAATCCGTAAGATTGATTTTTCACCAAAAAAATTATGAAAAGAAACAATTGTTTTATCCGGCATTACTGATAGCAATGTTGGCAAACGCCCAAAATGACAACTTTTCAGGAGCTATTATTGCCACCAATATATGAGCCACTGCTGGGGTACTCTTCCATCCTGTAATTCAAGTAGCGGAAAACACTAAAAATAAGTGTATCATCCAGTGATCTTCTTACGATTTCCGATGTATCCGAAATAAAATCAGTAAGTGTTGCAGATACTTCAGGAAGACTGGTTAAAACCATTGAAAACCCTCAATCTGGGCGATTTAAAAGAACGAATTTATTTTATTACCTTAAAAATGAATGATGGCAGGATAAAAACTATGAAAACTATGAAAAAATAACCAATCTTTATTAACCAAAGAGGCCGTCCCACAACTAGTGAAGACGGCCTTTTTCCTATTTTTACCCTGCTTCCTTTATTCTAGAGAAGATTGTCAAGCCACATCATTTAGTTGTGAGACAAATTCTTTTTGTTAATTATTTCTGCTTTTTACAATCACAAATAATAATTTTAGAAAAAGTAGTGATGCTATTCATGAGTCTATTCAAATGATATAAGATTTAACTTGTAAAACTACAATAAAGTTCTAAAAAATTGCTGGGTCTATCTTCATGAGGTTTATAATTTAATAACCGTTATATTACTTACGTTCCCGGTACCAATAGTCCCTATTTCATCTCTCAAGAGTGCATAAGTATTAATACCGTTGGCTGCAAAGGTAATCTGCTGGCCAGCTGTAACACTTATAACGGTGTTATAATTATGGATTTGCCCCACGGTTGCTGAAACTGGAATAGTTGTCGCTATCCTGGTAGATCCTCTTCCTATAAAATCACCACTCACATCCCGTATACCAATAATGACCTGCTCATTTGCTGATACATTTCTGAAGCTCATCTGCATCTGTACCAGATAATTTCCGGCATTGTTGAATGTCATCACCCCGGTAGCCGTGTTATAGCTGTATAAGGAAGATGTAGCCTCCGGTGTTCCCAGCAATATTGTATTGGTTCCGGTAAGACTAGTTTGATTGGCTGCCAGCTTAGCATGAAAAAGTGGTTGTGCAACGGTAGGTGAATACTTCAATATTCCGGTGGATATATCTACAACGACATTGTTTTCAGCTCCGGAAGCCGTCTTTAATCCTTCAACTTTTACCGGGTCATCACCCGCCGAAGGCACTACATGAAGTTTGTGGGTAGGTCCGGTTGTGTTAATCCCGAAATTACCCGTTGCGCTAATAGTAGCCCGCTGCGCAGTATTAGTAATAAAATTGACAGGTGCTGCAGCCTGTGTACTTAAATTTAAGCTGGTGGCGTTGCCGGATGTAGCCAATTGTGCAGAATTGGCATTATCCACAAATAGATCTATTATGGCAGAACCTCCCTGTGTCCGGATTGTTCCTCTTGAAGAACCAATTGCCCTTACAATACTTTCAGTACCAGTCGTTCCTATATTGATCGTATTTGCTCCATTTGTAAAGGAGAGCAAATTGCCACCGGTAGTAACCACTCTATTTCCGGAGAGCGTGCCATTTGAATTATAAATATTAACGGGAAGATTCAATTTTGTCCATACAGTGCCATTGAAATAATAATAACCAACAGCATCTATATTCAAAGCTGTACCTGTTAGGGAGCCTGTGGCAATATTATTTACATAAATCAGTGTTGAAACCGGAATTCCGGACATACTTTGAGCTCTTTCCCTGTCTACTCTGGGAATAAGAAGTCCATCTACTGCTGAATCTGTACCAGTTATGTTTTTGGCAGTTATGTCCAAGGTTGCACTAGGAATAACAGTATTAATGCCTACTTGTGCTGCCGACAATACGGGAACAAGAATCAGGAAGGTAAAAATTGCATTTTTCATGTGATTATGGTTTAATTGTTTCCACAGTAAATGTAATATTTTTATTAATTATTACATAAAAAAAACATTATTTTATCATAATAATTAGTAAAAATACTATATGATACCACATAACGTAAATAAATAAAAGGTTTTATACAGAAGAAAGTACTGAGAAATAGGTGTTGTTAAGATTCAAAATGTGAAATCCTGTCGGTCCAGGCTTTAGAAAGATTTATATTTTATTACCTGAAAAGACCTAATAAAATGCTTTGCCTGTGACGTATATGTTTATATATTGAGAGCGTTAATAAACCTTACTTGTATTTTGAACTTAACTCTACAGTGGAAATCTTACCCTAAACTTATTTAAGGTATAGATCGTATTCTAAAAACACAAAATCTACCCATTTAAATTCATCCGGAAACAGCCACACTTATTTTTCGGATTATCAGTATAGGGTACAAATAAGTTTACTGTTATGCAACATCGATCCGTACAAATAAAAAAAACAGATTAACAAAAAAACTCAACCTTGCATCAGATGTAGATCTCTATCATTTTTTTAATCTCTTGTAAAATTAATATTTCTTTACTATTAATACACCTATTTTTTTAGATTTTGTAATTCTATATTTATAAAAAGATCTTTACCATACTGAAAACATGACCGTTAAAATCGTGCTGTATCTATGATGTAGTAGTTTCTCATTTTTATAAGTGTATCTGATATAACTTTGTTCCAGAAAAGCGAAACACAAATATGTATTGAATCTTACTAACGTATTTAGCAAATTGATAGCACTCTAAAAACACAAAATCTATATATTTAAATTCATCCGGAAACAGCCACATTTGTTTTCCGGATTTTTCATTATAGGGTAACAAATATTGTAAAAAAAAACTTTCCCAATCTTTGGTAATCGGGAAAGGTTTAATAGATACAATAAAATTTTACAGATGAGATACTAGTGGTTTTAGTCCATCTACATTTTAGCTTTTCTAAGCGTTTTTAAAGGATTTTATATATTTTTTTCCATTTGACTACTGTATTTCTACTGAGTTTAAAATAAACGGCCAATTGGGTATTATTTAAATTATTCTTCTTTTGATAGCGTAACATCTGTAAAATTGCCAGCTCATTATAAGCCCGGTGCTGCTGGTTAAAAATATCACTTTTTTTATTTTGCTTGGGAAAAATGATATCATTCAGTTTAATCACATCTAAATCAGAAATATTCTTCTTAGAGAGGATATTTTGGCAATACATTTCTTTTTCCGGATGTCTTAATTGAATGATATCAGAATAAATTTTGTGATAATCCGGTTTTCTATTTACTTTTTGTATTTCTCTATCCATTTGTATAAAGTAGTTTTTGGGATTTTATACTGTTCTATAATTTGCAATTTAGTTTTCTCTCCATTTTCTATCAGCTCCAGAATAAAATCAATCATATCCTTTGTATAAATATTTTTTCGGAACTGAGGGAGTTCAGAATTCTTGTTTTTCGATCTATCCTTTTTACTGGAAGAAGGAGGCGAAAATAGGATCAAATGATGTGAATACAATCTGAAAAAATCATATTCGAGCAGTTTAGATAACCTTAGTAAGGTGGCTGTTGATATCTCTCCTGAAGACAAAACATTTAAAAGAAACTCCTGATCGCACTTAAGAAAATTGAGAATTCTTTCTTGTTCAATATTCAGTTCCTTAATCCGAAACCGGATTATTTCCCCAATGTGTATTTCTTTAAAATTGAAATTCATAAGCATTATTTAAAAAGGATATCAATCTATTTTAGATATAAGCAATGATACCCAAATGAAAAAATTAGTTTTACTTTACTACACCAACATATTACACTGCTCCTTTGCATTATTATATGTCAAACGGGATCATCTTTTGCTCCTTTTAAAGAAGTTTAATAGAAAGTATCATCCCTGTTATAAGCAAGCTGCATAAGAAGCTAATCTTCCATATTCATTAGATTTATAATTTTATTATGATAACATTAGTAACGTTTCCAATCCCACTTCCTCTATCAAAATATTGTTTTAATTTATTTATACTCAGTTCTATATTTATTTTTCAGTTTGATCACATTTTCCTTTTTCCGGAACAGTTTGTGGTATCAGTTTTAGTAAATCGATTTTAAAATATTGCTGCAGCCTCTAAAATAAATGTTATTATTTCTTTTGGTTTTGATGCCAATGAAGCATGACCTGCATCTAAATGAATAATCTTTTCTGGAACCATTCTTTCAGCCATTTCTTTTTCTGTTTCGGGTGGTATCATATTGTCGTGATCAGAAACCTGATACCAACTTGGTTTTCTTTTCCACGCGGGTTCTCCTGCTACATCACCAAAACATTGTCCGTGTATAGGTCTTTGAGACAAAGCCATTATCAACGCACTTTCTTCGTCTAGATCCTGGCAGAATGATTTATGAAATTCATCATATTTAATCCACAGAAAACCTTTAGAATCTGGGGCAATACTTGCTCCGCCCGATGAAGCTCTACGTCCTAACAATCCACCTAAGCTATCGCCTGCGTCGGGTGCAAATGCTGCGATATATACCAAACCCACTATTTTGTCGTGGTTTCCGGCTCCTGAAATTACGTCTCCTCCGTAGGAATGCCCTACCAACAACACTTTGCTATCTTGAGCATCAATTAAGTCCTTGGTTTTGTTGATATCGTCCTGTAACGAGGTCAAAGGGTTTTGAACGCTACGTACTTTATAGCCTTCTTTTACCAATGCAGGAATTATATGTTGCCAATGTGAGCCATCTCCCCAAGCTCCGTGAACCAAAATTATCGTCAAATCTTTTGTAGTCATCGTGCTTATTTTTTTATTATTCTAAAAATTATCTGAAATATGCATTCTATAGATTTTCTCAATTACTAGCGCTAAAGTGATACTTTACTTTTCGTAGTTGCGGTATTTTTTCCGCCTTATTTTTTTACTAGCTATTTTTCCATCACTTGATGAAACACCAATTGTGAATATTGTTTCAACGGTATATGCATTATTGTTTTGCATCATTCCTCTATAGTTTTTTGAGGTGATCAGCCATTTGCATTTATTTTTATCGAAAATTGCTTTTGGTGACATAGATGGATATTTTACTGTTTCTTCTAATGTGTACCCTTCCGGCAACAACAGCAATTTTCTTTGATGTACATATTGTATGATAGATAAACTGTTATATTTATTTTCACATTGTGCAAATAAATTGTTTGAAAGAAACAGTGCCCATATTACGAGCCAAATTGCTTTATACTTGATGAGCTTATTTTTCATCTTATCATTTTTCTAACTAATAGCCTGTTGTGCATGTCGATAAAATGGGTTACTCTTGTTTATTGAAGCGTATCATTTTGTATTCTTTATCAACAATTAGCAATACACTGGGTTTAATAGTATAACTCAATTTTTCTCCAGATTTAATTTTATAATGGAATTCGGCCTCTGCAGGATGGGTTTTCACCAACTTTACAGGAACGATTTCTGTAGAAATCCCGGTTACAGGAAGCATAACGGCGATTACCTGATCTTTGGAAAAATCAATTGCTGTTGGTATTCCGCTTTCCCCCATGTGGGCTGCTGTTCCAAAAATTTTATCAAATTCTTGTTTGGATGTAATTACCTTTTCGACAGGTAAATTTACCGTTTGGGTATTTTTGACAAAATAATTATCTGCAATCTTAAAGGGCACTGACCCTGCTGTATTAGTACTGGTTTTACATGAAAACATCAATGCCAGGAAAATAATAAGTATCTTTTTCATTTTTAAATTATTAATAGTTAAAAAAATTAGTTTATGATTAAATAGAATAAACTCGTAGTTATTAATTGCTCATCCTAATGGCAGATATTTGTCCACCAGTGATTTTAGAAACTCTGGTATAGGCGTATCGTAAATCAAGAACATCATTGACATCGAGGTATACCATATAACTCATATTTTGTGTTGTTATAATAGATCCATTTGCGTATCCATCATTTACTTTATTTACCACTGTTCCGTTGACTCTAAGTGCGAACTGCGCGGTCCCACCAGTTGTGGGCCTGTTCATTGATATATCTGCGGAAACGGCAGCAGTAATCTGATAATATCCAGCTGCGGTTACGGTATACTGACCAGTGGAACTATTGTAAGTCATCCCTGATAATAATGGGTTAGTATCCATACTAATTGTTCTGAAAGTATCGGCACTTATATTTCCTGAAGTCGTAGTTCTAAAACCTAATAGAGCCGTAGAAGGTATAAACAGAACTGTCGTTTTCAGCACACCATTGGCATCAGCTACTACTACTCTATCAGCATTATTTGTACTGCTATTGGTATTAATATCTCTTACTCTAAGATTACCTGAGGTTACATCCAATTTTTCGGTAGGTGTGGTTGCTGAGGTGCCTAAACCCATTTCACCCGTGGCCAAAATAGTTGATTTTATACTCCCATTTGTAACAAAATTAATAGGTTCTGCATTATGAGTTCCTACGAATAATTTTGTTGCTGTACCTCCGGACATGATCTGTGCCGCATTCGAATCAGTCACAAACATATCTAATGTAGCACCACCACCCTGTGCCCGGATATATCCCGTTGACGAACCTGACGCAGATAAAGTACTCTGAGTACCATTGTTATTTAATCCAATGGAATTTGAACCATTTTTAAACTGCAGTGTATTTGTTCCCATGGTTACCGTTCTGTTTGCCTGCAAAGTACCATCGGAGTTATAGATATTAGGTCCCGTAAAATCCTGCCAGATACTTCCGTCAAAATAATAATACCCGGCATCGGTTACTTTAGCCGTTTTAATAGTAGTGGGACTTGCGGCTTGAGTAATGTAAACTACAGTTCCAGTCTGGGGAGTAAGATACAATGCGTCTTTTACTTTTAGTTCGTTGCCAGTAAGACGGGGGGCAATAAATCCATCAGTTTTTGTAGCATCTGTAGGACTCCCTACAACGTCAAATGTCGCTTTGGGCATTGCAGTATTAACCCCAACTTGCGAATAAATATCACTAAATCCTATTAGTAATAAAGCAGTGGAAAGGATAAGCCTGTTTTTCATTTGTTATGTATTTAAGATTATTGTATTTTATGATTAAAACCTCGTCAGCTAATTGGAACATTGAATTACATTTCAGCTGAAGGCTTTTATATTTTAATGCTCAACGGTCGGTATTACCATGAATTAGTATTTACTAGTGATTAACCATGCAGCACCAGTACTTTGTACAACAATACCTCTTCCCGAATCACTATTGTTGAGGGTATAATTTGAAATAGTTGCTCCATTCGTCATAAAAGTTCCTGATAGGATATTGCTGTTAGTGTTTCCGTTAATAAGATTATAGATACGACCGATATTAGTAGCATTTGCAACTGGTAAAGAGATATTTCCTGTAACCATAACTGTATAATCGTTATTGGCTACAGTACCGCTTGCTAAGGTTCTTAAATTTGCTGAAAAAGAACCGTTTACCTGTAATGTACTGTTTGGATTTGCTGTTCCTACACCAATTTCTCCCGTTGACAAAATAGTTGCTCTTACTCCTCCATTAGCAACAAAACTGACAGGTGTTGCAGTATTAGTACCAACAACTAGCCCTGTTGTCGTACCTGACGTAACCAACTGTGCAACAGAGCCATTATCAACAAACATATCGAAAAATGATGCATTTCCGCCTGATACCCGGGATGCCCCACGCATAGAACCATTATTAACAATAATGCTTTGATTTCCGTTATTATTGATTCCTATTGAATTGGAGCCATTGTAAAATGTCAGTACATTATTGGCCATATTTACAAATCTGTTCGTCAGCAAAGTACCATCTGAATTATAGATATTAGGTCCTATAAAATTTTGCCAGACGCTTCCGTCAAAATAATAATAACCAGTACCGGTTACTTTAGCCGTTTTAGTGGTAATAGGACTTGCAGCCTGTGTAACATATACTATAGCTCCTGTCTGCGCCGCAAGATACAGTGCATCTTTTGCTTTTAATTCGTTTCCTGTAAGGCGAGGTGCTATAAAGCCGTCACTTTTTGTGGCATCTGTCGGACTTGCAGTGACATCAAGTGTTGCTTTTGGTGCCTGAGTATTAATACCAACCTGTCCTGAAACCCAGCTGGAAAATGCAATGGCCGAAATAATTAATAATGTGTTTTTCATTGTTTGTATTTTTATGTAAATTGTTAAGAATGATAATACAGAATGCAGGATCATATTTTTTTATTCATAACTGAATCCTAAATAGTTCTTTTGCTTATTAAACTACTCCAGGAGGAGAGGAACGCAAACATTGAATATACTTTTATCTCAATTTTGGAAACATATGCTTGCTTCATGAATATTTTCTTTAAAAACTTTTGATTTTCTGTAATTGCAGAATTTTGATCAAATAAAATAGCATCTCCAGAAATACATATATCCCTGTTTTGCTCTTGTGTTAATTGTATTAAAATAAAAAATAAACCGAGAGGATGCATGTGAAAAGTCACCTGTATATTGACAAGAAAATATTTGCATGAATAGTACATCTTTGTGTTTTGTTTTTTCGGAAACAAATTTATACTAGATACTATTTATAATTGCAAAAACCAGATACAGCAAAAGTACAACACCAACACAACGCACACATTATCAGTATCATAAAATTACGATTACAAATAAAAACCCAAAGCTGAATTGTGAAATACAATTAAAAAACAGGCTTAATTATACCTATAAGAGATTTAAGAAAATAGTCGATTAAAGATTGAGTTTTTTCAATATGCTTTCTTTATTTAAATAGAATTGCAGTATCCTTATTTTTTGAACAAAGGCTCAAACAAAAAAATTTAAACCTTACTCTTCATATATATATTTAAGTCAATATCTTATTCAATAAGCTTTTTGATACTTATAAAATTATCCAGATGTGGTTGGTTATAAGAAGCTGTTCCACTAAAAATTTTATCTGAAGATATTATCCCTCCTGTTCCATTAAAAAATTTTGCCTTTAAAAAAAAGGTCTGAGTTATGGTATTTCTAAAATAAAAAGTTTTGAATAAAGTTGAATTTCTTGTATTTGAATTTGTTGTTCCTTTGTTTGGCTCCATTGAGGTTCCATATATTTCTGAACCAGCAACATTTCCGCTTACATTTTCAAATGCAGCAATAAAAATATCAGCATTTGCTGGATTATTTTGATAACCGGCATCATTTGAAATACCAATCAATCCATAAGATATTTCATATAGTCCCGGAGATAAAGTAAAACCTCCATTACTGGCGTTATAACTGCCACCCGACGTATTTAATTCATTGAACAACAAACTATTAAAAATAATATTATACCTGACATTATTCGTCATTGATGTAATATCAGTAGTTCTATATGCAATAAATTTTGGGATAAAAGTGTTTGATTGTGGACACAAATTATTCCATTTATTAGATATTGTACTATAAATCTGAAGACATCCTGTATCTGTATTTATGAGTTGGAGTCCATTTGAGGGAGTACTTATTGCATTAATTTGATTTGTTGTTAAACGAGGAATTAGAATACCTTTGTTACTCGAAGTAATATCAAGAGCTGCTTCAGAACTGGGTTTAGTAATGCCTATTCCAACGCTTCCTTCCGAAGTGATGACAAAATCATTTGCTTGTTGTATAGAAGTAGGTATACCTGTTAAGGAATTATCTTTTCCTCCATCAACATTAAAAACTCCTTGTGGATTTGCAGTATTAATACCAACTTGTGTAAAAGCAAAACTTGAGCATAGAATTGCAGATAAGATAATTAAATTATTTTTCATCATAATTGTTTTTTTATTATAAAATTTATGTTTTTCAATAATTACTAAGAACTTTTTTTATTTGTGCGCCAACTGTATCAATTATCCTATTGCCTGTTGGGTATTTTCTTTGAGATCATTTTTGATATCAGATTCCGTCGTTTGTGGATAAGGGTTAAGATATGTGGTATTGTTGATACTTCTTTGGAACAGATAGATTATACTTTAGAATGCAAATGGACAATTTTTGATTTTCTGACAGATGCAGAATTTATGGCTACGTAAGACATTTTTTATTTGTGCTTGTTTTCTGGAAACAAATTTATACAGGACACTATCTACAAATGCAAAAACCAGATACAGCACAAGTACAGTATCACACAACGCACACATTATCAGCATAATAAAATTACGATTACAAATAAAAACCAAAGCTGAATTGTGGAATATAATTAAAAAACAGGTTTAATTACCCTAATTGTCTACAAGAGATTTAAGAAAATGATAGAGATCTACATCCGATCTGAGGTTGAGTTTTTTTCTCAATCTGCTTTTCTTTATTTGTACGGATCTATGTTGCATAAAAGTAAATTCTGCAATGTCTTTCGAAGAAAACCCCAACCAGATTAAAGCACAGAATACAAGGTTGGCTTTGGTTAACTCAGGATTGAGTTCTAAAAGTTTTTGGGACACATTAGGGTAAATTTCCTGGAATTTTTCCAAAAACCTAATATCATTATTTTTAGCTAATTGAATTAAATCTTCCTGAGCACCTGCGATTCTTTTCTTCAATACTTTTGTTTCGCACTCTTTCTGGAAAATTACTGCTTTATTTTCTAATATCTGTCTCTTTTTTTTCTTGTTCTGATGATACAAATAAGTAAGCAATGCTACACTCAAAAACCCTGCAATACTACTACATATTAGTGTCGCTGTTTTTAGTGTTTTGCTGTCTTTGGTTTTCTTTTCATCTATTTTTTTTATAGATAATTCCAATCCTGTGGTTTGTAAATTTTCAAGACTGTCTTTTGATTTAATATAATAGTACATCTTTGTGTTTTATTTTTGTACACAAATTTATACTTGACAATCTTTACCAAGAAAAAAACAAATGCAGCATAAGTACAGCATGAATATAACAAACATGCTAAAACAATAATAAAAATGGATTTAGAATAAAAAGTAATGGATTATAAAATCTAGTTAAAAAATACATTGAAGCATGTTAATTTTCAACAAGAGACTTAAGAAATTGATAAAGATCTACATCCGGCCCAAGGTTGAGCTTTTTTCTCAATCTGCTTTTCTTTATCTGTACAGATCTGTGCTGCATAAAAGTAAACTCTGCAATATCTTTAGAAGAAAAACCCAACCAGATTAAAGCACAGAATATAAGATTGGCTTGGGTTAGCTCAGGATTGAGTTCCAGAAGTTTTTTAAAAACATTCGGATACACTTCCTGAAATTTCGCAAAAAATCCAATATCATTATTTTTTGCCAATTGCATTATTTCTTCGTGAGCATCTACAATCCTGCTTTTTAATTCGGAAGTTTCGTCTTCTTTTTGGGAAATGATTTTCTTATTTTCTACTATCAGCCTCTTTTTTTTCTTATTCTGATAATATAAATAAGTGAATAATAGTAAGCTCAAAAACCCGGCAATACTACTATATAAAAATGTTGTCTTTTTAAGAGTTTTCTTTTCCTTATTTTTTTCTTCTTCTATTTTCTTTATAGACAATTCTATTCCTTTGGTTTGCGAATTTTCCAAACTGTCTTTTAAAAAAATATACTTTTCCAGATACAGTTTTTCCTTTTCCGGTTGTCCCAGTCCTTGGTATGTTTCATTCAAAAGCTTATAGATTTTTACAAGACGGTCAACATTTTTTTTCTTTAATCCAAACTCAAGTGATTTTTCTAAATATTCACGGGCTTTTTCCTTATTGCCTTGGTTCAGATAGTAGTGCCCGTAACCACAATAGATTAATGATTTCACCTGATTTGTCGCATAATTATCATTCCGCTTAACATATACCATTGCTTTTTCTAAATTGACATACGCTGAATCCTGATTAGGCCTATGTTCTAAATAATGAAGAGCTATGCAAGCATAGCCAGCGGGATTTTCAAACTCTTTATTCGATTTATAGAGATAGACAACAGCAGAGTCATTGTTGTTTTTGCCATAAAAGAGATAGGCACGTTCATTATAAATATAGTTCAAAAGGTAATTTCTTCTTCTTTCCGGTGAGTCCTCAATTTTTTTTCCATAGAATACCGCCTTGTCATTATATTTCAATCCCAAATCATATAATTTCATCATTTTATAAACTACAGAATAATACCCATAAATAGTTGCACTGGTATTATTATCTATAACATTTTTTTCTGCAATTTTTTCTGCAGCATCCAGTTCTTTAAGACTTTCATTGAAACGTCCATAATTATAGTATCGGTTGGCAATATTAAGATGTCCCCAAACAATTCCTTTTGGATAATTTTGCTTCTCTGCCTGCTTCATTAGCTTTCGATTCCAGGTAATGACTTCATCAAAAGATTTATTTTGTATTACCCAATAATGATTATAGATTAAAAGAGAATCAAATTCTTTAGGTGTTAGATTTTGGGAAGAGACAGTTGCTGATGAGAAGAAAATCCCAGCAGTAATTAAGAATTGAAATAGGTATTGGAAACATTTCATTGAAGGATAAAATTAAGAATATTTTAGAAAATAATTCTATTAAATCGCGGAAATAAATGATTCTTTTAATTAGAAATAATTACGACGACCTAATAATATATGAATGCTAAGGCTTACCAAAAACACACAAATAATAAAGAAACGCCTGAAAATTCGGACTAATCTACACATGTCTTATCAGCTTTCCTATACAGTAATTATAAATTGTGCCTGCCATCGATTGCCAAGTAATCCCTCAAAACGCAAAATCTTTAAAAAGCCGTCTGTTCTAAAACACCTTTGTCTCAAGGCTCTCAAAGCGTGGCCTTTTTATCACATACAACAATGTTTTAATTATGGAAAGACAAAGAAAAAAAATTGTATTGACAACAGTAACGATACTGATTAGTTTAACTGTTATAGCACAGGGAAACGGTACTGCCGGAATCGCTGAAGCCACCCAAATGGTCACCTCCTATTTTGATCCTGCCACAAAACTCATCTATGCCATTGGCGCTGTGGTAGGCCTCATTGGAGGCGCCAAGGTTTACAATAAATTCAGCAGTGGTGACCCCGATACCTCAAAGACTGCAGCAAGCTGGTTCGGAGCCTGTATATTTCTTATTGTAGCGGCAACAATTCTTCGCTCATTCTTCCTTTAAGTTATCTATTATGAAAACCTACCACATCAATAAAGGCATAGGAAGAACCGTTGAGTTCAATGGACTCAAAGCTCAGTACCTGTTCATTTTTTCAGGCGGATTATTAGCATTACTTGTACTGGTAATGATCATGTATATGACAGGAGTTACTCACTACATCTGCCTCTTTACAGGAGGATCTGCAAGTAGTCTTTTGATTTGGCAGACCTTCTCAATGAACAGAAAATATGGAGAACACGGACTCATGAAGCTGGGTGCTAAGAAAAAGCATCCACGATACATCATCAGCCGTAAGAATGTATTGAGGTATATCAAAATAATCCCTAAAAGACAGGCTGTATGAGAAATACTTCCAAAGCAGCAACACTGGAGAGTAAATTCCCTTTACTCGCCGTTGAAGATCATTGTATTATTTCAAAAGACGCAGATGTTACGGTTTGCTTTAAAGTTAGATTACCGGAACTCTTTACAGTAGCCTCATCGGAATATGATGCGATACATTCTGCATGGTTCAAAGCAATCAAGACACTCCCTGACTACACGATAGTTCACAAGCAGGATTGGTTCATCAAAGAAAATTATGCTCCTGATCTGTCAGCAGAAGACCAGAGTTTTCTTTCAAAATCTTTTGAAAGGCACTTTAATGAGAGGGCTTTTCTCAATCATTACTGTTATCTCTTTATTACCCAAACCAGCAAGGAAAGAATGAAAATGCAAAGCAATTTTTCATCGCTTTGCAGAGGTATTCTTATCCCCAAGGATATAAGAGATAAAGAAACCGTTACCCGATTTATGGAGGCTGTCGATCAGTTCGAAAGAATTATCAATGACAGTGGCTATATTCATCTGGAAAAAATGACCGCAGATGAAATTACAGGAACTGAAACAAAGTCTGGTTTACTTGAGCAGTACCTGACTTTATCCAGAGAAATTAATCCATCATTACAAGATCTTAATCTTGGTGCCGAGGAAATGCGAATTGGGAACAACCGTATCAGTATACATACTCTATCCGATACTGATGACCTCTCAGGAACGGTGTCCTCACATAGTCGATATGAAAAACTGAGTACAGACAGAAGTGACTGTCTCCTATCGTTTGCTTCTCCTGTTGGTCTTTTATTGAGCTGTAATCATATGTACAATCAATACCTGTTTATTGATAACAGCGATGAAAACCTCAGTAAATTTGAAAAGTCTGCCCGCAATATGCACTCACTCGCAAGATACAGCAGAGCTAATCAGATCAACAAAGAATGGATCGAGAAATATCTCAATGAAGCCCATTCATTCGGACTGCAGTCTATTCGGGCCCATTTCAATGTGATGTCATGGTCTGATGATCCAGCTGAACTCAAACAGCTTAAGAACGACACAGGAAGCGCCTTGGCACTGATGGAATGCAAGCCTCGTCATAATACTACCGACGCTGCCACTTTATACTGGGCAGGAATTCCTGGTAATGCGGGAGATTTTCCAAGTGAAGAAAGCTTTTACACCTTCATCGAACCTGCGCTGTGCTTTTTCACCCAGGAAACCAACTATCAAAATTCGCCATCCCCATTTGGCATTAAGATGGCAGACCGGCTTACCGGCAAACCCATTCATTTGGATATTTCAGATCTTCCCATGAAACAGGGAATCATCACCAACCGTAACAAATTTATCCTCGGACCATCAGGAAGCGGAAAGTCCTTTTTCACCAACCATATGGTACGTCAGTATTATGAACAGGGAGCCCATGTTCTTCTGGTAGATACCGGAAATTCTTATCAGGGTTTATGTGAACTGATCAAAGGAAAGACTAAAGGCGAAGATGGTGTTTACTTCACCTACACTGAAGATCATCCAATTGCTTTCAATCCTTTTTATACGGATGACGGTGTATTTGATATTGAGAAAAGGGAAAGCATTAAAACATTAATCCTTACCCTTTGGAAAAGAGATGATGAACCTCCTTCCCGTTCCGAAGAAGTAGCTCTATCCAATGCAGTCAGCGGTTATATAAAACGAATTAAGGTAAGTGATATGTACCCTTCTTTCAATGGGTTTTATGAATATGTGAAAGATGATTACCGAAAGATACTCAACGAAAAACAGGTTAGAGAAAAAGACTTTGACATCGCTAATTTCCTCAATGTACTGGAACCTTATTACAAGGGTGGAGAATATGACTATTTACTCAATTCAGATAAGCAGTTGGATCTTCTCTCTAAGCGTTTTATTGTCTTTGAGATAGATGCCATCAAAGATCATAAGATCCTGTTCCCCATAGTGACGATCATTATCATGGAGGTTTTCATCAACAAAATGCGGAGACTGAAAGGAATCAGGAAGCTCATTCTTATTGAAGAAGCCTGGAAAGCGATTGCCAAGGAGGGGATGGCAGAATACATTAAATACCTTTTTAAAACCGTGAGAAAATTCTTTGGGGAAGCTATTGTAGTGACTCAGGAAGTGGATGATATCATCCAGTCACCCATTGTCAAGGAAAGCATTATTAATAATTCTGACTGTAAGATCCTTCTGGATCAGCGTAAGTACATGAATAAATTCGATGACATTCAGGCCATGCTAGGTCTTACTGATAAAGAAAAATCTCAGGTGCTGTCGATCAATATGAACAACGATCCAAAGAGACTTTATAAAGAGGTATGGATTGGACTGGGAGGAACTCATTCAGCGGTGTATGCAACGGAGGTTTCCAATGAAGAATATTTAGCCTATACGACTGAGGAAACTGAGAAAATGGAAGTGATGAACCTGGCCTCGGAATTTGAGGGAAATGTTGAGCAGGCCATAAAGAGGATATCCCTCAAAAAGATTAAAACGAACAAAGAAAATTAAATCATTTAAAAATTTACGACAATGAAAAATCTAATCATTAAAACACTAATGGTAGCTTTTCTTGCTACAACAACATTGATCAAAGCACAATTTGTGGTCACAGATCCCGCCAATCTTGCATCCGGAATATTGAATTCAGCCAATGAAATCGTTCAAACCTCAAATACGGTAAGTAACGTGGTTAAAAACTTTAATGAAGTTAAAAAAGTCTATGAACAGGGTAAAGAATACTATGATAAGCTGAAAGCAGTCAATAATCTGGTTAAAGACGCCCGCAAAGTTCAACAGACTGTATTACTCGTTGGTGATGTTTCAGAAATGTATGTGAAGAATTTTGGAAAGATGCTTAATGATCCGAATTTCAATGCGCAGGAACTTACAGCCATTGCCAATGGCTATTCTACCCTATTAACGGAGAGCACTGAACTTCTTAAAGAGCTCAAGCAAATCGTCACCTCTACCCAACTTTCATTGAATGATAAAGAACGTATGGATGTGATTGACAAAGTGTATAAAGAGGTTAAAAATTATCATAATCTGGTACGATACTATACCAACAAAAACATTTCTGTCAGCTATTTAAGAGCAAAGAAACAAAACAATACCCAAAGGGTTTTGGACCTTTATGGAACCTCTAATCAAAAATATTGGTAGTATGGAATCTGCTAACTTACACGAGGTACTCCGTTCGGTGTACGAGGAGATGCTGCCTTTATGTGCTGATATGGCAGCAGTGGCAAAGGGGGTTGCGGGACTAGGAGCATTATTTTATGTTTCTCTTAAGGTCTGGCAGGCACTAAGCCGAGCGGAACCCATTGACCTGTTTCCGATGTTAAGGCCTTTTGCCGTAGGAATCTGCATTATGTTTTTTTCAACCATTGTACTGGGAAGTATCAATGGGGTCCTGAGTCCTGTTGTACAGGGAAGTCACTCCATGCTTGAAGGTCAGGTTCTCGATCTCAATGAACTGCAGCAAAAAAAAGATGTATTGGAAAGAGAGGCCATGCTCAGAAATCCTGAGATGGCCTATTTGATCTCTGACGAAGAATTTGACAAGAAACTGGAGGAGCTTGGCTGGTCGCCTTCAGACCTGGTTACTATGTCGGGAATGTATATGGAGCGGGAAATGTTTGCGATCAAAAAAGATATACGTGATGGCTTTCGTGAGTTTTTGGAAATTCTTTTTCAGGCAGCAGCACTCGTTATTGATACCATAAGAACATTCTTCCTCATTGTACTATCCATACTCGGACCTATAGCATTCGCGATTTCTGTATGGGATGGTTTTCAAACGACACTCACCCAGTGGCTGACCAGATACATCAGTGTTTATTTATGGCTTCCGGTTGCCGATATATTCAGTGCGATACTGGCCAAGATTCAGTCTCTTATTCTGGAAAGGGATATTGAAATGCTTTCTGATCCTGATTTCATCCCAGACACTTCCAACACGGTATATATCATTTATATGATTATTGGAATCATCGGATATTTTACCGTTCCAACGGTCACAGGCTGGGTTATTCAGGCTGGAGGAGCAGGAAACTTTACACGCAATGTCAATCAGACCGCTCAGAAATCCGGAAATATTGCCGGAGCGGCGGCAGGATCAGCAACAGGTAATATATCCGGGAAACTACTGAAATAATTAAAATCAAACCCTAATGGAATTTAAAACCTTAAGAAATATTGAAAACAGTTTTAAGCAGATCAGGTTATTCACTTTTGTTTTTGCCCTGTTATGCTTTGGTGTTGTAGGACTGGTTGTTTATCAATCCTATAGCTTCGCCGAAGAGCAAAGAAAAAAGATCTATGTTTTGGATAATGGAAAATCTCTCATGGTAGCGTTATCCCAGGATATGTCGATCAACCGTCCTGTAGAAGCAAGGGAACATGTCAGACGTTTTCACGAACTGCTTTTCACCCTTGCTCCTGATAAAAATGCGATTGAAAGCAATGTCAAAAGAGCTTTTAATATGGCTGATCAGTCTGCCTTTGACTACTATAAAGACCTTTCGGAAAAAGGATATTATAACAGAATTATTTCCGGAAATATTCAGCAAAGAATTGAAGTGGATAGTGTGGTTGCCAGTTTCAGCAACTACCCTTATGAGGTGAAGACCTTCGCCAGGCAGTTCATTATACGGTCAAGCAATCTGACCATACGCAGTCTGGTTACCAACTGCTCACTGGTCAACTCAGTAAGGTCAGACAACAATCCCCAAGGATTTACCATAGAAAAATTTAATGTTGTTGAGAACAGGGATATTGAAACTGTTGACCGCTAAACCGAGTATCATGAAAAAGTTAAGAACAGCCATAGACAGTTATATTGATCAGGCAGAGCAAAAGTGGAAAGCCCTGCCTTATGATAGACAACGAATGTTTACAAAGATCTTTTTTGCTACCTATCTACTGTTAAATGTTTTTGCATTTCTACAGATCTGGTCAAAACCTGTAAATACTCAAAAGATTATTCCCGGAACATATATTAAAAGTGTTCCCTCAGACACTGATCGTAAGAAAAATCCTGAAATCCATTCACATCAAAAACATTAAAATGAAAGATTCAATCAACAATAAAATAAGAATTACAGAAGGATCTTCTGGATCTCCCAATAAAGAAGAATTTCAAGATACCAGAAAGCAACAACGGGAAAAATTAAAGAAACCTGTCATCTTTTTTTTAATGACAATCGTTTGTGCCGGGTGTTTATACCTGATCTTTAAACCGAATAAAGATCATGTCATTGCTAAGAATGCAGGTTTTAATGCGTCCGTTCCGCAGGCAGCTGCTGATCAACTTCAGTCCGACAAACAGAAAGCTTATGAACAACAGTTGTTGGAGCAGAAAAATGAAGAAAAAAAGAAAGCCTTAACTACCCTATCTGATTATTGGAATGATTCAAGTTCGTCAAATAATTTGAATGATAAAGCGTTCAATTTGAATTCAAATGCCCCTTCTAAAAATATTGGTGCAGCCAATCAGAGTGCAGTAAACAGCTATCAAAACACACAGCAGGCACTTAGTTCCTTTTATGGTCGGGATCAACAGGAAGTTGATAATCTGAGGCGGGAGATTAGCAGGCTTAAAAATGAAGCATCTCAAAAAGAATTGCTACCCAAGAGTGTCGGAATCAACGACCAGCTTGAACTGATGGAAAAATCGTATCAGATGGCGGCAAAATATCTTCCGATACCTACACAGCAAGAAAAAGCTCGAGTGAAAGAAACCTCCGAAGAAGTCCCATATCATCACAAAGGAGATATTACATCAGTAAAGCAAGTTAGAGGCAGTATTGTTTCCAGTTTATATCATGAACCTTCTGATAGTTTATTTTTAGAAAGACTTCATCAGAACAGATTTACAGGCATTCAGAGTGAACATTCGATCAATTTTGAAAATAGGAATAGTATCCGCGCCGTAATTCATGAAACAAAATTGATGACTGCTGAAAGCACGTTATCTTTAAGACTGCTGGAACCTATAATCATTGGGAAAGTTAAAATTCCACCGGGAACACTGCTAAAAGCTATGAGTAAATTTCAGGGTGGAAGATTACAGCTGAAAATATCAGCTATAGAATATAATGGGTTTATCCAGCCTGTTGAAATCAACGTTCATGATAATGACGGACAGTTGGGACTGTATATTCCCTACTCTCCTGAACAGAGTGCCATGACTGATATCGTAGGTAATATGGGCCAGAATTCGGGAACAAATATTATGATGACCCAATCTGCAGGACAACAGGTCGCCGCTGATCTTACCCGTGGAGTCGTTCAGGGTATATCGGGCTATTTTCAGAAAAAAATCAGATTACCAAAAGTTACCATAAAAGCAGGACATCAGGTCTTTCTAGTTTCAAAGAATAATTAATCAATAATAAAAAAAACAATGAAATGTATACTAAATAAATGGCTGTTATCAGCCCTTATTATTTTTTCAGCATATAAAATAAGTGCTCAGGAAACAACAGGTCTTAATTCCCTCAATCAAGCGAGATTAGAACCTTACAAAATGGAAATTACATACAATAAAACGACACATCTATTATTTCCTTCTCTTATCCGCTATGTAGATTTAGGAAGTAATTATCTAATTGCCAGCAAAGCGGATGAAATTGGAAATGTCCTTAGGATAAAATCTTCAGTAAGAGATTTTGATGAAGAAACCAATTTTTCTGTGATTACTCAGGACGGCAGATTCTACACCTTTGATGTGTTATACAGTTCCTATCCCCAGACCCTCAACTATGACCTTTTGAAGCTACAAAGGACTACTGAAAATAGATATTCTACTGACGTACTGTTTGAAGAACTCGCAGGAGGCCCATCATCGATTATCGAAGATATGATGAGAACACTGTATAAAAATACTAAGCGTACTATTAAACATATCAGCACAAAAAGTTTTGGGATTCAGTTTCTGTTAAATTCTCTGTATGTAGATGACGGAAAGTTTTATTTTATCATTCAGTTAAAGAACAGAAGTAATATCAATTATAATGTTGACTTTATCAATTTCAAAATAGCTGATAAAAAGAGACTGAAACGCACAGTAGTTCAAGATAAAGTTTTAACACCACTCCGTACATATGAACCAATTCATGCTGTCAGTCATCAGAGTGAAGCAAAGGCTATTTATCTTATGGACCAATTTACCTTGCTGGATGGTCAGGTATTGGAAATTGAAATATTTGAAAGAAATGGTGGTCGTCATCAGAAAATTAGGATTAAAAATACAGATCTTATTAATGCTAAGATTATTCAGAATATCCATTTAAACATGAAGTGAAATACGGTACATGCTGATGCTTACACCTACATCAATAATTCACTATAAGACATGATTAGCAAAGCAAAATCTACTGTTTGATTATTAAAGTCCATACTATTCTAATTAGCAGCGAAAAGACACTTCCGATCAAAGAGAGGGACTGGTCTTTTCGCCAAAAAAAATTAAATAGAGAGAACGGCAATTTTTTAATTGCCGTTCTCTTTGTATTATATGTTCTTAAAAAAACCTATAACATCCCTTCATCTGCAAATGACAGATATTCGGTAGAGGTTAGAATGCAATGATCAAGCAACTGTATGTTGAGAAATTTAGAAGCTTCTTTTATTTTCTGAGTCATTTTTACATCATCCGTTGAAGGTTTTAACTTTCCTGAAGGATGATTATGCGCAATAATAATGCATGATGCATTACATAAAAGAGCAGCCTGCATAATAATCCTAACATCTACAATAGTTGAGGAAATTCCGGATTCAGAAATTTTCTTTATTCCTAAAACTTTATTCGCCTGGCTTAGATAGAGTGTATAAAATGATTCTCTATAGTCAATTTCATCACTGTCAAAATGTTCCCTAAATACATCAACAGCATCTTTTGAGTCTGTTATTAATCTTTCACAGTTTCCTTGTCTGGAATAACTTAATTTAATTTCATTAACTATATTAAATCTCATCTTTTTTGCTCTGAGTACGGCAGAGACTGATATTTCCCGCACTTAATTAATGTCTCTATTTTCCACCTTTTCTCCTTCCTTTATTAAAGCCTCCATAAGACTCTGTAGATGTTTTTCAAAAGAAAAACCGAAAAAAAGAAAGCAGATAATCTAAGCGGACAATGCGGAAAGCCAAAAGGAAACGGAATAATTGGAGGGCACCTTTAGGGAGGAAACCGTTTATGCCGTAGTCTTTTGGGTGGAAATAGAAGATAGCTGACCGCTATACCTTAGCTGCCTTTTTACCGGTTTATTATGGAAAATATTTCATTTTCAAATTATTATTGAAGTAAAATGAATGCAAAATTTCTATTCATTCATATAAGACATACTGAAGAAAATTGAATACCTCAAAGTATACTCCGATTGATTTGTATAATCCCTTTAAAAATGAGAGTGTCAATAAAGGACATTATCTCCCTTACTAAGTAATTAACTGTTTATCATCAGTTATAAATCATAATTTAAGTTTGAATAATAAAATGACTAGTGTTAAAGACATTCCGTAAATAAGTCAGCTTTATGAAAAAGGATCATAGAAGGAGATTTAAAAAAGATAATTTTAAACCAAGGATGTCTAAATCGATATACTCTATAACTCATGTCCAAAAACTACCGTTTGAAAAATCAAAAAAAATACTTTCAGACGCAGGATTTTCATTATCTGATGAAGAAATAAAAGAAATTTCGGAATTAATTCACAAAATTGCAGAGCTTACTATAAAGGAATTTATTTTAAAATAATTCCATATATTGCACTGGATACTAACACCTTAAATCTAAACAAGAAGCATCATGAAGACAGCAGATTTATATATTCGGGTTTCTACTGACGAACAAGCTGATAAAGGTTACTCCCAACGAGATCAGTTGGAAAGACTTGAGAGATATTGCAAGCAAAATGATTTAACGGTCGGTCAAACGATATTTGAAGACCACTCAGCAAAAAATTTTAACAGACCAGAATGGGCCAAATATATTAGTTATATAAAAAAAAGAAGCACAAAATCTGATTTTGTCCTATTTACGAAATGGGATAGATTCAGCAGAAATGCCGGTGATGCCTATCAAATGATAAAGCTTTTAGAGAATCATAATATATCTCCACAGGCCATTGAACAACCTTTAGACACAAGCATTCCTGAGAATAAAATGATGCTTGCAATTTATCTTGCTGCTCCGGAAGTTGAAAATGACAGAAGAGCATTAAATACATTTTTCGGAATGAGAAGAGCGCAGAAAGAAGGTAGAGTTATGGGAACAGCATCTTATGGGTATATTAATAAATGTACTGAAGATGGAAGGAAATATATCGCCATAAAAGAGCCTGAAGCATCAAATATGCGGTGGGCTTTCAATGAACTTTCTAAGGGTAAATATGCTATTGAACAGATAAGAAAGAAAATGAATTCTATGGAAGGGGCTGATATTAGTCGAAGTTCATTCTATAATTCTATTAGAAACCCTGTCTATTGTGGTAAAGTATTTATAAAAGCTTACAAAGAAGAAGAGGAATGTATTGTTGAAGGAAAACACGAAAGTTTGATCTCTGAGTTCCTATTCATTAAAGTTCAACAAGTGCTTAACGGAAAAACCAGGGAAGAACGCCCCCAAGGAAAAATACAATCATTAGAGCAATTGCCTCTACGAGGCTTTTTAAAATGTCCTAGATGTGGTGAACATATTTCCGGTAGCGGATCAAAAGGAAAGCTAAGAATCTACTACTATTACCATTGTAATTCCAAATGCGGATATCGGCACAATTCGAAAATCGTCAATTTAGCCTTTGAAGAACAATTGAAAAACATGGAATTTAATGATGGAGCAAAGCAGCTTCTGAAAGAAATCATCTTATACAATTTTAAACATATTCAGAAAAATGTAGATGACAAAAAGAAAGATCTTTCAAAACAAATTCAAGTCCTAAATAAAAAATTAGACAGTGCCCGTGAAAAGTATCTTAATGACATGCTTGATTATGAAGATTATCAACTTGTAAAATCCGATACTAAAATGAGACTTGACAACCTCGAAATTGCATTACATGATCGAAAGTTAACACGAAAAAATTTAGACATAAAACAAAAAATAGACAATGCTTTACATGTTATCCCAAACCTTTCAAAGCTATATGCCAAGGGAGATACAGAGACAAAACGCTCAATTCTGTGTTCGATTTTAGCTGAAAAACTTGAATTTGAAGAAAATGCATTTCGAACACCCAAACTAAATTCCGCACTCGATCATATCTTATACATAAACAGGAAGTTACGTGATAAAAAAGACGAACAAAGCATCCAAAAAAATGCTTTGTCCGTCTGTGTGACCGCGAAGGGATTCGAACCCCCAACCCTCAGAGCCGAAATCTGATATTCTATCCAGTTGAACTACGCAGCCCATTATATAAGTAATTAATAATCAATTATGTATATATTATTGATCACTCAATACATTTATTAGAAAGTAATTTTTCATTTTTCATTCCTCCTACAACCTGTACGCCTAAGACTTTATATCCTTTGTACGTTTGATAGTTTGAGTTCCGAAGATCATTTCCGACTGCGAAAATACTGATTTTTTTACAATTTATCCCGTATGAAAAAGGTTAATTCTAAAAATCATTGATTTTTTGATTTGCCTTTCAAATCAATAACAATCCCGATGTATTGAACATATTTTTTCCAAACAAAAGAAACAAATTACAAACTACTGATATATAATCACTTAAAATAACACTGTAACATTCAAAATAAATTTTAGACTCATAAAGTAAACACAATACGAATTTTTCTAAATCAAAAATTATGAGAAATAAAATATTATCAGCCCTTTTATTTTTTTGGACAGTCGCATTTTTCGCCCAAAATAAGGTTTTAAATGATGAGTATTCAAAAGCTAAAGAAATTCATTAGAGACTTAGATTCTATTGTTTCGCCTAATGGTATTCAGGCGAGCTATTCTGTTACTATAGGAAATATAAAACAGCAGGTCTATATAAGGGGCCAGAATAAGGAAAACCCCATTATCCTGTTTGTACACGGAGGACCGGCTTCCCCTATATCTCCGGTGATGTGGATGTTTCAAAGGCCCATTGAGGAATATTTTACGGTAGTTAATTACGATCAGAGAGCGGCGGGAAAAACCTATGCTATTAATGATACCATTAATATAGGAGAAACCATACATATTGATCAGTATGTAAAAGATGTTATTCAACTGGCAGAGTATATTGAGAAAAAATATAAGAAGAAAAAAGTCATACTGATGGGGCACAGCTGGGGAACTATTGTTTCCATGAACGCAGCTTTGAAAAGACCTGATCTATTCTATTCATACATAGGCATCGGACAGATCATCAATACAAGAGATAATGAACGGCTAAGCGTTGAATACGCTCTAAAAGAAGCCATAAGTTTAAAAAATGATACAGCTATCAAAGAATTGAAATCTATCGCGCCCTATCCCGGAAATCAACCCATAACAAGAGCAAGAATTATCATTGCCAGAAAATGGCCACAATATTATGGAGGACTTACTGCATTCAGGAATAATTCAAGGTATTATTTTCAGGCTCCTCTGCTGTTCTCAGACTATTCGGAAAAGGATCTTGATGCTCTTGGCGCAGGAAGTCTTTTTACGTTGAAAAGACTTTTACCTGAATTTTTAAACGTAGATTTCAAAGGCGTTAAAAGCTTTCCGATCCCCGTCTTCATGTTCATGGGACGCCATGATTACACAACGCCATCTGAACCTACGGATATCTGGCTCCAAAATGTAAAAGCCCCAGCCAAAAAAGGAATCTGGTTTGAGAATTCTGCCCATCTGATCCCTTGGGAAGAGCCCGGAAAAATGTTGGTTACTTTATTAAATGATGTCCTGCCAACCGTCACAGACAAAAAATAAAGCATGACATTGTGACTAGTCCTGAAACTCCGATACAGATTAAAGGACAAAAATAAATAATTAAACCAGAGCAAATTTGTTTTTGCTTT